>NZ_JBXAKU010000016.1:0-103398 GCF_058798735.1 Caulobacter sp. GW822-FHT07D08
AAACTGATCGAAACCGACGGACACCTTCATCCCCTATAGGCGCCATCCTCGCCGCGGCGCTCACCGGATGGGTACGCCGGACTTATCGCGCTGGCAATCTCTCCGAAAGCCAGTCTGCTCACGGCCGCGCCCTTGAAATGGCTGGGAAAGGTGTCGTTCAGCCTGTATCTGACGCACCTTTTGGTGTTGCTCAGCGTTTTCCATCTCTTGAATGAGCAGCTGCCCTTTTGGGTTCTGTTGCTGGTCGTAATCTCGTTCTCGCTGATCTTCGCGGAGATTTTCTATCTCTTGGTCGAGAAGCCATCAATGCGGCTGGGGCGGAAAATCGTGTTCCGCGAGACCGCTCAGCTCGAGTCTGTTCGCCCGACTTGAAGCACGGTGCGAGACTTGGGCCGACGGCTTGGTCTCGCGTCAGGCCTAGGTGGACTGCAGGTCCTGCAGGATGGTCGCGTAGTTCTGACCGTAAGTGTCCCAGCCTCCCAGCGTTGTTACGCGATGAAGTGCAGCTGCGCTCATGCGAGCGCGCAGGTCACGATCATCCGCCAGTTGCTGTAATCGTTCCGCGAACGCTTCGGCCGTGCGATTATGGACGACGAAGCCCTCAACCCCGTCCGTCAGGATGTCCTCGACGCCTGTATTGGCCGTCGCCACGATCGGCACGCCGCACGCGAGCGCTTCGCCGATCACCATCGCCAAACCTTCTTCGATCGACGCCAGGGCGAAGACGTGGGCCGAGGAATAATGGGCCGCCAATTCGGTGTTCGGCACCAGGCCGAGGAACTCGACATCATCGAAGCGACGTTCGCTCAGCCAGGCTTTCAGCTCTGGCATCACGCCGCCGATGATCTTCAGACGCTTGCGGGGGTGGCGTACGCGCGCGAAAGCCTCGAGCAGCAGCGGTATGCCTTTGCGGGCGCCGACCTGGCCGACGAACACCACCTCGAAAGTTTCTGGGTCGGGCGAGCCGACGGGCTTGAAGCGCGCGCGGTTTGCGCCGTAGGGACAGATCCGCAGTTTCTCAGCGGGAATACCTTCCTCAATGAAGGTGTTGGCCACGAAGCGTGACGGCACCACGATGCGGTCAGCGGCGGCATATTCGGCCCGTTCGCGCTCAAGCGTGGCCGGCGGGGTAGGGGGCGTGGCCCCGAAGCGCGCGAGTTCTTCACCCACGACGCGATGCGACCAGTCGGCGTGGGTTGAGCCGCGGTCGCAAATCCATTTTCCGCCGCGTTGCTGCGTTTGGCGGCCAGCCGCCAGGCCTGACTGCGACAGAGCGACGAACACGTCGCACTCCGGAATGTGGCGCGTGAGGTGTCGGTCGTTGTCGGAGTATCGCAGCCGCATGAAGGCGTCCGAACGGCTCAACTGCAGGCCGCGGCGGAGCAGGGCAAGCTCGGCCGTGTAGATCGGCCAGTTGCACGTGATCTTGTCCTGAGGCACCCCAGGTTCCGCGGAGATCTTGAAGCGGGGGTAGGTGGTGAAGATCCGCTCAAGCCATCCGCGTTGTTCCATCTGGCGAGCTAGATGAAACATGTGAAAACGACCCCAGGTCGACAGCACGACACGCATCAGTGTTCTTTTCCTTAGGCTCGGCGCGCGAAGCGAGAGGTGATTTTCGAGGCTTGGTCGCGGACTACCTGAGCCTCGGCAGCGACCCAGGCTCCCGGCCATTCGATCAGTTTCAGCGGTGTGATGCGAATGTCGCTCGGCGCATGCCTGGCCAGGTTCAAATAGCTGACCACGATCATCGTGCTCTCCGGGATGAGTAGGGCCATGGCCATGCCAACCGTCCCCATCAGGGGCATGAGGAGAGCTCCAAGACCAATTGCGACACCGAAGCCCAAGAGGGCGCCGAGGGCGATGGGCCACAGGCGGTTGGTGACGATCATGGCGTTGGCGAGCACGTCGCTGAAGCTGGCCATCACCGCGCCCATCAGCAGGCAGATCAGAACGCCATAGTCGGGGTGTACGCGGCCAGCGGTCCACTTCTCGATCACCAATGGCGAGACCGCCAATGCGCCCAGCGCCAGGACGATGGCCACCCAGAAAGCGCTCTGGCACGCCCTCGCCACCATGGCGTAGTACTTCTCGGTCTCCTTGGAACCGAAAGCGCGGCCGAGCTCGACACCGGTCGAGAGCATGACGACCGCAGCGAAGCTGCGCACAGTGCGCGCGTAGGTCATGGAGACCGTAAAGACGACGACCGCCGTAGGACCTAGGAGCGAGAACAGCACCATGCGCGGCACTTGCACGCCGATCGCATTCACCGCCACGTAAAGTACGAAGATGCTCGCGGCGGGCTTCAGGACCAGCCCGACCATGGATCGATCGAACAAGCCGGGCCGGAACCGGAACCAGGGCGAGACCCGCCTGATAGCAATAACGTCGGCCACGACGGTGAGTGCGCCGAAGCCCACCATGATCCAGGCAACAGTGAGGTAGTCCGCCTTGAATAACAGGGCCAGCGTCGTGACGGTGATCTCCGCCAGCTTTGATACCGCGCCGATCATGTTGGGTGCTCCGACACCGACCATAGCGCCGAGCGTGGAGTTCAGTGGTCCCGTCATGAATCCGATCATGACGTTAAGCGTCACCAGCATGAGAACCAGGCTAGCCTGGGAGCGCGTGAAGTGAGCGAGATGAGCCGTGCTCTTGACATCAATGATCATCAGCGTCGCGGCCACCAGCGTTGCGACGACAAGGAGGAGGCCGGAAAGGATGACCAATGCTGTCGTGCAAATCTTCTGGGCGCCTTCTCGATCGCCTGCGCCCAGGCGCATCACGACTTCATTCCCGGCGGCGGAGCCAAGCCCAAAATTCGATACGGAGGCGAGCGCGGCGACAGCGGTCAGCGTCAGCCATTCCCCGTAAGAGGAGACACCCCATGCGACTAGGAAGATCGGGATGAGGGCGACTTGCTCGACGATGCGTACGCCCCGCGACATCAGGGTGGCGCCGGCGGCCTCCCAGACGCGGCGACGCGTGCTCTTGGCCTCGGGAGGGGCGATTTCTACGGTCATGGGGCGAAAGTCTCGCCAAGTGAGTAGGCGGCTGTCATTTAGCGAATGTGCGGAAAGCACTGACGTAGCGTTCAAGGATCGGCGTCGGAGCAAAGCGCTCAACATTGGCTGCGCCAGCGCGCTTTAGCGCGTCCGCGACCGTCGAGGAGCGTATGATTTCGGCCAACGCCTCAGCCGCCGCGTCATGGTCGTGAGCGCCGACGATTTTACCACCGCTGCCAACGACTTCCGGCAATGAGCCACGATCAGAACTGACGATGGGAAGGCCGAGCGATTGGGCTTCTATGATGGGCAAGCCAAAGCCCTCGTATAAAGAGGGGAAATACAAGGCGGCGGCCGACTTGTAGAGCAGGCGTAGTTCCGCGCCGTTGGCCTGACCGAAGAAGTGCAGACGATCGTCCACCGCCGTGGCGGGGAAGTCCCGCCGGCCGACGATCGCGGCGTGAACGTCCAGGCCGTGGTCGCGCGACAGGCGCTGGACGACTTCGGGGAACGCCTTGGCGTTCTTCACGAATTTTCCCCCGCCGACGCCCAGGACGATGGGGCGACCACTGTCGAGCAGCGATTGCAGTTCGGGACGGATCACAGCCCCCTGGAAGACCGAGTTGTCCATCGCAAGAAGATTCGGATTGTGGATCGTGATCGTGCGATCAGCCGATAGGGCCAATCGTTCGACGAGCTCCCTTCGCGTGTTGTCCGACACGCAGATCACCAGGTCCGCTCGGCGCATGGCTTCGAGGTTTCGACTGAACAGCCATTCGCCTAACGCGCTCGGCTTAGGCCCCTCGATCTCACCGACCGCAAGGAGCTTTGGCAGGATGTCGTGGCAGACTATGATTGTGTGCCTGGCTTTGCTGCGAAAGGCCACGTGACCATCGGAATGGTCCGTGATGATCATCGCGTCGACATCGCGACCATTGAACGGACGGCCGTTCAGGACATAACGGTCAAGGTTGTAGAATAGCTTGCCGAGCTTTCCTCGTCCGGTCTGGGTTATCGCCAGCCTTGGTTCGTCGAAGCACTCCTCGACGGGCCTGGGAGCGAATGCCAAGCGCGCAGCATCGGCCACGAACTCACCCATGGCCTTCATGCTGAACTGCTTGCCGCTGTCGAACCCGCGGTACAGGCCTACGATACCGTCAGTCATGGCACGAACCATCGGAGTTGGCGGTGGAGAGGGACGCTTGCGTCAGCCTGTCCCACAGTTGTTCGGCGACGACGGCGGAGGAATAGCGGCTACGCGCGTAGTCGGCGCATTTCGCCCACGTATTTTCGGCGCCCACGAGGCCTTTGAGCTTTGCCAGCGCTTCGGCCATGTCGGAGCCGCTGCGATCGAAAGTTACACCGATGCCATCCGCATCGATCTGGTCCCACGCGAGGCCGCGTGTCACCATGACAGGACGACCGGCCAGGAGGGCCTCGACGATCACGTTGCCGAAGTTCTCCCGAACGCCGCCCTCCATGCCCGAGGGAAGAACCAGGGCGTCTACGTCGCGCAGTGCGGCTAGGAGTGTATCCCGCCCTAGCACGCCAAGATGAGTGACGTTCACCGATTGGGTGCAGGCCTGAGTGACCAGCGCACCATATTCCGCTTCCGGAGCGCCTCCAAGGCGCAGCTCGTCCTGCGCGTCCCCTACCTCAAGAAACCGCTTCATAAAGGCCAGGACACCCTTCTCGGGCGCTATCCGACCGAGAAACAGTAACCGGACGCCTGCGTGAGGCGGCGGGGGCGTGACCTCTTCCGCGCCCGGTAGGGAAAAACCATTCGGGATGACGATGGATTTTATGTTTGGGACGATAGCTTCGGCTTGTGACCGTTCGAGTTCGGTCGTGACGTGCACGCCTTGGGCGTGGCGGAGCGCGGGGAAGGTCAGGCATCGATAGAAGAGCGCCTTGAACGGTTTCTTGGCCTCGATGCTTTCCCAGTGCTCGCCCATCAGGCCGCCCCGTAGGGCGACGACGTAGGGGCGACCGAGCAGGCGGGCGTAAAGCGCGGCGACCGTCGTCGGCCAGGTCCCGATTCCCGAGACATAGGCCATGTCACTGCGCCGAAGGAGGGTAAGGGCCTTGGTCAAGGCGCCCAAGCCAAAGCCCCAGCGCACTAAGAACCTAGCCTTGTAAAGGCTCACCGGAGCATGCAGCGTTTCTTCGAAATCGCGGGTGGTCAGCGGAGGACCGCGGGTCCCATCCGACGTCAGGACGGATACGTCGCGGCCGCCCGCCCGCCAAGCCAAGATGAGTTCAGCGGTGCTTTCGGCGACGCCGCCATAGCCCAGGGCGGGACGGAGATGCGTGGCGACGACCGCGAGCTTGGGGTTCTGGCGGGTCATCGACGTGAACCCCGCATAAGCCAGATCGTCAATTCATACCAAGCGTACATCGCCGCGTATCGGAAGCCCGCGCGCCCGTCCAGGAATCCGAGCCGAAGGACATAGTGGTAGAGGAAGCGAATAATGGGGCGGAGGGCCCCTCTGGGCGCCAGGGCCGAAAGGCGTGCTCTCAGCGTCGAGGCGGCCTTGGCAGGAGCGTTTACCTCGTATTCGGCGAGCCGCACATGTTTATGGATCCAGGGGATCAGCGATCCCGACTGGAAATAGTGATCGTAGCCTTCGGGTGCCTGAGCGACCCGGCAGTCGACAACCTTTTCGCCGTGCCCCTGATGGTTCACCTCGAACTTCGTGGTCGTCCGAACTAGGCGCGGGTGAAGGATCGGATATCCCGGCGCATGGTTCAGTTTCGTACCGTCCAGAACCATCCAGCTGGGGACGTCATAGACGTCGACCGGGGGGTTTTCAGAAATCGTCTTAAGCAGCCAGGAAAAGAAGGTTTCGGAATAAATCTCATCCGCGTCGACAAAGAGGACCCAGGTAGTCCCAATCCCGCACTCGCGAAGGGAGAAGTTTCGCTGGTCCGCAAATCCCGTCCAAGGCCGTTCGAAGACCTTCGCGCCGGCGCATTCCGCGAGCGCCACGGTGTTATCGATGCTGCCGGAATCCACAACGACCTTCGGCATCCAGCTCGGGATGGCGGCCAGGCAGGCCGGCAGGTTTTTCTCTTCATTCTTGGTCAGGATGACGGCGGTAACGTCGCCGGGCTTGATATCCAGCATCATTGAACGCCTTCTAGGCGTTTCAACGCCAAGCTGACGAAATCCTTTTCGGAAAGTCCAAGTTCTCGCACGCGGATCGCCGCATTCTTACCGATCTCGTTGAGTAAATTTGGTGAACGCCACGCAGCGACTATCTTTTGCGCGCAATCATCCACGTCGTTGAATATCAAAGCGGACACGCCATCCTCGAATACTTCAGGGTGCCGACCGTGATTGTCGACGATCGGTGGGCGGCCGCATGCGGCGATTTCAATGGCCTTGTGCGAAATCTCGTCGCGATTGGAGCGCGTGACGAAAGCGAGGGAGGCTTTCGACGACAGTATCGCCTCGCTGTATCTAGGGCCCCACACCGCTGGTTGGGCGTCGAGGCGCTTCCCGTGGCGCGAATGGCGCCAGCTGTGCCACTGGGGACCCATGACGCTGAGTGTGATCCCTGCACGATCGAGATGTTCCTTTAACCGCCAGAGAAACTCCGGCCGATCATCGTAGGGCGAACCGATGAAGCTCACATCGTAGTTGAAAATCGAGCGGCCAAGATCCGGGGCGTGGATCGCGGGATCGAAGCTGAAGTCGCGAACGATCACGTCCCTCGCGCCCGCCGCACGAAAATCCGAGGCCGAGACCTGCCTTGGAACGATATGAAGATCGTAGAGCGGGAGGCTCTTTAGGAACAGCCGCCAGACGCCATCCTTCCGGGGGCCGAACGGGTCGTCCGGCATGTAGGATAGCGTCCGTATTCCACGGGTGTTCATCAGCGCGACCGTTTCGGGGCGGACGAAGATGGGCTTATCCAGAAAGACCGCGTCGGGCTTGTCGTCGAGCCGCTGGATGATCTCTCGGTTGATGGCGTCGACCACCGGACCGGTCTGTAGTCGGACGGCTTGCTGCTTCTGGAATAAGCCAGCGTTCAGGTGCTTCGAAACATCAACTCTTGCGACGTCAACACCAAGTGAAGCGAAGAGGTCAGCACGTCGCCTCGATGACTGGCCTTCAGCCATCGATCCAAGATACATGATTTTCTTAATCATGATCAGGATCCGCTGCTAGATGACGCGTATTCCTTGGTGACCTGATTTTCCTTGAACCACTCGTAGGCGTTCGAAACGCCCGTGCGCAGTTCAATCGAGGGGCTCCAGCCCATCGTGCGTAATTTGTCCGCGCTCATCAGCTTGCGCGGTGTGCCGTCGGGCTTCGACGTATCCGTAACGATCTCGCCCTTGAAGCCCACGACCTCGCAAACAAGTTGAGCCAACTCGAGAATCGTAACGTCTTCGCCAGAACCCACATTGACGTGCTCGAAGTCCGAATAGGTCCTCATCAGGAACACGCAAGCGTCGGCGCAGTCGTCGGCGTTCAGGAACTCGCGGCGCGGCGTGCCTGTACCCCAGATCGTGATGCTTTCGGCGCACGCCAGCTTGGCTTCATGAGCCTTGCGGATCAGCGCGGGCATGACGTGGCTGCTGTTCAGATCGTAGTTGTCACCCTGGCCGTACAGATTGGTCGGCATGGCGCTGATGAAGTCGCAACCGTGCTGTTTGCGATAGGCCTGGGCCAGCTTGATGCCGGCGATCTTGGCGATCGCGTACCACTCGTTGGTCGGCTCTAGCGGCCCGGTGAGCAGGGCGTCTTCCATGATCGGCTGGGACGCGAACTTCGGATAGATGCAAGATGAGCCGAGGAACAACACCTTGCCGACGCCACTCCGCCAGGCCGCGTCGACGATGTTCGTCTCGATGACCAGGTTGTTGTAGAGGAAGTCGGCCGGATAGCTGTCGTTGGCTAGGATGCCGCCGACCTTGGCCGCGGCCATAAAGATGGCGTCCGGCTTTTCCTTGGCGATCCAGCTCTCAACGGCGCTCTGGCGCTCGAGGTCCAGAACATCGCGGCCGGCGGTCAGGATTTCACAGCCTTCAGAGGCAAGGCGGCGCACGATGGCGGAGCCGACCATCCCACGATGGCCGGCCACCCAGACGCGCTTGCCCTCGAGAGGGAAGATCACGTCATTCGGCATTGCGACGCTGCTCCTTGGCGACATTGATCATGTCGGCCGCGACCATCTCGGCGCACAGCTGCTCCCACTTGGTCTCGTGGACCCAGCCAAGCTTTTCCTTGGCCTTGGTCGGGTCGCCGATCAGCAGCTCGACCTCGGTCGGACGGAAGTAGCGCGGATCGACCTCGACCAGCACCTTGCCGGTCTCGGCGCACGTGCCCTTCTCATCGATGCCGGTACCCGACCAACTGATCGTGATGCCGACTTCCGAGAAGGCCTTGGCGACGAAGTCGCGTACCAGGGTGGTCTCGCCGGTGGCCAGGACGTAGTCGTCGGCCTGTTCCTGCTGCAGCATCAGCCACATGCCGCGGACGTATTCGCGGGCGTGACCCCAGTCGCGCTTGGCGTCCAGGTTGCCCAGGTAAAGCTTGTCCTGGAAGCCCTGCTTGATGGCCGCGACAGCGCGGGTGATCTTGCGGGTGACGAAGGTCTCGCCGCGCAGCGGACTCTCGTGGTTGAACAGGATGCCGTTGCTGGCATGGATCCCGTAGGCCTCGCGGTAGTTGACCACGATCCAGTAGCTGTAGAGCTTCGCGGCGGCATAGGGGCTGCGCGGATAGAAGGGCGTCTTCTCGCTCTGTGGCACTTCCTGGACCAGGCCATACAGCTCCGAGGTCGAGGCCTGATAGAACTTGGTCTTCTTCTCCAGGCCTAGGATGCGGATGGCTTCCAGCAGGCGCAGCGTGCCGGTGCCATCGGCGTTGCTGGTGTATTCGGGGGTCTCGAAGCTGACCTGAACGTGGCTCTGGGCCGCCAGGTTGTAAATCTCGTCCGGCTGGGTCTGCTGCACGATCCGGATCAGGTTCGTGCTGTCGGTCATATCGCCGTAGTGCAGGATGAAGCGCGGATCGGCTTCGTGCGGATCCTGATAGATGTGCTCAAGCCGCCCCGTATTGAACGACGACGAACGCCGCTTCACGCCATGGACCGTATAGCCCTTGGACAGCAGCAGTTCCGACAAATACGCGCCATCTTGCCCAGTCACGCCCGTGATGAGCGCAACCTTACCGTTGCTTTCAACCGTCATTAGATCCCCACCTTCCAGGCGCAGCTATTCCGCTTGCGTAGCCGCGTCATAGCGGAAGCTTTCACTTTGCGCGACCACGTTATTGCGACGCCACGTCGAAAGTTCTTGGGTGCGCACGATGCATGCACCAAGCAAACCGCGCGCCAGCTCGTCCACGTTAAGTGCCGGCGTCGCTGAGCTGTCCGCAGATCGATGTTGCACGGCGTGAACGGTGTTCAACATTTTTGCGACCCATGTATAAAAACAAGAATTCTGTCGTATTGTCGACAATTTAAAGTGTAATAATTTGGTAATCACAATAAACAATTTGTTATATTGTTTTTTTGAATGCGATTTCATGTCGCATTACAAGGAGGGTGGTGTGGTTGTATTGGGTATGGTGAATATTTTTGTTATTGTCCCCATGTGATTTTGTTGCATGTGCGGCGTTATGGTTGAGAGTAGATATGCGTATCCAGCTTCTTGCCTCAGGCGCATTGGCTAGCGCGGCAGTATTCGCAACTTTAGGAGGGGGGCAGCTTGCCTCTTCCTCGGCCGCGCTTGCTGCGATTGGCGGGGTGAATCTTTCGGCTGCGCCTGGGGAGGCTGTGATCGCTCCGGCCGAGGCGGCTCGTCTGGCCAAGCAGGGGAGCTTCGGTCCTAATCAGCAATTGATCGATCGAATTGTCGCGTTGAAAAGCGTCTCTGCTTGGCTTGATGAGCAAATGTCGCTGAGTGTAAGTTCGTATGGAGATTTGGCCAGTAAGCCTGTGCAGAGGCAGCTTTGCGCAGGTAAAGCTGGATCCGAATATAGTGTTTGCAGCCGGGATAACTATTCTGTCGTTCCTGTGGCTATGCGATTTTACCGAAATGCTGTATCTAATGATGATCAGTTAAGGCAAAGGGTCGCTTTTGCCCTATCGCAAATTTTGGTGGTGTCCGATCTGGAGGTGCACACTACTGCGGGCCTTGCGACATACCAGCAAATCTTGCTGAGAAACTCCTTTGGAAATTATCGCGATATACTCAGTGAGGTTACGCTAAATCCTTTTATGGGTGACTATCTCGATATGGCGAGCAGTAGCAAAGTTGCTCCTAACGAGAACTACCCGAGAGAGCTCATGCAGCTTTTTGCTTTGGGGACTGTGTTACTAAACCAAGATGGGACGCCCCAGCTTGATAGCAGTGGTTCGGAAGTGGCTGCTTACGGCAATAGCGACGTCAAGGAAGTGGCAAGGGCGCTTACCGGTTGGAGCTTTGCTCGATTGAGCGGCGATGTCCCTGATTACGACTATTCCAAACCTATGGTGGCGGATGTAGGCCGGTTTGACGCCGGTGCTAAGACTTTCCTTGGGCGGACAGTTTCGACGGCGGCTTCTCCGGCGGAGAATGTTAGTGCTGTCGTGGACGCCGTTTTCAATCACCCGAATACTGCACCGTTTGTTTCTAAGCGTCTGATTCAGCAGCTCACAGTTGCTAATCCTTCGTCAGCTTATGTCGGGCGTGTTGCGGCAGTATTTTCAGACAATGGCTCAGGTGTGCGTGGGGATTTGCGGGCTGTCATTCAGGCGATATATTTGGACTCTGAGGCTCGCGTGGTTTCTCAGGTTCCGGGAAAGGTCAAAGAACCAATACTATTGATGACTTCACTTGTGAGAGCAATTGGAGTTACGACAGATGGCTACGCACTTTATGGCCGTGATGGTCAGATTGGGCAAAGGGTGTTTAGTGCGCCTTCTGTGTTCAATTATTATCCTTATAGTTATCCGCTGGAGCGGAGCGGGGGGCTGATTAGCCCCGTTAGCAAGATTATGAATACGTCGACGTCTATATATCGGCACAACTTCACGTACGACTTCACGATTGGTGGCGAAAATAGTCGCCCTGAACTACTGGCGCAGCCGGGATTAACTGGGGCAGGTGGTACTCAGTTGGATTGGGCGAGCTGGGAGGCCTACGGCACGGAAGACGGTAAGATCGTCGACCGGATCAATCTTGTCATGCTTAACGGGACCATGACCACTGCCCAGCGCCAGTCACTGTTGGCGGCCATGGCCGCCGTGAAGAGCAGCGACCCTGCTACCCAGACCCGCAAGCGCGCCCAGGTCGCGCTGTACATCGCCGCCTCCTCGCCGCTCTTCCAAGTGGATCGCTAAGCGTAATGACCGTCTCTCGTCGTGAACTCCTGCGCCTGACCGCCGGCGGCTCGGCCGTCGCCGCCCTGGGTCAGCTCGGCCTCTCCAGCGCCCTGGCGGCCGACACGTCCGGCTATCGCGCCATGGTTGGCGTCTTTCTGTTCGGCGGCAACGACGCCTGGAACATGGTCGTGCCTAACGATGGCCGCTACGCTGACTACGCCAAGCAACGTGGCTCGGGCATTGCTTTGGCTCAAAGCAGCCTCGTCCCGCTGACTGGCACGGCCTTTGGCCTGCACGGCGCCATGGCCGCACTGAAGCCCGCCTGGAACGACGGCGCGCTAAGCGCGGTGCTCAACACCGGCACGCTGTTCGCGCCCTTGACCAAGACGCTCTACACCAGCCGTCCGGACCTGCGCCCGGTGAACCTGATGTCCCATGAGGACCAGCAGAACCAGTGGCAAGGCATGCGCACGCGGGCCACCAACAAAGACGGCTTCATGGGCCGGATCAACGACCGCGCTCAGGCCGCCAGCCTCCCGCCGCTGATCTCGATCGCCGGCTCCAACCTCTGCCTGATCGGCGACCGCACCGCGCCGCTGATCCTGCCGTCGAGCGGTTCGATCGTGCGGAACGGCTACAACGCCGCTTCGACCGATGCCGCTGTGAAGGCTCGTCAGGCGGCGCTGGAAGTGTTCGCCGACGGCTCATCCTACGGCGCGATCACCGACCTGACCGGCAAGGGCATGAGCTCGGCCTACGCGCAGGCGGTGGCCGCCAACACCATCATCAGCTCCACGACCTCGGCGGTGGACAAGTTTTTCGTCCACCCGACCACCGGCGCGGCGCTGACCTCGGACATCTCCCGCCAGCTCCTGCGCGCGGCCCGGATGATCGAGGCGCGCGGCACGCTGGGCCACGCCAAGCAGACCTTCTTCGTCAGCCAGGGCGGTTACGACACCCACACCAACGAGCTGGCCAGCCACAACAACCTGTACGGCGACCTCGCCAACGCCCTGGCCGGTTTCTACAACGCCATGAAAGCGCTGGGCCTGCAGGACAACGTCACCGCCTTCACGATGTCCGACTTCGGCCGGGTGTTCAAAGGCAACGCCAGTGGCGGCACCGACCATGCCTGGGGGTCCAACCACCTGGTCATCGGCGGCGCGCTGGCCAACGGCAAGGTTCACGGCCGTTACCCGGACATGACCTTCGGCGGTCCGGAGGACACCTCCAATGACGGCCGCTGGATCCCGTCCATCGCCACGGAAGAATATGTTGGTGCCATCGCCCAATGGTTCGGCGTCAGCGCCACCGACCTGCCCTACATCTTCCCAAACTGGGCCAACTGGAATGGCGGCGGACGCGGGCCCGTGCCGCTGTTTGCCTAAGTGGGGCGACGGGAATGATGGCTATGCCGCTGGTTCAGTTCGCTCAAAGCATACAGGAGGGGAAGGCAGGAGTTTCAGCTTCCAAACAAACTTACCCGGCGCTCCGAGATCTCAGCGAGTGATCAGGCGCTCGGTGGCCTGGGCATCATCAGCGGCACAATCCATCCGCCTCAGTGGGGGCGTGGGCGGAAGGCCTATCTCCTGGCGAACGCGGTCTATGCCCGCGCGCAGGTGGCGCGCCACGGCGGCCGGCGTCATCCTGTCGGTCTTCCTGGTCAAGGTGGCTGCACCGCTGATCCCGTTCGCGCCGCCGCGCAAGCCAAAGCCCGCTGGTGGTTGATGATGCGGCGGCGTCATCAGCACCATCCGACTGGCCCGCTGCGAACGATATCATTGGATTCCCCGGAAGTAACTTCCGGCCGGCGCGGCCGGACTCGCGTATCGCCGCAGGATGAAGCGCGACGACATCGACAGGGACAGAACACAACCGCGCGGCGATCTTGCGGTGCCCGGAGCGTGGCGGAGCTCGACGCGAATGAGTGGAAACCTAGGAAATTCGACGGAATGAAAAACGCCGTGAAGATCTACTGTTTCAGCCCGCAAATGCCGTTCAAGTCCTTAGTTCATAAGGGTTTGGTGGTTGGAGGCCCGGCCCGGAATCGAACCGGGGTGCACGGATTTGCAGTCCGCTGCGTCACCACTCCGCCACCGGGCCATCCGGGTCGACGACGCAAATCACGTCGGCGGGGGAGGGCGTTCGATACAGGAGCCTCCATGCGCTCGCAACTGTCAAATGCGGTTCAGCGCGGGCATAGGCCTCGCGTCGCCATCGGCGTGGCATCAGAGCCTGTTCCAAGGTGGCGAAAGCGGGGAGAGGGCCGGCAGCACTCACTGAACGCCGCCGGCCAGGTGCTCGTCGGTGGGGTGACGAGAGGGGCGCGAAGGTATGTCGCGATGTGCCCTGAAGCAAATGGTGATCACTTAAACGCATCAGGCTGCTTCCCACACCTCGTCAAGGATCCGCGCGGCAATGGCGGCCTTGTCGTTCGGCAAGAAGCGCGCGTAGTAGCGCGCGACGGTTTCGGCTGTGTCCTGGATCGCGTAGCCAGCCTGCTCATACGAACCGGTGCGCTTCAGAACATGGGTCGCCAGTACGTCGCGGACGTTATGGGGGCCGTGAGGCAAAAGCCCTCTTATGGCGCCGCGGCCGGTGTAAGGATTGTACACCCCATAGCGCTCGATGGTGTGGCGCCACGCTTCATAAAACGAGGTCTGGCAATAGCTGGCGTGCCTTAGGTGTGGGTACCGGGCGGTCTTTACAAAGAAGGTGCCTGGGTCCTGTGCGTTGAACAGGAGCACGGCCCGGTGTGTCCGAAGGTACGCCTCGATCCGGCCATAGAGATTTCCAACGTCGGGTAGTAACAGTTTGTACGGTTGGTCCGAAAAATAGGAGGAGGCGGCGTTTTTGAATGCGGCAGCCGGGATCGTGATCATCCATCCCTGTCGCACTATGTCCCAATGCAATTCGCCTCGCTGCAAGGCCTCTAGCGTGCGGAGCGGTGTTGGCGCCTCGTCCAGCTGGCGAACGCCCAGCTCGCGAAGGTTCCGCTGCCTCAGTCCCGTGTGAAGCCCAAGCCGTATCATCAACAGGCTTCGAACCGCTTCGGCCGCTGCGAGGGGGTATTGTCGCGAGTCTGGCGTGCGCCGATCGATTTCCTCGGCGATCATGTTGTAGACCCCAACCGGACTTTCGGCTTCCAATACGGGCAAAATCGGCTCGAACGTGTCGCGATGCACTCGCGCTACCCGCTTGATGTCCTTGCGCCAGGCGCTGGCGTAACTGTAGCCAACGTCACATGCGCCCTGCCAGTCGCGCTGCGCGCTGGTGATCTCTTCATCGGTCAGGATGCCCGGTATGGGTAGCAGGTGTTGAGAGAGCTGCGGCGATTGCCGCAGCCAGCCTGTTTCTCGGCGTAGAAGCGAGGCTGCCAGACAGAGCATGTCCGACTCCCAGCGCGTGTGAAAGCCGCGGCGTTGTAGGCGCCATTCGATGTACCAATTCCAAATCTTCGGAAAGGCGAGCAGGGCGACGGTCAAATGGGCCTGCGGAACGCCAAGGCCTGCGATCGGGCCGCTCGCCGAAGCTGACAAGGCGCCAAACAGAAGGCCCAGGTGCGCCGCCTTCTGCTGACGGGTCTGGGCCCCCCACACGCCAACGCGCCGAAACCCGAGCGGCGTGATCTTGGCGGCCTTGAAGCGGAGCAGGCTGGCTAACTCCTGATCGAGAATGGGCGGCGCGGGGACGCGGTGAAAGTGAGCGGCTTTGGCCAAGCTTCGTTTTCGTTCGCCGGGCTGCCGATAGGGTGCGGAGGTGTCTAGCGCCTCTTCTGAGAACCCGATCGCAAAAGGACGTTTCTGGGAGGCGCTCTGGTAGCGGCGGTACGCCGTGGAGCCGGTCAGGATCACCGAGCGCGCCCAGCCTATAATCTCGGCCTGCTGCTCGAGCGGCCGGTCGTTGAAGTCTTCTGGCAAATGCCAAGCAAGGCGCCTGCGCTCATTCGCCGTCAGCCCGGTCGGTTTATGGCCAGCGTAGGCCCTGGCTTGATGAGGGATGAGGCCCTTGAGTTCGCCGGCATGAAGGCCGTAGCGGCGCTCGATGAACTTGAGCGCTCGAATGCTCTCCACGTGGCGCGGGTGGTCGTCGCCTCGGCGCCAAGCATAAAGGCTCGTATACGGCACCTTGTAACCCGCAGCGCGCAGCGCGCCGTAGAGCTGGTAGCACGTTTCGCCACCTGCTCGGATCGCCGATTTAAGGGCGCTTGAGAAGGGTTTCTCGCGCCCGTTTCCAGTCGTAGGCGCCAAGGCCCTGCGCCAACATCGTCCCTCGGCGGTTGTTTGGTTCGCGTGCTCGGCTCCACCGCACCCCTGACGTCCAGCTTCGTTCACACCACCCATTGCCACGCTTGTGTCACTCCCAAGTGCTACTCATCGTCATCATTTACAATGCTACTTATCGTCTGTCGACTCATAGTCATCAGGCGTCTGATTTGGCGCGATGAAAGCGCCTCCTTCCGACCTGCGCCGCGTGGTGGCTGACAACGTGCGGCGTCTTCGGCGGGAAGCACAGCAAAGCCAGGAAGAGTTGGCTGAGCGCGCTGAGTTGCACCGCACTTACGTCGGGTCGATTGAACGCGCCGAGCGCAACCTCTCGCTAGACAATATCGAGCGGCTGGCCCTGGCGCTGCGTGTCGAACCGGCCGACCTCCTGAAGCGCCCAGATCGTGACTGAGCCGCCGCCGCGGTGTAGCGGCCATAGCGGATGCCGAGCGTAAGATCTGGCTCGGAGAGGTGGGGCAGATGGGGCCGCCGCGAGATTTTGGCGATTACAGAGATTGGTGCGGGCGGCCGGAATCGAACCGGCATAGCCTTTCGGCTGACGGATTTTCATACCACTTCGGCTTTCGCCGCCGCGGCGAGGCCGCGTTCGTGGTCTGGACTATCCCTTCGCCATGCCTCGACCGAGGTTTAGGCGCCGCCCGTCTAGTCTCTACACCTTCCCCAAAGGGGCTTGGCTCGGGATCGCCATTTCACAGGGTTCCCCGAATTTGAGCGGTTCTACGTCCTGGGTTTCCCCAAGCGCACTCAATCCTTGGCTTAAGTCCGTTGCGTCTACCAGTTCCGCCACGCCCGCTTAAAACCAACGCGAGCTATAGTCGGCCGGCCGCGGGGCGTCGAGCCTTTCGCGTGGCGCCGGCGGCGGGCTTCGTGGAGCCGTTGGCCTGTCGACGGACTTTGCGGACGTTGACCGCGCCAGCGTCGATGACATCCTTGATGTGGGCCGCGTAAAACGTCTCGATCATCTCGACGCTCGTGCGGCAGTTCTTGGCGATCTGGTAGATGTCCGCGCCTTCGATCAGGCGCAAGCTGATGTAGGTGTGGCGAAGGCTATAGGCCGTGCGACGCCGTCCCTCGCGGTCGAACTTCAGGTCGAGGGCGTTCAGAACGGCGTTGAGCCGATCGCGTTGCGAGGTTGGAAAGAGGCGGTCTGACGGTGCGCCGCTGTGACGAGCCTGAAGGCGCTGAAACGGAACGACGGCATTGGGCATGCTTTTGCACCACCCGACGCCGCGTTTGCCACGAACCTTGATCTCAAGGATTTGGCCGCCGCCTTGATCGCTTGCGATCGTTACATCCCGGTATTCGAGCCCCGCCGCCTCGTCGGGGCGAAGGCCGGTGTTGACCATGAAGAGCACATAGTCGTGGAGATCCTTGTCGCCAGGAGAGGCGTCTTTGCGCCGGGCCCGTTCGCGCGTCTCGGTATAGAGGCGCTTGTAGTCGTCCGGCGACAGCCATGCGCGATGGGAGACCTTGGTCGAGCGCCGGAAGGGCGTGGAGAGATCTGGAAGGCTGTCCAGCCAGCGATGGCGGTTGGCGGCCTTTAAGATCTGGCGCAGGCAGACGATTTCCTGGTGCAGGGTGCTTGGCGAAGGGGGCTTGCCGTCGCGTAGTTCGCGCATGCGATGGATGCGATAGTCCTGGACCATGCCGGCGGTGATATCGCCAAGGACGGTTGCGCCGAAGAACGGCCCTAGATGGTTGGCGATCCTGGCGCGGTGGCCTTGAACATAGATCGGACTGCGCTCTCCGCGCGTGATGACTTCGAACTCGTCGATGAAGCGGTCCGCGGCCTCGGCAAAGGTCTTGCCCGCCTTGATGTCGCTGGCGCGGTACTTGCCAAGAAGGCCCAGGTACCAATCCAAGGCGACGTCTTTGGCGCGCGCCAGACTGTCTTCGCCTGTGGTCTTGCGTCGCTGGCGGCCGGCGATTGAACATGAGCATTGCCAATGGGGGCTGCCGGCGCGCCGGTAAACCTGCACCCGACCATCCATCAAGGCGTGACGCACGGACTCGGCCAAAATGCCAACCCGAAAGCTATAGCTACTCTATCTAGGATAGCGGAGATGCTGCTGTCACGCGAGTGGGGGCGAAGGCATCGAGAAAGGTGACGTGGAGCGGGAGCTTGTGCATCCAGGTTGGAAGGGGCGCCCTGAGGCTTGGCCGCCCTTTTGGGTCGGAGAACGCGAGGGCTTGAGCGCGGCCTTGGTTAGAGGCTTAACGCTAGTTGTTGAGCCCGGCCCAGGACCTGTCGCCTGCCATCTAGGAGCGCCCCGATCACAGAGCAGCCTAGGCGACAGCCAGGGGACGGATTGCCTTCAGTTCCGCCCCGCTCTCAATCGCCGCTTTAGACAAGTCGTGCTGAGCCTGAAGGTTCATCCAGAACTGCGCGTTGGCCCCAAACACACGCTCCAGTCGTAGGGCGGTATCGGAGGTGATCGGCTGCAATTCGCGAGTGATCCGCTCGATGCGCGTGCGATCCTTCAGGCCCATCGCCTTGGCCAGCGCGCCAGCACTCATGTTGAGCGGTGCTAGAAAGTCTTCGCGCAGGATCTCGCCCGGGTGGGGGAGGGGCGAGACAAAATCGTAATCCATAAAGGTGGCCACTACCGTTCCTCCGTGAACAGGCCGAATTTACATCGTTGCGGCGCGCCTAATGGTAGTCGCCAAACCAAACTTCTTCTGGCCCTTCAGGTCCCCAGACAAAAACCAGTCGGAACTGATCATTGACACTGAGGGACCAGTGACCAGCCATGTCGCCGCCAAGCTGGTGCAGGCGATTGCCTGGTGGAAATCTCAACTGCTCGACGTCGGTCGCGGCATTGAGTTGGGCCAACAGGCGCCGTGTCTTTCTCACCATGTCCGCAGGAAAGCCCTTGGGAGCCTTGCCTTCAAAAACCTGCTTCGCCAGTTCGCTCTTCCAGTTCTGGATCATGGCGTATCCTCGAACAACTTAGATGTAGCGCGCGGCGCTACGAATGGCAAGGTCGATGTAGCGTTCTGCGCTACGTTCTATAGCCAGGCGATGGCTGCGCGCCGTGCGGCGCGCGGACGCCAGCGGGCTAGGCCGTTCGGCCCATCCCTTCGCGCTTGGCCGCGTCGGCCGGTTCCGGCCTTGGGCGACCAAGGATCACGGCGCGGGTGTCGCGCCGGCAGGGGAGGGGCGGGCCTTGCGGACATTGATCGCCGAGGCGTCGATGACGTTCTTGATATGGGCGGCGTAATAGGTCTCGACCATCTCGACGCTGGTCCGGCAGTTCTTGGCGACCTGGTAGATGTCGGCGCCGGCCATTAGGCGGGTGCTGATGTAGGTGTGGCGCAGACTGTAGGCGGTGCGTCGACGCCCCTCCCGATCGGTCTTCATGCGCAGCTCGTCGAGGATGGCGTTGAACAGCTCACGCTGGAAAGTGGGGAACAGCCGATCGAGCGGCTGCCCGCCATTACGCGCCTTGAGGCTGAGGAAGGGCTCCACGGCTTCGGGCATGCTCTTGCACCAGCCGACGCCGCGCTTGCCGCGCACGGCGATTTCCAGGAGCCGCTCGCCGGTGGCCTCGTCGGCGATCACCGCGACATCCCGGTATTCCAGGCGCAGCGCTTCATCCGGGCGAAGGCCGGTGTTGATCATGATCAGCGCATAGTCGCGCAGGTTCTCGCCGGCCTCGCGCCAGCGCTCTTTCCTCGGCCGCGCGACGCGATCATGCAGCGCCGCCTCGAACAGCGCCCATTCCTCCGGCGAGAACCAGGCTCGGTGCGAGATCTTGCCGGACCGGCCGTACGGCGCCGAAAGGTCGGGGAGATGGTCGATCCAGCGAAGCCGGATCGCCGTCTTCAGGACCTGGCGGAGACAGACGATTTCCTGATGCAGGGTGCTGCGGGCGGGCGGGGCGCCGCGATGGCGGTCGCCCATGCGCATGACGCGATACTCGGCGATCACCCCCGCATCGATCTCACGGACGCTCATCGCGCCGAAGAAGGGGATCAGATAGTTGGTCAGTCGCGCGCGATGGCCGGTGACATAGATCGGATTGCGCTGGCCGCGGGTCAGGGCCTCGAACTCGACCATGAAGCGGCTGGCCGCTTCGCGGAAGGTTTGACGGGACGCGCTGGCGGCCGATCGCGGACCACGTCGGCCCGCGAGTGGCCCTGGACGGGGGATTGGCCGGGCCGCCGTGCGGCCGGCGCCCGCGCCCATGGCGCCGCCGATGGCGGCGTCATGGGCCAGCGCCAGATACCAGTCGTGGGCGAAGGCGGCGGCGCGGGTGAGGCCATCCTCACCGGTGTTGGCGCGGTGCTGGCGCCCGCCGACCGAGCAGGCGCACTGCCAGTTGGGGCTGCCGCCGCGCAGATAGAGCTGAACCTTGCCGTCCAGGATCGCGTGTCGGCCGTCGCGGGGCGACGAAAGTCCTATGGGGAGGGATTGTGCTAGAGCCCCGGCGGAGTGTGCTAGCTCTGTGCTAAGCTTTGCCTTGGATTTTCGATAAGAAGTTGTTGTTTCTCGGGTTTTTCTAGATTTTGCGGTGGAGTGCATAGGATTTTAAGTCCGGCGCGTCTACCATTCCGCCACGTCCCCGTCCCGCGTGGCCTAAGGGTTTTCGGGCGTAATCACAAGGCTTCGGTCCGTGTGAAGACCGGAACGATCGGCGAACATCAGGAGGTCTGCGGGACCGCCGTAACGCAAGATCGACCACAGTCCGTTCCCGTTTTCGTCGCGCGTGGCGTCCGCGCCCGCTCCACCCGGAGGGCGCAGCGCCTGGCCGCGCCGGTGGCCGGCTGAGATGAAGCCCGCAACGGACCCGCGCGTGGGGCGACGTCGAACGTCCGGCGGCAGGCCAAGGCCTGCCCGAAGGGCGCGCCCAAGAACAGCGGCGGCCGTGATTTCAGGTTTGATTTCCTCTCGCGTGAAGGCGTTTTCCCGCCCTCGTCAATCCCTTTATCATGGGCAAATATTTGCCTTTTCGTTGAGCAAAAGGCCTCGTTTGGGGTCGTTTCTGTGACCATCCCTGCGGCGCCTGTCAGAAAAATTCCCCTTTTTCAAACCCCACAAGTTTGATGGGATTAACTTCCATCGATCCCTTTGGGTTCGGAGTGTGGCGTGAGCCATGCCCTGCTTCGTCTGGAGCAGGGCAGGGGTGGCTCGCGCGTCGCGTTTATTGGAGGGGCTTCCATGATCAACAATCATCGCAAACTCGTGCTTGCGACCACGGCGCTATGCGCCGTGGGCTTCGCCGCCCACGCCTGGGCCCAGACCGCGCCGCCAGCCGGCGCTGAACCCACCGAGATCGAGGCCGTCGTCGTCGTCGGCTCGCAGATCAAGGGCGCGAAGGTCAACGCGGCCCTGCCGGTGACGGTGGTCGGCGAGGACCAGATCGGGGCGTCCGGCGCGGTGTCCGGGGACGAACTCTTCCGGTCGATTCCACAGATGGGCGACGTGAACTTCAACGCCCAGTACCTGCCGGGCAGCAGCAACAGCGCCCGGGGCGACGTCGGCTCGGTGAACCTGCGCAACCTGGGCATCGGCAATACGCTCGTTCTGCTGAACGGTCGCCGCGTGGTGACCCACCCGACCAGCCAGGCCAACGACAACCTGGTGCCGGTGCTGACCTACAACACCAGCGCCATCCCGGTGTCGGGCCTGAAGCGCCTGGAAGTGCTGCGCGACGGCGCGGCGGCCATCTACGGCGCCGACGCGGTCGCCGGCGTGGTCAACACCGTGCTGCGCGACGATGTCGACGGCCTGACCGCCTCAGCGCAATACGGCTTGGCCGAAGGCACGAACCTGAAGGAGTACAACTTCAACGCCTTCGGCGGGAAGAACTTCGCCGACGGTCGCGGCAATGTCAGCGCCTTCGTCTCGTACGACCAGCGCACGAGCATGCGTTCGACCGACCAGGACTACACCGCCTCGCTGGATCGCCGTCCGCTGTTCGCAGGCACCCGCTTCGAGGGCGTCGCCAGCCTGGACAGTCGCAGCACCACGACGCCATGGGCCTATGTCCAGACGCCGCAGAGCTTCGGCACGGTGCGCCAGGGCACCACGGCGCTGACCAGCAGCGCCGGCTATTTCCACATCCAGCCCTCGACGTTCGCGGGCTGCCAGCTGAACATCAGCGGCGGCATGTGCATTGACGACGGCGCCCTGGCGACCTCGGCCGCCGACCGCGACCTGCGGTTCAACTCGGCCGCCCTGGGCACGACGGTGATCCCGGAGCTGAAGCGCACCAACGTCTTCCTGACCGGCCACTACGACATTTCCGAAGACCTGACCGTCTTCGGCGAACTGGGTCTCTATCACGCCAAGACCAGCGCCCTGCAGGCGCCGATCGCCACCCTGTCCTCGGGCGTGATCAGCATCCCGGCCAGCAACTACTGGAATCCCTTCGGCCCGGTGACCTTCGCCAACGGGACGGCCAATCCCAACCGCCTGCCCAATCTGAACGTCCCGGCCAGCGGTCTGTCGCTGACCCTGCGCGGCTACAACTTCGCCGACCTGGGCCCGACGCATGTCGATGTGACCAACGACCAGTACCGCGTGCTGGCCGGTGTTCGCGGCGAGAAGTTCGGTTTCGACTGGGAATCGGCCTTGGTCTATTCGGAAGCCACCGCCGACGACATCAGCGATAACATCTCCAACACCAAGCTCTACGCCCAGCTGGCCCTGTCCACGCCCGACGCCTACAACGTCTTCAACGGCTCGGACATCAACAACCCCAGCGGCGCGGACACCACCCGCAACAGCGAGGCGGCGATCAACGCCATCCGCGTCAAGATCAAGCGCCGCACCAAGAGCAGCCTGGCCTCGTGGGACTTCAAGGTCTCCAAGCCCGACCTCTTCAGCCTGCCGGGCGGCGACGTCGGCGTGGCCTCCGGCGTCGAGGTGCGTCGCGAGACCCAGCTGGACGACCGCGACAAGCGCATCGATGGGACCATCACCTTCACCGATCCGATCAGCGGCGCGGTGCTCAGCGACCTGATCAACTCCAGCATGAACCCCGACACCAAGGGCCATCGCTCGGTCGCTTCGACCTATATCGAGTTCGCGGTTCCGCTGGTTTCGCCCGAGATGTCGATCCCGCTGGTCCATCGCCTGGATCTGCAGCTGGCCGGCCGCTACGAGCACTACAGCGACTTCGGCAATACGGCGAAACCCAAGATCGCCGGCGCCTGGGACCTGGTCGACGGCTTCCGCATCCGCGGCTCGTGGGCCAAGGGCTTCCGCGCCCCGAACCTGGAGCAGATCAACGCCACGGTGGTGTCTCGCTCGAACAACCGCACCGACTACGCCTTCTGCGAGGCCGACCTGCGGGCGAAGCGCATCACCTCGTTCGCGGGCTGCTCGCGGTCACTGCTGACCACGGCGCGCCGGGCGGGCAACCCCGACCTGAATCCCGAAGAGTCCGAGACCCTGTCGTATGGCGTGGTCCTGGAGCCGAAGTTCATTCCGGCGGAATATGGCCGCCTGACCTTCACCGTCGACTACTGGAAGGTGAGGCAGACAGGCCTGATCGGGGTGTTCGGCGAGGGCAACGCCCTGATCCTCGACTATCTGCTGCGCCAGTCGGGCTCGAGCAATCCCAACGTCATCCGCGCCGCCCCGACGGCCGACGACAGCGCCGCCTTCGCCGGCACCGGCCTCGCGGCGGCCGGCCAGGTCCTTTACGTCAACGACAAGTACACCAATCTGCAGCCGCAGGACGTCGAAGGGCTGGACCTGGGCCTGATGTATCACCTGTCGACCGACAAGCTCGGCGACTTCGACCTGAACGTGAACGCCGCCCACCTGCTCAAGTACTACCAGTCGCCTTCGCCGGGCATCGCCGAGCTGATGGCGGCGCGGTCGGCGGGCAAGATCAACGCCGGCACCACCATCACCGGCGGGGGCGACCTGTTGAAACAGAACGGCAAGACCGACTGGAAGGTCTCGGCCGCGCTGACCTGGCGCTACAAGCAGATGACCGTGGGCGGCTTTACCCAGTACATCGGCGAGTATAACGACACGGCTCTGCTGGACTCGACCGGCGCGCCGTGGGTCGTGGACTCGCAGATCACCGCCAACCTGTACGGCGAGTACGACTTCGCCCAGGCCAACACCAAGCTGCGGCTGGGCGTGCGGAACATCACCGACAAGGATCCGCCGCTCAGCTCGACGGGCTACGACGGGACGGTCTATCTGCCGTACGCGCGCTACTGGTACGTCTCGGTCAAGAAGACGTTCTAGGAACAAGGGACCGATTGTGAAGTACGAGTTCAGCGCTGACCGGGCGCGCTGGCGGGTTTCGAGCGCGCTTGTCGCGCTCGCGCTCGCCGCCGCGCCGGCGACTTTCGCTCAAGCCGCTGGCGCGCCCGCGCCGGCGGCCGCCTCGCCCTCGGGGCTGCTGCCGGTGAAGACCGACGCGGCCAAGGGCGCCGTCGTCATCACCCTGCCAGCGCCCGCCGCCGACGGCGTGTCGGGACGGTTCCTCTATCAGCCCAGCCTCAGCGGCGGCCTCGGGTCGACGCCGGTGGGCCTGGACCGGGCCGCGACGGGCGAGACCCAGGTGCTGATCTTCCGGCGGGTCGGCAAGAAGGTGCTGATCGCTTTCGAGAACTACGGCTTCCGCGCCGTCGGCGGAACGCCCGAGGAAGCCCGGACCGTCCAGGACAGCTTCCCGGCCTCGGTCGTCTGGTCGGGCGAGGTGATCGCCGAGACGCCGGCTGGCGGCGTCACCGTCGACATCGCCTCGTTTCTGCTGCGCGACGCCTTCGACATCGCCGGCGGCCTCAAGCGCGGCAAGCAGGGCGCCTACAAGCTGGCCCCGGCGCTCAGCTATGTCGACCTGCCGGTCACCGGCGTCTTTCCCGACAATCTCGAATTCGAGACGCGGCAGACCTTCACCGCCGATGATCCGGGATCCGAGGTCAACGGCATCGCCCCGGACGGACGAGCGGTGACCTTCGGCGTCCATCACAGCTTCATCCGCTTGCCGGCGCCGGGCTTCGTTCCGCGTCCGCAGGATCCGCGCACGGGCACCTCGGCCCAGGTGCTGTTCGCCGACTACGCCACGCGGTTGGACCAGCCGATCGTCCAGCGTCTGGCGCGTCGGTTCCGGCTGGAGAAAACCGATCCGACAGCGGTCCGCTCGCGGGTCAAGAAGCCGATCGTCTACTACGTGGACCGCGGCGCGCCCGAGCCGATCCGCACCGCCCTGATCGAAGGCGGCCAATGGTGGGCCAAGGCCTTCGAGGAGGCCGGCTATATCGACGCCTTCCGGGTGGAGTCGCTGCCCGAGGGCGTCGACCCGATGGACGCGCGCTACAATGTCGTCAACTGGATCCACCGGCAGACCCGCGGCTGGTCGACCGGGACCACGGTGGTCGATCCGCGCACCGGCGAGATCGTCCGCGGCGTCGTCCAGCTGGGCTCGCTGCGCGTGCGCCAGGATCGCCTGATCTTCGAAGGCCTGGTTGGCGCGGACAAGACGGGGAAGGGGGGTCCCGACGATCCGCTCAACGTCTCTCTGGCCCGCATCCGCCAGCTGTCGGTGCACGAGATCGGCCATACTCTGGGCCTGGCCCACAACTTCGCGGGCAGCACCTACGATCGCGCCTCGGTGATGGACTATCCCGCGCCGCTGGTGAGGATCGAAGGCGACCGCCTGGACCTGTCCGACGCCTATGCCAAGGGCGTGGGGGCCTGGGACCGGTTCGCGATCAATTGGCTTTACTCGCAAGGCGCGCCCGGCTCGGACGAGGCCGCGCGTCTGGATCGCCTGGCGCGCGACGCCCAGGCCAACGGCCTGCGCTTCGTCACCGACGGGGATTCGCGCAGCGCCGCGGCCGGCCAGCCCTATGGCGCGCTGTGGGACAATGGTCCCGATGCGGTCGCCGAGCTGGAGCACGTGCTGGCCGTGCGCAAGATCGCGCTGAGCAAGTTCGGCCTGGTCAACCTGCCCAGTGGCGCGCCGGCGGCGGACCTGAAGCGTGTCCTGGCCCCGATCTACCTGTTCCACCGCTACCAGGTTGAAGCCGCCGTGAAGCTGATCGGCGGCGTGGACTATTCGTACGCGGTGCGCGGCGACGGCCATGAGGTCGCGTCGATCCCGTCGGCGGCCACCCAGCGCAAGGCGCTTGACGCCCTGCTGCTGACCACCGACCCGGCCACGCTGGACCTGCCCGACCCCCTGTTGAACCTGCTGTCGTCCGGCCAGTCGGGCGTGCGCGACAAGGCCTATGAGATCGAGATCTTCCCGACCTCGGGGCCCGCGGTCTTCGACCTGCCGACAGCCGCCGAGATGGCCGCCGACCAGACCGTGTCGCTGTTGCTGAATCCGCAGCGGCTGAACCGGGTGGTCGAGCAGAACCGCCGCGATCCGGCCCAATTGGGCGTGGCCGAGCTTGCCGAGCGCCTGCTGGCGGGGGTGGCCCCAAGCAAGGCCGAGGGGCGATTGGGCGACCTGCGTCGTCGCATACGCGCCCGCGTCGTCGGCGACCTGGTCGAAGCGCAGGGCGACAAGGCGCTGTCGCCAACAGCGGCGGTCCAGATCGACGCGGCGCTGCGCACCTTCGGCAAGACCCTGGCCGCCTACAAGGGCGGCGGGGCCGAGGGCGACCAGGCCGCGGCGCTGTCGCGCGCCCTGCTCAGCGACGACATCGCCGTCAGGCAGGCCCTCGCCGCGCCCCGCTCCGGCGCGGTCGAGAGCCTGCCGCCCGGCATGCCGATCGGTGGGGAAGACTGCTGGTTCTGCGCCCCGAGCGCAGGTTTGTAATGCGTATCCAAGAAGGAAAGCGTCCCATGACCGCTCACCATGCCAGGCTGCTCAAGGTCTCCCGCCGAGGGGCGCTGATCGTCGCCGCCGGCGTCCTGCTGCCGATGGCCGCCGCCCAGGCCGCGACGCCGGCCCTGGCGATCGTCAACGCCCAGATCTTCGACGGCGCCGGCGCCGCGCCCTACAAGGGCGGCCTGGTCGTGCAGGACGGCCGCATCGTCGATGTCGGCCGCAGCGTGAAGGTTCCCAAGGGCGCCAAGACGATCGACGCCAAGGGCGAGGCCGTGGTGCCGGGCTTCTTCGATGTCCACACCCACTGGACCCCCGCCGGCGCGCCGAACATCACCCCCAAGATCGCTGACGCCTATGTCGCCGCGGGCGTGACCACGGTGAACGACTTCCACCAGCAGCCGGAGTCCTTCGCGCCGCGTCGCCGATGGCTGTCGACCCTGACCACGCCGCACGTCAACTTCGTGGCTCGGGTCAGCACGCCCGGCGGTCACGGCGCCGATTGGGCCGACGAGGCCACGACCCGCTGGGTGAACACCCCCGAGGCGGCCAAGGCCGCCATCGAAGGCTTGGCCCCCTACAAGCCCGACGCGATCAAGGCCTTCACCGACGGCTGGCGCTACGGCTCGGCCCCGGACAACACCAGCATGGACGGCTGGACGCTGAAGGCCCTCACGGACTCGGCCCACAAGCTGAACCTCAAGGTTCTGTCGCACACCGTGACGGTCGAGCGCGGCGCCGTCGCGGCGACCAGCGGCGTCGATATCATCGCCCACAGTCTGCAGGATGGCCCGATCGACGCCGAGACCGTCGCGAAACTCAAGGCCAACGGCACGTTCTACGCCCCGACCCTGGCGGTCTATGAGCCGGTCAAGCCGGGCCAGGCGCCGCCGGCCGACCCCGATAGCCCGCGCGCCAAGCTGGCGGTCCAGAAGTTCGGCTATGCCCTGGCCAACGTGAAGACGCTGAAGGACGCTGGGGTGCCGATCGCCTTGGGCACCGACGCCGGCATGCCCGGCACGCCGCACGGCGCCTCGACGCTGCGCGAGATGGAACTGCTGGTCCAGGCGGGCCTGACCCCGTCCGAGGCTCTGATCGCCGGCACCGCCACCAGCGCCAGGGCCATGAACCTGCTGGCCGACCGCGGCACGCTGGAGAAGGGCAAGCGCGCCGATTTCGTGATGATCGCCGGTCAGCCGTGGACGACCATCACCGACATCCGCAAGGTCGACCGCGTGTTCATCGATGGCAAGGCGGTGTTTGGGCCCGGCTCGACCCGCTCGGCCGACAATGACAAGCCCACCATGCCGACCCTGAAGGCCAAGGGGCCATTGGTCGACGACTTCGAGCGCGCCGACGGCCGCACCAGCCTGGACACCCTGCGTCTCAGCGACTTCGACGGCGGCCGCGATCGCAGCGTCGAGGTCCTGCAGACCGTCGACCGCGGCAATGGCGACCACGTGCTGAGCGTCGCGGCCAAAATGGCCCAGAAGGCCGAACCGGACGCCGGCGTCCTGCTGCCGCTGAGCCGTGGCTCGGTGGAGCCGGTCGACGCCTCGGCGTTCAAGGGCGTGACCCTCGAGCTGCGCGGCGACGGCGGCGCCTACGTCGTGACGATCAACAGCGTCTCGGGCTCGTGGGTCGCCACGGTCTCGGCCAACGGGACCTGGGAGAAGATCACCGTCCCGTTCGCCGACTTCAAGCGATCGGGTCGGGGCGCGGGGGCCTGGACCGGGACGGACCTGCTGGAGGTGGGCGTCTCGGGTTCGCGTCCGGCCGGTCGAAAGCTCTGGTTCGAGCTGGACGATGTGACCTTCTACTGAGCCTTTCCGCTTGACCCCGCCGCCGGAAGCCCTCGCTCGAAAGGCGAGGGCGGCTTCTGGCGCGGGTTCGACCGCCAGTTCTCAACGTGTCCTGCGCGCCGACGCGCGAAGCGGCGTCCGCTTCGCGCGTCGCTAGTCGACGGGGATCTCGAAAGGCCCCACAGGCAGGTCTTCGCTGTTGAACAGGTTGACGAACGGGGAGTCGCTCCAGGCATAGCGGATGGCGCGGATCTCGGGGCGGTTGGCGCCGGCCAGGGTCACGTGGTCGCCCGACGCCACGGCTGAAGCGTAGCGGCATCGACGATCGACGTCGCAGACCTCGAAGCCGATGGCGGTGTCGCTGCTATAGGTGCGCAGGCCGTCCGCGGCGTCGCTGAAGCGCACGATCAGGTCGTCGCCCGAACGCGTCAGGGCCACGGGAGAGGGGCTCTGCGCCACCGTCTCGCCATAGGCCACGCGCCGGGCGGTCAAGGCCAACCGGTTTCCCACGACTGTCTTCTGGCCGGGGTGAATGTCGTAGCGGTCGCCGATGTCGATAATCGAGGTCAAGCCCACACGGTCGAACGTCTGGGCCGTTCGCCGCTGATGCTCGCGCACCTCGGCGGTCTTCGACGCGCCGGGATGGTCGCCGACGGGACCGTAGTTCGGCAACTGGGCCAGCACGAAGGGCAGGTCGGTCACGCCGAACGCCGCGCGCCACTGTTGGATCAGCGCTGGCAGAAGACGACCAAAGCCCGCCGGGTCATGGACGTTGGACTCGCCTTGATACCAGGCGACCCCTTTGACGGTGTAGGACGTCACGGGCGCGACCATGGCGTTGTACAGACTGCCCGTGCCCTTGGTCGGATCCCAGGGGGTCACCGGAACACCGCCCAAGGCGTCCAGGGGCGCTGAGACGCGATAGCGCCAGGCTTGCGGCAGCGGCGTCTTCGTTCCGTCCGCCAGGGCCAGGAAGCGCTGGTCGTCGGTGTCGTAGAGGCCGCCGGAGCCGCCAGAATCCAGCACCCGGACCGCGACGACGTTCCGGCCCGCCACGAGCAGGCCCTTCGGCAGGGCGTAGCCGCGGCGCGTGGTGCGCCCCTCGATGCCGCCGACGCGCACGCCATTGACGAAGGTGGTGTCGCTATCGTCGATCAGGCCCAGGGCGATGCGCGTCGCGCCCTCCGCCTGGGCCTTGGTCAGGGTGAAAGCGGTGCGATACCAGACCGCGCCGTTGAATCTGGCCAGCTCCGGGTCGCCCAGGCGCTCCCAGACCCTTGTCGGATGGACCGGCTTCCAGCCGGCGTCGTCGAAATCGGGCCGGGCCCAGGCGGCCTTGGCGTCCGGTTCATGGGCCGTCCACCAGGCGTCGAAATAGCGCGCCTGCCGCGCCTCGCCGGCCCGCCGGTCCTTGGCGTAGAGGTCCAGGCGATCCAGCGCGTCGTCATAGGTCTTGAGGGGCCTGATCTTCAAGGATGGGTTCAGCCCATCGTCCGAGGTCATCTCGTTCCGCCAAGACGGCAAGGCGCTGGCGTTCGACTCCCGCGTCACCGAGACGGTGATCGACGGGTTCAATAAGCCCAACCGCGCCGCCGGGGACTATTGGGTCGGCCTCTACGGCCAGAACAACCGCTTCGACCACAACCACCTGCAGGGCAAGCTGAACAACGGCGTGACCCTGGCCGTGGTGCTGAGCTCGGTCGAGAGCCAGCGGAACCATCACCGCATCGACCACAACTATTTCGGCCCGCGCCCCCCGCTGGGATCCAATGGCGGCGAGACGATCCGGGTCGGGACCAGCCAGTTCTCGCGCACCCGCTCCCTGACGGTGGTCGAGGACAACTATTTCGAGGGCTGCAGCGGCGAGGTCGAGATCGTCTCGAACAAGTCAGGCGGCAACATCTATCGCCGCAACGTCTTCGTCCGCTCGCAAGGGTCGCTGGTGCTGCGCCATGGCGACGGCAACCTGGTCGAGGACAATGTCTTCCTGGGCGGCGGGGTGGCCCATACCGGCGGCGTGCGCGTGATCAACGCCGGCCAGACGGTGCGCGATAACTACTTCCAGGGCCTGCGTGGCGATGGCTTCGCCGCGGCGCTGGTGCTGATGAACGGCGTCCCGAACTCGCCGCTCAACCGCTACAATCAGGTGCTCGACGCCCGCATCGAGAAGAACGTCTTCGTCGACGTGAAGCAGGTGCTGTTCGGCGCCGGCGCGGACCAGGAACGCACCCTGCCGCCCGCCCGGAGCACGCTGTCGGGCAACGTCTTCCTCGGCGCGGGCGGCGAAGCGATCTTCAAGGCCACGGCGCCGATCGACGGCCTGACCTTTACTGGCAACCGGGTCGACGGGGTCGCGCCGCCAACCGGCGCCTCGGGCTTCGAGACCAAGACGATCGGTCGCGAGACCCTGCTGGATGGCCGCATCTACCCCGACGCCGCCGCGCGCAGGGCCCTGGGCCTGAAGGAACCGGTCAAGCTGTTGGCCCGTGAAGAGACGGGCGTGGCCTGGTATCCGAAGGGCGACCGGACCGTCGCGCTCGACAGCGGCCAAGTCCTGAAGATCAAGCCAGGCCGGGACCAACTGTCGGCCGCCGCCCTCAAGGCCAAGGCCGGCGACATCATCGAGCTGGCGACCGGCGACTATGCCGAGGGCCTCGTCATCGAGGTCCGCCAGCCCCTGACCTTTCGCGCCGGGACGGACGCCGAACCATTGGTGACCTTCGATCATACGACCCTGTTCAACCTGACCGGCGAGGGCGCTCTGAAGCTGCAGGGCCTGCGCCTGTCGGGCGCCAAGGCGCGGGACGCGATCGGCAATGCCGTGATCCGCGTGAGCCCCAGCTATCCGCTGAGCAATTACGCCGTCGAACTGGTCGACACCGAGGTCTCACATCTGGGCGGCCAGGCGTTCGCCGTCCTGATGGGCGAGAAGAGCACCTTCGCCGACCATGTGACGATCAGCGGCTCGCGCTTCGCCGACATCAGCGGGGCGGTGCTGGACCTCGCCGGCGAGACGGGCGGTTCGGGCCTCTACGGGGCCGAGACGGTCGACATCACCGGAAGCCTATTCACGCGCCTGGGCGGACCCGTGCTCGACCTTCAGCGGGGCGGGACGGACGAGAGCACCTTCGGCCCCCGGGTCCGGGTCAGGGACTCGGCGTTTCGCGACGTCGCGCCAGGCCAGCCGTCGATGCGACTGGACGGAGTCCAGGTCGCGAAGCTCGACGGCAACCTCTTCGAGCGCGCGGCGCCGGCCCGCGTCACCATTCACGTCGGCAAGCCCGATCTCAGCGAGGCCGGTAACATCGGCGCGGCGCTCGAGATCGTCGATCAGCGCAAGTAGGCCAGCCATGTCCAAGTTTCGCGTCCATCTTTTCGCCGGCCTCGCGGCCCTGGCCTTGGCTGGAGCGGCCCAGGCCGCCGCGCCGGCCAAACCCGCGCCAGTTGCTTCCGCTCAGGTTCCGCCGCTGTTCGCCGCCACCCAGGCCAAGAGCAAGGCCTTCGTGGATCCGCAGCTCAAGAAGACCATCGACGTGCCGGTCCCGGCCGACGCCGGCGGCGGCTACACCCACGAGCGGCACAAGGACAACTACCGCCTGATCTATGAGGCGGGGATGCTGTATCGGCAGACCGGCGACAAGGCCTATGCCGACTTGGTGCGCCGTGTGCTGCTGGATTACGCCAAGCTCTATCCGTCCCTGCCGCTGCATCCCAAGCGCGCCAACCAGGTTCCGGGCCGGCTGTTCTGGCAGGTGCTGAACGACAGCGTCTGGCTGGTCAATTCCATCCAGGGCTACGAGGCGGTGATGGACGCCATTCCGGCCACCGACCGCGCGACCATCGAGGCGGGCGTGTTCCGGCCGATGGCGGCGTTCCTGTCGACGGGCTCGCCCAAGACCTTCGACAGCATCCACAACCACGGCACCTGGGCGCTGGCGGCGGTCGGCATGACCGGCTACGCGATCGGCGATCAGGGCCTGGTCAAGCAGGCGCTGTACGGCCTGGACGGCTCGGGTAAGTCAGGCTTCTACAAGCAGCTGCAGGAGCTGTTCTCGCCCGACGGTTACTATGCCGAAGGCCCGTACTATCAGCGCTACGCCCTGTCGCCGTTCCTGCTGCTGGCCCAGTCCATCCAGCGCCACGACCCGTCGCGCAAGATCCTCGACTATCGCGATGGCGTGCTGCGCAAGGCCGTCTACGCCACCATCCAAGAGAGCTATGGCGGCCTGCTGTTCCCGATCAACGACGCCATCAAGGACAAGGGTCTGGACACCCCCGAACTGGTCCACGGCGTCGCGGTGACCTATGCCGCGACCAAGGACCCGGCCTTGCTGTCGATCGCCATCCAGCAGGGCTCGGTGGTGCTGAGCCCCGAAGGCCGCGAGGTCGCCGCCGCCATCGCGCGCGGCGAGGCCAGGCCATTCCCGTTCGCCTCGATCAAGCTGCGCGACGGGGCCAAGGGCGACAAGGGCGCGCTGGTCGTGCTGCGCTCCGGACCCAAGCCCAAGGACCAGGCGCTGGTCTTCAAGGCCACGTCGCAGGGCATGGGGCATGGCCATTTCGACAAGCTGTCCTGGCTGTTTTACGACGCCGGCCAGGAGGTCGTGACCGACTATGGCGCGGCGCGGTTCCTGAACGTCGAGGCCAAGGCCGGCGGTCGCTACCTGCCCGAGAACGACAGCTGGGCCCAGCAGACGGTCGCCCACAACACCCTGGTGGTCGACGAGAAGAGCCAGTTCGGCGCCAACACCGACACCGGCGAGAAACATTGGCCGACGATCCTGGCCTTTGAAGCCAAGGACGGCGTCCAGATGACCGCCGCCAGCATCGACGACGCCTGGCCCGGCGTGCGCTATCGCCGCGCCATGGCGCTGATCGACCGGCCCGAGGTTGGGCGTCCGATCGTCCTGGATCTGGTCCGGGCTGAAGGCGGCGGCAAGCATCGCTTCGACCTGCCGCTGCACTATGACGGCCAGATCGTCGAGTCCGGCCTGAAGTTCCAGGGCGGGACCCGCGACCTGAAGCCCCTGGGCAAGGCCGACGGTTATCAGCACCTGTGGGATCGCGGCCGCGCGCCGGTGAAGGAGGGGGCGCGCGTTTCCTGGTTCAACCAGGGCCGGTTCTACGACTACGTCTTCGCGTCCAGTGACGTCGATCAGGTCGTCCTGACCGAGCTGGGCGCCAACGACCCAAACTACAATCTCCGCAACGAGCGGGCCTTCATCCTGCGCGGCGACGACAAGGACAGCTTCACGCTGGCGGGGGTGCTGGAGCCGCACGGCGCCTACAGCGCCGCCGAGGAATACGCCCGCGACACCATCGCCTCGGTCAAGGCCGTCGAGCGCGTGTCCGAGAACGGCGCCGACCTCGTTTTCATCCGCCTGAACTCCGGCAAGAGCCTGGCGATCGGCGTCTCCTGGGATTCCGATCCCGCCAAGCGCCATCGGGTCACGACCCCCGCCGGCGCTTACGCCTGGACCGGGTTCTCCGGCCTGGCGGGTCCCGCACAATGAGGCGCGAGATGAAGTTCAAGGGCCTTCGCTGGCTGATCGTCGGCATGGTCGGCCTGGCCACGGTGATCAACTATATCGACCGCAACGCGCTGGCCGTGATGTGGCCGCAGATCTCCAAGGACATGGGCGTCGGCAAGGAAGAGTACGCGCTCATCCTGACCTGCTTCATGCTCTCCTACGCGGCCGGTCAGACGATCTTTGGCAAGATCTTCGACGCCCTGGGCACGCGGGTCGGCTTCATGCTGTCGATCCTGGCCTGGTCGGCGTCGATCGCCCTGCACTCGGTCGCCCGGTCGATCCTGACGCTCGGCCTGCTGCGCGCCGCCCTGGGCGTCAGCGAGGCCGGCAACTGGCCCGGCGCCGCCAAGGCCAACGCCGAGTGGTTCCCCGTGCGCGAGCGCGCCTTCGCCCAAGGCATCTTCAACGCCGGCGCCTCGGTCGGGGCCATCATCTCCGCGCCGCTGATCGCCTGGCTGTTCCTGACCTTCGGCTGGCGCGCGACCTTCCTGATCATCGGCCTGCTGGGCGCCCTGTGGGTGGTCCCGTGGGCCATCGTCTGCCGCGCCGCGCCCGAGGACCATCCCTGGCTGTCGGAGGAGGAGCGCCAGCACATCCTGACCGGCCAGCGCCCGGCTTCCGGCGACGCCGAGGTCGACTACAAGCCGACATGGTCGGGTCTGCTGCGCCACCGCGAGGCCTGGGGCCTGATCCTCGCGCGCTTCTTCATCGACCCGGTCTGGTGGCTGTTCGTCTCCTGGCTGCCGATCTACCTGGCCGAGCGCTTCGGCTTCGACATCAAGCAGATCGGCTTGTTCGGCTGGGTGCCCTATGTCGGCGCGGCGGCGGGCAGCCTGTTCGGTGGCTGGATCTCCGGCTGGCTGATCGGTCGCGGCTGGCGGCCGGTCAAGGCCCGCAAGTGGGCGATCACCCTGGGTGGCGTCTTCATGCTGCCGGCCCTGCTGCTGACCATCGGCGCGTCCTCGCCGCTGCACGCGGTGCTGCTGATCGCCGTGATCCTGTTCGGCTTCCAGATCGCCATCAACAACATCCAGACCCTGCCCAGCGACTACCTGCCTCGGTCGGTCGGCTCGCTGGCCGGGATCAGCGGCACCGCCGCCGTGGCCGGGGTGCTGATCACCACCTGGATCGTCCCGGTCGCCACCAAGGTCAGCTACGCCCCGGTCTTTGTCATGGGCGCCAGCCTGGTTCCCCTTTCCATCCTGTCCATCTGGCTCTTGGGCGGCCGAGGCGAACGCCTCGTCGATCCCGCCCTCGCGGCCCGCACTACCAACGGAGTGAATTCCTGATGCGCCTCACCAACAAGACCGTCATCGTCACCGGCGGCGCGCGCGATATCGGCAAGGCCGTGTCGCTGAAGCTGGCGGCCGAAGGCGCCCATGTCGCGATCAACTATTTCGGCAGCGAGGAGGGCGCCAAGGCGACCTTGGCGCAGATCGAAGCGGCGGGCGGCCGGGCGCTGATCCTCAAGGGCGACATGACCTCCGCCAGCGACGTCCAGGCTCTGGTCGATGCGGCCCTGTCGACCTTCGGCGGCCCGATCGGCGCCCTGGTCAATGTCGCCGGCGGCATGGTCGCCCGCAAGACGCTGGACGAGATGGACGAGGCCTTCTTCGACTACGTCATGCACCTGAACCTGAACTCGGTGTTCCTGACCACCAAGGCGGCCGTCCCGCACATGGCCGCCGGCTCTGCGATCGTGAACCTGTCCTCGCAGGCCGGCAAGGACGGCGGCGGTCCCGGCGCCACGGCCTACGCCACCGCCAAGGGCGCGATCATGACCTTCACCAGGGCCATGGCCAAGGAATTGGGGCCGCAGGGCATCCGGGTGAACGCCCTGTGCCCTGGCATGATCGGCACAACCTTCCACGACACCTTCTCCAAGGACGAGGTCCGCGCCCGCGTCGCCGCCAGCACCCCTTTGCGTCGCGAGGGTCGCGCGCCCGAGATCGCCGACGCGGTGGCCTATCTGGCCAGCGACGAGTCGAGCTTCCTGACGGGGGTCTGCCTGGACATCAACGGCGGCCTGCTGATGAGCTGATGGGAGAGGTATCGATGATCGCCCAAACGCTGGCCACCAAGGCGCTCGCCGCCATCGTCCTGCTGGGCGCGACGCCCGTCGTCGCCCAGGCGCCGACCGAACCCGCGCCGCCGGTGTCGGTCAAGGCGCCGGAGGCGACCAAGGACGTCGTCTACCTGCAGGCCAGCGGCAAGGACCTGCATCTCGACGTCTATCGCAACACCGCCTTCAAGGGGCCGCGCCCGGTGCTGGTCTATATCCACGGCGGCGCGTGGTGGAAGGGCGAGAAACCGGCTGGATGGGGCGGCTTCCGCGCCTATCTGGCGGCGGGCTTCTCGGTCGTCACGGTCGAGTATCGCCTGAGCGACGTCGCAACGGCGCCGGCGGCGGTGCAGGACGTTCGCTGCGCCCTGTCGTGGGTCAAGGCGAACGCCAAGACCTATGGCTTCGACGCCAGGCGGGTCGTGCCTTATGGCACTTCGGCCGGCGGTCACCTGGCCTTGATGGCGGGCATGCTGCCCAAGACCAACGATATCGACCTGCCCGCCTGTCGCGACCAGCCGACCGTGCCGGCGATCCTCGATTTCTACGGACCCTATCACCTGCGATCCAACCTTCCCGGCGCCTTCAAGAGCCCGTCGACGGCGCGGTGGATCGGTGAAGGGCCGGAGACCCTGTGGACGACGATGTCGCCGGCGACGTACGTGCGCAAGGGCCAGCCACCGGTGTTCATCGTGCATGGTGATGCGGACCCGACCGTACCCTACGAAGCGTCGCGGGCGCTGAAGGCCGACCTGGACAAGGCCGGCGTTGCGAACCGCCTCCACACCGTGCCGGGCGGCGTGCACGGCAAGTTCCCGAAAGAAGAGCAGGACAAGATCGAACGCGAGGCCCTGGAGTTTCTGACGATGAACAGGGTGGTTGGCGCTCGCTAGCGCCAAGAGCTGGCCGCAAGCCGGCTTTCCGGCGCGGGGCCAAGGACAGCAAATGGCGCATCTGTAACGCGAAGTCGCGATTGACCGGACCGGATGGTTCGCGCCCGCACCACCCTTGTTTGGACATTTTGGCTTAAAGCCGAAGTGGTGTTCGGCTTGGGGTGTCAGGTCTTCTTGGCCGAGTGTCTGGGTTGGGACGGTTGGAGATCGGTGGGGCCGCGCAGGCCGCGCGCCGCCCTCGCCGAGACCTGAGCAACAAGGATCAGGGCTGGTGTGATCAGGACGTAGGCGAAGAGGTCCCAGGGGCCGCGACCGGGAAGGCCAGAACGGCGGCGAGCGTGAGGCTAGCGATGAAGGCGGCGGATTTCATGGGCGATCCTCGGCGGCCAGGCGCAGGGCCAGGGGAAGGGACATTGTCAGGGCGCCGCCATGGGGCTGGCCGGGCAGCACGGTGACGTCGACGATCAGGCGCGGTGTGGCCGCCAGGCTCTCGCCCAAGGCGCGGACGCGGGCGACGGAGGCGGCGAAGTCATCCGGCGAGGGCGGCGAGCCGCCGGTGCGTCGCGCTTCGCGGTCGCCGACCATCAAGGCGACGCGGACAGGACGGCTTGGGGAGGGGAACGGCGCGGCCGCGATCGCGCCGTCGCGCCACCAAAGCGAAGGGCTGACCGGAACGCAGGTCCGAAAGGCTTCTGGGGCCGCCCGCAAGGTGTCCAGCACGAAGAGCGCGCCGAACGAGTGCCCCCAGATCGCCGCCTTGTCGGGATCCAGGCGACCGAGTTGTTCGAGGCGCGGCCGGATCTCTCCGAGCAGCAGTTCGCGGAACGCGGCCGATCCCCCCTCGGGACGGCCCGGCGTTTCGGGCGGGCCGGGCAAGGATGGCGTGTAGTCGAAGGTCCGCGCCAGGTTGTCGAACCGTTGCTCGGTCTCGTAGCCGATGGCGATCAGCGCCAGATTCGGAACGTTCGCCAGATCCGCGGGCGTCAGGATCGTGAAGGCGGCGTTGCCGTCCAGGAGGTAGAGTGAGGGCCAGCCCCGCCGGGGCGGCCTGCCCTTGGGCGTGGCCATGTCGACCCGATAGCGGCGCTGGCCGTCGGCCGAGAGGAAGGCGTGGCGGGTGACGCCGTGCGTCGCGGCGCCGGTTTCGAACAGACCGGGGCCGGCGGGACCTGTGCCGGGCTGAGCGAGCGCCGGCGCGGCGGGCAGGCTGGCCAGCAGGGCCAGCGCATGGCGTCGGGAGATCATCGCGCGTCTCCAAGCAGATGGATCAATCCATCGGAAAGCGTGCCGCGCCAGGCCAGGTCGTCGTGACCGCCGGCGAACTCGTCCTGCCGGATTTCATAGCCCTTGGCCCGCAGGACGTCGGCCAGCTTGCGGGTGGTCGAAAGGATGCTCTCCGAGCCGCCGGCCGACTCCAGCAGGCCGGCGTCGAGATAGAAGCGGACGGGCTTACGGTCCTGCGCCTGGACCTGTCGCGCCACCCAGCCGGCGGCGTCGGAAGGGGGCTTGCCGTTATCGGGCTCCCACCAGAACGATCCTGACTGGCTGAGCACCGCGCCGAACCGTTCTGGACGCCTCAGGGCCGCGCAGGCGCTCGCCAGCCCGCCGAAGCTGGAGCCCGCCAGCACGGTCCTGGCCGGATCATCGGAGACCGACGCCCTTCCGCGGATCCAGGGCAGAAGTTCATCGGCCAGCATGTCGGCGAAAGCGGGATTGCAGGCCAGATCGACCCCGCGCGCCTCTCGCGTGGGATTGGCCGCGAACACCGCCGTCACCGGTGGGATGGCGCCGGCGGCGATCAGGTTGTCCAGGATCGTCGGCGTCGGGATCGACGACAGGTAGCGATCGGCGTCGAAGACGATGATCAGCGGCATGTTCCTGGTTGGGCTCGGCGGCGAATAGATTGTCACCTCCCGCCGGGCGCCCAGGGTCTTGCTCTCGAACACGCTGGTCGCCAGCCGCCCCTTGGCGACCGCGCGCGGGGAGACCCAAGGCTGGGGAGGCGCGCCGGGAAGCTCGACAACCGAGGACGTCGCCCAGCGACGCGGGTTGAGTGGGTCGGGTCGCAGCGCCGCGACCAGTCCCGCGCGATAGGCGGCGCGGTCGCCTGGGGCTCCGCGCTTGGGATCGGGCGCGAGCTGGTAGGACAGCCGCGTTCCGGCCGGCAGGCGCACGGTCTTGAACCAGACGTCGCTGCCGGCCAGCCGTTGAAGATGGTTCTCGCGTCGGTCCGCTGTCCACACCGGCCAACTGAGTTCGACCTCGCGATTGGTCTCGCCGCGCCAGAGGAAGGTGACCAGCGCCGAGCCGTCGGGCCTGGGCTCGACCAGGGGCGCGCCCCTGGTCTTTACGCCGGCCCAGAACTCCGCCGCGGCGCCGGGCGCCGACAGCGTCTGGCGCAGGGCCTCGAGCCGCGGGCTTTCCAGCGGCGCGGCCAGGGCGACCGCGGCCAGGGCGGCCGGCGTCAGGCCGGCCACGATCGCCCAGGGGCGCGAGACCATCAGAACCGCCGCGTGACGGCGGCGAAGAAGCGGCGACCTTCCTCGTTATACTCGTCCGAGGTTTGGCGCTTGATCGACTTGTCCGCGGTGTTCAGCACGCCGAAGCGCACCGTGGTCTCGGGATTCACAGCGTAGGCCGCGCCGATATCGACCGTGCCGTAGCCCTGGCGCTTCACGTTGTTGGCGGCGTTCGTGTAGACGGCCAGGAACTGCTCGCCGACATAGTTCCAGGTGGCGAACAGCGACCAGACGTCGGTCGGACGCACGTTGACCGTGGCGTTGGCCGAGTGCTTGGGCTGATAGATCATCGCCAGTTCGACCGGATTGCCGCGGTTCTTGCTGTCGAGGTAGGTGTAGTTGGCGGTCAGATCGACCTTGTCGCTGACTCGGAAGCGGGCGTTCGCCTCCAGGCCCTGCGACCGCACCTTGGCGATGTTCTGGTAGCGGAAGATCGGTCGGCCATCAGGCAGGAAGCTCACGAAATTGGAATAGGTCGGCGCCAGCTTGACGTCGCGCGTGCGGCTGGTGATGTCGATCATGTTCTTCAGGTCGTTGCGGAAAACGGTGACCCCGCCACTGAACCGGTCGAACTCGGCGCGCACGCCCAGTTCGCGACTGGTGGCCGTCTCGGGCTTCAGCTCGGTCGAGCCGATGATGTAGCAGCCCGTCGTGGCGCTGCCGCAGGACACCGAACCCCAGTTGGGGCTGTTCTGCAGAAGGGTAGGCGCGCGGAAGGCCTTGGCCGCGCCGCCCTTGAACGTGATGTTCGGCGTGGCGTGAAAGACAAGATAGGCGCGGGGGCTGTGGTGACCGCCGAAGTTCTCGTGGTCGTCATAGCGGTCGCCGATCGTCAGGCGCAGATCGTCGGTGAAACGAACCTCGTCCTCGATGAAGGCGGCCTTCTGGTCTACCTGGGTGACCGGGTTCTGATTGTAGGTCGGCGTTCCGGGCAGGCCGCGCAGGTTGGCCGGATCCTTCAGCTCCTGGCGCCGCCACTCCGCGCCCAAGGTGATGGTCTGGCGTGCGGCGTCCCAAGGCAGGGTGACACGGCCGTCGACAGCGGCGTTGGTCGCCTTGTTCGGGTTCTTCTGACCCGTGACGTTGCCGATCTCGTTCTCGATGCGGTCGCCGTAGGCGCGCAACTGGGTGGCGCCGAAACCATACTTGCCCTTGTGGGTAAGCGACCAGTCACGACGCTCCATCGGGAAGCTGTCGTGGGCCAGGCGGTTCCAGCCGAGGTTGGCCAGGACGGTGTTGGCCTTGTCGGGCGTCCAGGCCAGGGTTGCGTCGACGTAGCCCTCGTGCTTGTCGCGGATGCCGAACAGCGGCGCGCCGCCGCTCGTCGTGGGCGGGTTGACGTCGTTGGCGTCGCCGAGGCGGCGGTTGTAGCCGCCATAGATCTTCAGGCCCAGGACGTCGTCCTTCAGGGGGCCGCTGGCGAAGAAGCCAGCCTTATAGGCGTCCCCCGCGTCGCCGTCCTCCTGCAGCACATAGTCAAGACTGGCCGAGCCCGTCCAACGCTTGCCGACCGGCTTGGTGATGATGTTGACCACGCCGCCGATGGCGTCCGAGCCATAGAGCGAAGACATCGGGCCGCGCACCACCTCGACCCGGGAGATCGCCTCGACCGGCACCCAGCCGGCGTCGAAATCGTTGCCGCGGAACATGGCGCTGGTCGAGTTCACGCGCTTGCCGTCGATCAGGAAGAGCGTGTAGGCGCTGCCCAGGCCGCGTAGCTGGATCGTGCGCTGGTTGCCCGAGCGGTTGAGAGTCACGCCTTCGACCCGGTCGAGGATATCGGTCAGGTCCCGGACCGGACGGACGTGCAGATCCTCCTCGGTGACGACCGAAATGCTGGCGGGAGCGTCGGTCAGCTTCTGCTGGGTGGCGGCGGCGGTGACGACCACCTGTTCGACTTGATTGACGTCAGTCTTGCTCTCGTCGGCGTGGGCTAGGCTGGCCGGGGTCAGCAGCGCGACGCTCGCTCCGGCCATGAGCAGCGCCCGGCTCTTGATTCCGATCATCGTTGGACCCCGTTGGCTTTCGTACAACGACCGGGCTTCTAACGAGCCGTATTTGCAAATGCAAATGAGTCGCATCACTTAAGGGCGATGCGAAGCAGAGCCATGACCGCGCGGCGGCCGTCGGCCATACCCATCAGGCGGCGCGGGATGTGTGTCCGCGAGACAGCGCGTCTTCGCGTCGAGCGTGGCCAGCCGCGTCAAGTCCGCCAAGTTCTCATGGGCTCAACGCTTTCGCCGCTCGTTGGCAAGCGGACTAAGTGGCCGAAGCGCCATCGCGGACCGCGTCGATGAAGGCGCGCAGGGCGGGGCTCATCTGGCGCTGCTGAGGAAAGCACAGGTGGTGGCCCGGGAAGGGCTCGCACCAGGGCTCCAGCATCGGGACCAGCAGGCCATCGGCGATGGCCTGGCGGGCGGTGCGCTCGACCGAGAAGGCGATGCCGACGCCGTCGATGGCGGCCTTCAGGGCGATGTCCTTGCTGTTGACGATCAGCGGCCCGTCGACCTCGACCTCGAACCAGGCGCCATTCTCGAAGAACTCCCAGCGATAGGGCTGGGTGCGGCCCGGCCAGCGCCAGCGGATGCAGTCGTGGCCTAGCAGGGCGCGCGGATGGGCCGGCAGGCCGCGTTCGGCGATATAGCTGGGCGCGGCGACCGGGATCTGCCGCACGGGCGGCTCCAACGGCACGGCGATCATGTCGCGCTCGATGACCTCGCCGATACGGATGGCCGCGTCGAACCCGGCCGCCACGGTGTCGACGACTTCGTCGTCGATCGTGATGTCCAGCACGACCTGCGGAAAGGCGCTGCGGAACGCGGGCAGGATCGGCTGGATGTAGAGCTCCGCGGCCGAGCGGAACACATGGATCCGCACCGTCCCCGACGGACGCTCCTGGTAGAGGCGGGCCTGGCCGACGGCCTGGCTGAGCTCGGCCACCGCCGGGGCGACGCGGCGCAGCAGGTTCTCGCCGGCCTCGGTCAGCGAGACGCTGCGAGTGGTGCGGTTCAGCAGACGAACGCCGATCCGGTCCTCGAAGGTCCGAACCACCTGGCTGAGGGCGGACGGCGTGACCCCGAGGATCTCGGCGGCGCGGGTGAAGCTCAAAGCCTGGCCCACCGCCACGAAGGCGCGCAGGTGGACGAAGTCGCCGCCGCTCAGCATCGCGTTGGTGCTCGTGGTCATTGTTTAGCCCGGCTAATAAACTCACGCAGATATAGTTCTATTCTGAAGTTGCTCTGACGCGCGCACAAGGTGCGCCTCACAAGGAGCATGCGATGACGAAGCATTGGTTCATCACCGGGATCTCGCGCGGCCTGGGGCTCGCGCTGGCCCAGGCGGCCCTGGCGCGGGGCGACACCGTGGTTGGCACGGTCCGCTCGGGCGCACCGGCGATCGAGGCGGGGCCGGGGATGCTGCACGTCCTGACCCTGGACGTCACCGACGGCGCGGCCATCGACCGAGCCGTCGACGAGGCCTTCCGCCTGGCCGGTGGAAGGTTGGACATCGTGGTCAACAACGCCGGCTACGGCCTGCTGGGAGCGCTTGAGGACGCCACGGACGCGGAGGTCGAGCGGCTGTTCGCCACCGACGTCTTCGGGCCGTTCAAGGTCATCCGCGCGGCCTTGCCCCGGCTGCGTGCGCAGGGCGAGGCCCGGATCCTCAACATCACCTCGATTGCCGGCCGGGCGCCGGGGGCGGCCTCGGCGCTCTACGCAGCGGCGAAGTACGCCCTGGAGGGGCTGACGGCGTCGCTGCACCAGGAGGTCGCGCCGCTGGGCGTCAAGCTCACGGCCGTCGCGCCCGGCGCCTTCCGGACCGACTTCCTGTCGACCCACTCCATCCGCCTGAGCGAGACGCGGGCCGAAGGCTACGACGCCACGGTCGGCAATGCCCGCGCGGCCTTCTCGTCGATGGCTGGCCAGCAGTTGGGCGATCCGGACCGCGCCGCTCAGGCCCTCTTGCGCATCGTCGACGCGTCCGATCCGCCGTTGCACCTACTGCTGGGCTCCGACGCCCTGCGCCGAGCCCGCGCCAAGCTGAAGGCGGTCGAGGCGGAGATTGGGATTTGGGAGGACCTTACGATCAGCACCGACTTCCCGGAGGCTTGAGGCGTTCTCAGAACGCCTCAAGGTTCAGCGGCTGCTTGCGAAGCTGAAGGCTCGGTGGCCGTCCGTGCGGCTATACGCGCACGACCCGGCCCTTTGATGTTTCCGTTCTTCTGTCCGGATTACAGAGTCAGCACCATCGCCCCAATGCCGGGGTCGGTGCGGCCCGGTTTGCCGTTTTCGACGCGCCCGGCATAGCGCCAAAGGCTGTCGGCATCGGCGGTATCCGTCAGGCTGATATCGTACCAAAGGTCGCTGGCGGCGAGATCGAGGGCGATTTCGCGTTGCTCGCCGGGCTCCAGTGCGATGGCCTGCTGGCGCGAGGCGCCCGCGGCGACGGGATAGCGTGGATCGACGCCAAGGCTGAGCTTCGCCTTGGCCGAGGTCTCATTGCGCAGGCTCAGCATGACCTTTCCGGTCGCCGGTTCTTCGCGCAAAGCGACCCGGACATAGCCGTTCTTGGACGGGCGACCGCGGAAATGGCGGTAGAAGCCATTGGGCCCATGCACGGCCAGATCGTAGGCTTCCTTGTCCTTGTGGTTCCACTGCGCCGCCGTATGGCGCTCGCCCGCGACCAGCGTGTAGTGCCACGGCGCGCTCAGGCCGTAGGGCGCGTAGTCGTGGATGGTGAAGACCGCCGCGTGGCCGCCGGTGTTGGCGAGCTCGACCAGCAGGTTTTCCCCGTCTGGCCGCAGATCGGCTCCCAGGCGATAGGGCAGGGCGCGCGCCGGTCTTTGCACGCGAGGCTGCTCGGCGGGGGTCTGGACCGCGGGGATTTTCAGGGCGGGCTGGCGCGCGGCATGGGCCAGGCGCTGCGTGTAGTCGTCGGTGGACGGCAGGTCGATGCCCCGCGTGTCCGCGTTCGGCGTCTTGAAATCGAAGCACGAGGTCAGGTCGCCGGACACCGCGCGCCGCCAGTCGGAAATGTTCGGCTCCTTCACGCCGAAGCGCTTTTCCAGGAACTTCAGGGTCGAGGTGTGGTCGAAGACCTGCGAGCAGACATAGCCGCCACGGCTCCACGGCGAAACGACGATGGCCGGGACACGGATGCCGAGGCCCAGCGGCTGAGGGCCGCTGACGCCGGGGTGGGGATGTTTGTCGTAGTCCTTGAACTCGCCGGCGACGCTGACGCCGCTATAGCCACGCGTCGCGTCGGCGGCGGGCATGGGGGGCAGCATATGGTCGAACAGGCCGCCCGCTTCGTCGTAGTTGAGGATGAACACGGTCTTGGAGAAGACTTCGGGATGATCGACCAGGGCCTCGATCAGCTTGGCCGTCAGGTTTTCGCCGTCCGCCGGCGTCCAGCGCGGGTGTTCGGACAGCGCCGCCGCCGTAACGATCCACGACACTTGCGGCAGGCGTCCAGCGGCGATGTCGGCGCGGAAGGCTTCGACGAGTTGCTTGCCGTCCGACCGGGTGCGGTCGGCGCCGTCCTTGTGCTCGGACACCCATGAACGGCCACGCTTGTAGAGGTTGGAATCCTTGTCGCAGGGGCGGAAGGGCTTGAACACCGACAGGATGTTGTCGCCGAAATTGTCGTACTCCTGATAAACCTTCCAGCTTACGCCCGCCGCCTCAAGGCGCTCGGCGTAGGTCGTCCACTCATAAGCCTTGATCGGCTGATCGGTGGCCATGTCGGCTGAAGGCGTTTCGTCCTCGCCGTAGTTGCTCATCACCGGGTCGCCGCCCACATGCCCGCCGCCGTTGCAGCCGGTCCAAAGATGCAGGCGGTTGGGATAGGTCTGGGTCAGGGTCGAGCAGTGGTAGGCGTCCAGGATGGTGAAGGTCGAGGCCAGGGCATGGTAAAACGGCAGGTCCGAGGCCTTGTAGTAGGTCATGCGGTGTTGAAGCTGCCGGGAAACGCCCCACTGATCGAAACGTCCGCCATTGACGATGATCGTCGCGGCGGTGTGCCCTTGATCCCCGCCGTCGACCACATAGGCGTTGGCGCTCTTTGAATCGGCCCAGTAGGGCTGCACATATCCGTCCGGGTGCTGATCGCTGGGCTGACGCCAGACGGTGTGACCGTTCCGCAGCCGCAAAGGCCGTGGATCGCCCAGGCCGCGCACGCCGGGGAAGCCGCCGAAATAGTGGTCGAAGGCGCGGTTCTCCTGCATCAGGATCACCACGTGCTCGACGTCCATGATCGTTCCGGTGCGGTTATTGGCCGGGGTGGCCATGGCTTTTTCCAGCGTCGCCAGCGTGGCGGCGCTCAAGCCGGCGGCGCCCAGCGCCTTGAGGAAATGGCGGCGGTCAGCGGTCATGGCGACGTCCCTCAGCTATAGGTCAGTTCACTGAAATTGAGGCGATAGGCGATGTCGGTCGCGCCCGTCTGGCTGTCGCTGACGCGATAGAGGATGTGCGGCGCGTTGTAGTCGTCCGCCTCCCACTGGATATCCAGGAGGCACATGGCGTGCAGGCTCGTGGATACAGGCGACACGCGGTAGAGGTTCTTTTCCGGCTTCTCGATCTGATTGAGGCCGCAAAACTGCAGTTCGACCGCGTCGTAGCCCAGAGCGCCGCGCGCGCGGGCCACTTCGCCATAGTGTTGATCGCCGGTGATGAACACGACGCCTTCGCGGCGATGCTTGCGGATCATCTTGAATAGGCGGTCGCGGGCGCGCGGATAGTCTTCCCAGGTCTCGGAGCCCGTGCCGGCGTTGAGCAGGATCTGCGTGCCGCTGATCACCAGCGTCAAGTCGGCCGGAACGGCCAGTCGGCCGTCCAGCCAGCGCCATTGCCCCTCGCCCAGAATATCGCCGTGGCCATCGGGCGCGTCACGACGCCAGCGCACGTCCAGCATGATGACGTGCAGCCGGCGCTGGCCGAACGTGAACAGCCGGCTGTTGTAAACGCCGTCTTCCGGCGCGGAGGTGTCGGTTTCGAGGTTCCAGAAGCGCTGGAAGGCCGTCTTGGAGACCTCCTTCAGCGGATAGGTCCGATCGGCGTCGTTCGCGCCATAGTCGTGATCGTCCCACGTCGCCATGTGCGCGCCCTGAGCGCGCAGCTCGGCGAAGCCGGGCTTGCTGGCGAGCTGGGCGTAGGCCTCGGCGAAGGCGGCCGGGTCGTCCTTGGTGTCCACGTAGACGTTGTCGCCGATCCACAGGCTGAGGTCGGCCTTGGCGGCGGCATAGGCCATCAGGGCCGGGACCGGCTTTTTCTGGCGGATGCAGCCCAGAATGGCGATGCGGCGGATCGGGGCGGCGAGTTGCGCGGCCGCGCCGGCCATCGGCGCGGCGAGGGCGCCCAGAGTCACACCGCCCAGGGCGGCGGTCACGTTGCGGCGGGTTGGTGTCATTTGCGGAAGACCTTCGCGGAGAAGTACAGGGCCGAGCCCGCGGTCGTAATTCCGACGATGGCGGCCGCCGCGTAGCAAAGACCGGTGAAGAAGCCGAGCCAGCTCAAGGACAGGCCGAAACTCTTCAGCAGCATCAGGGCGACGCTGCCGCCATAGCCGGAGGCGTCGGCCAGATACATGAAGAAGGCCGCATTGCCGGGCAGGCCGAGCGCTGCGGTCAGCCGGTCGGCCAGCACCGCGTTGTAGGGGATAAAGCCGAGATAGACCCCGGCTCCGACGGCGATCATCCACCACAGAGGGCCGAGCAGATGCGCCTGCCACGCCAGGGTCGCCAGGGCGATCAGGATCGCTCCGGCGATGATCATGACGTGATAGACCATCACCGCGCGGCGATTGTCGCGGATCAGGGCTGTCAGACCGAACAGCGGCAGGATGAGGGCGGCGATCGGCAGTTCCGAGAGGCTGAAGACGGCCGGCTTGTCGCCATAACCCAGCGCCTCCCAAAGCTCGACGGCGAAATTATCGCGGAAGTCGCGTAGGGCGGTCAGGACGATATAGGCGGCGATCAGCAGCCCTATCCCCAGCCCGCCGCGCGCCCAGAAGGCCTTGCGGTCTTCGCGGAACATGGGTTGGCGCGCCATGCGCTCGACCACGTCCCGCGCGTCCGGCGGAGGGGTCTGAGACAGCATCCAGACCGACAGGGCCAGCACAGGCGGGAAGAGGGCTCCGGTCGCGGCCGGCATCCACAGTTCCGGGACGCCGTGGTCGACGATCAGCGACCGTCCGACGGACTTGACCACCCCGGAAGAGACAATGAAGCTGATGCACAGGCCGGCGCCCAGCCATTCCGAGGCGCGTCGTCCCTCCAGAAAGCCGAACACCAGCCCCCAGATCATCCCTAGCGGCAGGCCGCTGAAAAAGATGGCGATGATCTTCAGCGGCGCGGGCAGGACAGCAAAAAGGATCAGGGCCAGCCATGAGCTGACGACGAAGCCCACGATCAGAAACGCCCGGTGTTGCGGCTGCGCCTCGCTGACCACCTTGATGCCGATCAGCTTGGACAGGGCGTAGCCCAGCACCTGAGCGATGACGAGGACGATCTTGAAGTCGATGGCGAACGGCCAACCCGAAACGCCCGCGTAGCTGGCGACCGCGAACGGTTTGCGGAAGGCATACATGCAGAAATAGGTGCTGAAAGCCGCCGTCAGGGCGTAGGCGGCCACCCATCCTGGCCCGGATCGGGCCAGGCCGCGCGTAAGTCCGGAGGTCATGCCGTCCCCAATCAGCATAATATCGCATTATAGAGTCGTTAATATAATGCGATATTATTATGATCGCGTGACGATCAGGTGGGGTGGCTTACGGGTTCAGCGCCGCCACAAGGTGGCGCTCGAGAAACTCGTCCAGGCTGTCGGTGACGGCGTTCTTGTCCTTGGCCAGCTCATCGATACGCCGCAGGGCGATGGCTTGATCGGCGAAGGGCTCGTGCAGGAAGGCCAGCTGTTCGGCGTCGTCCATCACGCCGCCCTGTAGCGCCAGGGAGATGCGGGAATCTTTCGACAGGCCGTCCTGATAGCCGGGCTCCACGCTGCACAGATAGCGTTTGGCGGCCACATGCAGGCGTATGGGCTCGCTCACGGCCAGGGGAAGGCGCGCCGCCGCCCATTCGGCCCCCAGGGCTTCGTGCAGATCGTCGACGCCCTCTTCCGCGGGGGCCTCGCCCAGATCGTGGATCATGTGCCCGACATCGTGCAGCAGGCAGGCGATGACGAGGGATGACGACAAGGCCTGCGCTTCGGCATGGGCGGCCGACTGAAGGGCGTGCTGCAGCTGATTGATGCCGTAAAGGCCGTAGGGGCGCTGGGCGTTGCCCAGATAGATGTCGCGGATCTCGCTAAGCAGGGCGGGGGCGGGGTTTGTCATAAAAATATCAAATCCATCATGCGATGACATTTGATATTGTTATAATGCGGTTCCCTTTAGTCCAGCAAGGCGAATGAAGGCCGAAACCGCCGGAATTTCCATGTTTTCACGCAAGGTGACGATGTAAACGCCGCCGGTGCGGGGCATGCCGTGGACGGGCAAGGCCTTCAGTCGGACGTCGTGTCCGATTTCGCCATCCAGAATACAGCCGAAGCCGATGCCGTGGGCGGTGGCTTCCTTAACCGCTTCACGGCTTTCGACGATGAAGCCCCTTTCCACGCTGGTGGCGCTTCGGCCGAGCGCGATTTCCGTCAGGGCGCGCGTCACCGAGCCCTCCTCCCGCAGGACCAGCGGCAGACCGCCCAACTCACGGGCTTCGATGTGAGCGCGCTGGGCGAAGGGGTGATCGACGGGCACCATCAGGTTGAGCGACTGCTCGAAAACCAGGTGGCAGGCCAGGATCGGATCGGGCTCCAGCAGCGAAATGATCGCCACATCGGCCCGACATTCCATCACATCCTGCGTCAGGGAGCGCGTATTGCCCAACCGGGTGGAAATCTCGATATCCGGATAGGTGCGCCTGAATTGACTGATCAGCTGCATGGTCGCCGGCGGCGTCGAAAAGCCGATCGACATGCGTCCGCGCTTCAATCCACTGAATAGATTGGCGGTCATCTCGAAATCGTCGACGCGGCTGATGACCAGCCGCGCCCGCGTATAGAGCTCGCGCCCGGCGTCGGTCAGGTTCTGGTTCTGGGTGCGCCGGTTCAGCAGCCGAACGCCGCAGATCTGTTCCAGCGCGTTGATCTGATTGGAGATGTTTGGCTGGGAAACGCCCAGCACGGCGGCCGCGCGCGAGAAGGAGCCTTGATCGACGACGGTGACGAAGGCCTTCAGCGCCCCGATCGACAGGCTGCCGGCTTCACGGCGGCGGCTACGCTCGGCGCCATCGTCAGGCGAAACGGCCATGATTCTCTCTTCGACAGGTGACTGACCCGGACCATACAAATCGGGACCGGAAACTCAAACAGACCTTGGCTCGGGGGCCAGTCACTCGCCTGGAGGCCAAAGAAAAGCCCTTCCGGCGCGAGCCGGAAGGGCAAGGAAAAAGATTAAGTCTGATCAGTAGGAATAGGCGACGCGCAGGATAAAGTTCCGGCCCGGCTCCATGTAGTCCTTTTGATAGGTCGGGTTCTTACCCTTGGTCGTATAGTAACGGTGGCCATCCAGGATATTCTGAACGTCGAAGTCGACCGTCAGCCCGTGGCGAATGTTGTAGCGGGTATGCAGGTCGAGCGACTTGTTAGGCTGCACCCACTTGTCGACCGCGTTGTCGCGCGTGTCTTCGATATAAGCGCCTTGATACTGATAGCTGAGTTTGGCTTCGATACCGTACTTCTGATAGGTCAGAGAGGTGTTGTAGATCAGGTCCGGCGCCTGCAGGAACGTGATCGGATGGCCGCGACGATAGTCCAGGCCCGTTTCGGCCTCGGACGTCTGCGAGGTGACGTTGGCCTCGACGCCGAAGCCGTCGAACGGCGCCGAAAGACCTTCGAACGACTTGATCAGGTTCAGTTCCACGCCCGTCAGGGTCGCGTCCTCGCCGTTCTGCGGCTGAGTGATGGTGATCGTGCCTTCCTTGGTCGGAGCGTTGACCGAGCGGCCGTTGGTGAAGATGAAGTTCTTGATCTTCTTGTGGAAGACGCCGACGGACACCACGCTGGAGCGATCCGGATACCATTCGGCCGACAGGTCGAAATTGACCGACTCACCGGGCTTCAGGTCCGGATTGCCGCGGCTGATGGCGATGATTTCCTTGGTCGCGGGATCGCGGGTCACGCTTTCGCCGCGCGAGATGTTCGAATATTCCGGACGCGAGAAGCTGGTCCAGATCGCGCCGCGATAGACCAGGGTCTCGCCCTGACGGTAGACAGCGGTGATGCTGGGCAGGAAGTTGGTGTAGTCGCGGTTGGTCTTGCCGAACCCCGACGTCGTGGCGTCGGCGATCCACGCGGTGGTTTCCACCTTGGTGTGTTCGACGCGGGCGCCGCCGACGACTTCGAGATTGCCCGACCTGACATGGGCCAGCGCGTAGCCGGCATAGATGGTTTCCGAGCCCTTCTTGTCGTCCTTGCTGAGGTCCGCGGTCGAATAGGACACCGGATTGGCGGCGCGCGCCGCGTTCACCGCGGTGATGACCCGTTCGCGGCTCAGGATGGAGCCATAGTAGTAGCGGTTCTTGAAGAAGCCATCGACCTGACGCTCGACCAGGCCGGACGCCGCCAGCGATTTGCCGTTCAGCGGCGTGCCGGACAAGTCCCCTTCCCAGATCGGGGTGGAGTCATATTCGCGCTCTGACTTGAGATACTTGAAGCCGCCCTTCACATAGTCGATCAGGCCGTCCATCTCATAACGAGCATCGAACTTCAGCGCGGTGCGGGCGTCGGACTGCTTGTCCTTGTTCATCGACGCGCCGTCGAACGGCAGCAGATCGTCGCGGTGATCGACATTGGCCGCATAGGCCGGAAGCTGCGCCAGCGGGAAGCGCGGATCGGCCGACGACCACAGGATGCCGGTCGAGTTGAACATAGGATCGGTCGAGCACTTATCGCAGTTGTAGCCGATGCCGTAGTACAGCGGCGTGCCCTTCTCGCCATAGGAGTAGCTGAGGTCGTAGTCGAGCGTCAGACGCTCGAAGCGGCTCTGGCCCCCCGCGTTGATCGTGTAGAGCGAGGACTCCTGGTCCTGGGACTCATGGGTGCGGGCGAACTGGAACGCCTTGGGGTTCCACACGCCCGAACGGCCAAACAGCGACCAGTACGAGTTGCCCGACTTGCGGTCGGCGTCGGTGATCAGGCCGTCCTTGTCCGTGTCGACGATCTGGCCGACGGTGTAGCCGTAGATGTTGCCCTTCACCGCATCGCGGCCGGTGATCATCTGCTCCGGCTGCAGAAGGGTCGTGTCTTCCAGGTTGACCTGCGTCAGGCGCTTGGTGGGACGGCTGCGGAAGTCCGTGTAGTCATTGGTGCCCGTGCGGTTCAGCTTGGCGTACTGGCCGCGGACATAGAAGTTGTGCTGGTCGATCTGATAGTCGGCCGAGAAGTTGCCGCCAAAGCGCTCCTGTTCGCCGCGACGGAAGTCCAGGTCGATGCCCGGCAGATACATCGAGCGGCTGTCGATCGGTTCGATCGAGTCCTTGCGCCAGCGGTAGGGCTCCCACTCGCCGTCGTTCTCGGACTCTTCGTTGGTGTAGTGGCTCTTGCCGTAATAGACCGATCCGAACAAACCAAAGCGTCCATCGCCGAACTTGCGCGCGCCGTCGATCTGGATCTGGCCGCTGCCGGCCGGCTCGTCCTGCTTCTGGGCGCGGTCATTGAGGCCGTAGGAGGCGAAGACGCGCAGGGTGGGCTTGCGGAAGTCGAAGGCGGTCGGGGTGACGAAGTTGACCGAACCGCCGATGGCGTCACCGTCCAGATCGGGCGTCAGCGTCTTGTTGACCGAGATCGCCTTCAGGCCGTTGGGCGGCAGGACCGTCATCGACATCTTGCGCGAGCTGGCGTCCGTCAGCGCCACGCGCACGCCGTTGATCGAATAGGCGTTGTAGGTGCTGGCCAGGCCGCGGATGGAGACGTATTCGCCTTCGCCGGTCTCCTGATTGACGACGACGTTGACGCCGGGGATGCGGGCCAGGGCGTCGGCCACGTTCGCGTCAGGCAGCTTGCCCAGATCGTCGGCGGAAATGACATTGACGACGCCGGTGGCCTTTTTCTGATCCTGGATCGAGTTGGCGGTCGACAGGCGCTGACCGGTGATGACCACCTCGCTGACGGCGTCGTCGGCGGAGGGTTTGGCCTTGGCTTTCGGGGCCTGCGTATTGGCCGTCTGGGCGTGGACGGCCGGAGCGAAGGCGAGCGCGAAGACGCTGACGCCGGTCAGGGCCGCGAGCTTGAGACGCGATGGCGGGTCGAACATGGATAACTCCGTTGATTGTGTCCCGACGCCCGCTCAAGGCGCGCGCCGTCCCCCTCCCGTCGGCGATCACCGACGGGTTAACGCCCTGAAAAGCCCGGCAAGGAGGCGGTTCAGGGAAGAGCTGTGCGAGGCTGGATCCCGTTTGCGATGCGACGTTCGTGAAGCCCCCTTGACGAACGAAGATATAAAAAATGCAAATGAGACGCGTGTATCTATACGATTAAAGTATGACGGCTTGTTGACGCCGCGACGTGCCGACGCTGGCTTTCATCTGGGCTGGATAGGCGTCCGCGGAGGCCAGATGCGGCTGGTGTCGCCGAAGGTTCCCGGGCTCGGTCAGATCCGGCGAGCGGGTGGAGGCTCGACGGCGCGCGCGGGCGTGCTAGCGTCCTCCGCTCAAGTTGGATGGGGACGGATCGAATGCGTGAGGGGATCAAGGCCGCGGTGTTGGCGGCGGGCGTGCTGGCGGCGGGCGCGGCGAACGCGGCGCAGGTCGAGGCGGTCAGCGCCGCGCGGCTGCTGGACGTGGCCAGCGGCAAGTATGTCGACAACCCGTTGGTGATCGTCACCGACGGTCGCATCACCAGCGTCGGCAAGAAGGGCGATGCGGTTCCGACGGGGGCCAAGGTCGTCGACCTGCCAGGCGCGACCCTGCTGCCGGGCCTGATCGACATGCACACCCATATCGACGGCCTGGCCGAGATCGGCGGCTATAACAGCCTGGAATACAGCGATCGCTTCTGGAGCGTGGTGCAGGTCGCCAACGCGAAGAAGACGCTGGAGGCGGGTTTCACGACCATCCGCAACGTCGGCTCGGCCGACTTCGACGACGTCGGCCTGCGCGAGGCGATCGACGGCGGCTATGTGATCGGTCCGCGCATCGTCACGGCGACCTGGGCGATCGGCGCGACCGGCGGCCACTGCGACTCGACCTTCTTCCCGCCGTCGATGGACGAGAAGGGGCCCTACAACATCGACAGTCCGGACGAAGCACGCAAGGCGGTCCGGACGCTGAAGAAGTACGGCGCCCAGGTGATCAAGATCTGCGCGACGGGCGGGGTGTTCTCGCGCGGCGACGAGCCGGGCCAGCAGCAACTGACCTATGAGGAGATGCACGCCGTGGCCGACGAGGCCCACATGGCCGGCATCAGGGTCGCCGCCCACGCCCACGGCGCGGCGGGCATCCGCGAGGCGATCAAGGCGGGCATCGACACCATCGAGCACGCCAGCCTGGTCGACGACGAGGGGATCAAGCTGGCGGTCCAGCACGGGACATACTTCTCGATGGACATCTACAACACCGACTACACCCAGGCCGAGGGCAAGAAGAACGGCGTCCTGGAGGATAACCTGCGCAAGGACCGCGACATTGGCGAGATCCAGCGCCAGAACTTCAAGAAGGCGCTGAAGGCTGGGGTGAAGATGATCTACGGCACCGACGCCGGGGTCTATCCGCACGGCGACAACGCCAAGCAGTTCGCGGTCATGGTCCGCTATGGCGCCACGCCGCTGCAGGCGATCCAGGCCGCGACGATCACCGCCGCCGAGGCCCTGGGCCAGTCCAAGGACGTCGGCCAGGTCGCCGTCGGCCGCTGGGGCGACATCATCGCGGTGGCGGGTGACCCGCTGGCCGACGTAACGGTGCTGGAAAAGCCGGTGTTCGTGATGAAGGGCGGCGCGGTGGTGAGGCAGCCCTAGGTCAGAGTCTCGACTATCGGGCGGGGAGCGCCTAAGTGCAGCGCTCCCCATTCACAGGACCTAAGACGACGTGATCGCCTTCGAGGCTGTTTCCAAGACCTATGCGGCCTCAAGCAAGGAAGGGGGCGCTCACGCGGCCCTTCGCGGGGTCTCGCTGTCGGTGAAGGCCGGCGAGGTGTTCGGCGTGATCGGCGCCTCGGGCGCGGGCAAGTCGACGCTGATCCGGCTGATCAACGGGCTGGAGACGCCGACCGGCGGCAAGGTGATCGTCGACGGCGACGACGTCGCGGCCCTGGGCGTCGAGGGCCTGCGCGCCCTGCGTCGCCGGGTCGGGATGATCTTCCAGCACTTCAACCTGCTGTCGGGCAAGACCGTCGCCCAGAACGTCGCCTTCCCGCTGAGGCTGGCCGGTCGTCCGGCCGCCGAGGTCAAGGCGCGCACGGCCGAGCTGCTGGAGCGGGTGAGCCTCACCGCCCACGCCGACAAGTATCCGGCCCAGCTGTCGGGCGGCCAGAAGCAACGGGTCGGCATCGCCCGGGCGCTGGCGACCAATCCCAAGGTCCTGCTGTGCGACGAGGCCACCAGCGCCCTCGACCCGGAGACCACCGAACAGATTCTCGACCTGATCTCGGGCCTGAACCGCGAGCTGGGCCTGACCATCGTGCTGATCACCCACGAGATGGACGTGGTCCGCCGCGTCTGCGACCGCGTCGCCGTGCTGGACGCGGGGCGCTTGGTGGAGGAGGGGCCCGTCGAGGACGTCTTCCTGCATCCCAAGAGCGCCACCGCCCGCCGCTTCGTGCGCGAGGCCGATGGCGAACCCGCCGCCGACGCCGCCCTGTCGGGTCGCGTGGTGCGCCTGACCTTCCGGGGCGAGGCGACCTACAAGCCGGTGCTGGGCGAGGTGGCCCGGACCACCGGCGTCGACTATTCGATCCTGGGCGGGCGCATCCACCGCCTGCGCGAGACGCCCTACGGCCAGCTGACCCTGGCCCTGACCGGTGGCGACGTCGCCGCGGCCATCGCTCAGTTCCAGGCCTCCGGCGTGCGCGTCGACGAGCTGTCCGGGGAGACCGCCCGATGAGCGTCTCGAACATCGACTGGAGCGAGATCGGCCAGGCGACCATCGACACCCTGTCGATGCTGGGCGGTTCGCTGGTGCTGACCATCGCCCTGGGCCTGCCGCTGGGCGTCATCCTGTTCCTGACCGGCAAGGGCCAGATGCTGGAGAATAAGGTCGCCAACGGCCTGTTGTCGCTGCTGGTCAATGTCCTGCGCTCGGTGCCGTTCGTGATCCTGCTGATCGTGATGATCCCGCTGACCGTGGCGCTGGTGGGCACCTCGCTGGGCGTGGCCGGCGCCATCCCGCCGCTGGTGGTGGGCGCGGCGCCGTTCTTCGCGCGCCTGGTGGAGACCGCCTTGCGCGAGGTCGACAAAGGGGTGATCGAGGCCAGCTTCGCCATGGGCGCCAAGCGGCGTCAGGTGGTGCTGGGCGCGTTGTTGCCCGAGGCGCTGCCGGGCCTGGTGGCCGCCGCGACCGTCACCGCCGTGGCCCTGGTCTCCTACACCGCCATGGCTGGCGTGGTCGGCGCCGGCGGCCTGGGCGACCTCGCCATCCGCTTCGGCTACCAGCGCTTCCAGACCGACGTGATGATCGTCACCGTCGTGCTGATGCTGGTGCTGGTCCAGGTGCTGCAGATGATCGGCGATGCGGTGGTGCGTCGCGTTTCGCACAAATAGAGCTGACGATGATCGACGATATCGACCAAGGCGACCAACCCCTCGACGCTCATTGGGACGCCGCCTTCGCCAAGAGCATGCTTGGCAAGACCCTGCTGATGAACCTGACCTTCCTCGACGAGGACGGCGAGGTGGCCGAGCGCCAGCAGTTCTTCGGCGTGGTGATCGACGCCACCGAGGACGAAGGCATCGTGCTGGACCTGCTGGGCGAGCACGATGGCGACACCTACACCCTGCCGCCCCAGACCTCGGCCATCCAGGTCGCCGAGGCGGGCGTCACCACCCTGGCCGGCGAAACGCCCGACTTCATCGCCAACTGGGTCATCCACGGTGAGCCGGACGTACCCGAGCCGGCGAACGACGAGGACTAGAGGCCTCGGGGTCGTCCTCGCCCTTCGACAAGCTCTGGGTGAGGACGAATGCTGACGTTCGGGTAGAAACCTCATCCTGAGCTTGTCGAAGGACGAGGTTTCGGTCCCTAGGCCTGGTCGAACGGGTGCGGCAGGCGGCCGGCCTTGAACAGGATGTCGGGGTTCTCGTCGTAGTCGCCCAGTTCGACATCGGCGCTGGCCGAAAAGGCGACGACGCCTTCGCGCAGCGGCGCCAGCCGCTCGGCCTTGCGGCGCGCCTCTTCCGCCGTCTTGCAGCCGATCTGCTGTTCGGCCTTCAGGCCCTTGCCGCGTCCCGCGACATAGGCTTGCACGATGTGGACGGTTTCCTTGGCCATCCCCCTCCAAGCCGCCTGTTCGGAGGCCGGGTCAAGCGATCGCTCGACAGGCCCTCAGGAAATCTGATTTCCTCAAGAGGCGCTGACGGGGCAAAAGCCTACCCGTCAGATCGCCTTATGGAGCCGTTCATGGTCGCCCGCCGCGCTATTCTCGTTCTCGGCCTCGCCGCCATGACGCTCGCTGCGTGCGGCCCGAAGGAACCCAAGGCCAGCGCGCCCGACACCCTGACCGTGGCCGCCACCGCCGTGCCGCACGCCGAGGTGCTGGAATTCATCAAGCCGAAGCTGGCCGCCGAGGGGCTGAACATCGAGATCAAGGTGTTCAACGACTACGTCCAGCCCAACACCCAGGTGGCCGAGAAGCGCATCGACGTCAGCTATTTCGAGACGTTGCCGTATCTGGAGAGCTTCAACCACGACAAGGGCGCGAACCTGATCCCGATCCAGGGCGTCCACGTCGAGCCGATCGGCGCCTATTCGTCGAAGTGGAAGTCGATCGCCGCCTTGCCGGACGGCGCCACCGTGGCCATTCCCAACGACGGCAGCACCGAGGGGCGGTCGCTGATCCTGCTGGCCAAGAACGGCGTCATCACCCTGAAGGACCCCACGAACGCCCTGGCCACGCTCCGCGACATCACCGGCAATCCGAAGAACCTGAAGTTCAAGGAGCTGGAAGCGCCGGCCCTGCCGCGCGTGCTGAACCAGGTCGATCTGGCGGTGATCAACACCAACTACGCGCTGGACGCCAAGCTGAACCCGTCCAAGGACGCTCTGATCATCGAGGACAAGACCAGTCCCTACGTGAACTACCTGGTCGGACGTCCGGACAACAAGGACGACCCGCGCGTCAAGAAGCTGGCCGCGGCCCTGACGACGCCGGAGGTCAAGGCCTTCATGGAGCAGAAGTACGCAGGGGCGGTGATCCCGGCGTTCTAGTCGCCCTAGCCACCCCTGAAATTTCACATTACCTATCAGCGACCGCCGCTCACGGATCGCCCATGGCCTCGCCTTCGCTCAACGCCGCTCGCACCCTGGTGCTGGACGTCGCCAACTCCTCGGGGCTCGAGGACTGGTCGCCGGACCTGCAGAAGACCAAGGTCTACGAGCGGATCCTGCTGGACCTGATCCTGGGTGAGCTGCCGGCCGGCGCGCGTCTGGACGAGCAGTCGCTGGCCGCCCACTACGACACCGGCCTGGCCGGGGTGCGTGACGCGCTGGGCCGCCTGGCGCTGGAGGGTCTGGTGATCCGCCGGGCCCGCTCGGGCACCACGGTCGCGCCGCTGGATCTGGTCGAGCTGCGCCAGGGTTACGACGCCCGGGTGCTGATCGAGCCGCACTGCGCCAGCCTGGCGGCCAAGCACGCCTCCAAGGGCGAGGCCCAGACGATGTACGACGTCTTCGCCGAGGGCGAGGCGGCCGCCAAGATCTGCGACCTGCCGGCCCTGGTGGCCATGGACCTGCGCTTCCACGCCCTGGTCGCCCGCGCCTCCGGCAACCTGGCCCTGGCCCGGATCCTGATCCCGCTGCAGCACAAGGCCGCCCGCTTCTGGGTGTTTTCGTTCAACGGCGCCACGGAACAGGAACTGCTGGACGAGATCGAGGAGCACCGCCAGGTCGCCCGCGTCATCGCCGGCGGCGACGCCGAGGCCTCGCGCAACGCCATGCTGCGGATCCTGAACGTCCAGCCGGAAGCCCAGACCCGGCCGCACGTCGGCGCGGCTTAGACGCCTGGATCCTCCCCCGCATCGCAGGGGAGCACCTTCACAAGATCTGCGTCTTTCCGGCCACAGAGCCTTCGCAATCTCCACTGAAATGTCAGAAGGCATTTTGACGAAGATCAAGACATACCCAGATATCGGAGCGTGACCGCCAGGCCTTCCCGCCCGTCGGCGTGAAGGCCGAAACTCCGATGCCGTCCAGAAGCGTTCTCCTGTCCGCCAGCATCCTGGCTCTTTCGAGCACGACCGCGTTCGCGGCGCATGCGGAAGACCAGGTGGCCGATCAGGTCGATGCGGTGATCATCGTGGCGCGCGACAAGGCGGGCCTGCTGGAAAAGCAGCCGAGCACGAGCGTCTTCGGCCTCGCCAAGCCGTTGATCGAGACGCCGCGCTCTGCCAGCCTGGTCAGCGACGTGACGCTTGAGCGCTACGGGGTGCTGACCCTGGACGGCGTGACCAAGGTCTCGCCCGGAACCCACACCGCCAGCTTCTACGGCGTGCCCGGGGCGCTCAACATCCGCGGCACCCTGGCCGAGAACTACTTCAGGGGCTTCAAGCGGGTGGAGAACCGCGGGACCTATTCGACCCCGATCGGCGGGGCCTCGCGCATCGAGATCCTGCGCGGCCCGCCGACCCCGGTCTATGGCGCCGGCAAGGTCGGCGGCCTGGTCAACTTCATCCCCAAGTCAGCCCGCGACGAGGGCCGCTTCCTGGCCAAGCCGGAGGGTGAGCTCACCGCCACGGTCGGCAGCTACAACAAGAAGCTGGTCACCGGCCAGTTCGGCGCGCCCGTGAACCTCGGCGGGGCCGAGGGCGGCGTCTATGTCTATGGCGAGGCCGAGGACAGCCACAGCTACTACAAGGGCGTCTATCCGCGTCACCAGACGCTGGAGGTCTCGTCTGACTTCGACCTTGGGAAAGGCTGGAGCACGGCCTTCGGCGGCATGGCGTTCCACTCGGACGGCGACGTGCAGACGCCGGGCTGGAACCGCCTGACCCAGGACCTGATCGACAACCGGACCTACATCACCGGCCGCGACACCTCGCTGGTCGACGCCGACCACAACGGCAAGCTGACGCCCAATGAAGTGGGGTTCTACCCCTACTCCAGCGCCCTCTACATCCCGTATTACGGCTTCCCGGCGTCCGATGCGGCCCACACCTTGGACACCGGCGTCGGCACGACGAAGCTGGACAGACGCACGGTCTATATCAGTCCCGCCGACTTCTCGAAGACCAACACCCGGACGCTCTATTTCGACCTCGCCAAGGACCTGGGCGGCGACCGCGCGATCAAGCTGCAGCTGTTCCATGACCGCCTGGAGAACCGCCGCTTCGTCTCCTATGGCTATCCGGCCACGACCGACGCCAAGGTCAGCGAGATTCGCCTGACCTACGCCTTCCCGACCGATGTCGGCGCCGTCCGCGCCCGCACCCTGGTCGGCGGCGCGCACCGCTGGTTCGAGGGTCGCCGGCGCGAGAGCTTCAACAGCGGCCTGATCGCGCTCGATCGCCGCGACATCAGCTTCGGCCCCACGCCGACCGACACCATCGACAGCCCGTTCGACACGGAAGCCGGCGACATCGGCCTGCAGTGGGAGAACGACAACCGCTCGACCTGGAAGCAGACCGGCGTCTTCGTCACCTCCGACATCGAGGCCGGGCGCTTCAACCTGGTGCTGGGCGGCCGCTGGGACCACTACAGCGTCGAGAGCCAGGACACCGGCGTCCTCAGCTACGTCATCGCCGGCAAGCAGGCGGACGATCGGAACAAGGCCACCTACGGCGCCAGCCTGACCTACAAGCTGCCGATCGGCCTGATGCCCTATGTCAGCTACGCCAAGGCCGCCGCGCTGGAGATGAGCCAGGCCGGCGACGTCGCGCCAAACCTGGTGGCCGACGGCTCGTGGCTGTCGAGCTCGGACCTGACCGAGGCGGGCGTGAAGTTCCAGCTGCTGCGCGGGGCGCTGATCGGCTCGGTCGCGGCCTACAGACAGAACCGCACCCAGGTGACCGGCGCCATCGCCCCGCCGGTCGTGCAGGGCACGCGCGCCAAGGGCGTCGAGGTCGAGGTCCGCTGGCTGGCGTCGGAGCATCTGTCCTTCACCTTCGCCGGCAACAGCCAGCGCACGACGATCAAGGGGCCGGACGCCTCGTTCCAGTACATCCCGGCCTACACCGCCGGCGTGCCTGGCGCACAGGGCTATGGCGGCTCGTACGTGGTGTGGAGCTTCGCGAGCCTGCCGGGGCGCGGTGGCGACTACGCCTACACCCTGATCCCGAAGTCGGTGGTCAGCCTGTACGGAACCTACACCAGCAAGGGCTACGACTGGGGCCAGGCCGGCGCGACGGTCGGCGTCAGCCATGTCAGCCGCACGGCGGGCACGGTGCAGAACGCCGTGCGCTATCCGTCCTATTCGGTGGTCAACGCTTCAGCTTTCGTGAACCGTGGGCCGTACACCCTGTCGGTCAATATCGATAACCTGCTCAACAAGTTCTATTTCACCCCCGACGCCGACACCTACGCCAACCTCGGCGCCTTGCCGGGCAAGGGGAGGGAGTGGCGGGCCACCCTGAAGCGGACGTTCTGATCGTGACGACATCTTTGTCTGAAGCTCCCCCGCGAGGCGGGGGAGTGGCCTCTGACGACCGCTTCCGCCCGTGGCTGCTGCTGGCGGCGTTCAGCCTGCTGCTGTTCCTGATCACCGCCTCGACCTACGGCTCGCTGGGCGTCGTCCTGCCGGCGATGATCGGCGAGCTGAAGTGGAGCTTCGAGAAGGCGTTCCTGGGCTTTTCGGTGCTGGGCGTCTTCACCGGCGCCTCGTCGTGGCTGCCGGCCATCCTGATCCGCCGGATCGGCGTGCGCGGCACGCTGCTGCTGGGCGCGGGGGTGCTGGCGGCCGGGTTCCTGGGGCTGGCTAATTCCGAGAGCCTGCTCAGCTACTATGTCGGGGCGGCGGCCTGTGGCGTCGGCTTCCAGATGGCGGCGCTGATCCCCGGCACCCATGTCCTGTCGTCGCTGTTCCGTAAGCGCGCCCTGCCGTTCGGCGTCTACTTCACATTCGGCTCGCTGGGCGGCGCGGCCGGGCCGTGGATGACCCTGACCCTGATGGGCATGAGCGGCAACGACTGGCGAGCCTACTGGATCGTCCAGGCCGGGCTGGCCGCCGTCGTCGGCCTGGCCTGCGCCCTGATGGTCGGCGGCTCCAAGTGGCTGAGCCAGGCCGCCCATGCGGTCGACCTGGAAGTCGAGCAGGAAGCCCGCGCAGCGCCGGCCAATGCCAGCGTCTACCGCACCGCCTACGAGTGGACCGTGCCCCAGGCCCTGCGCACGCCGCAGTTCTACATCCTGGTCGCCGCCTATTTCAGCCACCTGCTGGTCGGCGTGACCGTGGCCAGCGTCTCGGTGACTCACCTGACGGAGCTGGGAGTCGCCGCGGGCGTCGCCTCGGTCGCGGCCGCGGCGCTCGCGGCCAAGATGCTGAGCCTGGAATCGCTGATGCAGACCCTGGCCCGACTGGCCGGCGGAGCGCTGGGCGACCGGGTCGATCCGCGCTGGCTGCTGATCTTCGCGCAAGGGATGCTGGTCGTCGGCCTGCTGGCCCTGGCCAAGGCCGCGAGCCCGGCCCTGATGCTGCTCTACGCCATCGGCACGGGTGTGGGCTTCGGCCTGACCGTGCTGGCCGTGACCGTGCTGCTGCTGAACTATTATGGCCGGCAGTCGAACCTGGAGCTGTTCTCCCTGACCTGCCTGGTCGGCGCGGTCTCGGCGGCTGGGCCGTTCATCGCCGGGGCCATGCGTGACCGGCTGGGCGGCTTCTCGCCGACCTTCGAACTGTTCGCGGCGGTGACGGCGGTGGTGTTCGTCGCCGTCCTGGCCATGCGGCCGCCTAAAGCGCCCGCAACCTAGGCTGACAAAGAAAAAGCCGCCCCGGCGAACCGGGGCGGCTTCGTCTTTTCGTCTCTAAGCTTGAGTGAGCTTAGAACGCGGCCTTCAGGCTGACGACGACGCGGCTGTCGTAGATCTTGCCGAAGCTGTGCTCGTCGGTGTCGTGATAGCGCAGATCAGCCGACAGTTTGTCGGTCAAGGCGTAGGCGACGCCGACGTTCCAGGTGTTGTAGTCGCCGTAGTTCTTGATGCCTTGGTGGCCGACGGCGCCGCTCAGGGTGAACTTCGGCGCGATCGGCACGGCGGCGTTGGCTTCGACATAGGTCGAATCGCCGCCCTTGCCCGGATATTCCGGCGAGTAGAACACGGCGGCGCCCAGGGTGGCCGGGCCGAAGGCGCGCGAAACGGCGCCCTTCAGTTCGACATAGCCGTACTGGCCGGGGGTCAGGCCCTTGTCCTTGACGTAGCCGTAGTACAGCACGCCGAAGTCGAACGAAGTGTCGCCCACGGTCGGCTTGACGCCGGCGTAGATGTCGATTTCCGCGTCGGGGTTCTTGGCGCCGAAGTCGACGTTCGAAGCCCACACGCCAGCGTAGCCGATGCCGTAGGAGAGGTCGACGCCGCCCTGGACGGCCGGATCTTCCTGGGTTTGGCTGACACCGCGGAACACGTAATCGCTGGTGACGCCGACGTTGTACGAGAGCTTGGCTTCCTGGGCCATCGCGGCGCCCGACAGCGCAACGGTGGCGACGGCCGAGGCCAGCGCGATCTTCATGGCTTTCATAGTTCTATCCCCTTTTCTGTGTCGTTCTCCGGGCTGTGGACCCGGACCCCGACGCGCGCCTGCAAGCGCTTGCGTCCCCCAAGGATTAGTTGAGGGCGTATGCTTTGTTGCAACCGAGGGACTCGAAGCGCCAGCAAGATCGGCGCCCAAAGCTCAAAGTTTGAGCGCAGTGTGACGCTTTTGCTTCAGAATGGACGCAGACAAGTCACAGGTGCTTAAAAAGACGATAGCGCTTGGCCTGTGGCTTTACCGCATTGAAAGACTTGCTCCGCCCAGGTGCAGACCCGCATCGACCAGAAGCGTTTCGCCCGTTACGTGGCGCGATGCTGGTGACGCCAGGAACACCGCGGCTCCGGCGATGTCCTCGGCCGTCGAGGCGACCTTCAGCGGCGTCGCCGCCGCGGCGCCCGCCCGCAGGCGTTCCATCGAGTCGTCGGGCACGTCCTTGAACCATGGCGTGTCGATGAAGCCGGGGCAGACCGCGTTGACGCGGATGCGCGGGCCGAGCGACCGGGCCAGCGACAGGGTCATGGTGGTCATGGCGCCCTTGGAGGCGGCATAGGGCACCGACGAGCCGATCCCCTGGGCCGCCGCGATGGAGCTGGTGTTGACCACGGCGCCCGGCGACGGCGCGGCCTCCAGCAGCGCGCGGGCGGCGCGGACCATCTGGAAGGCGCCGACCACATTGACCGCATAGAGCTTCAGGAAGTCCTCGGCGTTCACCGCGTCGAGGTCGCCGTGGTTGGGCGCGAACTTGGTCACGCCGGCGTTGTTGAACAGGGCGTCGATGCGGCCGGTCGGCGCGGCCGCCGCGACGATCTTCTTGCAGTCCTCGTCATTGGCGACGTCGCCCTGAACCAGGACGGCTTTCGAACCCTCGGCCTCGACCAGGCGCGCGGTTTCCGCGGCCGCGTCGGCGCTGCTGGCGTAGTTGACGACCACCAGCCCCGCGCCGCGCCGGGCGACCTCCACCGCGATCGCGCGGCCCAGGCCCGTGGAGGCCCCCGTGATCACCACCGTGAAGCCGTCGAAGTCCCGTCCCGACATGGTTCTCTCTCCCGAACAGTTGTTTGCGACGTTGTAGCGAGGGGGGCGCGGCTTGTCTCGCAAGCTTGGGAAGCCTAAATCGCGGCGATGACCGATCTCAACGTCACCCAGCTGGGCCGCGTCGTCGATGCGCCCGACAGCCCCGAAGCCGCCACCCTCGAGCGCGTGCCCAATCCGCAGCACGACGTGCTGTATCTGGCCCGCTTCGTCGCGCCGGAATTCACCTCGCTGTGTCCCGTCACCGGCCAGCCCGACTTCGCCCACCTGGTGATCGACTATGCGCCGGGCGACTGGCTGATCGAGAGCAAGTCGCTGAAGCTCTATCTGACCAGCTTCCGCAACCACGGCTCGTTCCACGAGGACTGCACCGTCAAGGTCGCCCGCAAGATCGTCGAGGTCGCCCAGCCGCGCTGGCTGCGCATCGGCGGTTACTGGTATCCGCGCGGCGGCATCCCGATCGACGTCTTCTGGCAGACCGGCCCGGCGCCGGAAGGCCTGTGGGTCCCCGACCAGGGCGTTGCCCCGTATCGCGGCCGAGGCTGAAAAGGCGTCGCCGCACCTTTGAGGCGCGGCGACAGGGGGTTTTGGAGCAACCGCCCCGGACGGGGTTCACCTGTCTGAGGGATTTGGCCAGGGGGCGCCTGGCCGAGGCGGTCGCGCCTTCATCGCCCAGCGGAGAAGCGCTGTCGGGTCTCGTGCGACCGGGCCGCGTGAGCGGGCGGCGGAGCGACGAAAGCGGGCGCCGGTGCGCCGGACGCGGGCTGCGCTTTCTGCGCCTTCGGCTAAACTGGAAGGCATGACCGCTCCGGACGCCGGCTCAAGATCTTCCCCTCTGTCGCGGCAGGCCGCGATCCTGACCCTGGGCGTCTGGGGACTGGACATGCTGCTGTTCAGCCTGCCGTCCCTGGCCGCGGGCAAGCCGCCGTTGGCCGGGGTGACGGCCAGCTATGTCCTGTTCGCAGCCCTGGGGCTGCTGCTGTCGATCCTGGTCTATCGGCGCGCGGGACTGACGACGCGCGAGGACGGAGCGATCCGGTTCGCCGCCCTGGTCCCGACCGTGCTCTGCCTCGCCGCGGTCATCGCCGTGTTCGACATGGTCGTCGGCGGCCCCGTGCGCGCCATGCTGGACGGCGCCCATCCGACGGGGCGGGCCATCGCGGCCCGCGCGGCCAGCCAGTTCCTGATGGCCGCCTGGATGTTCGCCTTGCTGGGCGCGCTGTACCTGATGATGATCGCCCTGCGCGTCACCCACGAGCGCGAGCGGCAGCTGGCCGACGCCCGCGCCCAGGCCCTGGCCGCCGAGGCCCAGGCTAGCGCCGCGCGGCTGGCGGCCTTACGCTACCAGCTCAATCCGCATTTCCTGTTCAACACCCTGAACGCCGTCTCGGCCTCGGTGATCACCGGCCGCAACGACGAGGCCGAGTCGATGCTGGCCCGCCTGGCCGAGTTTCTGCGCCTGACCCTGGCGGCCGATCCCCAGGCGATCATCCCGCTCGAGGACGAACTGGCCACCCTGCAGGCCTATCTGGAGATCGAGAGCGTTCGCTTCCGCGACCGGCTGGGCGTCGAGTTTTCGTGCCCCAACGATCTGCGCGGAGCGCTGGTCCCCAGCTTCGTGCTGCAGCCGCTGATCGAGAACGCGGTCAAGCATGGCGTCGCCCCGACCAGCCGGCCCGTGACGATCCGCCTCGAAGCCTCCCGTGACGGCGATGACCTGGTGGTGATCATCGAGGACGACGGGGAGGCGCCAAATCCTGTTGGAGCCCAGGCGGCGGGCGGCATGGGCGTGGGCCTGACCAATGTCCGCCAGCGGCTGGAGGTGCTGTACGGCGCGCGCGGCGTCTTGCAGGCGGCCCCGCGAGAGCGTGGCTTCCTGGTGCTGATCCGCATCCCGATGACGCTGGAAACCCAGGCGAGGGCGGCCTGATGCGACTGAAGGTCCTGCTGGTCGACGACGAACCCGCCGCCCTGGAACGGCTGACGGCCCTGTTCGATCAGATCCCCGATACAGAGCTGGTCGGCGTGGCCCGCAATGGTCGCGAGGCGGCGCAAGCCATCGGCGACCTGTCGCCCGATCTCGTGATGCTCGATATCCAGATGCCCGAGCTGAGCGGCCTGGCCCTGGCCTCGGAGCTGCCAGCCGAGCACAGGCCCGAGATCGTCTTCGTCACCGCTTTCGAGGTCTATGCCGCCGATGCTTTCGCGGTGGAGGCCGCCGACTATCTGCTCAAGCCCGTGCGCTTCGACCGCCTGCGCCAGGCCGTCGAGCGGGCTCGCCGCCGCCGCACCTTGCAGAAGGTCTTCGAACAGGCCGAGGCGGCGACCGCGCCGGCTCGGGAAAACGACCTCGACGGCATCTGGGTGGCCACCCGCCACGGCCATGTCCGCGTGGCGGTCAGCGAGATCGACTGGATCGAGGCGGCCAAGGATTACGTCCTGCTGCACACCGCCACGCGCAGTCACATTCACCGCATCACCATGAGCGCCCTTGAGCAGGGGCTGGACCCCAACAAGATGATCCGCGTCCACCGCTCGGCCTTCGTCAGCCCCGACCGGGTCGAGGCGGTCAACCGCCTCGGCAAGGGCCTGATCGCGTTGGTGCTGCGGGACGGTGTCGCCGTGCCGGTGGGGCCGACCTATGTGAAGGTCGTGCAGGCGCGATTGGGCCTGGTGGTCGAGGCCTAGCCCTTGGCCAAGCGCCGCCGGTTGGCCCGCACCTTCTTGCGCAGATGGGCCAGAGAACCCGCCGCGATCGCCGGCCCGGAGGCGCCCAGTTGGCCGGTCATGGCCAGCATCGGCAAGGTCATGCTAGTCGCGACCTTCTCGCCGACCATCAACTGGGCTTCGGACTGGGCCGCCGCCCCGCCGGCGGCGAGCTTCATCATGCGCAGGCCGATCACGGTCGAGGCTTCCAGCCCCAGAGACCAGGAATCGAAGGCCAGGCTCGTCCAGGGGTCTTTATGCTTGGCCATGGGGTGTCCTCGTTGTGCTGAAGGAACGCGGCGAGCCTAGCTAGGGCTCCATTCCGTGGTGATCGCCGCCACGTCGGGGCGCACGCGCTCCTGCGGCTGCTCGGTCGACGTGCCCAGATAGAGGTAGCCGGCGACCTGCTCGCCCTCGGCCAAGCCGAGGATCGCCGTGGCGCGCGGGTCGTAGCTGTACCAGTCGGTGATCCAGTTGGCGCCCCAGCCTAGGGCCGACGCGGCCAACAGCAACTGATGACAAACCGCCGAGGCGCTCTGGCGCTGCTCCCACTCGGGGATCTCGCCCGGAATGAAGCGCGAGATCACGGCCACCGCGACGGGCGGGCGGGTCAGCTTGCGCAGAGCCGCGTTGGCCTTGGCCGGATTGGCCTGGCTGTCGGCCAACTGAGTGATCTGCTCGGCGAAGGCGTCCTTGGCCGCGCCTTTCAGGATCACGAACCGCCAGGGGGCCAGCTTGCCGTGGTCGGGCACGCGGGCGGCGATGCGCAGCAGGTCGGCCAATTGGGCGTCGTCCGGTCCCGGGGCGGCCAGGCTCATGGCCGAGGCCGAGCGGCGCTTGGCCAGGAAGGCGACGACTTCGGGCGAGGCCTCGATCGGCAGCGTCTCGGCGAATTCAGGGGCAGGGGGAACGGAAGCGGCCAAGACGATCTCTCCGAAGCGATATAAGCCGATCAACTATGGCCGCGGCGCGGCCGCCACAAGTCGCGTGAGCCGCCATGTCCGAAAAGCCCGCCTGGCTGAAGCCGCACGGAAAGCCCTGGGGCGTCTCGTCCCGTCAAGTCGTGTACGACAACCCGTGGATCACCCTGACCGAATACCGGGCCATCGCCCCGACGGGACGGTCGGCCCTCTACGGCAAGGTCGGGTTCAAGAACCGGGCGATCGGCGTCGTGCCGCTGCACGCGGACGGCACGGTGACCCTGGTCGGGCAGAACCGCTTCTCGCTGGCCAATTACAGCTGGGAGCTGCCCGAAGGCGGCGCGCCGCTGGACGAGGATCCGCTGGACGGCGCCAAGCGCGAACTGGCCGAGGAGGTGGGCCTGCGGGCGGCCGACTGGCGCCAGATCCTCCGGATGGAGCTCTCCAACTCGGTCACCGACGAGATCTGCCACGGCTTTCTGGCCATGGATCTGTCGCCCACCGAGGCGGCGCCGGACGAGACCGAGGACCTGGCCGTCGCCCGCGTGCCGTTCCGAGAAGCGCTGGACGCCGCGACCGCCGGCCACATGCCCGACGCAATTACGGTGGCGTTACTGCTGCGGACGCACCATATGGCCGTCCGAGGGGAACTGCCGGCCGAGTTGGCGGCTCTCATCCTGGAATAGCCGGCGCTCGTCGCGTCGGTGGAGCATTTTTTATCAAGATGCTCTATGTATCCGCCGTGAGGGAAGGGAGAGCCCGATGGCTAAGCCTCTGGAAGTCGTGACGCCGGAGACGGAAACCCCCGTCTGGATCGCCCTGCGCAACCAGGCCGAACATGCCGCCAAGGCCGAGCCGGCCCTGGCCTCGCTGTTGAACGCGGTGATCCTCAGCCACGACAATCTGGCCGACGCCCTGACCTTTCAGCTGGCGCGGAAGCTGGGCGACCAGGAGATGCGGGCGATGACGGCGCGCGAGTTCGCCGCCGAGGCGTTCAAGAGCGATCCCTCGATCGTCGAGGCGGCGGAGGCCGACCTGAAGGCGGTGTTCGAGCGCGATCCCGCCTGCAAGGGCTATGTCCAGCCGTTCCTGTTCTTCAAGGGCTTCCTGGCCCTGCAGACTCACCGCGTGTCGCACTGGCTGTGGACCGAGGGCCGCGAGACCCTGGCCTTCTATCTGCAGAGCCGGTCCAGCGAAGTCTTCCAGGTCGACATCAATCCCGCCGCCAGGATCGGCAAGGGCGTGTTCATCGACCACGGCACCGGCATCGTCATCGGCGAGACCGCGGTGGTCGGCGACGATGTCTCGATGCTGCACGGCGTGACCCTGGGCGGCACGGGCGCCGATCGCGGTGATCGCCACCCCAAGATCGGCAACGGCGTCCTGCTGGGCGCGGGGGCCAAGGTGCTGGGCAACATCACCGTCGGCGACTACGCCAAGATCGCCTCGGGCTCGGTGGTGCTGCGGGCCGTGCCCGCTCACTGCACGGCGGCGGGCGTACCCGCGCGCCTGGTCAACTGCCCGACCTGCGAGGAACCGGCCCGGACCATGGACCACACCCTGGCCGAGACCGTCTACAACGGCTCCGACATCTGATCGCGCGGATGCCCATGGGCGCTTTGCTTCGCGGCCTGAGTGGGCTGATCCTGTCTTCCGTGCTCGTGACCAGCGCCCTGGCCGCGACCGCGCCGGTCGGCGGCTATACCGTCGTGAAGGCCTATCCGCACGACACCGCCGCCTTCACCGAGGGCCTGTTCTATCGCGATGGCTTCATCTTCGAGAGCACGGGCCTGAAGGGCCGGTCGTTCATCCGCAAGTGGAACCTGGAGACCGGCGTTTCCGAGCAGGAGCGCATCGTCGACAGCCGCTATTTCGGCGAGGGCGTCGTCGACTGGAAGAACCGGCTCTACGCGCTGACCTGGACCGACGAGATCGGGATCATCTACGACATCGACAGCTTCGAACGGATCGGCGAGTTCAGCTATCCGGGCGAGGGCTGGGCCCTGACCCGCGACGACAAGCGGATCATGATGAGCGACGGCACCTCGTTCATCCGCTTCCTGGATCCCGACACCCTGAAGGAGACCGGCCGCATCGAGATCACCGACCGCGGCGTGCCGGTGCGCAATCTCAACGAGCTGGAATGGGTCAAGGGCGAGCTGTTGGCCAATGTCTGGCAGACCACCCGCATCGCCCGCATCGACATCAAGACCGGCAACGTCGTCGGCTGGATCGAGTTGGCGGGCCTGCTGAAGGAAGCCGGCGTCACCGGGACCCAGGACGACGTGCTGAACGGCATCGCCTATGACGCCGTCGGCGACCGCCTGTTCGTCACCGGCAAGCTGTGGCCCAAGCTCTACGAAATAAAACTCGCACCGATGAAGTAGCTGGCGGAACCACGTTCAGGGGCTGGCGTTTATCTCACGTCCGCCCCTCTACGCCCCCCCGACCTAGTGGGCGGACCTGGGCCCCGGCAGCGTAACGCGCCGGGGCCCAACCCTTATCTGGACCCTGATTTCGCGGATCAGCCCTGCCTGGCGCAGGCGATGGGGGCGGGCTTCTTCAGTGAGATTTGCTCTGTGTCCGGCGGCCGCTTGGCTGTGACGCCGTAGATCACGGCGGTCCAGATCGCCATCAGGGCCAGGACCTGGGGCAGGGTGATGCGTTGCGGAGCGGCGGCGGGCATGCGCGCGACTATCCATCGGTTGCGCGGCTTCGAATAACGACTTATCGGTCGGCCTTCTGTGAGGTTTAATCACATGGCTCGCCGACAGCTGCCCTCCCTGAACGCCCTGCGCGCCTTCGAGGCGTTCGGCCGACATGGGCGCATGACCCTGGCCGCCGCCGAGCTGTGCGTGACCCATGGCGCGGTCAGTCGGCAGATTCGCCAACTGGAAGAGCATCTGGGCGTCGCCCTGACCGAAGGCCCGCGCACCCGCCTCCGTATGACCGAGGCTGGGCTGAAGCTGGCCCAGGCCCTGTCGCCGGCCTTCGACCAGATCGAGGCGGCCGTGCCGCGCCCGATCCCTGCGGGCCCCAGGCCGCTGGTCGTCTCCTGCCTGCCGACCTTCGCCATGAAGTGGCTCATCCCGCGCCTGCCGGGCTTCCAGGCGGCGCATCCGGACATCCCGGTGCGGGTGGCGGAGTCCAACGGGCCGTTCGACTTCAAGGCCGACGGGATCGACCTGGCCATCCGCATGCGCTCGCCCGACACGGTGGTGACCTACGACTCGGTGGCGACGCCGTTCATGGAGCACTTCCATGGGCCGGTGATGGCTCCAGAACTGGCCCAAACGCCGATGACCCTGGGGCAGGTCTGCGCCCTGCCGCGCCTGTTGACCCGCACCTTCCCAGAAAGCTGGTCGGACTGGGCGCGCAATTTCGAGGTCGTCGACCTGCCGCCGCCCGTTAGCGAGCAGGAGTTCGATCACTATTTCTACATGCTGGAAGCCGCCGCCGCCGGCATGGGCGTGGCCATCGGGCCGTGGGCCTTCGTGCAGCGCGACCTGGCCAGCGGACGCCTCGTGGCGCCGCTCGGTTTCGCGCCCGGCCGGGCCAAGATCGTGGCCGTCACGCCGCCCGACGGAGCCACCGAAGAGGCCGTCCTTTTTCGCGACTGGCTGCTGGCCGAAGGAGCGTCCACACCTCATCCGCCGGAAGCGCTTGCGCCCCACGCCCCGGACGCTAGTTTCGCCCCGACAACGCGCTCCCGGGCGCATAGCTAGAACAAGAGGCCCCCCGTGGACGCCAACGACATCGCCAAGCTCGAAAAGCACCTGAAGCGCACCTTCGGCAACCCGCACATCGCCGTGAAGCCGCGCCCCAAGCAGAAGGACTCGGCCGAGGTCGAAGTCGCTGGCGAATTCATCGGCGTGCTCTTCCAGGACGAGGACGAGGACGGCTCGTTCATGTTCGAAATGGCCATCCTGGCCGAAGACCTGGACTAACCCTCTCTGATCGCTGCGCGCCTCAGGCCAGAGCTGGCTTGGGGACCGCGCGGCGGATCATCAGCGAGGCCACGCCGGCGACGAGGCCCGCCGCGCCGGCGATGATGAAGGCCTCGACATACTGGCCCTGGCTGGCGCGGATCATGCCCGCGCCGATGGCCGCCGTGGCCGCGCCCAACTGGTGGCCCGCCGCGATCCAGCCAAACACGATCGGGCCGTCGCGCTCGCCAAAGGCCTGGGTGGCCAGGCGTACGGTCGGCGGCACGGTGGCGATCCAGTCGAGGCCGTAGAACACCGCGAACGCCGACAGGCTGATCACCGAGAAGTCCGAGAACGGCAGGTGGATCAGCGAGAGCCCGCGCAGCACGTAGTAGATGAACAGCAGCTTGCGGCTGTCATAGCGGTCGGTCAGCCAGCCCGACGCCGTCGTGCCGAAGAGGTCGAACAAGCCCATCAGCGCCAAGAGGCCCGCGGCCTTGACCTCGGGCATGCCCCGGTCGCCGCAGAAGGCGATCATGTGCACGCCGACCAGGCCGTTGGTGGTCAGGCCGCAGATGAAGAAGCCCAGGAACAGCAGCCAGAAGGTCCGGGTCCTGGCCGCGCGGCCCAGGGCCTGGAAGGCGTAGGCCAGGGCGTTGGCGCCGTTCAGCGGGGCGGGGGCCTCGTAGTCGTCCGGCGCGCCATAGGGTTTAAGGCCGACATCGGCGGGGCGCTCGGGGATCAGCAGCCAGACCAGCGGGGCCAGGACCAGGCAGACGATGGCGACGGTGACCACGACCGGCTTCCAGCCGCCATGGTCGGCGATCAGCGCCATGCCCGGTAGAAAGATCAATGAGCCGGTGGCGGTCGAGGCGGTCAGCAGGCCCAGCATCAGGCCGCGCCGGGCGACGAACCAGCGGTTCACCACCGTCGCCCCCAACACCATGGCCACCGCGCCGCTGCCGAACCCCGCCAGCACGCCCCAGGTCGCCACGTACTGCCATGAGGCGGTCATGAAGGCCGAGAGCCCAGTCGAGGCCGCCATCAGCAGCAAGGCCAGGGTCACGGTCTTGCGCAGGCCGAACGACTGCATCAGCGCCGCCGCGAAGGGGCCCGTGAGGCCGTAGAGGAAGATGCCGACGCCGGCGGCCAGGGAGATGGAGCCGCGATCCCAGCCGAAGGCCTTCTCCAGCGGCAGGATCAGCACGCCCGGCGCGGCGCGCAGGCCGGCGGCGGCCAAAAGGGCCAGGAAGATCGCCCCGGCGACCACGAAGGCGTAGTTCTGGCCGAACGGGCGTTGGCGCGTCAGGCGGCTGGCGGTCGTCATGCGTCGTCTCTATGTAACCGATCGGTACGGGGTTGTTCGGTTACATACGTACCGGTAAGTAACATCGTCAAGCATCATGTCAGATCGAACACCCGAAGAAATTCTCAAAGGGCCCTATGGTCCTACGCCGCGCGCCGCCGAACGCATCTTCGACACGGCGCGTGAGCTGTTCTATCGCGAGGGCATCCGCGCGGTCGGGGTCGACGAGATCGTCACCAAGGCGGGCGTGACCAAACCCAGCCTCTATCGTAGCTACAAGTCCAAGGATGAGCTGGTCGCCGCCGTGCTGCGCGAGGTCGAGGTCGGCTTCTGGGAACGGTTCGAGGCGGCCGAGGCGCTGCATCCGAACGACCCCAAGGCCCAGATGATCGCCTACTTCCAGGTGCTGGCCGACCGCTCGGGCGGCGACGACTATCGCGGCTGCAACCTGTCCAACGCCGTGGTCGAATACCCCCACCGTGAGCACGCGGGCCGCCAGGTGTCGCAGGTCCACAAGCAGGAGCTGCGTGATCGTCTCCGGGCCAAGGCGGCCGAGATGGGCGCGTCCGATCCCAAGGCCCTGGGCGACGCCATGATGCTGCTGATCGAGGGCGTCTTCACCTCCAGCCAGATGTTCGATGGGGACGACAAGCCGGCCAAGGCCGTGGTCGGCGCCGTCAAGGCGTTGATCGCCGCCTATTGTCCCGCTTGAATGGACGCATGACCGCTCACGTTCTCGACCGCCCCGCTATCTCCACCCTGACGGGGCGCCAGAGCCATCTGGCGGTCCGGCGTGGCGGCGCCGTACGAATGCATCCGGATTTCGGCCTGTTCGCCGGGACGCTGGACGACAGCCCGCAGAGCGCGGTCGATCTGGGCGCGCTGGTCCGGGAGATGGGGACCGTCGGCCTGATCGAGCCGACCACGCCGCCGGCCCCGCCTGGGACACAGATCGTCTCCAGTTCGCTGTGCCTGCAGATGGTCGCCGAGACCGTCGCGCCGGCATGGGACGTCGCCTTCGACATGCTGCCGCTGGGCGACGCCGACGCCGCCGAGATGCTGGCCCTGGCCACCCTGACCAAACCCGGCCCGTTCTTCTCGCGCACCCATCAGCTGGGCGACTTCATCGGCGTGCGGGTCGACGGCCATCTGGTCGCCATGGCCGGCCAGCGGATGCGGCCTGACGGCTATACCGAGGCCAGCGGCGTCTGCGTCCATCCCGACCATCGCGGCAAGGGCTACGCCGCCCGACTGCTGCGCGAGGTGACGGCCACGATCCTGGCGACGGGGGAGAAGGCCTTCCTGCACAGCTACGCCAGTAACGCCACGGCGATCGGGCTCTATGAGTCGCTGGGTTATCGTGGGCGGGCCGAGGTGATGTTCACGATCCTGGCGGCGGATTAGGCCGCGCTTAGTAGGCCAGCCGGCCCTTCATCTCGCCGAATGGGATCATGACGGCCTCGCGATAGGCGGGGCGATCGCGCAGCCGCGCGTACCAGGCCTCGACGTTCGGCGTCTTCGGCCGTTCGATCTCGAGTTCGCAGTAGCGGTAGAGGTGCGTGCCGGCCGGGATGTCGGCCAGCCCCGGCGCATCGCCGCCCAGGAACGGTCGATCGGCCAGCACCTTGTCCAGCAGTTGGAAGTGGCGGGCGCAGGCGGCGAGAGCGGCTTCGACGGCGCGGTTGTCCCGTTGAGCTTCCGGCGTCCGGTACCAACCCCAGAATACGCCGGTCAGGAAGTCGCGCTGCAGGGCGGTCTGGGTCCAGTCCATCCAGCCGTCGGCCTCGGCGCGGTCGGCGGGGGCCTCGGGCCACCAGGCGGGGCCGCCATGCTGGGCGGCGAGATAGCGGAGGATGGCGTGGGACTCCCAGACGACCACGCCGCCGTCGTCGATGACCGGGACCCGTCCGTGCGGGTTCAGCGCCAGAAAGTCGGGGTCGTCGAGTCCGCCGTGGTCGCCGCCGGCGGGAACGTGCTCGTGGGGAAGATCAAGCTCCCCCACGAGCCACAGCACTTTCTGGACGTTGAAGGAGGAACGGCGGCCCCAGACCTTCAACATCTCCGGCCTCAGGCCTCGGCCGTCTTCTTGGCCGCGCCGCGCGCCCAGTTGTAGAGCCCGAACACCACGATCGCCGCGGCGATCAGGGACAGGATCATGCCGATGTGCTCGGACGGCGCGAACGGCAGGGCCAGGGGCTCGCCCTTGCCGGAGCCGACGATCAGGCCGGCCAGGGCGACGTTGAACAGGCTCTCGCCGACGATGAAGCCCGAGGCGACCAGCACGCCGAGACGCTTGGCGGCCTCGCCGGTGGCGTCCTTGTCGACCAGCTTGTCGTAGACCCAGCCGACGAGGGCGCCTACCACCACGGGGGCGGTGACCGAGCTCGGCAGGTAGATGGCCAGGCCCACGCCCAGGGCCGGCAGGCTGTAGCGGCCGGCCGAGGTCTTGCGCAGGGTCTCGTCGATGGCGACCAGGGCCAGGCCGATCAGGGCGCCGATCCCCAGCAGACTCCAGTTCAGGTCGCCGCCCAGAACGCCCTTGGCCAGGGTCGAGATCAGGGTGGCCTGGGGCGCGGCCAGAGGGTCGTTGGCGATGGCGTTCAGGTTCGGGGCGCCGGCGAAGCCGTTCGACAGGTTCAGCAGCTCCAGCACGAACGGGATCACTATGGCGCCGGAGATGACGCCGATGATCAGGCCGACCTGCTGCTTCCACGGGGTGGCGTCGACCAGCTGGCCGGTCTTCAGGTCCTGCAGGTTGTCGTTGGCGACCACGGCCACGGCCAGGACGACGGTGGTGACATAGAGGGCGAAGGCGACCAGGGCCTTGGTGACGTCCGGGCCGATGAGGCCGCGGCCGACCGCGCCGACCATCAGCGAGGCGCCCAGCACGGTCAGGATGGCGATGCCCGAGACCGGGCTGTTGGAGGAGCCGATCAGGCCGGCCATGTAGCCGCAGACGGCGGCGGCCAGCAGGCCGGCGATCAGGACATAGCCGACGCCGATGGCGACCAGCGGGACCGTCAGGTGAGCGATCGGGCCGCCGACCAGGAAGTGGGCCAGGAACCAGCCGGCCGGGGCCAGCAACAGCAGCGAGACCAGGCCGACGATGGTGATCGGGATGTCCTGCTCCTGGCGCGGCACGGCGCCGCCGGCCTTGCGGGCCTTGGCGGCGTCCAGGGCCGAGACCAGGCCGCTCCAGATCGGGCCGGCCAGCTTGCCGAGGGTCCAGATGGCGGCCGCGCCGATGACGCCAGCGCCCATGAAGCGGACCTCGGTCTTCCAGACGGTCAGGGCGTGGGTGGCCGGGTCGGCGCCGGGGATCTGGTGGAGCGTGGTCATGATCGGGACCAGCACGCCCCAGGCGATGGCGAGACCGGCGAACATCGCGATGCCGACGGTGATGCCCATCAGGTGGCCCGCGCCCATCAGGGCCAGCGAACTGGAGGCGCCGATGCCCGTCGCGCCGGCCCCGGCCTTGAAGTAGCCGGCCACTTCGGCGGCGAAGATCTTGGCGGCGGCCAGGGCGCCGAAGGCGGCCGAGGCCAGGGTGCCCAGGGCGACGGCGACCAGGCCGGCCTTGCCCTCGGCGGCGCCTTCACGCGAGCCGGTGCCGACCTTCAGCACCTCGGCGGCGGCGACGCCTTCGGGGTAGGGGAGGTTGGAGTTGGTGACCAGGGCCCGGCGCAGGGGGATGGTGTACATCACGCCCAGGATGCCGCCGACGGCGCAGGCGCCGAAGGTGGGCAGGAACGGAACGTGCGCCCACCAGCCGATCATCAGCAGGCCCGGCAGCACGAAGATCACCGACGACAGCGTGCCCGCCGCCGAAGCGATCGTCTGAACGATGTTGTTTTCCTGGATGGTCGCCGTCTTGAACGCCCGCAGCAGGGCCATCGAAATGACGGCGGCGGGGATCGAGGTGGCGAAGGTCAGGCCGACCTTGAGGCCCAGATAGACCTGGGCGGCGGTGAAGACGAGGGTGATGGCGACGCCAAGCAGGATCCCTCTAAGGGTCAATTCTGAGCGCGGCGCTACGGGGTCGGCCATGAACGAGTCCGGGAAAAGTTAAGACGGCCGGACCTTGCACGTCCGACCGCACGCAACTCAAGCTCGGAATTCGGGCCCCAAGAGCCCAAAAGCCCCCGTTCCGGATCGAAACGGGGGCCCCAGGGGACGGTTCGTCCTTAATGGACGGCTAGAGAACGCCCAGCATTTCGGCGACCAGCGGGTGGCGGACGATGTCGCGGTCGGCCAGACGGACGACGGCGATGTTGGCGACCGCCTCGAACCGCGCCGCGACGTCGGACAGGCCCGAGATGCCGGGCAGCAGGTCGGACTGGTTCGGGTCGCCGGTGACGACCATGGTCGAACTCCAGCCCAGGCGCGTCAGCAGCATCTTCAGCTGCATGTAGGTGCAGTTCTGGGCCTCGTCGATGACCACGAAGGCGTTGTTCAGGGTGCGGCCGCGCATGAAGCCGACCGGGGCGATCTCGATCGCGCCCTCGGCCATCAGCGCCCGCATGCGCTTGACCGACAGGCGATCGGTCAGGGCGTCATAGAGCGGGCGCAGATAGGGGGCCAGCTTGTCCTCCATGTCGCCCGGCAGGTAGCCGATCGACTCGCCGGCCTCGACGGCGGGGCGCGACAGCACGATGCGACCAACCTTGCCGGCCTCCAGCGCTTCGACGGCCTTCGAAATGGCGATGTAGGTCTTGCCGGTGCCGGCCGGACCCAGCGCCATGACCAGGTTCTTCTCGTCGATGGCTTCCATCAACTGCGCCTGGCCTGGCGACTTTGGTTTTATGGTTTTCAGGTAGCTCTGATCGCGCTCCGGATTGTTGGGCGCGCCATCATGTCCCAATGGATTCCAGCTGTTCCCCCGTTCGCGAACATCCACCGGCAGGCGACGCACCTTGGCGTCATCACCGTATTGGCCGGTCTCATACGCGCCTTCGCGCGCCATCCGCTTCAGGGCTCGCTTGGTCATCAAAGCCTCCATGAGGGCAATAAAAAAGGACGAGGCCAAAAGGCGTCGTCCTTGGATGTGAGCTGGAAGATAGAGACGAAGTCGCGTGCGCGGCGAGGCGGCCCGGAGGGGCTTCCGATAGGCGGTGCTGTACGCCGGAACGCCAAATGCGACACCTTCTTCGTCAGCGGGTGGGCCGATGGCGGTAGTCGCCCCCGACCCGTACGAGATAAGAATCATCCCCGCGTGAGGAAGGTTCCCTCTCGAATCGCCTGACTACAATGGCGCATTATGGTTTCCGGGGTGTTAACCGGAAGATGGCGTGCAAGAAAACGAGGCATACGGATGACTGTCTATTCGCTGGGCGCCACGACGCCGATGCTTCCCCCGCAGGACGAATACTGGATTGCCCCCACGGCCAGCGTGATGGGCAATGTGATTCTCAAGAAGAACGCCAGTATCTGGTGGGGTTCCGTGGTGCGTGGAGACAACGATCCGATCACGATCGGCGAGAACAGCAATGTCCAGGACGGTTCCGTTCTTCACACGGATGCTGGCGTTCCCCTGACCATCGGCGCCAACGTGACCATCGGTCACATGGTGATGCTTCACGGCTGCACGATCGGCGACGGCTCGCTGGTCGGTATCGGGGCGGTGGTGCTGAACGGGGCCAGGATCGGGAAGAACTGCCTGATCGGCGCCGGCGCCCTGATCACCGAGGGCAAGGAGATCCCGGATAACTCGATGGTCATGGGCGCGCCGGGCAAGGTGGTGCGCGAGGTCAGCGAGCACCACACCATGATCCTGCAGGGCTCGGCCCTGCACTATGTCGAGAACTGGAAGCGCTACGTCCGCGACCTGAAGGTGGTGGCGGAGTAAGCTGGAGAGATTCAGGGAGCGCCGCACGCTGCTTGGGGGATGCGATGCGACGCTCCCGCTCCTCGCGGGTGAGCGCGAGAAGGGCTCGCCACGCAAAGGTCTCTCCGCGTGGCGAGACGGCGCGGGCGAACCCGCTTCCGTTTCGTCTCAAGGTAGTATTGGCATGGTTCGAGTTGAGTGTGAACGCACAACAGGCGTTTTCCTTCAACGACGTCGTGAGGGAACCTTGCGCGGCGATCGATCCCGGATCACTCTCTGCCTTAACAATGATAACCTTCCAGGGAGGGCGTCGGGGCATGGCCAGCGAACGCTATGATTACGTCATCATCGGCGCCGGCTCGGCCGGCTGCGTGCTCGCGGCGCGTCTGACCGAGGACCCCAGCGTCAAGGTCCTGCTGCTGGAGGCCGGCGGCAAGAACACCTCCGTCCTGGTCAAGATGCCGGCCGGCGTGGGGGAACTGATCAAGGCCAAGGGCGAGCAGAACTGGGGCTTCTGGACCGAGGCCGAGCCCCATCTGGACAACCGCAAGCTCTGGTGGCCGCGCGGCAAGGGCCTGGGCGGCAGCTCGGCCATCAACGGCATGATCTATATCCGCGGCCATGCGCGCGACTACGACCAGTGGCGGCAGATGGGCCTGTCGGGCTGGTCGTATGAAGAGGTGCTGCCCTATTTCAAGCGCTCGGAGACCCACCACGGCGGCGGCGACGCCTATCACGGCGACAAGGGGCCGCTGCACGTGTCGAAGGGCGAGAGCGACAGCCCTTTCTATTCGACCCTGATCGAGGCTGGCCGACAGGCGGGCCACAAGACCACCAAGGATTTCAACGGGTATCAGCAGGAGGGCTTCGGGCCCTACGACCTGACCATCCGCGACGGCAAGCGCTGGAGCGCGGCCATGGCCTATCTGAACCAGGCTCTGGCGCGTCCGAACCTGACCGTCGTGACCGAGGCCCGCACCACCCGGATCATCGTCGAGAAGGGCCGCGCGGTCGGCGTCGACTACGTTGTCGGCAAGGCCGCCGAGAAGAAGACCGCCTATGCCGACGCCGAAGTGCTGCTGAGCGCCGGCGCCGTGCAGTCGCCCCACATCCTGCAACTGTCGGGGATCGGCGCGCCGGACGACCTGAAGGCCCACGGCGTCGCGGTGGTCCACGAGTCCAAGGGTGTCGGCGCCAACCTGCAGGACCACCTGGACGTCTGTGTCTCGTGGACGGCCAAGAATCTCAAGACCGCCTATTCGGCCAACAAGGGCCTGAACAAGCTGGGCGTCGGCCTGAACTACATGCTCTTCGGCAAGGGCCTCGGGCGGCAGCAGTTCCTCGAGAGCGGCGCGTTCCTGAAATCGCGACCCGACCTCGACCGTCCCGACCTGCAGATTCACGGCGTGCTGGCGATCATGCAGGATCACGGCAAGGTCGTGGTCGAGAAGGACGGCTTCACCCTGCACGTCTGCCAGCTGCGTCCGGAAAGCCGCGGCAAGGTCGGGCTGCGCTCGGCCGATCCGTTCGACGATCCCACCATCCTGGCCAACTATCTGGCCACGGACGAGGATCGCCGGGCCATCCGCGAAGGCGTCCGCATCGCCCGCGAGACGGTGGCCCAGGCCGCCTTCGATCCCTATCGCGACGCCGAGTACGCCCCGGGCGCGGATGTGCGCAGCGACGCCGACCTCGACGCCTGGATCCGCGCCAAGGCCGAGACGATCTACCATCCGGTCGGCACCTGCCGCATGGGCGTGGCCGGCGATCCGCTGGCGGTGGTCGACGATCAATTGCGGGTGCAAGGGCTGGCCGGCCTGCGGGTCATCGACGCCTCGGTCATGCCGAACCTGGTGGGCGGCAACACCAACGCCCCGACCATCATGATCGCCGAGCGGGCGGCCGACCTGCTGCGGGGCAAGACCTTGCTCGCGCCGCTGGACGTGCCGGTGTTCGAGGACGGCCGGGCCGTGGCCGCCGAATAGAGTAACTCATATGCGCCATCGCCCTCTCGGCCGCTCCGGCCTTTCGACCGCGCCGCTCATCTTCGGCGGCAACGTGTTCGGCTGGACGGCGGACGAGGCGACCTCGCACCGGTTGCTGGACGCCTTCGTCGACGGCGGCTTCAACGCCGTCGACACGGCCGACGTCTATTCGGCCTGGGTTCCGGGTCACGAGGGCGGCGAGTCCGAGAGCGTGATCGGCCGCTGGCTGCAGGCGAGCGGCAAGCGCGACAAGGTGCTGATCCTGACCAAGGTGGCCATGTGGCCCAAGCAGCCGGGCCTGTCGGCCGCCAATATCGAGGCGGCGGTCGAAGGCTCGCTGAAGCGGCTCCAGACCGACTACATCGACCTCTACCAGTCACACCAGGACGACGCCGACACGCCGATCGACGAGACTCTCGAGGCCTTCGACCGCCTGGTGAAGGCTGGCAAGGCGCGGGCGATCGGGGCGTCGAACTTCTCGGTCGAGCGGTTGAAAGCCAGTCTCGACACGTCGAAGGCCAAGGGCCTGGCGCGCTACGAGACCCTCCAGCCGAAGTTCAACCTGTTCGACCGAGACCAGGTCGACGGCGCGGTGGCCGCGCTGACGCAGGCCGAGGGCGTGGGGATCATCCCGTTCTACGGCCTGGCCGCCGGTTTCCTGAGCGGCAAATACCGCAGCGAGGCCGACTTCGAGGGCAAGGCGCGGGCGCGGACGATCCTCCGCGACTACTGGAACGACAAGGGGCGGGCGGTGCTGGCGGCGCTGGATGACGCGGCGGCCGAGGTTGGCGCCTCCCAGGCCCAGGTCGCCCTGGCCTGGATCATGGCCCATCCGCTGATCACCGCGCCGATCGCCAGCGCCACCTCGGTCGCGCAGCTGGACGAGCTGATGGCCGCCGCCCGGCTGGAATTGCCGGGTGAGGTGTGGAAACGGCTGGATGAGGCAGGGCGTTAGTTACGCCTTCATCCGTTCTTCCCGGCGAAAGCCGGGACCCAGATCTCAGGGCGCTTGAGCTGATTGGAAGGGCGCGGAGTTTCTAGCGCCCACCACAGCGCTCTTCCACCTGGGCCCCGGCTTTCGCCGGGGAAACGGATTCTTGCTCAGGCGATCCGGCGGCCGTCCAAGGTCGCCAGGCGCAGCCGCGGCATGTCCGTGTTGCCGTCGCCCAGCGACTTGATCTCGCGAAGGCCCAACTCGTAGGCGGGGCGGCCCATCAGGCGGGCCATCATGGCGATCGGCTGGTAGAGGCCCAGGAAACGGTCGGTTTCGCCCGACGCGCCCTGCAGCGGCGCGAACAGCACTTCCATGCCGACGCTGGGCACGCCGTGGGCGCGGATGTCGGCGGTGACCACCACGGGCGTGCGGCGTTTGCGCGCGACGTCCAGGGCGCTCTTCAGCTCCAGCCTGTGGGCAAGAGCCCACAGCGACAGGGCGTCCTGGCCGCGCAGGTCGCGGGCGTGCAGCTCGGTGACGAAGCCGCCGGCCAGGCGGAACGGCAGCTTGCCGCCGTCGCGACCCAGCACGAAAACCTGGGGCAGAAGCTCCAGGAATTCGCCCGGATTGATGTCGGCGCGGCGGGGCAGGGCGGCCTCGCCCTTCTTGTCGCGCCAATAGTCTATCAACCGTTCCGTGCTTGGATGGAACATCGTCGTCCCCTGGCGGGTCACTCACGGCTGTTTTCGGCCGCACGAGGCTTGCTGGGAGAACCGGGCCAAGGGCTCGACCGTCCCATTCTGGCGCAATCCAGGCGGAGCGGCGGGTCCGGCCCGATTCTTGCTTAACCAAGAGCGGAACGACCCGATGTGAAGGGAACCGCCGGATGAAGGCGCCGAAACTGAACCTGCGCGGACTGCTGATCGGCCTGAGCGTGCTGCTCGGCGGCCTGACGATCGGCGGCATCGCGATGGCCTGCACCACGGGTTGCCCGGCCCCGCCGACCTGCTGCTCGCCGCCTCCGGCTCCGCCGAAGCCGCCCGCGCCGCCGACCGGTTGCTGCGGCGGTGGCGGTCACCACGTCAACATTCCCGGCGTCAACGTGAACATCGGCGCGACCGTGATCGTGAACGCCAATTCCAGCGCCTCGGCGGTGGCCAATTCGGGCGCCAGCTCGGGCTCTGGTTCCCTGGCCGGCTCGGCCGCGGGCACGGTGAATTACTACGGCGGCGGCGGCCACGGCGGCTACTATTCCGGCCCGATGGCCAGCGGCTACATCCAGGGCCTCAACGTCGAGGGCGGCGAAGCCCGTCGTCGTCAGTCCTATGAAGCCACCCGCACCCGGACGCGCCGCGTGATCATCCGCGCCGTCTGCCTGGATGACCGCGACATCCCGCACCCGGCCTCGCAGGTCACCCCCGACCGCGACATCGACGACAGCTATAACGGCGAGCTCTATCGCTGCATCGCCGGCTCGCGCATGCAGTACGTGATCGCCGACTATTCGGGCCAGATCGACATCTCAAACGGCGGCGCCGGCCAGACCTTCATCTGCCAGAAGAACGAGGCGCTGTATCATGTCCCCGGCGCCGGCCAGGGCCAAGGCAGCATCTCGTGCCGCCCTCAGCTGCCGGCCCGGGATTGCAACGAACGCTCGCTGCTGCGCCGCTTCGGCGCCGGGGTGAAAATCCTGACGATCATCACCACCGAGACCTACACCGCCTATCGGGAGGAAACGGTGCAGGAGCGCCAGACCCTGACCACCAGCTTCAGCCTGGATGGCGGGGTTGGGGGCGTGGTGTACTAACCAAAATCCTTGTCATCCCGGCCAAGCGCGTAGCGCGCCGAGCCGGGACCGCAACAAGCGCCGACGTTTCCGGCGGTCCCGGCTCTCCGCTTCGCTACGGCCGGGATGACAGTTCAAAAGAAAGGCCCCGGTTTTCACCGGGGCCTTTTTATTACTTCGCCGCCGTCGCGCCGACTTCTGGCTTCACCAGCAGCAGCCACGACTGGTCGTCGCCGAGATAGGTCCTGGCGGCCTTCTGGACGTCGGCCGGGGTGACGCGCGAGAGGCCCGCCAGCACCGAGCGGGTGGCGTCCAGCAGGCGCGGGTCTTCTTGAGCGCCCGAGAGCGCGCCGACCCAGTATTCGTTGGTCACGCGGGCCTTCTCGATCTGATCGATGCGCGGCTTCTTGGCCCGCTCCAGCTCGTCGGCGCTGACCGGCTTGTCGCGCAGGTCGGCCGCGATCTTGCGGATCGAGGCCACCACGATGTCCAGCTTCTCGGGCGGAACCTCCAGGCTGACGGCCAGATAGCCCCAGTTCTTGAAGGTGACATTGGCCGTGGCCGAGGCGTTGGGCGAGTAGGTCGCGCCCTGCTTCTCGCGCAGCTCGTCGATCAGGCGCAGCTGCATGACCTGGCTGAGGATCGAGACGTCGCGCGAGCGCTGCAGGTTCGAGAACAGGTCGTCCGTGCGCCAGACCATGAACAGGGCGGCCTGGTCGGGGCGGCCCTTGTGGGTGCGGATCACCGGCTGTGCCGATGGCGTCGGGAAGGGCGCCTTGTCGGCGCCGGCCAGCGGCGGCTCGCCCGGACGCTTGGGCAGGGCGCCGAAGGTGTCGGCGACGGCGGTGATGGCCTTGTCGACCGTGGTGTCGCCGACGATGACGATCTCCAGGTCGCCCTGGGCCAGCGGGTTGGCGACGGTGGTCTTCAACTGCTCCAGCGACGCGCCGGCGATCTGCTCGCGCGAGGGGAAGGTCCAGCGCTGGTCGCCGCCGTGCATCAGTCCGCCCAGGTCGCGGCTGAGGACGCCGCCCGTGGTGCTCTCCAGCTGATCGTGGATCGTGCCGTAGGCGGTCTTGACACGGTTGAAGGCTTCCGGGCGCCAGCCGGGCTCGGCGGCGTAGGCGGCCAGCACCTGCAGCTCGGTGGCCAGATCCTCGGGCCGCGTGCGGCCGCTCAGCGAAAAGGCGTCGTCCTCGACGCCCAGCGAGGCGTTCCAGATCTTGCCGGTCAGCACGCGCTCCATGTCCGAGGCGCTGATCTGCTTGAGGCCGCCCTCGATGAAGGCGCTGGCCGACCACAGCGGGCTCTGGACGTCGGACGGCATGTCCAGCAGGCCATGGCCGGTGCGGACCTTCACCACGATCTGGTCGTCGCGGAACTTGGTCGGCTTCACCGTCAGGCGCACGCCGTTCTCGAAGCGCACGAAGACGGCGTCCAGATCTGTGACGTCTTTCTGTTCGACGACCTTGCCGCTGGGGCCGAAGCTGGAATAGGGCCAGAGGCTGACGCCCGGCGCGGCCGGCGGGGTGACAGGCTGGTTCTTCAGCGCGTCATAGGCTTTCAGGATCGCCGGCTCGCCGCCGTCGATATTGCCGGGCGCGGCGATGACGATCAGCGGACCCGAGCCGGCGAAGGCGCTCTTCAAGACCGCATTGACCCGCTCGGCGGTCAGGCCCTTCACCAGTTCGTCGAAGAAGGCCAGGTTCTGGCTGGGCGAGGTGATGACCTCGGCGTCGCCCAGTGTGTTGAGCAGCTGGTTGGCCAGGGCGGGCGTGCGCTGGGTGGCCTCGCCGGCCGCGGCGGCGACCAGGCTGGCGCGCAAGGTGGCGATCTCGCGGTCTAGTTCGTCCTGGCGTACGCCGTACTGCACGGCGCGGCGCTGTTCGGCGTCCAGGGCGCTCATCGCCTCGCGCCAGCGATTGGGCTGGGCGGTGGCGCCGAGGGTCGTCACCCGCACCGCGCCGTACTGGTCGCCCTTGAAGGCGCCGCCGGCGATGAACGGCGGCTCGGCCGAGCGCCCGACGGCCTGCAGGCGTCGATTGATCACCGCGAAGGCCAGGTTCTCGATCATGTCGCGCTCGTCGAGAGCCTTGGTCTCGATCAGGCCGTCGGGCTTGCGCATCCAGGTCATCTGCACCGACCAGGGCGCGCCGGTCTCGACGATCAGCTTGGCGGTCGGGCCGCGCTTGGCCACCGCGCCGATGTCGGGGTTCTTGCCGGGCTGGCCCTTGCCGACCCAGTCGCCGAACTTGGCCTTGATCTTGGCTTCCATGGCGTCGACGTCGAAGTCGCCGACCGCCACCAGCACCGCCCGCTCGGGACGATAATAGGCCTCGTAGAAGTCGCGGATGCGCTGGGCCGGAGCGGTCTTCAGGATCTCGGTCTTGCCGATCGGGATCCGCTTGGGCGGCAACTGGCCTTCCATCTGCGCCGACAGGGTGGCGATGGCGACGCGATAGCCGGGCGTATTGCGATTGCGCTGCTCCGACAGCACGACGCCCCGCTCGCGGTCGACGGCGTCGGGGGCGATGGTCAGCTCGCCGGCCGCCTCGCGCAGCAGCATCAGCGAGGTGTCGACCGTTTCGTCATCGGCCTTGGGCAGGTCCAGCTGGTAGGCGGTCTCGTCGAAGCTGGTCTGGGCGTTGGTGTCGGCGCCGAAGGCCAGGCCGTGGCGCTCCAGGATCTTGACCATGTCGCCTTCGGGCACGTTCTTCGAGCCGTTGAACGCCATGTGCTCCAGGAAGTGGGCCAGGCCCTGCTGGTCGTCGGCCTCCATCATCGAGCCGGCGTCGAACCACAGGCGCATGGAGGCCTGGCCGGGCGGGGTGGCGTTCTTGCGGATCGCGTAGCGCATGCCGTTGGACAGCGTCCCGAAGCGCCAGGACGGGTCGGGCGCGACGTCGGACAGGGCCTGGGCCCACTGGCCCGGCTTCAGATCGGTGATTTTGGGACCGGCCAGCGGCGGGGCCTCGGGGATCTTCGGCGCGGACGCGGCCGGCTTGTCGGCTCCGTCCTTGTTCATGAACGGGATGGAAGGCTTGGGAAGGTGCGAGCAGGCGGCGAGGGAGAGGCCGGCGGCGGCGACGAGCGCCAAGCGCGAAGCGCTGATCATCGAGAATCCAGGGCAGGAGAATAAGAGGGCGGCACCTTGGCCGTCGGACATGGCGCACGCAAGGCGCGCGAGCGGCCGGTTTTCGCCTTAATGCTCTAGGTAGGGGCCTTGGGGCGGCAGCTCTAAGCGGCGGCGACGTCGCCCGTGGTGCGGCGCAGGCGCCAGAAGCGGATCGTGCGCAGCGCCGACTCGCGGGGCAGGGCGGCGTAGAGCTCGCCGTACGACTTGGCTTTCAGCATCACGCCGTCGGTCGGCTCGAGGATCAGCAGGGCGAAGGTCAGGAACAGCGAGCGGTCGAAGTCGGCCGCCTTGCAGATCACCGACAGGGCGTCCATCTCGCGCCGCTCCAGGATCTTGCGGGCGGTGTGGAAGTCGACGTCGGCCATGTCCGCCAAGGCCACTAGGAACAGGGTCGTGCGCTTGGCCCGCAGCATGTTGGCCAGGATCTGCGGCGAGATCTGCGCCTTGGCCCGCAGGGTGCGGAATTCCTTCTCGGCCTCGGCGAAGTCGGCGGGCAGGGCGCCGTCCTCGACCGCGACGCGCTTGCGGCCAGCCGTCAGGGCGGCTTCCAGCATGGCGGGATCGACGCCGGCGTTCTTTTCCATGATCCGGTCGCGCAGGCGCGCCTCGACCATGAAGTACATCTCGTTCAGCAGGTCGACCGGCAGGCTGTTGCGGTCGATGACGGCCTCGTGCAGCGACGGGTTGGCGGCGGCGCGGTCGACGACGGTCTCGTGCGCCTCGCGCGACAGCACCGCGCCCTCGTTGCGCAGCAGGACGCCCAGGGTGGCGTCGTCGCCGCGCGCGACGATGGCGTCCGAGACGACGCTGGACACGCTGGGACGCTGCGAGATGGCCCGCAGGTGGTCCTGGCCCTGGGTGCGGGCCACGTGCAGCAGGTCTTCGTCGGTCAGGGCGCTGGAGTTGCGCAGGATCGGAGCGGCGACGGCGATCGAATCCGAGGCCAGGGTGCGCGACAGGCCGCGCGGCGGGGCTGGGGCCTCGCCAAGGCGCTGGGCCAGCTCGACCTTGACCGCCTCTTCCATCTCGCCGGCCAGCTGGCTCATGACGTCGTCGAACAGGCTCATCTCGACGGCGTTGTGGCCCTCGCCGGCGAAGAACATGTCGGTGACGCCGCGCAGCAGCTCCCGGCGCTTGACGCTCGAGGGCTCGTTGGCGAGCGAGATCAGGTCGTGGAGGCGCGATTGCATCACTGGCCGCTGTCCTTCTCGGGCTTGGCCGACCACTCGCCGGCGCCCTCTTCGCGCGGCTTGTCCTCGTCCAGCGCCGGCGGGGCGGTGATCAGGACCATGCGCGGCGGACCGGCGGCGGGGATGGGATCCGGGACCATGCCGAACTGGCGGCCGACGGAATAGGTGCGGGCGCCGATCTGGCCGTCGCGGAATTGCCGCGCGGGTTGGGCCATGCCAGGCGCGGTGGGGGCGGCGTAGGCGACCGGAACCGGCGCGGCGCGCGGCGCTGGGGCGTCGTAGATGTTCTGGGGCAGGGCGGCGCTGGGCGCTTGCGGGGCTTGGGGCGCGTAAGGCGGAGCTGGCGGCTGATAGGTGGCGCGCGTCATCGGCGCGGGCTGGGGCTGCGGCGCTTGAGCCGCCTGGCGAGCCCACCAAGGCTGGACCTGGGCGGCGGCCTGGGCTTGCGGCGCGACGACCTCGCGCTTGCCGCTCCAGGCCAGGGCGCGGCCGCCATAGGTCGAGCCGGTATAGCCAGGCCCACGGCCGTTCACCGGCGTGGGCGCGCGCTCGGGGGCGGGGCCATAGCGGCTTTCCTTGCCGGTCTCCGCATACGCGCCCGCGCACGCCATGGAGGCGCAGGCGAGGGCGGTGATGAAGAGGGCGGCGCGCATGGACAGGTCCGAAAGACGTCTATCGAACGTCAGTCGTAGGCCGCGTCGCTTAATCTTGGGCTAACGCCCTCGCCAAGCGTTCAGAAGTCGACGTTCGATCGCCTCCATCACCGCGTTCAGGACGACGCCCAGTACAGCCAGAGACGCCAGCGCGGCGAAGACCTTGGCCGTCTGCAGACGATTATAGGCCTCCAGGATCCGCCAGGCGAGGCCCTGGGCGCCGCCGGAACCGGCCACGAACTCGGCCACCACGGCGCCGATGATGGCCAGGCCGGCCGCGACCTTGTGTCCCTCCAGCAGGGCCGGGATGGCCGATGGTAGGCGCAGCCGGATCAGGCGCTGCCAGGGATCGGCGCCATAGAGGTCGAACAGGCGGGCCAGATCCGGATCGACCGCCTTCAGTCCCGTCAGGGCGCCGGAGAAGATCGGGAAGAAGGCCACCACGGCGGCCAGGCCGATCACCGCGCGCTCGGGATGGTCAATGCCGGCCCAGATGGTCACCAGGGGGGCGATGGCCACGAGCGGCGTCACCTGCAGGGTGACCGCGATCGGTCGGACGGCGTCTTCAAGCAGGCTGTTCAGGCTGACCGCCAGCGCCAGGGCGCAGGCGACCAGGCTGGCGATGACCAGGGCCAGCAGGGCGGTCGACAGCGTCGCCCAGGCTGAACCCAGCAGCAGCGGCCAGGACTCGGCGAAGGCGCGGGCGATGGCGCTGGGCGCGGGCAGCAGGTAGGGCGGCACGGCCAGGGCGCGGCAGGCGATCTCCCAGCCGCCCAGCAGGACGGCGATCAGGATCGCGGGGGCCAGGACGCGCTTCACGCCGCGCGCTCCGTCGCTTGCGCCAGCAGGGTCGAGACGGCTTCGGCCGCGGCGCGGAAAGCCTCGGTCGTGCGAAAGCCGGACGGACGGACGACTGGGCCGTCGATGGCGATCTCGCCGGCGATGCGGCCGGGACCGGGGGTCATGACCACGACGCGGCGGGCCATGTAGACGGCCTCCTCGACATTGTGGGTCACGAAGACGACGGCGGGTTTCATTTCGGCCGCCAGGGTCAGGACATCGTCGGCCAGGGCGCGGCGGGTGATCTCGTCGAGGGCCGCGAAGGGTTCGTCCAGCAGCAGCAGGCGCGGACGGGTGACCAGGGCGCGGGCCAGCGAGGCGCGCATGGCCATGCCGCCGGAGAGCTGGGCGGGACGGGCGGCGAGGGCGGCGCCCAGGCCGACCTGGTCCAGCGCGTCCTCGGCGGCGGCGCGGGCGGCGGCCTTGTTCATCCCGGCCAGTTCCAGCGGCAGGGCGACATTGTCCCGCGCCGACAGCCACGGCGCCAGGGTATGCGACTGGAAGACGACCGAGGTTTCACCCTTGCCGGCGGCGCGGGTCACGGTTCCGCGCGTCGGCGCCTCCAGGCCGGCCAGCAGCCGCAGGGCGGTGGATTTTCCGCAGCCGGACGGTCCGACCAGGGCGACGATCTCGCCGGCCGCGAGCGTCAGGTCGAGCGGTCCCAGGGCGCGGCCTCGCGCATAGTCGACCTCGATGGCGGCGAGGCTGGCGACTGGATCGCTCATTGGCCCTTGGGCAGGAACTGCAGGGTGTAGGCCTTCTTGAAGTCCCCATCCTTTGGATAGACGCCCTGCGCGATGGCGTCCTTGAAGAACGTGCTCCACCGTTCGTCGGTCATCAGGCCGATGTCGCCGTCACCATTCTTGGCGCTGATCACGCCGTAGGACCGCATCTTGTCGCGCGCCTGGTCGAGGACGTCCTGGGTCATTTCCGGATTGTCCTTCAGGATGGCCGCGTCGCCCGGCTTGGGATCGCCGTAGAGGTAAGACTTCCAGCCCGCCGCGGTGGCCTCGACGAAGGCCCGCACGGCCGCCGGGTTCCTGGCGATCAGGCTGTCATTGACCAGGGCCATCGAGCCGTAGGCCGGATAGCCGCTGTCGGCCAGCAGGAAGACCTTGGGTTTGACCTTGCCTTCCTTCTCGATGAGGTAGGGCTCGCTGGTCACATAGCCTTGCTGGACCACGCGCTTGTCGGCCAGGAACGGCGCGGTGGAATAGTTGTACTTGCGGACCTGGTCATCGGTGAAACCGTACCTGGCTTTCAGCCAGGCCCAGTAGCCGGTGATCGAGGCGTCGGACAGCAGGACCGGATGGCCCTTGATGTCGGCGATGCTGTTCACGCCCTGGTCGGGGTGGGCGATCAGCGACCACGGGTCCTTCTGCATGAAGGCCGCCACGGCCTTCACCGGCGCGTTCTCCTTGATCAGGTTCATGACCACGTAGCTGTTGGAGCCCACGCCGACATCGACCGCGCCAGTGGCCAGGAGCTGGGGCACGTTCACCGCCGGGCCGCCCTGGATCAGGGTCACGTCCAGGCCGCGCTTCTTGTATTCGCCGGTCGCCAGGGCCTGGTAGTAGCCGCCCAGCTCCGCCTCGGCCCGCCAGTCGGTAGCCAGCTTCAGCTTGGTCTCGCCGGTCGGCGCGGCCGTCTCCTTGCTGGCTGGCGAACAGGCGGCGAGCAGGGCCATCAGGCCCAGGACGGCGAAAGCGCGACGCTGCATGGAGTGGGGTCCCCTCGGGTTTGAGGAGAAGTTAGAGGCGGTGCGGCTCAGTTCCAAGTCAGAACCCGAACTCCGTCTCACCGGTTTTCGCCGGGAAGATCGGATTGGCGTTAGGTGTCCAAACCCTGGCGATGGTTCAGCCAGCGCTCGACCTTGGCGTACAGCACCTCGCGCTGGATCGGCTTGGCGATGTGGTCGACCATGCCGGCGGCGTAGCAGCGCTCGACCTGGCGGGGCAGGGCGTCGGCGCTCATGGCGATGATCGGGGCCTTGCCCGGACGCCCCGGCAGCGCCTTGATCGCCCGCGTCGCCTGCAGTCCGTCCATCTGCGGCATGTGGATGTCCATCAGGATGATGTCGTAGTCGCCGGCCTGGGCGCGCTCGACGGCCTGCTTGCCGTTCTCGGCGACGTCGACCTCGAAGCCGACCATGGTCAGCAGGGCGGCGCCGATCTCCAGATTGATCGGGTGGTCGTCGACGATCAGGATCTTGGCCGCGCCGGGCGTCGAGGTCTTGGGTCGCTCGGGCTCGGCGATCGGCTCGGCGGTCGGGGCCAGGAGCTCGATCCAGAAGCACGAGCCGCGGCCCGGCACGCTGTCGACGCCGATCTTGCCGCCCATCACGTCCACGAGCGCCCGGCAGATGGCCAGGCCCAGGCCCGCCCCGCCGTGCAGCCGGCTCATCGAGCTGTCGGCCTGGGAGAAGCGCTGGAACAGCAGCGCCTGCTTGTCGAGATCGATGCCGACGCCGGTGTCGATGATCTCGAAGCGCAGGCGGTCCTCGAGATCGCCGGGCTCGACGATCAGACGCGCGTCGATGCGGCCCTCGTCGGTGAACTTCACGGCGTTGTTCAGGAGGTTGATCAGCACCTGGCGCAGGCGGTCGGCGTCCAGGTCGTGCAGGGCCTGGACCGGGTCGATGATCTCCAGGTCCAGGGTCAGGCCCTTGGCGCGGGCCTCGGGCGCCATGATCGCCACGGTGTCGCGCAGCAGGCCGGCGGCCGAGGTCGGCTGGGGCAGGAGCTCGATCTGGCCCGCCTCGACCCGCGAGAAGTCGAGGATGTCATTGACCACGGTGAGCAGGGCCGCGCCGGCGCTGTCGATCAGATTGACCTGCCGACGGGCGTCGGGCGGCAGGTCGTCGCGCGCGGCCAGCAACTGGGCGAACCCGAGCACGCTGTTCAGCGGCGTGCGGATTTCGTGGCTCATGGTGGCCAGGAACTCGGTCTTGGCCTCGGTGGCGGCCAGCGCTCGGGCCCGGGCGGCGCGGGTTAGCTGCTCGCGGCGCAGCAGCAGCCGCTTGAGCCGGTCCTGCTGGGCCAGGGCCAGACCCGCCGCCAGGCAGGTGTAGAACAGCACCAGGATGAACACCTGGATGGTCCGCGCCTGGGCGATGGGGCCAAGGACCGCGTTGAAGCGCGGGGAGGCGCCGGCCATCGCGATCGGCAGGACAATCACCGCCACGACCAGCGAGGCCATGGCCGCGCCGCGCGCGCCCAGGCGGTAGGCGGCGACGAGGGCGACCGGGAAGATCAGGAACGGCGGCAGGCCCGAAGCCGGATGGGCGCACAGCAGGGTGATCGCGGCGACGCCGAACATCAGGGCCAGATGCTCGCGCCAGGTCCGATGGAACGAGCGACGGTGCTCGGCGTCGATCAGGACCAGGGTCGCTGGCAGGGCGATCGCCAGACCTAGGGCGCCGCGCAGGAACCAGTCGACCAGGACGCTCCAGAAGGGCTCGCCGAAGGCCAGCGCCAGCATCCCGGCGCACAGAATGGCGAACCCGGCGGCGATCGGGGTGGTGACGGCCGGCAGCATGATCAGCGAGCGCAGGGTGCGGATGCGTGGCGTGCCGCCCCATATCCGCAGGAAGACCGCCTGGACGGCCAGGGCCTCCAGCGTATCGACCCCGGTGTCGAGCGCGGCGCGCGCGAGGCTGTCGCCGACCAGCAGGTCGAAGACAAGGTGGAAGATGACGAAGACCGTGGTCAGGGCCACGCGCCGCGATCCGGCCAGGGTGAGCAAGCCGGCGGCCAGCAGGGCGTTGGCGGGCCAGAAGGCGGCGACGCTCAGGACGGAGCGGCTCAGATAGTCGCTGAACGCCAGGCTGGCGACGATGGCGACGGAGAGCCCCAGCAACAGCGCCGTCTGCCGTCGTGGTTCCTGCTGGGCCAGCCTGTGCGGCATGCCGTTTCCGTCTCCCCCAATGGACCCCGCGATCGGGCGTCGACGGCCGAACGGGTTCGGAGACAACGCCTGGACGACCACGCTCCCCGGAAGTGACCGCTAGGCGATCCTGGGGACGACGCCACCATTCAATACGCCCGCCCAGGGGCCGGTTGCCGGCTTATCGCTGGATGTGTCGTTTGGCCGCAGGACGCCCTCGCGACGTCGACACCGTAAGCGATTGTATTCCCAAGATTGAGAGCGAGCGTCGCTGACAATGCATGGGCGCTCCCACAATTCAAGAGGTCGGCGGCGCTCTCGGGGTGGCGCCGCCGTCAGTCCGCGGCGCGACGCGGAACCTGGATCAGCCGGCCAGGTTTTCCTTTTTCTCTTCCAGTTCCAGCCATTCCAGCTCGGCCTGCTCCAGGTCGGCGCGGGCCTTGTCGAGCGCCTTCGTGGCTTTGTCGAAGGCGGCCGGATCACGGCTGTAGAGGTTCGGATCAGCCAGGATCTTCTCGAAGCCGGCGATGATCGCCGGGCTCTTGGCGATCAGGGCTTCGCATTCTTCGAGGCGGCGCTGGTCCTTGAAGGTCAGCTTGCCGGTCTTCTTCGGCGGAGGCGCGGCGGCGACCGCGGCGGGCGCCGCGGCCTTGGTGGTCCGGGCCACCGGCGTGAACGACGAGCCGACGGCCGCGCCGCGTGCGCCCTTGAAGAAGTCGGGGCTCTGGTCGATCAGGTCGGTCCAGCCGCCGGGGGTCTCCAGGACCTTGCCGTGCCCGTTCATGGCGATGGTCGAGGTGGCCAGGCGATCGATGAAGTCACGGTCGTGGCTGACCAGGATCAACGTGCCGTCGAAGTCGGCCAGCAGGTCCTCCAGCAGGTCCAGCGTGTCCATATCCAGGTCGTTGGTCGGCTCATCCAGCACCATCAGGTTGGTGGGATTGGCCAGAGCCCGGGCCAGCAGCAGACGGTTGCGCTCGCCGCCCGACAGGCTGGTCACCGGCTGACGCAACTGGGCCTCGGTGAACAGGAAGTCCTTGGCGTAGCCGGCCACGTGCTTGGGCTGGCCGCGCACCAGGATGGAGTCGCCGCCGCCGGGGGTCAGGAAGTCCCAAAGGGTGATCTTGTCCGACAGCGCCATGCGGCCCTGGTCGATGTAGGAAACCTCCAGGTTGGTGCCCAGCTGCACCGTGCCGGCGTCGAGTTCGAGTTCGCCCAGCAGCAGGCGCACGAGGGTGGTCTTGCCGGCGCCGTTGGGACCCACCAGGGCCACGCGGTCACCGCGCATGATGCGGGTCGAGAAGTCCTCGACGATCACCCGGTCGCCGAACTTCTTGGTCAGGTGCTTGGCCTCGATCACCCTCTTGCCCGACGTCGCGGCGCTCTCGACGGCCATGTACATCGAGCCGCGCTTGTCGCCCTGCAGGTCCTTCTTCTGGGCGCGCAGGTCCATCAGGGCGCGGCGACGGCCTTCGTTGCGGGCCCGGCGCCCCTGGACGCCCCGCGCCAGCCAGGCGTTCTCGCGCTCCAAAACCTTGTTGAGGCGGCGCTCTTCCTCGGCCTCGGCCGCCAGCACCTGCTCGCTCCAGATCTCGAACTCGCCGAAGCCCTTGTCCAGGCGGCGGACCTTGCGGTGCTCCAGCCAGTAGGTGCGCTGGGTGACGCGGTTCAGGAAGGCGCGATCGTGGCTGACGATCAGGGCCGCGCACTTGGAGCTGGCCAGCTCTTCTTCCAGGGTCTGGATCGCGAAGATGTCCAGGTGGTTGGTCGGCTCGTCCAGCAGCAGCACGTCGGGCTGCTCGGCGAACGCCCTGGCCAGCGCGGCGCGGCGCTTCTCGCCGCCCGACAGGCCTTGCGAGCTCTTCTCCGGATCCAGGCCGAAGTCGGCCAGGGCCGCCTGAGCCTCGTAGTCCTCGGCGCCGCCGGCGGTGCAGTAGTCCAGCAGGGTGTCGCCGGTGATCTCCGGCTCCTGGCTGACGAAGATGATCTTGGCGCCCGGCTGGACGGAGCGCTCACCGCTGTCGGGCTCGACGCCTTGAGCGGCCAGGATCTTCAGCAGGGTGGACTTGCCGGCGCCGTTACGACCCACCAGGCAGGCGCGCACGCGCGGCTCCAGGGCCAGGTCGACGCCGTCGAACAGCGGCTTGGCGCCGTCGGCGAGACGAACGTCCTTGAGGGCGAGAACAGGCGCGCGGGTCGGGGAGGCCATGATCGTTCAATACTAAAGCGGCGGTATGTCGCGGAGGTCTGGGCCCTATAGCAGGCCGCGCGCCGAGGAAACGTCAAAATCGCGGCTCGGTTCGCGTTGATCCAGGTCACGGAACGCGGATCGGCGGGTGCGACAGATTCGCCCGTTAACCGCTCGCCAAGCGGGAGCTTGCTAAGACCTTGGCCCTAAGGGAGCGCAAGTACTCGCCTTGACGTGGAACGCGGACGACATTGCTGCTTCTGATGCTCCAGCGCGTCTTGCCCTGGGCGTCGACGGTCTGCGCCGGCCTGTCTGGGTGTTCGACGACGTCCGCAAGCGCAAGGTCTACGCCAACCGCGCCGCGGTCGCGCTGTGGGGCGCGGCCTCGCTGGACGAGCTTCTGGCGCGCGACTTCTCCGACCAGTCCCCCGCCGTGCGCATGCGCATGGAGAACATCGCCAAGCGCATCGAAGGCGGCGGCGCCGTCGAGGAGCGCTGGACGTTCTATCCGAACGGCCTGCCGGTCACCGTCCAGACCACGATCTCGCGCATCCTCCTGCCGGACGGCTGTAGTGGGCTTCTGTTCGAGGGTTCCAGGGTCGCGCCAGAGGTCGACGAGCATCGCGCCATAGAGGCCCTGCGCCACACCAGCGCTCTGGTCTCGCTGTACGACGCTGACGGCTTTCGTATCTTCGGTAACCCGGCCGCCCAGGCCAGCTATCCACGCGAGAATACCCGTTTCGCCGAGATCTTCGCCAATGGCGACGCCGGCGGCGCGTTGTGGGCCTCGGCCCTGGCCGGCGAGGCGATCGAGGGCGCCTATCGGGTGATCACCGCCCACGGCGAGCGTTGGCATGGTCTGGCCGCCCGCCGCACGCCCGATCCGGTCACGGGCGATCCCTGCATCCTGGTCAACGAAACCGATATCACCGAGGAGGTCGAGGCCCAGTCCGCCCTGGCCGAGGCCCGCGAACGGGCCGAGGCCGCCATGGCCGCGCGGCAGGACTTCCTGGCCAATATGAGCCACGAACTGCGCACGCCGCTGACCAGCATCCTGGGCTTTACCGACCTGCTGAACGCCTCGAAGCTGGACGCCGAGCAGCGCCGCCGCCTGGCGCGCATCCGCGACGCGGGGACCGTTCTGCTGGACACCCTGAACGATGTCCTCGACTTCTCGAAGCTGGAGGCCGGCGGGGTCAGTCTGGAAACCCGGCCGTTCGAACTGCGCGCCCTGCTGGGCGCCACGGCGGGCATCTTCGAGGCCCAGGCCGGGACCAAGGGGCTGGACCTCAAGCTCGATATCGATCCGTCCTGCCCCGCGTGGCTGGAGGGCGACGGTGATCGCCTGCGCCACGTGCTGGTCAACTTCCTGGGCAACGCCGTGAAGTTCACCCGGGTTGGCTCGGTGGTGCTCAGCGCCGCGCGGCGCCAGGGCGCGGCGCCGGGCTTCGCCCGCCTGGAGCTGGCGGTTTCCGACACCGGCGTCGGCGTGCCCGAGGCCATGCTGGACTTCGTTTTCGATCGCTTCGCCCAGGCGGGGCCCGAGGTATCGCGCAAGTTCGGCGGCACGGGCCTGGGTCTGGCGATCAGCAAGGAGATCGTCGAGCTGATGGGCGGCCAGATCGGCGTCGATAGCGTCGCCGGCCAGGGCGCGCGTTTCTGGTGCGTGCTGGACCTGCCGATCGCCGTCGCACCCGAAAGCCGCGAGCCCGAGGTCCCGGAAGCGCCGTCGCGACCGCTGAACCTATTGGTCGCCGACGACAACGAGGCCAATCGCGAGTTGATCGGCGCGTTGGTCCGCGCCATGGGTCACGCGGTCGACGTCGTCGCCGACGGCTGCGCGGCGGTCGAGGCCGTGGCCTCCGGCGGCTATGACCTCGTGCTGATGGACGTGCAGATGCCGCGCATGGACGGCCTGGCCGCCACCCGGGCGATCCGCGCCATGCCGGGCGAGACGGGCCTGACCCCGATCATCGCCCTGACCGCCAATGTCCTGCCCGAGCAGATCGCCTTCTATCGCGCCAGCGGCATGGACGACCACGTCGGCAAGCCGATCAGCCCCCGCGAGCTGCTGCTGAAGATCGCCCTTTGGTCCGATGGCCGCGGAGAGAAGCCGGCGGATGGGCCGACGCTGGACGGCGCTAGGACCTGACATTGGCCCTCGGACGCGCCGCGATGCGCGCCGGAACCCTCGGCTCGGCAGCGTCGTTCATCGAGCAAGGCGCGGCTATGGACGTGAAGCGCCCTATCATTCCGAGCAAGGGGCTTTGCGCGATGCGATCGATCCTTCTGATGCTGCTAGGGGTTCCGCTCCCCATCATTCTCCTCCTGGCCTTCTGCACCCATCACTTCTGAGCCGGAGGATTGCCGCCATGGCTTACGGAGCCGAACTTTCGACAGCCGATATCGCCGACGAGCACCAGTCGGCCGTCAGCTGGGATGCGATCTTGGCCGGCGCCGCGGCGACGATCGCGCTGCTCTTCGTTCTGGTCTCGCTGGGCGCGGGCCTCGGGCTGAAGATGTCGCCGCGTTGGCCCGCGGGCCTGGAGGCGCGAGATTTCACCCCGGCGATCGGCGCGGTGTTTGTCGCCTGCCAGGTCGCGGCGAGCATGATGGGCGGCTATCTGACCGGGCGTCTGCGCACCAAGTGGCTGCACGTCCATGATCACGAGACCTATTTCCGCGACACGGCCCACGGTCTGCTGGCCTGGGCGGCCAGTATCGTCGGGCTCCTCGTGCTGGGCGCGTTGACGGCTCAGGCCCCGGTCGCGCCGGTCGGCGAACTTTCGCCGGTTGAAGTGATCCGGGCCGGGCAGATCGGCGCGCAGATCTCGCTGTTCCTGGGGATCGGCGCCCTCACCAGCGCCTTCGCCGCCAGCGTCGCCGCGACGATCGGCGGCATGCGGCGCGACGACATGCACAGGCTGCATCGCGCCGCGAAGCCGTAAGGCCTGTCGCTGGGCGGGGCGCATGCGCCCCGCCCAAGACGCTCGACCTAGTATCCTGGCGAGGTCACGTTGAAGCTGGCGTTGTTGCCGATGGCGGTCGAGACGCCCGTCACCTGGCGGCCGGAATTGATCGTGGTGCTGGAACTGGCGCCGATGTCGGCGCTGTTGGTCTGGTTGTTGGTCACCGTCATGCGACCGTTGCACTTCGAGCAGGCGTAGCCGGTCACCGCATTGCCCATCGCCGTGGCGCTGGTCACCGTATCGTAGCCGTCCTGGCCCTCGAAGCTGGCGATCGCCTCGACGCCGCCGCCGGTGTTGGTCTGCAGGTTGTCCAGGGTAAGGTCCGCGCCGACATTGTTGACCTGCGAGGAATTGCCGGCGGCGTAGGCGCTCGTCTGGGCCGCGCCGAACAGATACGAGGTCCCCTGCGCCTGGCCGCGCACGTACGAGGTGTTCCATTGATTGGACGTGACGTCCGCCAGAGGGCCCTCGTTCTGGACCGCCAGGTTGTTGCCGGTGGCCGTGGCCACCGTCGCCGACAGGTAGCTGTTGCCGTAGGCGGTGAACTTGCTGGCCTGGGTGACGTCGGCCGTATTGGCCTGGTCGGTGATGGCGCGGACGGCCGACTGATTGCCGCCGCTGATATTGATGTTGTTGCCGGCGGTGGTCGCGGTGACCGCGCTGCTCCCCGAGACGTAGCCGACCATCGCGCCGCCGTCGGCCAGCACATTGGCCGTTGTCGACTGGCTGATCCGCACCCCGGCCGAGCCGTTGTCCAGATTGACGCCCTGGCTGTTGCCCATGGCCAGGGTCGAGACGGTCAGGTCCTTGGCCGAGGCATCGGCCGCCTCGACCTGGCCGCGCGCGGTGACCGCGTTGGAATTGACCTGGACGACGCGGGCCGAGACCGTGCCGTTGGACGCGGAGAGGGCGCCGGAATTGCCGACCGCCGTGGTGCGCACAGCCGAGACCGCGCCGGCGTCGGTGCCGACATCCACCACGCCATGGGCGTAGACCTTGCCCTGGTTTTCCTGGGTCGAGTCGGCCGAGGCGTCGGCGTTGGTCACGCCGATCGAGACGCCGTTGGCCTGGGCCGTCGTGCTGGCGGTGACGCCGTCGGACACCGTCTGGACGTTCAGCGTCTGCTCCGAGAACAGCTCGCCGAGATTGATCTGGTTGTTGAGAACCGGGCTCGGCGAGGTCGCCTGGGCGTGGGCGGGTTGGCTAGTAACGACCGCGCTTAGAATCGCGAATATCGGGATCACGCTTAGCGTTCCAGCGAGACGGGTCATCGCGGGTTTGCGCATTGTTCGTTCCCAGGTTGTCATAGGCCGGAGTGAAGGCGCCGGTCTGCCCGACCGTGGCGTCGCCGAACGGGTCGTAGCGCAGACAGCTTTGCGGGCCGGGCATGCCGTAGAGATTGGCGCTCATCTCGACGGTGGCGCGCTCGATCAGGGCGCGCACCGCCAACTGCATGGGCTCCAGCGCCCCGCGACCGGCCGAGATGTCGAAGATGTTGCCGTTCAGGAAGTCGAAGATGCCGGCGCTGATCTCGCGGCCGACCACCTGCTTCTGGTACGAGATGACGTCCACCACCTCCAGCGTGCGGGTGTTCACCATCCGCAGGTCCAGCGCGATATTCATGACGAAGACGCGGCGGCGGAAGTTGCCCTTCAGCCCGTCGGTGTCCTTGTCGCCGACATAGGCGTCCACGCCGGCCGAGCGGATGTTGTAGTTCAGTTCGGTGATGCCGCCGACCACGTAGAAGTCGGAGCCGGGCACCTGGCCGGCGATGATCTTGCGATAGTCCGCCGGCGCGTCGGGCGCGGGATTGGGACGGTCCGAGATCAGCTTGTTGTTGGCGTATTTCAGCTCGAACTCCGACACCGAGGTGTCGAAGCGTTCGACCATGGGCATGCCGGCCTTGGCGAAGGCCGAGAAGGCCATCAGCGAAGCGCCCTGCGTCACCTTGCGGCCCGAGCCGTCGGACTCTTCCTTGCCGGTGTAGTCGGCGATGCGGCCGATCGCGATGCGCGGAGCGGCCACGTGATTGGCGCGGGCGTACTGGTTCAGGCAGACCAGGGCGGCCGAATAGTCGGTCGGGTTGGCCGTGACCGGCGCGCTGCCGATCGGCTTGGCGTAGTTGCCGGCCGTCGAGGCCACGGGCACGCCGCCGCAGCCGGCCAGGGCCGTCGCGCCCATCAGGGCCAGGACGAGACCCGTGCGTTTGAAGCTCATTGCGGAGTTCCCGCCTTCACCACATTCGAGCCCGCGGTGACGTTGCCGTTGTTCACCTGACTGGAATTGACGATGACCGTGTTGTTGTTGCCCTGGGTGATGACCGTCAGGTTGTTGCCGATCGCGGTCGAGCCGGCATAACCGCCCACGCCGCCGACGCCCGAATAGGCGTCCAGCGAGCCGGACGAGCGGCTCGATGAGAACACGCTCTGGTCCGAGCCGGTCAGCATGACGCCGTCGACGATTACCCGGTTGCCGTTGGCGTCGCGGGTCGAATACTCGACCATGCGGTTTTCCTGGCCCGAGCTGCGGCCATAGCCGGCGTTGAACGAGGCCGAGTTGGTCGACATCGACTGCGCCGCGGCGACGCCGCCGAAACCTAGCGTGGGGATGCACAGCGTGAAGACGACGGCGGTGGCCGTCGCGACGCTCATGTTCTTTTTCCGATGCCAGGCCATGAAAGGCTCCGCGAACTGTCGACACGGCGCGGCAAGCAACACCCGTGCCAAAAAGGTACAGATCGACGTGTAGGCCCTAGGTCGAGAAAAAATGGTTAAGCGCGCGCCGGGACGATGGGCGGTGGTTCGAATCGTCGCGAGACGCCCTAGATAGATGTCATGAGCGAGCAGCGTTCCGAGCCGATCTTCAACGCGCCCTGGCCCGCCCTGCTGGCGGCGGCTTCGATCCTGGTCCCGCACATCCTGTTGTCGCGCGCCAGCGACGCGACCGTCGAGTCCTTGGCCCTGGTCCCGCGGGACTTCTGGAACGGCGTCTGGACGGGGCCCGTGACCATGATGTTCGTGCATGGCGGCTGGGTTCACGCCCTGATGAATAGCGCCTTCGCCCTGGCCTTTGGTGCTCCCGTGGCCCGGCTGCTGGGACTAAACGGCAGGGGAGGGGGAATCTTCTGCCTCTTCTATCTGGTCAGCGGCGCGCTCTCGGGCGTCGGCTACGCGGCCATCCATCCGGACAGCGCCAATGCGGTGATCGGCGCGTCCGGGGCCGTCTCGGCCCTGATGGGCGCGGCCGCCCGGACCATGGACTACGAGGGACGAGTCGGACCGGTCCTGGGTCCCCGCGTCATCTCGCTGGGTCTGGGCTGGCTGATCGTCAATCTGGTGATGGCCGTGGCGGGCGGCCTGCTGACCATGGGGAGCGGCGCGGTGGCCTGGGAGGCGCACCTCGTGGGCTTCGTCGTCGGCGTGCTGTTGATCGGTCCGTTCGCACGCTGGGCCGGCGTTAAGCCACGAACGCCCGAAACTGATTGATTGCACGGTCTCTTTGCGAGACCCTTGTTCCCTAAGAACCATAAGGGAGAAGCGCGGTGCTGGTTTCTCAGATCCTGAAAGACAAGGGTGATCTCGTGTTCACGGCCTCCCCACAGGAGACCATCGGCGCGGCGGCCGCCTTGCTTCATACAAGACGTGTCGGGGCCATGGTGGTGGTCGACGGCGAGGAGGCGGTGATCGGAATCCTCTCCGAACGCGACATCGTCCGGGCCATCGCCAAGGAAGGCGCCAGCGCGCTGACCAAGCCGATCAGCGCCTGCATGAGCACCAGCGTGGTGTTCGCCCAGCCGGACGAGACGATCGACGCCCTGCTCGAGCGCATGACCGACCGCCGCATCCGCCACCTGCCGGTGGTCAAGGGCGGGCGTCTGGCCGGGATCGTCTCGATCGGCGACCTGGTGAAGTACAAGATCAACGAGGCCCAGGCCGAGGCCGAGGGTCTGAAGGCCTATATCGCCGCGGGTTGATACGGCGCGCGACTCTAACGGGCCGTGCTCGCTACAGGGCGCGGATCCGGCCGCCGGCGCGCGGCAGGATCCGCGGCTCCGAGCCTCTGTATATCGAGCCTCTATATAGAGAGGGGGATCAGCCCTCGATCAGTTCGGCCCCCGCGCCCTGGGCGGCGTCGGCGACGCTGTAGCCTTCCAGCACCGCGGCCGTGGCGTCACGGGCCCGCAGCAAGGCTTCGCGCAGCGCGCAGGTCGCGAGATCCCGGCAGTCCTCGCAACGGCGGAAGGCGGTGCGGCTGACGCAAGGGGTCAGGGCCAGGGGGCCGTCGACCAGGCGGATGATCTCCGCGAAGCTGATTTCCTCGGCCGGACGACCCAGCACATAGCCGCCGAACTTGCCGCGTCGGCTGATCACCAGGCCCTCGCGCGAGAGCGACAGGAGAATGGCTTCCAGGAACTTACGCGGGGCGTCGGCGCGATCGGCCAGCTCGCCGGCGGTCACCTGGGTGTTCGCGCGGGCCAGTTCGATCATCGCGCGCAGGGCGTAGCGGGCCTTCTGGGACAACATGGACGCCGGGGACCTTTTACATGGGAAGCATGGCGGGCGTGTCCGTGCGGGCGCGCTCTATAAGAGTGCTCAGCCTTCTGAGCGAGGCTTGGCCGGCGCGCAAGTCTGGATGACGTCGTTCATGCACAGGGAATGGGCGCGTCTGGGGATGAATCCGCGATTCCGTGCTTGCGGGGCCGGGAAGGGGGCTCTAGAAGCCGCCCCTCGCTTCGGGGCCGCGGCCCGCCGGACGAAACCTTGGCCTTTCGGGCTTGCGTTTCTGAAAGCGGATCGTTAAGTTCCGCAGCCTCAATCGAATCTCTTCTGACTTACGGCGCTCCCATGCGGCGCGCCTCGGTCAGCTTTTGCGCTCTGAAGTGGCTCTGGCCTCCAAGAAAACAAAAGTAAAAAGGGTGGTTGACCTGGGAGTTCTGCTTCGTTAGAAGCCGCCCTCCAAGAAATGCTAAGGAGTTCTTCGGGGCTTTTGAGTATTTCGGCCAGTAAGGCTTCGAGGTTTTCTTCGAGAAATAGCTTGACTGGATTTGGTGGTTTCTTTAGAAGCTGCCGGCTCTGCCGAGGACC
>NZ_JBXAKU010000017.1:0-97469 GCF_058798735.1 Caulobacter sp. GW822-FHT07D08
CGATGGCGGCGGCTCCGGCGGCCGAAGCCGCGCCCGCCGCCGCCGCGCTTCCGGCGCGCCTGTCCCCCATCGCCGCGCCCCTGGCCACGCAGCCGGCGGCCCCCGTGGTCGCGCTCGCGCCGCTGCGACGCATGGCGCCGCCGCGAACGTCGTCAGGCCCCGGCCCGAACCCCGATCCGCGTCCGAATCCCCATCCGGACCCACACCCGAACCCGCGGCCCAATCCCCAGCCCAGCCCGAGGGTGACGAGGGACATCAACATCAATGTCGACGACCGACAGAAGGCCAGCGTCGAGATCCGAGCCGATCGGCAGGAGCAGACCCTGGGCGCGACCGTCTATCTCGGCGACGTCACGCTGCGCGGCCAGCTGAATCCGGTGCTGGTCAATCTGAAGGTCAACGGCCGCGTGGCGCCGATGAACTTCACGCCGAGCGACCTCGCCCGGGGAACGATCGAGCGCCTGGAAGTGACCGGCCGCGACGCCTCCGTCGACCGCAGGATGACGGTCAACGTCGTCCTCAAGAACACCGCCCCGTAGGCTCACGCAGCGGAGAAACCCCATGAACGCGCTCTTCGCCTCCGCCGCCCTGGGCCTGGTCGCCGCCTGGCCCGCCAGCGGCCTGGGCTGGATGCTCGGCAAGGCCGCCGACCGGCTGACCGGCGATCCCCTGACCCGCGCCACGGCCTGGAACCGCGCGGTGGCCCTGCCGCCGACGGTGCTGGGCCTGATGGTCGGCGTCTCGGCCCTGCCCCAGGAGACCACCGACCCGGTCTATCAGGTCGCCATGACCACCCGCGCCGCGGCCACCGCCGGCGCCGTGGTCCATGACCTGTCGACCCGCGCCCTGCCAACGGTCGATAGCGGCGAGATACTGAGCGCCGTGCTGATCCTGGGCGCGCTGGGAGGCCTGGCCGTCGCGGGCGCCCGCCAGATCGCCGGCCGCGCCAAGCTCGAGCGCATCGTCCGCGACGCCCGTCCCGTGTCCCAGGAACTGGCCCTGGCCGTCCGCGCCGCCGCCCGCCGCCTGGACACCGGCCGGCCCGAGGTGAAGGTCAGCGACGTGATCGACCAGCCCCTGCTGGCCGGCCTGACGACACCGGTCATCCTGCTGCCCGCCGAGTTGGTCGAACGGCTGGACGTCCACCGCCTCGTGCCGATCTGCGCCCACGAGCTGGCGCATCTGAAACGTGGCGACAACTGGCGGCTGCTGGTCGAGCATCTGCTGGGGGGCCTGTTCTGGATGGTCCCGCCGTTCGCCGCCATCCGCGCCCGCGCCGCCGCCACACGCGAGGAGCTGAGCGACGCCCTGGCCCTGGACGGCGCCAGCCCCGCCGACCGCCACGGCTATGCCGAGGCCCTGATCGCGGTGTTGCGCGGCCGCGCCGCCCCCGCCCTGCATCCCGCCTTCACCGGCAAAGGACGAAAGCCGACCGCCATGCGCCTGCGAGCCATCACCCATCCCCAGGACCCCGCCAGCTTCACCCGCCGCGCCCTGCTGGGCCTGGCCAGCCTGCTCGCCATGGCCGTGATCGCCAGCGGTTCGATCGCCCTGGCTCAGCAAGGCGAGAACCAGCGCGGCAGCCGGACCATCATCAGCGACAACGGCAGCGGCCAGTATGTCGAGATCCGATCGGACATGGTCCGTGTCAGCAACGCCGAGATCGTCAAGGGCAAGCTGAAGGTTCCGGACGGCCAGGTCTCGACCTATCACGGCCACGTCCAGGTTCGCGGTCGGCTCAAGGCCCCCGAGACGACGGTGCTGCTGAACGGCGACACCCCGCCGGCCGGCTTCGATCCCACCACCCTGCCCGACGGGGCGATCGAGCGGCTGGACGTCGTCAACCACTCGACCGGCGGCAAGTCGCGCGTGACCCTGAACGTCTTCCTCAAGCCTGGCGTCTAGCGCCGCGAAGGCGCACGGCTAGGCGGCGGAGGTCGCGCCCCCACCGCCGGCGCCGAGCCGTGTCAGGCCGGGCTCAGGACCTTGAAGTCGGCCTTGGCGCGAGCGGCGTCACCGGTCTTCACGGTGAAATCGTAGTCGCTCCAGTAGATCGCGATGATGTTGGGCGAGCTGCTGTTGAACGACACGGTGTGGGACTCACGCCGCGAGGCGTAGATGCTCAGATAGTAGACGTCGTGCGTCTCGTCCTCGAAGGCCAGGTACATCGAGCCGCTGAAGGCGCCGCTGGGCCCTTGGGCGTCGACGCGAACCTGGTAGCTGTAGAAGCCGGCGTTCGACAGGAGCTCGATCCCAAACACCGTACCCTTGTCGTTGGCCACGACGCAGTTCTGCGGCGAGTTGCCGTTCACCGTCGCCGACTGACCCACCTGCATGCCGCCGGGACAGGTCGCCTTGTGGTACTTGCCCCGGTCGGAGCATTCGCCGCAATCACCCGCAAAGTTCGCCACACCACTGGTCATTTGCTTCTCCCATCGGTTTTTCGTGAGTGATCGGCGCGTCCCATTCCGGGGATCGACGCCGAGCGCCAAGGTACCAGCCACCCCTCGAAATACAATCTATAAGGCTTTTTAAATCAAATTCTATTCAAACGAGCATTTGAGCTTGAGTGTTAAGCCCGGCGGCTTTGCCCAGCCCGACGTTTCCGCTAAACCCCCCGCCATGTCGCACAACACCTTCGGTCACCTGTTCCGCGTCACCACCTGGGGCGAAAGCCACGGCCCGGCGCTCGGCTGCGTCGTCGACGGCGTGCCGCCCGGCATCGCCCTGACCGCCGAGATGATCCAGGCGTTCCTCGACAAGCGCCGGCCGGGCGCCGGCAAGTTCGTCACCCAGCGCCAGGAGCCGGACGCCGTGCGCATCCTGTCGGGCGTGTTCGAGGACGAGCGCACCGACGGCCAGCGCACGACCGGCACGCCGATCAGCCTGATGATCGAGAACACCGACCAGCGCTCCAAGGACTATGGCGAGATCGCCCAGGCCTTCCGCCCGGGCCACGCCGACTATCCCTATTTCGCCAAGTACGGCGTGCGCGATTATCGCGGCGGCGGCCGCAGCTCGGCGCGGGAGACCGCCGCGCGGGTGGCGGCCGGCGCGGTGGCGCGGCTGGTGATCCCCGGCGTGACCGTGCGCGCCGCCCTGGTGCAGATCGGTCCGCACGCGATCAACCGCGACAACTGGGACTGGAGCCAGACCGAGCAGAATCCCTACTGGTCGCCGGACGCCGCGGTCATCCCCGTCTGGGAAGAGCACCTGGAGACGATCCGCAAGGCCGGCTCCTCGACCGGGGCCGTGGTCGAGGTCGAGGCCGTCGGCGTGCCCGCCGGCTGGGGCGCGCCGCTCTACGGCAAGCTGGACGCCGAACTGGCCGCCGCCCTGATGTCGATCAACGCCGCCAAGGGCGTCGAGATCGGCGAGGGCTTCGCCAGCGCCGCGCTGACGGGCGAGGACAACGCCGACGCCATGCGGCTGGGCGACAACGGTGAGCCGGTATTCCTGTCCAACCACGCCGGCGGCGTGCTGGGCGGCATCTCGACCGGCCAGCCAGTGGTGGCGCGCGTGGCCTTCAAGCCGACCTCGTCGATCCTGATCCCGCGACAGACCCTCAACGAGGCCGGTCAGGAGATCGACCTGCGCACCAAGGGCCGCCACGATCCGTGCGTCGGCATCCGCGGCGTACCGGTGGTCGAGGCCATGACCGCCTGCGTGCTGGCCGACGCCTTCCTGCGCCATCGGGGCCAGACGGGCGGCCACGTATTCGCGCCCGGCGCGAGCCGCCAATAAGAGTGACCAAAGATCGAAAACCACGATTTCCGAGCCCTGGTCACTGATTAGGCTCAGCTTTTCGGGTTGACGTGCATACGATTGCAAAGGTATGGCTCAATACGCGTATCCCCTGGCGCGCGAACGGCACACGCCATGGTTGTGATACGTTACGCGAGGACGAGGGGGCTCGGCGCGTGCGATTCGATCTCCTGAAAATCCTGCTGGTCGACGACAACCAGCACATGCGGATGTTGCTGATCGAGATCCTGCGGGCGATCGGCGTGCGCTATGTGTTCGAGGCCATGGACGGCGCCGAGGCGCTGGCGATCCTGCGCTCCACCGCGATCGACGTGGTGTTCACCGACCTGTCGATGAACGGCCTGGACGGCATCGATTTCGTCCGGCTGGTCCGCCAGTCGCCCGACAGCCCCAACCCGTTCGTGCCGATCGTGATGATCACCGGCCACTCGACCGAGCGCCGGGTGCATGAGGCCCGCGACGCCGGGGTCAACGAGTTCCTGACCAAGCCGGTCACGGCGCGCGGCGTCATCCACCGCCTGACCCTGCTGATCGAGAACCCCCGCCCGTTCGTCCGCGCGGGCGACTATTTTGGCCCTGACCGCCGCCGCCGCGCCGATCCCCGCTACCGGGGCGAGCGCAGGCGCGAAGACGACAAGCGGGCGCTGTATGTGGACGACGCCGAGGCGGGTCGCGGCCATCCGACGCGGAGAATTTAAACCTTTGGCCGGCTAGAACGTGGTGAACAGCGTTTTGCGAGCTTCACCATGACCCTTCGCCGCCTGGCTCCGCCTTCCCGCGTCGCGCCCCTGGCCGCCATCCTGACGATGGTCGCGCTCTCTCAGACCGGCTGCCTCGCGGCGGCCGCCGTCGGGACCGTGGCCGGCACGGCGATCGGCGTCACCGGCGCGGTCGTCGGCGGCGCGGGCAAGGCCGTCGTGGCCACCGGCAAGGCGGTGATCCCGGGCGACGGCAAGAAGGACCGCGATCGCGACGACTACCGCCGCTAGCGCTAAGGCCTAGGGCAGACCCAGATATTTGTGGGTCTGGACGCTCAGGCGCCATTGCGGGTGCGCCAGGCAGTAGGCGACCGCCAGCTGCGTGTTCCGGTCGCGATCCGGCCCGTCCATCGGCTGCAGGTAGAAGCGCTCGAAATCCAGACCGACGAAGCGCTCCGGCATGGCCTTGTCCTGCGGGAAGACCAGCTTCAGCTCCTGGCCCGAGGTCTGAACCACCGGCGCGTCGGCCTTGGGGCTGATACAGATCCAGTCGATCCCCGCCGGGGCCTCCAGCGTGCCGTTGCTCTCGCAGGCGATCTGGAAACCGCGCGCGTGCAGCGCCGCGATGACGGCGTCATCCAGTTGCAGGAACGGCTCGCCGCCGGTGCAGACCACCAGCCGGTCGTCCGGCCCGCCGGTCCACTGGGCCTCGACGGCGGCGGCCAGGGCCTCGGCCGTGGCGAACTTGCCGCCGTTCTCGCCGTCGGTCCCGACGAAGTCGGTGTCGCAGAAGGTGCAGACCGCCTTGGCGCGGTCCTGCTCGCGGCCGGTCCACAGGTTGCAGCCGGCGAAACGGCAGAACACCGCCGCCTTGCCCGCCTGGCCGCCCTCGCCCTGCAGGGTCAGGAAGATTTCCTTGACGGAGTAGGTCATTCTCCCTTCCCCCTTGGATGGGGGAAGGGTTGGGGATGGGGGTGACAGCGCGTCAGGACGGAGCGCGAGCCGAACCGCCGCGACACCCCCACCCTACCCTCCCCCATCAAGGGGGAGGGAGCTGTAGAGCGGATGCTCATTGCGCCGGCGCCCCCTTGGGCAGCGCCTCGCGTCCCGCCGCGACCCACTCGACATAGCCCTTCTCGCGCAGCTCGCACGCCGGGCAGGTTCCGCAGCCATGGCCCCAGGCGTGGAGTTCGCCGCGTTCGCCCTGGTAGCAGGTGTGGCTCTCCTCGATGATCAGCTGAACGAGGTCTTCGCCGCCTAGCGCCTTGGCCAGGGCCCAGGTCTGGGCCTTGGTCAGCCACATCAGCGGGGTCTCGACCCGGAAGTCGCGGTCCATGCCGAGGTTCAGGGCGCTCTGCTGGGCGTCCAAGGTGTCGCGCCGGCAGTCGGGATAGCCCGAGAAGTCGGTCTCGCACATGCCGCCGACCAGGGCCTCGATCCCTCGGCGATCGGCCAGGGCGGCTGCGTAGATCAGGAACACCAGGTTGCGGCCCGGCACGAAGGTCGAAGGCAGGCCGCGCTCGGTCATCTCGATGGCGCGGTCGGCGGTCAGGGCCGATTGGGCCACGGCGCCGAAGCTCCGGATGTCGAGGACGTGGTCCTCGCCCAGGCGATCCGCCCACTGGGGAAAGCGCGCGGCGACCTCGCGGCGCACGGCCTGGCGGGCCTCCATCTCGACGACGTGGCGCTGGCCATAGTCGAAGCCGACCGTCTCGACGCGCTCATAGCGCTCGAGGGCCCAGGCCAGGCAGACGCTGCTGTCCTGGCCGCCGGAGAACAGAACGAGCGCGCCAGTGGACGTATTCGGGCTCATGCGAGCCTCTCAAGGTGGAAAAGGGGGAACATGGCCCCTCCTCTACACGAGGCAAGGCCAAGCCGGAACCGCCAGGGGCAGCATCGGGAGCGCGCCAGGCCGACTCATGCGATACTCAATCGACGAACGAGAGCGAGATCTTTTACCCGCCGAACCCAGTCATATCTCGCCATTGCGAGATATATTGACACCCCTCGGCGCCGCGTTCCGTTACGGAAACACCAAACTTGATCTTCTAATCAATCAAAACGCACCCGTACCGGGAGAACACCGCCTCCTGGAAAGTGAAAAGGCGTAACCTATCGCTGTTCACTTACGAATGCGCCAGTTGACAGCTTTCAAACGCAAGTATGCAATCTCGGAATGCTGCGATGGGTTCGCCGTACGCCCGCGTGGTGAGAACAGTACGGCGCCGAGGAAACATCGGCCCTCGCAGGCTCCATTCATAAGGCGCCGCCCGGGTCCAGGGAGGGAATTCAATGTCGCAAACTCTGCGTATGCGGAGCCTATTGGTCATGGGCGCTTCGGCGGTCGCGATCTCCGGCTTCGCCGTCCCCGCGTTCGCCCAGCAGGCCGCCAAGCCGGCGCAACAGAACACCACCGTCATCGAAGAGCTGGTCGTCACCGCCCAGAAGAAGGAAGAAGCGCTCCAGGACGTGCCGATCGCCGTGTCGGCGTTCAGCCAGGACTCCCTCGAAGCGCAGAAGATCGACGGCGGTCCGAACCTTCAGCAGGCGATTCCGAACGTCAGCTTCGCCAAGAGCAACTTCACCAACAGCTTCAACTTCCAGATCCGCGGCATCGGGGCCAAGGCCGTCGGCGCCTCGGCCGACCAGGGCGTCGGCGTCCACCTGAACAACGCCCCGATGCAGTCGGGCAACCTGTTCGAGGCCGAGTTCTACGACGTGGAGCGCGTGGAAGTGCTGCGCGGCCCGCAGGGCACCCTCTACGGCCGCAACGCCACCGGCGGCGTGGTCAACGTCATCACCGCCAAGCCGACCGACCAGTTCGAGGCCAATATCCGCGCCGAGTACGGCAACTACAATTCGGTCAAGCTGCGCGGCATGGTCAACGTGCCGATCTTCGGCGACAAGCTGGCCGTCCGCCTGTCGGGCGCCTCGCTGAAGCGCGACGGCTTCGTCACCAACACCTTCAACAACCACGTCGTCGACGACCGGGACCTCTATTCGACCCGCGTCCAGGTGATGTTCAATCCGACCGACAAGCTGCGCACCAACTTCCTGTGGGAACGCTTCCACGAGAACGACACCCGCGCGCGCACCGGCAAGCAGCTCTGCACCAAGGACAACGGCCCGGCCACGGTCGGCGGCGTGCCGACGGGCGCGGCGCGCGGCTTCCTGACCCAGGGCTGTCTGCCCGCCTCGCTGTACGGCGCCAGCGCCTATGGCACGGTCAACACCTCGGGCACGCTGACGGGCCTTCTGGGCAACATCTTCGGCTTCACTTCGGGCGATACGAACCTGGGCGACACCACCTCGACGAACCTGCGCGAGATCGAGACGGCGCTGGATCCGCTCTACCGGTCGGGCTCGAACGTCTATCAGCTCACCCTGGCCTACGACCTGACCGACGCCCTGACGGCCACCTCGATGACCGCCTACAGCAAGGGCAGCGTCTATACGAAGCAGGACTACAACCGGAACGTCTCGCCGGTCCCCTTCAACAACACGCCCTTCACGCCGGGCGGGTTCTTCAACGACCCGCAGGTGGGCAATACGAACAAGTTCACGACCATCGACGTCTCGTCGGGCCGTTCGGAACAGTTCAGCCAGGAACTTCGCCTGCAGTCGGCCTTCGACGGCCCGCTGAACTTCACCGTCGGCGCCATCCACTTCACCTACCGGACGCTGACCGACTACTACGTGATCGGCAACTCGCTGACCCTGTCGTCGCTGGCCCTGAACTTCTCCAAGACCGGCAATCCGAACTGCAACCCGGCGACCACCGCCAACTGCATCGGCATCGACACGGCGGCCGACCCGACCGGCGACGGCCACAACTACTATGACAACCGCACGCCCTACACCCTGGTGTCGGACGCGGTGATGGGCGAGCTCTACTATCAGGCCAGCGAGGACCTGAAGTTCACCCTGGGCCTGCGCCAGACCCGCGACAAGAAGGCGGTCAAGAACTACTCGACCGTCCTGCTGGCCCCCGGCTACGGCCTGACCTTGAACCCGACCAACCCGGACCAGCGCGCCCGCTTCAACGAGACCACGGGCCGCGTCGGCGTGGACTACAAGGCTCATCTGGGCTTCACCGACGACACCCTGCTCTATGCCTTCTATTCCAAGGGCTACAAGGGCGGCGGCATCAATCCGGGCGTCCCGGCCGGGGCGGTGGGCATCAGCCAGACCTTCGACCCGGAGTTCGTCAACGCCATCGAGATCGGCGCCAAGAACACCCTGGCCGGCGGCAGCGTGCTGATCAACGCCACGGGCTTCTCGTACGACTACAAGGGCTATCAGATCTCCAAGATCGTGAACCGCACCTCGGTGAACGAAAACGTCGACGCTAAGGTCTACGGCTTCGAACTGGAAAGCATCTGGTCGCCGGTCCGGAACCTGAAGCTGAACGCCAATATCGGCTATCTGCACACCAAGATCGGCGACGGGGTCACCTCGATCGACACGATGAACCGCACCCAGTCCAACCCGGCCTATACGGTCGTGAAGGTGGGTCCGAACTCGTCGGCCGTCGGCGCCAACTGCGTGCTGGCCTCCGCCGGCGTCGCCACCATCCTGGGCGCCGGCGCCGGAGGCACCCTGCCCTGGGCCTGCTCGGGGGCGGCGGCCTATCAGGCGTTCCTGTCGACCCCGGCCGCGCTCGGCGGCGCGGGCCTCCCCGCGCCCACGGCCGCCTTCCTGGCCAACGCCACCGGGCTCTACACCTACGGGGCCGGCTACTCGATCGAAGGCACGGCGGCGAACCTGTCGGGCAATGAGCTGCCGAACTCGCCGCACTGGACCACCTCGCTCGGCGCCCAATACACCTTCGAGCTGCCCTCCGGCTGGTCGGCCACCCTGCGCGGCGACTACTACCGCCAGAGCCAGCAGTTCGCTCGCGTGTACAACACCGAGTACGACCGCCTGAAGTCGTGGGACAACGGCAACATCACCCTGAAGGTCGAAAAGCCGGAATGGGGCGTCTCGATCGACGCCTATGTGAAGAACATCGGCAACAAGACGCCGATCGTCGACGCCTACACCACCGACGACAGCTCGGGCCTGTTCACCAACGTGATCACCGCCGAGCCTCGCCTCTATGGGGTGTCGATCACCAAGTCCTGGTAGGTCCGGTTACGCAAGAAAATGGAGGGGACGGCGGGTCATCCGCCGTCCCTTTTTCGTCGAGGCTCCGGAGGCTCGGCGGAAAGGTGAGCGATTTCCCACGATTACCGCGCCGCGACCGCGCCCAACTTAACGACTCCGCAAGGCCGGCTGGGGCAAGCTGTCGTTCCAAGTCCCAGCGAAACGCCGCATGGAAACGCTATACCGTCTGATCGATCTGAGCGACCCGATCGCGCCCGGCACGTCCTGCGCCGAGGCGGCCGCGATGTTCGACGCCGATCCGGCCATGCCGGCGCTGGCGATCGTCGACGCCGACCGCGCGCCGATCGGCCTGGTGTATCGCGACGTGCTGCAGGGCATGATGCGGGTCGCCGAGGAAGCCCTCGCCGGCAAGCCGATTTCCGAGGTCATGGACACCGCGCCGCGTATCGTCGCGGCCCAGACCGACGCCAGCAGCTTCGTCAACGCCCTGGCCGACAGCCCCACGCCCGTCTTCCGCACCGCCTATATCGCCGTGGACGCCGCCGGCCGCTATGTGGGCGTCGGCGGCCTGGGTTCGCTGCTGGCCTCTCACCGTCGGCGTCAACGCGACGCCCGCGACGCCATGGGCATGGCCGAGCGCATGGCCGTCGACATCGGCGCCCACCTGGACGGCGTGCTGGCCATCACCGAACGCCTCGAGCAGCAGCGCCTGACGCCGGACGCCTCGGCGTTCGTGCGCGCCATCGGCGACACCAGCCGCGACATGGGCGCGACGGTGAACCGCGCCATCGACCTGCACCGCTCGTCCCGCGGCCAACTGACCTTCGCCCCCACCCCCACCCGCCTGCGCGACCTGGCCGACGCGGTCGAGGCCCGCTGGGCCGAACGCGCCCACGAGGGCGGCTCCACCCTGTTGGTCTCCTACAACGGCGATCCGGAATGCGGGGTCGAGGTCGACGGCGAGCGCCTGCTGCAGGTGTTCGACATCCTGATCGAGAACGCCCTGGCCGCCGGCCGCGGCATGATCGAGACCCGCCTGACGGCCCGCGCCGACGGCGACCAGATCCGCCTGGAAGGCCTGGTGCGCGACAACACCGAGGGCCACGCCGACGAGCGCCTGGCCCGGATCAACGACCCGCTGGGCCCGTCCAGCCTGCAAGACCGCAACGAGATGGCCCTGGGCGTGGGCATGGCCCTGGCTCACCGCGTCCTGCGCGCCATGGGCGGTCCCTTGCACGCCGAGGCCAATCGCGGCGCCGGCCTGACCGTCGGCTTCGGCCTGACGCTCGCGGCGGCCGCCGCCGAGGCCGAGATCCACGAGGAGCAGGCCGTCGCTTCCCGCGCCGCCCACATCCTGATCGTCGACGACAACGCCACCAACCGCATGGTCGCCGAGGCGCTGTGCGACATGTTCGAGTGCACCTCCGAACAGGCCGTCGATGGCGTCGACGCCGTCGAGATGGCCAAGGGCGGCCGCTTCGATCTGATCCTGATGGACATCAAGATGCCGCGCATGGACGGCATCGCCGCCACCCGCGCCATCCGCGAGATCGGCGGCCGCGCTGGCGGCGTGCCGATCGTGGCCCTGACCGCCAACGCCGATCCGGCCGACGTCCAGACCTACATCGCCGCGGGCATGCAGGACGTGGTCGAAAAACCGATCAAGCCCGAGCGCCTGGCCACCGTGCTGAGCGCCCTGTTGGGCGAGGACGAAGACGGCGAAGAAGCCGCCGCCTAAAAGCCAGATCAACAGGCTCTAATTCATAGACTTAGAGCGCGGTCGAGCGGTTTACCCGTTCACACCTAAACCTAACGCGCTCCAGCCGCGCCCGCGCATCCGGCGACAATTGGACGCCGCTTTCCGACGCTACCCTGGATAGCACACGCTTGGCGCCGAGGCGGATCCCAGCCTAGCTTCGCTCTCAGCGTGAGTACGGAGCGTCCCGAGTGCTGAATACGGCGGAACAACAGGCCTGGGCGTTTCTCAGCCAGGCGCCGCACCTGGGCTCGGCCCATGAGGTGGAAAGCCATTTCGCCCAGGCGATCGGGGCCTTCGGTTACGACAAGTTCTGCGCCACCCTGGTCAATGCCGAGCACTATGGCAAGGAGCCGCCGACGCTGAGCCGCCGCGACTTCGAGGGCTGGGACCAGCGCTATTGGAGCGAACGCTACGTCGTCCACGATCCGTGCGTGAAGCTCCTCCTGAAGTCGCCGCGCTCGTTCGCCTGGACCGACGCCAAGCCGCTGGGCGACGGCCGCGCCCAGTCCATGTGGGGCGAGGCTTCCGAGCTGGGCATGAACGACGGCTATGTCGTGCGCGTCTTCGGCCCGGCCGGCCAGGAAGTGCTGATCCGCATGTCGACCGAGGCCCCCACCACCGACCCGACCGCGCGCGCGGTCATCGACAGCCTGGCCACGGTGTTCGGCGCGATCATGCTCAAGCACTGGGAAATGCAGGACGACAATCCCGACTACGGGGTCATCTCCGAGCGTCAGGCCCAGTGCCTGTACTGGGCCAGCCGCGGCAAGACCGACTGGGAGATCGGCGCGATCCTGCAGCTGTCGCCGCGCACGGTCCATCACCACATCGAGGCCGCCAAGAAGCGGCTGGGCGTGGTCAAACGCCAGGAAGCCGTGCTCAAGGCGGGTGAGCTGGGGTTGCTCTCCAAACTCTAACCCAGACCCCCGCGGCCCTGACAAGCACCCTCCGCGCGCAAGGCTTAGGCCGTTTGGCCTATCGTCCGTTCGCCGGATCATGCCCCCTAATGCAGGCCGTTCCTGTTTTCGCCAGCTTTGGGGGCCGGCCATGATCCACATCATCACTTCCGAGAACCGTCATCTGTACGGCCCGCAGCTCTGGGCCATGCACGAGGAACGCCGGCGCCAGTGCGTCGAGAAGAACGGCTGGGTCGACCTCGTCGTCCTGGATGGCGGCGAGGTCGACGACTATGACGACCACCGCGCCATCTATCTGCTGGGCTTCAATGACGCCCTCGAGCTGGAAGTCGGCCTGCGCCTGCGGCCCACCGACGACCGCTGCATGCTGGCCGATAAGTTCGCTCACCTTATCGCGCCCAGCGAAACGCCCAAGAAGGGCGCCGACATCTGGGAGGCCTCGCGCCTTTTCACCACCGAGGCCTATCGCCGGCGCAAGGGCCCCGGCCGGGGCGAGCGCGTGTTCGAGTGCTGGGCCGCCGCCTTCGAACTGGCCCTGCGCCGGGGCGTGACCCGCTTCGTGGGCATGATCGACATGCAGCTCTATCCGGGCATCCTCAACTCGCCGATCGACACCCGTCTGGTCGGTATTCCGCGCCCCTACGCATACGGCGTGGTGGCGGGCTCCGAGATCGCCGTCTCGCAGGCTCTGCTGGACCGCGTGCTGGAGGCGATCGGCCGTGAATCGCCGATCGGCTACGAGATCGACGCCCTGGACATGATGGCGTTCGGCGATCTGGCCTCGGTGCAGCGCCAGGTCACCCGCGCCATGACGCCGCAGCTGACCGCCGGCGCCCCGCGCGACGAGACCCTGGCGGCCGAGACCCTGTTCCGCCTGCACGACAGCACCGGCGAGGCGCGGCGCATCTGGGAGGGCCGCGCCGACGGGTCGCCCCTTCACGCATAAGAATTTGCGGCGTGCGGTTCGTTCCGATAGGAACGGGCCGCACATGGACTTTGGCCACTCGCGCTGGGCGGCAGCGGATCGCCCTTCGGTTGGCGGCGAATCGTCTCCTTGGCGGCTAACTTCCTCGGATCGGGGAGGCCAGCTGGACCATCGCGACGTAACGCCGCGCTATGAACGCCCCAGCTTCCGCCGACGTCACGGTCGTGTCATTTTCTCCGAACAACCGTTGGAGGCGGAAAACAGATGAGCGAAGAAACAGAAGGCCGACGCCCCAACCCTGTCGACCTGCACGTGGGCGGCCGTGTCCGCATGCGTCGCAAGCTGCTGGGCGTGAGCCAGGAACAGCTGGCCGACAGCCTGGGCCTGACCTTCCAGCAGGTGCAGAAGTACGAGCGCGGCGCCAATCGCGTCAGCGCCAGCAAGCTCTACGAGATCGCCAAGACCCTGCAGGTCCCGGTGTCGTTCTTCTTCGACGGCCTGGCCGATCCGATGAGCGGCGCGCAAGTCGACGACGCCGCCCAGCACGCCGAAAAGGTGGTTCAGGAGTTCCTGACCACGCCGGAAGGCCTGGAGCTGGCCGAGGTGTTCCCGCGCATCGGACGCGGCCGCGTCCGTCGTCAGGTTCTGGACCTGGTGCGCGCGATGGCCGACGAAGCCTCTCGCGAAACCGCCTGAGGCCAGAGCCCTTTAGCTCTAGATGTTTGATTCTAGGGCCTGTTTATCCCGTTTAGACGGTTCCATCCAACCGGGACAGGCACTAGGCGCGCTCCGCTCAAGCGCGCCCCGCTCTAGCGAAAAATGAGAAGACCTCGGCTCGCGGGCCGAGGTCCTTTTCATATTTACCCTGTCGAGACACCGGATTGCGAGGCCAGCCAGATCCGCTTGGCGGCGCCCGCGACGGCGGGGGTGAGGCCGCGAAGGTCGTAGGTGCGGACGATGCGCATGCCCACCTCGCGATCGCGCTGCCAGGCCACGGTCACGTCGTGGGCCAGGCCAGCGACCAGATCGACCAGCTGCGCCTTTCCCGGCGGGGCGGCGCCGGACAGCATCTGGATGCGCGCGCCGCTGCTCGACAGGTCGCGGATCACGCAATCCCATGCGAAGGCGCCACACAGGATCTTGCCGGATCTCTGAGTCTGAATACGGACGGCTGTCCGTCGATCGTGATCGCCGCCTGACGCGTACTTCGCCATGCGGGGATAAACGCACGCCGCGGTTAATCGGCCGTCTAAATTTAGGATTTAGTCGTGAAGGTTAACGCGGCCAGAACTGGAGGCGGGGTTTGACTTTGGCGGTGACAACCCTGTCATAACGTCGTTCTTCAGGGATATCGCCATTTGCCGGTCCATGTTACCGGTACAACAGGGTTCACCGAAGCCGGACAGAAGATCCGGCCGTGCGAGGAAACGACATGGCTAAGGGATCGGTCTTGCTGGCCGACGTGAACGGGCGCGACCTGGCGTTGGCGGTCGTGCGTCCTGGCGATCCGCCCCGCGCGCACCAGGAACTGGCCTGCGGGTCCCTGCGCGAACTGGAGCTGCACCTGGCCACCGCCCTCGCCAAGGGCGGCCATGGCGAGTTGATCGGCGCGGCGGTCTGCGGCGCGGGTCCGGAGATCGACGGCGCGATCGCTCTGACGGCTGGCGACTTCACGGTGACCCAGTCGTGGCTGAGAGCGGTGCTCAAGACCCCACGCGTGACCCTGCTCAACGATTTCGCCGCCTGCGCCCTGGGCGCGCCGCGGCTGGCGAACACCGCCATGACCCTGATCCACGCCGGCAAGCCGGCCAAGAACGCGCCGATCGCGGTGATCGGCCCCAATCTTGGCCTCGGTGTCGCGGGCCTGTCGCCACATCGCAACGACGGCTGGGTCCCGGTGGTCAGCGAAGGCGGCCACATCGACTTCACGCCCGGCGAGGCGCGCGAGGTCCCGGTCTTCTCGGCCCTGCAGATCAAGTACGGCCGGGTCTCGGCCGAACACTTCCTGTCGCAGCAGGGCCTGGCGGACATCCATATGGCCCTGGGCGGCGATACCGACAGCGACGATGTGATCCTGTCCCGCGCCCGCGACGGCGACGCGCGGGCCCGCGAGGCGGTGTCGATCTTCAGCGCCCTGCTCGGCGCCTTCGCCGGCGACGCGGCCCTGATGTTCGCCGCCCGCGGCGGCGTCTACATCAACAGCCCCCTGATGGAGCGCTTCGGCGACCTGCTGGACCGCGCGGCGTTCGCCAGACGGTTCTCCGACAAGGGCCGGATGGGCGCGTATGTGCAGGGGATTCCGGTGTACCTGGCCATCGGCCGCTGCACCCTGCTCGGCTTGTCGGGGCTCTTCAGCGCCAGCGACATGAAGTACGCGGCGGACGAGGTGAAGTTCCTGGACTGTTGAGATCGCCCCCTGCGTCAGGCGGAGATGGCGCCCTCGGTCGGCCTCGCGGACAGGTCCCCCGGCGGGGGAGCGGCAATCGCCAGCGCCCCTTCCAGATCCCCCAGAATATCCGCCACGTCCTCCAGCCCGACCGACAGCCGCACCAGCCCCTCGCCGATGCCCGCCGCCGCCCGCTCCTCGGGCGAATAGGGCGAGTGGGTCATGCTGGCCGGGTGCTGGATCAGCGTCTCGGCGTCGCCCAGCGACACCGCCCGGCGGATCATCGTCAGGCGGTTCATCAGAGCCGCGCCCGCCGTGTGACCGCCCTTCAGCTCGAAGGCGATCATGCCGCCGCCGCCGGCCATCTGGCGTTCGGCCAGGGCGTGCTGCGGAAAGCTCCTCAGGCCCGGATAGAACACCCGCGCGACGGCCGGATGCGCCTCCAGCCAGCGAGCGACGGCCTCCCCACTCTGGCTGTGGCGGGCCATGCGCAGCGCCAGGGTCTTCAGGCCCCGCATGACCAGAAAGGCCGTAAAGGGCGACATCACCGCCCCGGTCATGTCCTTCACGCCGACCAGGCGCACGCGGCGCATGTCCTCGACGCCGCCGACGGCGACGCCGCCCACGAGATCGCCGTGACCGCCCAGATACTTGGTCGCCGAGTGGACGACGATGTCCGCGCCCAGGCTGAGCGGCCGGGTCAGGACCGGCGTGGCGTAGGTGTTGTCGACCACCACCTTGGCGCCGGCGTCGTGCGCGATCCGGCTGATCGCGGCGATGTCCACCAGGCGCATGTTCGGATTGGCCGGGGTCTCGAAATAGACGATCCGGGTCTTGTTCGAGATCGCCTCGGCCAGGGCTTCGGGCCGGGTCATGTCCACGGTTCGCACCGTCACCCCGAACCGGGTCAAGCCGTCGCGCAGAAAGGCGAAGGTGCAGCCGTAGAGGGTCTGGTCGGTGATGACCTCGTCGCCCGCCCGCAGGAAGCTCCACAGCGTGGCGGTGATCGCGCCCATGCCCGAGGCCGTGGCGACGGCCGCCTCGCCGCCCTCCAGGCTGGCCAGCCGGCGCTCCAGAAGATCGGTCGTGGGGTTGGAGATCCGCGAGTAGAAGTGCCCCTCCCGCGTGCTGGCGAACATCTCGCCGCCGGCCTCGGCGCTCTCGAACGCGAAGGTCGAGGTCAGGTGCACCGGCGGCGTCAGCGCCCCGTGCTCGTCGGCGGGATCATAGCCCGCATGGATCGCCCGCGTGGAAAAGCCGCTCTGGTCGTTACGCATGTCTCACTCCCTGTCGGGTGAGAGTGGCGCGAACATCGACGGCATAGATTGCGAAGTCTGCCATGATGAGCTTCAGTTTTGGCAGATTCTGCTCAGGAGGCGCGCATGGACACCAAGGACCGCCAGATCATCCGCGAGCTGCAGAAGGACGGCCGCCTGACCAATCAGGATCTGGCCGAGCGGGTCAACCTGTCGCCCTCCCCCTGCCTGCGCCGGGTGCGCAACCTGGAGGCCGAGGGGGTCATCACCGGCTATACCGCCCTGGTCGACCAGAAAGCCTACGGCCTGCCGATCACCGTCTTCGTCCGCGTGCGCCTGAACAGTCCCAGCCAGGACCTGATCACCGGCTTCGAGGCTCAGGTGCAGCGCATCGACCAGATCCTGGACTGCTTCCTGCTGGCGGGCAGCGACGACTATCTGCTGCGGGTGATCGTCGACAGCCTGGAGGCCTATGAGGCCTTCATGCGCCGCAAGCTGCACGCCATCCCCGGCATCGCCTCGATCGACACCAGCTTCGCCTATGGGGTGGTCAAGCAGACGCGGGTGTTCCCGGTGGCCGGCTGAGCCCGATCACCCTGCCGCAGGGTGCGGCAATTCGTCCGACAACCTGTCACGGGAAGTTCAGCCCCGACACCCGCCGCGAGCGGTACCATGGAGCGCGATGATCAACGAAGCGCCGCCTCTGTCTGGCTCGCCCAGCGTCACCACGGCGCTGAAGCACGCGCCTTTGGGCATCGCGATCTTCGACAACCAGATGCGCTACCTGGCCGCCTCGCGGCAGTACCTGACCGACCAGCACCTGCCGCCCGACATGCCGCTGATCGGCCGGCGACACTACGACGTCTTCCCCGAGATCCCGCGGAAGTGGCGCGACCTGCACGCCCGGGTCCTGGCCGAGGGCGTCGAGCTGCGCCACGAGGGCGACCCCTACGTCGACCGCGACGGCCGCACCGAATGGATCCGCTGGTCGATGGCGCCGTGGCGCACGGACCCCACTGACGATGGGGGCGGCGAGATCGGCGGCCTGGTGCTCTACACCGAGGTGGTCACCGCCAACGTCGAGGCGCGGCTCAAGCTGGAGGCCGCCGAGGCCCGCTACCGCGCCGTGTTCGACCAGGCGGCCATGGGCGTGGCGCGCCTGACCCCCACCGGGGAGATCATCGAGGCCAATGACAGCTTCTGCGCCCTGCTGCGGCGCGACCGCGACGCTCTGCTGGGCGTTGCCCTGCAGAGCCTGGTGCATCCGGACATGCTGGATCAGGCGCTCCTCTCGAGCGCGGCCCTGCTGTCGGGCGAGATCGAGACCTGCGCGGCCGAACGGCGCTTCCTGGTGGGCAACGGCGACCTCTGGATCCACCTGACCGCCTCGATGGTCCGCATCGACGGCCAGCCGGCCTACATCCTGGCGATCATCTCCGACATCAGCGTGCGAAAGGAGGCCGAGGACGCCCAGGCCCGCCACCAGAGCCAGCTGCGCCTGCTGATCAACGAGCTGAACCACCGGGTCAAGAACACCCTGGCCACCGTCCAGTCGATGGCCGCCCAGACCCTGCGCAACGAGCCCGATCCGGTGGTGGCCTTCGAGAAGTTCGAGGCGCGGCTGCTCGGCCTGTCGGGGGTGCACGACATCCTGACCCGCGAGAGCTGGCACGGCGCGGAGCTGCGGGAAGTGGTCGAGCGCGCCCTGCGCCCCTTCGACCAGGCCAGCGAGCGCTTCACCATCGAGGGTCCGGCCGTGCGCCTGCAGCCGGGCGGCGCGCTGACCATGGCGTTGATCCTGCACGAGATGGCCACCAACGCCCTGAAGTACGGGGCGCTGTCGAACGCCGGGGGCCGCGTGAGCCTGTCCTGGACCTATGACCCCGACGACCGCGTGCTGGAGGTCGTCTGGACCGAAGCCGGCGGCCCCCCGGTGGCCCCGCCCACCCGCAAGGGCTTCGGCTCGCGCTTGATCGAGCGCAGCCTGAACGGCGAGCTGAAGGGCGCGGCGACCATGGACTATCGCCCCGAAGGCCTGAGCTGCATCCTGCGCGCCCGCCTGACCGAGGCCCCGGCGAACGAAACCTCGACCGGCTAGGTCGGTCGCCCTCTCGCCCAGGCCCGCGGTCGCCGTTAGGTTGGGTTCCATGACGCTCGCCCGACTCACCCGCCGCTCCGCCTTCGCCGCCCTCGCCGCCGCCGGCCTCGCGCCTGGCCTGGCCGCCGCCGCGCCCAAGAAGAGCCCGCCGAAAGAGGACTGGAAGGCCCTGGCCGCCGACGTCCGCAAGGAGTTCCAGTGGGCCTGGCGGGGCTATGTCGCCAAGGCCTGGGGCAAGGACGAGATCAATCCCGTCAGCGGCACGTCGCAGTCGTTCTTCGTCGAGGGCCACGATCTTGGCCTGTCGCTGGTCGAGGCGCTGGACACCCTGTGGATCATGGGCCTGGACGCCGAGTTCCAGGCCGGCGTCGACTGGGTGAAGTCGTCGCTGCACTTCGACGTCAATGGCGAGGCGCAAGTCTTCGAGACCAATATCCGCCTGGTCGGCGGCCTGGTTTCGGCCCACCTGGCCTGCGGCGACCCCGTGCTGCTGGCCAAGGCCAAGGACCTGGCCGACCGCCTGCTGAAGGCCTTCGACGCCTCGCCCCACGGCCTGCCCTGGCGCTATGTCAACCTGAAGACCGGCGCGGTCCGCGATCCGGAGACCAACCTGGCCGAGATCGGCACCTACATCACCGAGTTCGGGGTGCTCAGCCAGCTGACCGGCGACAAGCGCTATTTCGACGTCGCCAAGAAGGCGATGAAGCATGCGCTCGACAAGCGCTCGAAGATCGGCCTGATGGCCGCCAACATTGATGCGCGCACCGGCGAGTGGATCAGCCGCGCGGCCAGCATCGATATCTATGCCGACAGTTTCTACGAATATCTGTGGGACGCCTGGGAGCTGTTCGGCGACGAGGACTGCAAGCGCTGGGCCCAGGAGGTCACCGCCGCCCAGTTGGCCCACCAGGCCAAGCGCTATGACGGCCGCCTGTGGTTCCCGATGGTCGACTACGAGACTGGCGCGGTGCTGAACACGTCGCAGAGCGAGCTGGCCGCCTACTATGCCGGCCTGCTGGCCCAGGTCGGCTTCAAGACGGAGGGCGACGACTACCTGGCCTCGTTCACCGAGATGCAGGCGACCTATGGCGTCATCCCGGAATCGATCGACGTCGCCACCCGCCAGGCCCGCCGCAAGGCCACCGGCCTGCGCCCCGAATATGCCGACGCCTGCCTGAACCTGTGGCTGCTGGACCGCGACGACCGCTATCGCCAGCTGACGGCGATCCACTATCGCGAGATGAAGGCGACCAGCCGCGCCGCCTATGGCTATACCGCTCTGAAGGACATCACGACCAAGCCGATGACCCAGGGCGACAACTGCCCCGGCTACTGGTGGTCCGAGCAGATGAAGTACTACTACCTGATCTTCTCGGACACGCCGCGCATCGACTACGCCAAGCTGCAGCTCAGCACCGAGGCCAATGTCCTGCGGGGTTTCCGAAAGGTCTAAGCCGTCCGCCCCGACCAACCTGTCGCGTTTGAAAGCCTGAGGCGCCTCCGCCTCGGCGACGTCATCCCAATGAGTCCGAACCGCCGCACGGCTGTCGCCTGAATCAGCGATGCAGTGGGAAGGGCTGGGGAGCTTTGACCATGCGACTTGATGCGCTTTCGATCGCTTTAGCCATCGCGACGCTGGCGGGTTCGGCGCATGCCGCCGACCCGCGCCAACGCCTCTACGACCCGGCCGACGGCGTCATGGTGGTGGCTCACCGCGCCTGCCACGCGCCCGCCCCGTCGCGCGGCCTGACGAGCGCCGTCCCCGAGAATTCCATCGCCGCCCTGGAGCGCTGCATCGCCCTGGGCGTCGACGTCGTCGAGATCGACGTGCGCCGCACCCAGGACGGCGCCCTGGTCCTCATGCACGACGCCAAGGTCGACCGGACCACCACCGGCAGGGGTAAGGTCTCGGACCTGACCCTCGGCGAGCTGCAGGCCCTGCGCCTGAAGGCCGGCGACCAGGCCACCGACGCCGCGCCGCCCACCCTGGGCGCCTTCCTCAAGGCCGCCCGCGGCCGCATCCTGGTCAATATTGACCTTAAGGAAGGCTCGCCCGCGCGGGTCGCCCGCCTGGTCAATGACGTCGACGCCGCCGACTGGGTGCTGTTCAAGGCCCGGGTCGGTCTGGGCGACGCGCCGATCGCGGACCAGCCGCTCTACAAGAACCTGGCCTTCATGCCGATCGTCGGCGGCAAGGGCGCCCCGCGCGCCGTCCAGTTGGCCGAGATCGCCACCGCCCAGGCCTCCGGCGCGCGGGCGATCCCGGCCATCGAGCTGGGCGCGCTGAAGAAGGACGGCTTCATGGCCGTGCGCGACGCGGCCCGCGCCGCCCGCGTCCGCCTCTGGACCAACACCCTGGCCGGCAAGGGTCCGAAGGGACTGCCCGACGCGGCCGGTGACGCGCGCGCCCTGATCGATCCCGGCAAGGCCTGGGGCGGCCTGATCGCGCAGGGCGTCAGCGTCGTTCAGACCGACTATCCGGCGGCGCTGCTGGACTATCTCGACGGCCAGGGCCTGCGCGGCGGCGCGAGGATCACCGTCGCAGACGCGCGATCGTCTTCTCCAGAGCAGCGCGGCGCTTCGCCCAGGAGCCGCTGAGCGCGACGGCCTCGGCGTCGAGCCCGCGGCGACGCTGTTCAAGGTCGGCCTCGGCGTCGCGTTGTTCGGTCTCGGCGGCGTCGAGCGCGGCTTCGGCCTCCGCCAGCGCCCGCTTGCGCTCGGCCTCGGCCTCGGCCTGATCGTCAACCTTCTTGGCCTTGGGCTTCGGCAGCCTGTCGACCGCCGACTTCAACCCGCCCTCGGCCCGGCGGATCACCGCGCCGGGCGCGGCGAGAGCGGCCTTGGCGTCGGGCGCCTCCGGAGCCTCCTCGGCGACGCCCTCCTTGAACAGATCGCGATCGGTCTCCCAGGCCGCCAGGGCCTTGGCGCGCGAGGTCTCGGCCACCGTGTAGCGATGGAAGCCGTCCGACCACGTGAAGACCTTGAGCGCGCGCGCCATGCGGCGAGAACGGGCGGCGCCGAGAAGCCGTTGCTTGCTCGCGTCGATCGCGCTATTTTCGTAGCTACAAGAATTGATATCGCAAATGGCGATATGTAAGATAAACTCAATCTATGAGATAGTCGTGTCGGAGGAACGCTTCCGACATGGATATCGAATTCGATGAGGAGAAACGCCGCCAAACGCTGGAGCATCGCGGCTTGGATTTCGCGGATGCGGCTTCAGTGTTCGACGGGCCGGAACTCACGCCCCCGACGATCGCGAGGACTATGGAGAAAATCGCTTTCAGACAGTCGGCCGACTAGACGGACGCCTGATCATGGTCATTTGGACGCTACGCGGAAAGACGCGGCGCATCATCTCGATGAGGAAATGCAATGCCCGAGAACAAAGAAAATTCGGAAAGCGCGTGGGTTGATCCGGATGACGCTCCCGAATGGACCGAAGACCAATTCGCTCGCGCTGAAATCCGGATCGGTGATCGTGTCATCCGGCCCGCCAATGGCACGCTGACGCGGCCTGGCCGCCCAAAATCCGACAGTCCCAAGAAGCAGGTCACCTTGCGCCTGGACCAGGAGGTGATCGAAAAGCTGCGCGAAGGCGGGCCCGGCTGGCAAAGCCGCGCGAATGAGATCCTCAAGAAGGCCGTCTGCGCCTAACTCGGAAGATATTGAATTCTAAGGAGAAAGTATTCCGTCCTGGTGGCGGGGGGCGGGATCGAACCGCCGACCTGTGGGTTATGAATCCACCGCTCTAACCATCTGAGCTACCCAGCCATAGCCAGGACGGACGGGGGTCATACTCCCGAGCGCGCTTCGCATCAAGCCTTAGAGTCGACGTGCATCTGGCGGCGAAACCGCACACACTTTCGCCTGACGCACTTTACGATAGCATTCCGTCCAGCGCGGCCTCCAACCGTCGCGCCAGCGCGTCGGGTCCGTATTCGGTCAGCACCAGTTCTCGCGCCGCCGCGCCCAGGCTCCGGGCCGTATCGCGGTCGCTGATCAGCTCGCCCAGGGCCTCGGCCAGCCGGTCGGGGTCGTCGTCCGGCACGAGGCGGCCGGTGATCCCCTCCTTGAGGATCTCGACTGGCCCGTCGATCTCGGTGGCCACCACCGGCAGGCCGACGGCCATGGCCTCGAGCAGGGTCAGCGGGAAGCCTTCCTGATGCGAGGGAAAGGCGAACAGGTCGCCCGTGGCCAGAAAGCCCGCGATATCGTCGGTCCAGCCCGTCAGCTTCACGCACGGATCGAGATCCAGCGCCTTGATCAGCGCCTCCAGGTCGGCGCGCTCGCCGCCCTCGCCGGCGATCTCGCAGGTGACGTCGACGTCCCAGGCGCGCAGCTTGCCGACCGCGCGGATCAGGACGTCGAAGCCCTTCTTGGCGTGCAGCCGGCCAGCGGCGACGATCTTCACCGGGCCGTCCTCGCGGGCGAAGGGCCTGGCTCGGACCTTTGGCGGCCGGACGGCGTTCTGAACGACGTGAACATGATCCGCGGGCGCGCCGCGCTCCAGGGCCAGGTTCGCCAGGTGCTGGCCGACGCACAGATAGTGGGTCCCCGGCGTCACGTCGAAGCTGGGCTTGTGCACGCAGACGGCCTGGATGACGCCGGCCGGGGCGGCCTTGGCGAACACCCGCGCCGGACGCTGGCCGTGGCTTAGGATGATCGCCGGCCTGTTCGCCCGGACCACGGCGCGCGCCGCGCCGAGGGTGATCGGATCCCAGTCGGTAAAGGCCGGCATGGCGGTCAGGGGCGGGGTTCGCCCGGCTTGCGCGGCGGCCACCTTGCCGCCCTTGCGCACCACGCCGACGCACCGTCCGCCGCGCTTGGCGGCCCAGGCCTCGAGGATCGGCTGATAGTCGAGAAACACCTGCTCCAGACCGCCCAGACCCTTGCCCAGCATGGCGTGCAGCAGGTTGGTCAAGGCGAACTCCGGGGACAGCGTACGGCGGCGGACCATCGGCGGGCGCCGATCCAGTGTCAACGCGGAGCTAGACGGCCGGCTCCCCTAGCAGCCTCGTGGCGACCGTCTCGCCGATCGCCAGAGAACTGGTCAGGCCCGGGCTCTCGATGCCGAACAACGCCATCAGGCCTTCGAAGCCGTGGTCCTCGGCGCCGCGCAGCTGGAAGTCGGGCTGCGGCGCGTCGGGGCCGTGCAGCTTGGGCCGCACGCCGGCGTAGTCGGGCTGCAGGGCGCCGTCGGGCAGGCCCGGCCAGAACTTGCGGATATAGGCGGCGAAGACCTCCGCCTTGGCCGGGTCGACGGAATAGTCGGGCTCGGGGACGTATTCCAGGTCCGGCCCGAACACCGCCTGGCCGCCCAGGTCGTTGCGGTAGTGGGTGCCCAGCGCCCCGTGGATCGGCGGCGGATAGATCAGCCGCTGGAACGGCGCCTTGCCGGTCAGGCGGAAATAGACGCCCTTGCCGTAGTGGGCCTTGGGGATGTGGTCGGCCGGATAACCTTCGATGCGGCCGGCGACGTCCTGCGATGACAGGCCCGGCGCGGTGACCAGCAGGCGGCAGGTCAGGCTGGTCGGATCCGCCCCGCCGGCCCGAACCGTGAAGCCGCCCCCAGACAGCGCTTGCGCGCCCTCGAACGGCGTCGACAGCACCACCGCCCCGCCGGCGGCCTCGATCTCGCCCTGCAGGGCCAGCATGTAGTCGTGGCTGGCGAAGACCCCGCTCTGCGGCGACAGCAGCGCCGCGTGGGCGTTGAGGCCGGGCTCCAGGGCGCGGGCTTGCTCGCCGGTCAGCCGCTCCATGCCCTCGACGTCGTTGGCCAGGGCCTGATCCCAGATGGCGTCGAGGCGCGGGATCTCGTCGTCGGACGTCGCCACCACCAGCTTGCCGCAGCGCTTGTAGGCAACGCCGTGCGTGTCGAGGAACGCGTACAGTAACCGCCGCCCCTGGACGCATAGCCGCGCCTTCAGCGATCCGGTCGGATAGTAGAGCCCGCCGTGAATGACCTCGGAATTGCGCGAGGAGACGCCCTGGCCGATGTGGCTCTCGGCCTCCAGCACGGCGACGATCAGGCCCCGCCTGGCCAGCGCATAACCGCAGGCCAGGCCCACGGCGCCGGCCCCGACCACGACAGCGTCGAAATCGAAATCAGCCATGGGAACGCCTAGGATCCGGCCTGGGCCTTCAGGTCCGCCAGCATGTCGGACAGCGAGCGCTTGCCGCCAACCCAGTCGGCGGGGTCCTGCGTCTCGACCACTTCCAGCTTGTCCAGCAGAGCCTCGAGCTTCTCCGGACCGCCGACGATCTCCGCCGCCCGCCGATAGTTCAGCTCGGCCAGCTCCGCCGCCACGCCCTCATCCAGCGAGGCGAACTCGCCCCGCTCGACCCGCGCCTGCAGGTCGGCGGCGTCCTCGGCGTTGAGGGTGACGGTCACGGGGTTCGGAGGCTTGTTCATGGTGGGAAGCCTAGCACGAACCCCGGAGCGCGCCACGCAGGTCCCTGATCATTTCAGCGCCACCGGCCTGCGCGCGCCATGCCGGACACTGAGGATGAGGATGTCCGTTGCTCGTATCCGATACAGGATCACATAGGGCGAAACTGTTACACCGCGCACGGCGGAGCCGTATTGCGGCTTCAGTCCGTAGCCTTCAGGCGCGTTGGCCACACTCTCGCAGCGCTGAAGCAGCTGAGCCACGAAAGCCACTGCGGCCTGGGGCTTATCGCGCTTTATGTCCTCGCCTATCCGGCGGATTTCCTTAGCGGCCAGCGCGCTGAGACGCACTGGCTTCAAGCGCGGTCGTCCTGAGCGGCAAAGCGCTCATATTCGTCTTTCAGCGCGTGCAGGAACTCGAACGCGTCGACCTCGCCGACATGGGCTTCGGAATCGGCCTCGATCTTGCCCGCCAGAGCCTGAAACGCCGCCTCGCCACCGACCAGTTCAACCGCGCGAAAGTGCTCAAGCTCCAGGAGCGCGGCCGTGACGGCCTCATCCAGGCTGCCGAACTCTCCCGAGGCAACGCGCGCGCTAAGTTCCTCCACGGCGCTGCTGGGAAGGGTCACTGAAACCGAGGCATCGCGAACCGGCTTGTTCATGGCGGAAAGTCTATCACAGACTTCCCGCCACGATACGGTGGTCAGCTACCGCCCCACTGCGCCCACAGCTTGGCCTCCGCCGCTTTCGCCGTGACCACCGAGGCGTCCTTGACGTGGCCGTAGCCGCGGATCTGTTGCGGGATCTCGGCGATCATCACCGCCAGCGGCAGGCTCTCCTGGGAGAGGCCGGCGGCCAGGCGGTCGAGGGTCGTCTCGTAGGACGCCATCAGGCCGCGCTCCATCCTGCGCTCCTCGGTGTGGCCGAAGATGTCCAGGGCGCCGCCGCGCAGGCCCTTCATCCTGGCCATCATCGGGAAGGCGACGTCCAGCATCCAGCCGCCGAAGGCGATCTTCTTGGGCTTGCCGTCCGGCCCCTTGGGGGCCAGCAGCGGCGGCGAGAGCCAGACCTTGGCCTTGCCGCCCTTGAAGGTCCCGGCCAGCTCGTCCTTGAAGCGACCATCCGTATACAGACGAGCGACCTCGTACTCGTCCTTGTAGGCCATCAGCTTGTAGAGGTTCACCGCCGCCGCGCGGGTCAGGGCCTCGCCGCCAATGCCGGCTTCGGCGCTGCGGACCTTGGCCACCTTGTCGGCGTAGCGCTGGGCGTAGGCGGCGTTCTGGTAGGCCGTCAGCTCCTTGATGCGGTGGGCGATCAGGTCGTCCAGCGGCATGGTCTCGGGCGTGGCGACCTTGTCTTCCTTGACGGTGATCGAGGCCGGGTCGTGGGCCACGCGGCGGCCCAGTTCGAAGGCCTGCAGGTTGGCCTCGGCGTCGACGCCGTTCAGCTTGATGGCGCGATAGAGGGCGCGGCTGGAGACCGGGATCACCCCGCGCTGCCAGGCAAAGCCGACCATGATCATGTTGGCGTAGATGGCGTCGCCGAACTCGGTCTCGGCCAGGCGCTGGGCCGGGCAGGCGTCGAAGGTGTTGGTCGCGCCCTTCACCCGGCGGGCCATGGCATTGCTGTCGAACTTGACGTCGCGGCTGGTGACGAAGTCGGCGGTCGGGGCGAAGTCGCTGTTGCCGAAGGCGCGCGTGCGGTCCTTGGCGTAGAGCGACAGGCCCTCGGGCGAGGCCGCCACCAGCAGGTCGCAGGCGATCAGCACGTCGGCGCTGGCGGCCGGCACGCGGCCGCCGACGATGGTCTCTTCGGTCTCGCCGATCTTGACATGGCTGAACACCGAGCCGCCCTTTTGGGCCAGGCCCGTCATGTCGACCACGCTGCCAGCGCGGCCGTCGATGTGGGCGGCCATGGCCAGGATCGAGGCCACGGTGGTGACGCCCGTGCCGCCGACGCCGGTGAACAGGATCTTGCGCACGCCGGTCAGCGGCTCGAACTCGGGCAGCGGCGTCGACTCGGCGGTCAGCGCCGCCGGCGTCTTCTTGGACTGGGCGCTCTCGGCCCCTTCCAGGGTGATGAACGAGGGACAGAAGCCCTCGACGCAGCTGTAGTCCTGGTTACAGGACGACTGGTTGATCTTGCGCTTGCGGCCAAACTCGGTGGCCAGGGGCTCGACCGAGACGCAGTTGGACTTCACCGAGCAGTCGCCGCAGCCTTCGCAGACCAGCGGGTTGATGAACACGCGCTTCGTCGCCTTGGGCATGGAGCCGCGCTTGCGACGGCGGCGCTTTTCGGTGGCGCAGGTCTGGTCGTAGAGCAGCACCGTCACGCCAGCCGTGTCGCGCAGCATCTCCTGCACGCGCATCAGGTCCGAACGCGGGAAGACCTCGACGCCCGGCGCAAGATCGGTGACGCCCTCGTAGCGGTTCAGCTCGTCGACGACGATGACGGTCTTGGTCACGCCCTCGGCCGCCAGCTGGCGGGTGATCTGGGCGGGGGTGAAGCCGCTCTCGGCGCGCTGGCCGCCGGTCATGGCGACGGCGTCATTATAGAGCAGCTTGTAGGTGATATTGGCCTTGGCCGCGATCGCGCCGCGAATGGCCAGCGAGCCGGAGTGGTTGTAGGTGCCGTCGCCCAGGTTCTGGAAGACGTGCTTCTCGCTGGTGAATGGCGCCGCGCCGACCCAGGTCAGGCCCTCGCCGCCCATGTGGGTGTTGAGGTCGGTCATCGGGTCATTGAACCCGGCCATGTAGTGGCAGCCGATGCCGGCCAGGGCGCGCGAGCCCTCGGGCAGCTTGGTCGAGGTGTTGTGCGGGCAACCCGAGCAGAAGAACGGCTTGCGGGCCTGGTCGGCGGCCAGGCTGACCGCGGCGACGCCGGCGGCCGAGACACGGTTCAGATAGGCGCGCGCCCGCTCCATGTGCGGGCCGTCCGGCAGGCGGTCGTAGATGGCGAGCGCGATTTCGGCCACCGACAGCGAGCCGAGTTCCGACAGCAGCGGGGCGCCGCGTTCGTCGACCTTGCCGATGATGCGGGGCCGAGCTTGCGCGGGAAGGTCATACAACGCCGCGCGCGCCTGAGGCTCGATCAGGCCGCGCTTGTGCTCGATGACCATCAGGGTCTCGAGGCCGGCGGCGAAGGCGCGCAGACCCAGCGGCTCCAGCGGCCACGGCATGCCGACCTTGTAGATGGATACGCCCAGGTCGGCGGCTTCCTGCAGGGTCATGCCCATGGCCGTGAAGGCCTCCAGCACGTCCTTATAGGCCTGGCCCTGGCAGACGATGCCCAGGCGCGCCTTGCCCACCCGCACGTGCGAGGCGCCCAGCACCACGCGGTCGATGTGGTTGGCGCGGGCGAAGGCCAGGGCGGCCGGGAGCTTGTGGAGCCGCATGCGCCGCTCCTTCTCCATCGGCTGGTCCTTCAGCCGGATGCCCAGACCGCCGGGCGGGAATGGGAAGTCGGGGATGACGGCGTTATGGCGATCCAGCGAGACGTCGATGGTCACGCCCGAGTCCATGGTGTCGGCCAGGGCGATCATGCCCGTCCACAGACCCGAGAACCGCGACAGGGCGATGCCGAGGACGCCGTAGTCCAGCACCTCCTGCACGTCGGCCGGCGACAGCACCGGCATCTCGAAGTCCTGGAAGGCGAATTCCGACTGCGACGGCAGGGTCGAGCTCTTGCAGCCGTGGTCGTCGCCGGCCACCGCCAGCACGCCGCCGGTCGGGAAGGTCCCCGCGAAGTTCGCATGCTTGAAGACGTCGCCGGTGCGGTCGACGCCGGGCGCCTTGCCGTACCACATGCCGAACACGCCATCATAAAGCGCGCCTGGGAACAGGTTGGCCTGCTGGCTGCCCCACACGGCGGTGGCGGCGAGGTCCTCGTTGAGGCCTTCCTGGAAGACCACGTCGTGCGCGGTCAGCAGTTTCTTGATGCGCGCGGCCTGCTGGTCGAGACCGCCCAGCGGCGAGCCGCGATAGCCGGAAAGATAGCCCCCGGTGTTCAGGCCCGCGAGGCGATCAAGACGCTTGCGATCCAGCAGAACCCGCAGCAGCGCCTGAACGCCAGTGATGAAGGCTCGACCATTTTCGAGCACATATTTGTCGTCGAGAGTGACTTCAGAGTGCCGCATGGCAAAAATTTTCCTCCGGGGTCTTCTCGCCCGTAACGCAATATCTTATAGAAGCGCGGAAATTGTTTGCCCAAGGCGTGCCCGACTCAGGCCCCCTTTGCGCAAAATTGGAGCGTCAACGCCCGCTTGGGGGAGGAATTTCTTGTCCGAACAACTCGACGCCGTGGATGCCAAGATCCTCGATCTCATCCAACACGACGCCGGACTGTCCGTCGCGGAGATCGCCGAACGGGTCGGCCTCTCGTCCAGCCCATGCTGGCGCCGGATCAAGCGCCTGGAAGACGCTGGCGTCATCCAGCGTCGCGTCACGATCCTGGACCGCGAGAAGCTGGGTCTGGGCTTCGAAGTCTATTGCACCGTCAAGCTGTCCCTTCCGACCAAGGAAAATCTGGACACGTTCGAACAGGCCGTCGCCAAGTGGGCCGAGGTCGTGCAGTGCGCCACCGTTACTGGCGCGGCTGACTACGAGATGCGCATCGTCACCCGCGACATGCGCGCCTTTGACGAGTTCCTGCGCGAGAAGCTGCTGTCGCTGGGCCTGGTCAGCAACATCGAGAGCCGCATCGTCATCCGCGGCGTCAAGAACTCGACGGCCGTGCCGCTGGGTCTGGTGAGTCCGTACGTCAGCCCGCTGGGCTGATCCTTCACGATGGCGCGTGACGGCCCAGGGGCCGTCCGCGTCGATCTTCCGACACCTTGGGGAGAGGCCAGATGGCCCCATCGAGCGCCGGCGGCGCGTCGACGCGACGCGTGCTGGCCGCCAGCCTGATCGGCACGGCGGTCGAGTTCTACGACTTCTATATCTACGCGACCGCCGCCTCGCTGGTGTTCGGGCCGCTGTTCTTTCCCGCCAGTTCGCCAGCCATGCAGCTCCTGGCCTCCTACGCCAGCCTGAGCGTGGCCTTCATCGCCCGCCCGCTGGGCTCGATCGTATTCGGCCATTTCGGCGACCGCATCGGGCGCAAGTCGACCCTGGTGGCCTCGCTGCTGATCATGGGCGGCTCGACGCTGCTGGTGGCCTTCCTGCCGACCTACGCCACGGCCGGCTGGGTCGCGCCGTTCCTGCTGTGCCTGCTGCGCTTCGGCCAGGGCTTTGGCCTGGGCGGCGAGTGGGGCGGCGCGGCCCTGTTGGCGGTCGAGAACGCCCCGCCCGGCTTCCGCGCGCGCTTCGGCATGTTCCCGCAGCTGGGCGCGCCGGTGGGCTTCATCGCCGCCAATGGCCTGTTCCTGGCTCTGGGCGCCGTCCTGACGCCGGAGCAGTTCCAGAGCTGGGGCTGGCGATTGCCGTTCCTGGGCAGCATCCTTCTGGTCGGGGTCGGCCTGTGGATCCGCCTCAAGCTGACCGAAACCCCCGCCTTCCAGGCCGCCGCCCACGCGGCCCCGCCGCCGCACGTGCCGGTGGCCGAGCTGCTGAAGACCCACGCCCGCGAGACGATCGGCGGCACGTTCGCCGTCGTCGCCTGCTTCGCGCTCTTCTACCTGACCACCGCCTTCTCGCTGGGCTACGGCGTCACGGCCCTCGGCTATGACCGCCAGGTGTTCCTGGGCGTGCTGCTGGTCGCCATCCTGTTCATGGCCGGCGGCATCGTCTGGGCCGGCTATTGGGCCGACAAGACCAGCCCCCGCCGCGTGCTGATGGCCGGCTCGCTGCTGACCATCGCCGCCGGCGCGGCCCTGGCGCCGATGATGGGCTCGGGCTCGCTCTGGACGATCGGCGTCTTTCTGTCCCTGGCCCTGGTGGTCATGGGCCTGGTCTATGGCCCGCTGGGGGCCTGGCTGCCCAGCCTGTTTCCGGCGCGGGTGCGCTATACCGGCTCGTCGATCGCCTTCAATGTCGGCGGGGTGATCGGCGGCGGCATGACCCCGGCCATCGCCCAGGCCCTGGCCACCCACGGCGGGCTGAAGCTGGTCGGCCTGTATCTCGCCGGCGCGGGCGCGATCAGCCTGCTGGCGCTGCTGCCGCTGAAGAAGGCCGCCGACACGCTGTAGGGATCAAAAACGCGAACCTTGCATTGCCGGCTTTGCACAAGACGCGGCGGTCTTGTCCCAGCTAAGCTCCGCGTATTCCTTCCCGGAGCCGACCCATGATCGACCTCGTCATCGAAGCCCGTCGCCACGACATCGGAAACTTCGAGGTTGGCCGCGTGCTGCCCTTCCACGCCAAGCGCATGGTCGGCCCGTTCACCTTCCTGGACCACATGGGGCCGGCCGACTTCGCGCCGGGCTTCTCCAAGAGCGCCGACGTCCGCCCGCATCCGCACATCGGCCTCTCCACCCTGTCGTACCTGTTCCAGGGAGAGATCACCCACCGCGACAGCGTCGGCTCCGAGACCGTGATCAAGCCGGGCGAGGTCAACTGGATGACCGCCGGCTCGGGGATCACCCACTCCGAACGCTTCGAGACCCTGCGCCGCCAGGGCGGCCGCATGGACGGCATGCAGGCCTGGATCGCCCTGCCGAAGGAATATGAAGAGATCGCCCCCAGCTTCAGCCACCACGAAGGCCCGGCCGAGCTGCCGTCCTACGAGAGCGGCGGACTGAAGGCGCGGCTGATCGCCGGCGAGGCGTTCGGCGCCAAGGCCAATGTGCCGGTGTTCTCACCGCTGTTCTACGTCCACTGGGAGCTTGAGCCGGGCACGACCGCGGCCCTGCCGGCCGAATATTCCGAGCGCGCGGCCTATGTCGCCGACGGCCGGGTCGAGGTCGACGGCCGCGAGCTCTCGGCCCTGCGGATGGCCGTCTTCGCGCCGGGCGAGACCGTGGTGTTCAAGGCGCTGGAGCGCTCGACCATCATGCTGCTGGGCGGCGAGCCGATCGGCCCGCGCTTCATGGAGTGGAACTTCGTCTCCTCGTCCAAGGACCGCATCGAGCAGGCCAAGGCCGACTGGAAGGCCGGCCGCATGAAGCTGCCCGACCTGGACCACGACGAGTTCATTCCGTTGCCGGAAGGGCCGCCGAAGACGCCGCAACCGCTCTAGGCAGGCGCCTGTCCTCTCCGCACTGGCGGCGGACGGACGGGTCCTGCGCATAAAGCTTGGGATGACAGTTGAAAGGCGTCGCTAGGGAGGCTCATAACGTCCGCATGATCGACACCGCCTTCACCGACTTTGTCCGCGGCCTGCCCAAGGCCGAGTTGCACATGCACATCGAGGGCAGCCTCGAGCCCGAGCTGATGTTCGAGCTGGCCCAGCGCAACGGGATCACCCTGCCCTTCAAGTCGGTGGACGAAATCCGAGCCGCCTACGCCTTCTCGAACCTGCAGGACTTCCTGGACATCTACTACCAGGGCGCGGGGGTGCTGATCACCGAGGCTGACTTCAAGGACCTGGCCCTAGCCTATTTCAAGCGCCTGGCCGCCGACGGCGGGACCCACGCCGAGATCTTCTTCGACCCCCAGACCCACACCGATCGCGGCATCGCCTTCGACACTGTGATGAAGGGCCTGCTGGCCGGCATGGACGAGGCCGAGAAGACGCTGGGCGTCACCTCCAAGCTGATCCTCTGCTTCCTGCGCCACCTGTCGGAGGAGGCCGCCTTCGAGACCCTGGAACTGGCCAAGCCCTGGCTCGACAAGATCGCCGGCGTCGGCCTCGACAGCTCCGAAGTCGGCCACCCGCCGGCCAAGTTCGCCCGGGTGTTCCAGGCGGCCCGCGACCTGGGCCTCAAGATCGTGGCCCACGCCGGCGAGGAAGGCCCGCCCGAATACGTCTGGGAAGCCATCGACCTGGTGAAGGTCGACCGCATCGACCACGGCAACCGCGCCCTCGAGGACGAGGCCCTGACGGCGCGCCTGATCGCCGATGGAACCACCCTGACGGTCTGCCCGCTGTCGAACCTGAAGCTGTGCGGCGTGCCCAGCCTGGACGTCCATCCCCTCAAGAAGATGCTCTCCCTGGGCCTGAAGGCGACCGTGAACTCCGACGACCCGGCCTATTTCGGCGGCTACCTGCTGGAGAACTACATGGCCACCGCCGACGCGGTCGGTCTTACGCGGGACGAGATCGTCACCCTGGCCAAGAACAGCTTCACCGGCTCTTTCCTGACCGAGGCCGAGAAGGCCCGGCGGGTGGCGCAGGTCGAAGCCTACGCGGCCGCCCACTAGAGTCGTGAGCCCCTTCCCGTGAGCGTCGTCGCCGCCAGCGCCTATGTCGCCGGCCAGGCCGTTCGTCCGGTCAGCCTGGACGATCCGGACAGTCTGCGGCCGCGCGAGGGCGAGTTCGTCTGGATCGGCCTTGTCGAGCCCGACGAGGCCGAACTGCGCGTGCTGCAACAGGCCTTCCACCTCCACCCTCTGGCGATCGAGGACGCGCTCAATGCGCGCCAGACGCCCAAGGTCGATGTCTATGGCGACCAGCTGTTCGTCGTGGCCAAGACCGCCCATCTGGACAATGACCACATCGAATATGGCGAGACCGACTTCTTCGTCGGCCACCGCCACCTGATCACCGTCCGCCACGGCTCGGCCCGCGCCCACACCGAACTGCGGGCCCAGCTGGAAGCCGCGCCGGCCCTGCTGGCCCACGGCGTCGACTACGTGCTGCACGCGGTGCTCGACTTCATCGTCGACGGCTACATGCCGATCGTCGACGCCATCGAGGAAGAGCTGGTCGCGTTCGAGCGGCGGGCGCTGGACGCCTTCCTCAGCCGCGCCGAGATCGCCCGCATCTTCAACCTTCGCCGGGCGCTGATGAAGTTCAAGAAGCTGCTCGGGCCCATGACCCAGGTGGTCAGCGCGCTGGAGCATCACGATCTGCCCTGCATCGACAGCGAGGTGCGGCCCTATTTCCGCGACGTCCGCGATCACATCCAGCGCACCGAGATCCTGGTTGACGGCCTGCGCGAGGTGCTGACCTCGGTGTTCGAAATCTCCAGCCTGCTGGAACAGCAGCGCCAGGGCGCGATCACCCGCCAGCTGGCCGCCTGGGCCGCCATCCTGGCCGTGCCGACGGCCGTGGCCGGCATCTACGGCATGAACTTCGAGCACATGCCCGAGCTGAAGTGGCAGTATGGCTACTACGGCGTGCTGGCCGTGATCGTGGTGGTCTGCGGACTGCTGTACCGGCGATTCCGGAAGACGGGCTGGCTCTAGGCCCCGCAAATCTCCAGGATCTCGTGGTGCCGCGCGGCGTCGATGCCGTCGCGCTGGTCCTGGGCCAGGCGGCTCTTGTCGCCCTCCAGCAGCATCAGGGTCGGGCGCTCGTCGGGGGTCTGGAACTGGATCAGCAGACGGGTGCCCAGCGTCGTGCCGGGATAGGGCGCGAGGCGGTTGGCCAGCTTGGCCGGGTGCGGCGGCTCCTCGCGTCCGTCGGCGTCATAGAGGTCGAGATAACGCTCGAAGACCTCGGCCTCGACCTCGGCCCAGGCGCCCCAGCCGAAATAGTCGTCCGTCCCCTTCAGGGGCACGGGCAGGATGCAGCGGATGAAAACCCGGTCGCCCCACTGGCAGAGGTCGTCATTGTAGCGGGCTTGCGCGTCGCGCTCGTCCTCGGGGATCGCCCAGACCTCGTCGGGCAGGGTGAAGCCCCAATCCAGGGACAGCGGCTCTTGAGACTCTTCGGCCATCGCAACCTTCGGCGTGAATACGCGCCGATAATTAGGCCAAGTCGGCGGCCGCCTCTAGGCCACCGCGTCGCGCAGGGCGTCGCACAGGCGGTCCAGACCCTCGATGTCGAGCCCCGGATCCAGGGTGATGACCACGGTCGAGGCCGCCAGGTGGTCGGCGGTCGGGGTGTCGTCGGCGGCCAGGGCGCGGTCGCGGACCGAGCAGCTGGCGGCGATCCCGGCCGCCTGGAGCTTCCAGGCCACGGCGCCGGCGTCGTCGGTCGGCAGGGACAGGGCGCAGGTCTGCGAGATCCAGCTCATGCCCCAGCCGGGTTGGAAGCCGACGCCGCTGTCCAGCAGCAGGACGCGCAGTTGCTGGGCCGTGCCGCACAGACGCTGGCGCAGGCCCGGCCAGGCGGCTAGGCCGTCGTCGCCGGAGAAGGGCGCGGCGTCGATGGCGTTGATCGGGGTGGCGTCCTCGCAGGCGACGAAGACGCCCGACCCAGCGGGCAGACCCACGAGAACAGGAACCGGCGCGGCGATCACCACGTCGAAGGCGCCGGCGGCGTCGATCAGGATCGGCAGGCCAGTCTCGGCGCGGAAGGCGGCCCAGGCGCGCATGTCGGGAGCGCGGCCGTGGGCGGCGGCGGGAACGATGGCCTCCAGCGGGCCGGGCGCATCGGGCAGGCGCGCGCGCAGGTGGCCGGTGTCGAACATGGCGCTGAACGGGTCGACATCGACCAGCCAGGCCCTGAGTCCCGCGGCGGCGACGCCGGCCAGGGTTTCCGGATCGGCCAGGGCGGAGACGACGCAGACGCCGCCCTCGCGCACGCCCAGGGCCTTCAGCGCCGCGGCGGTGGCCTCGACGCGGTCGGCGAAGGCGCGAACGGCGACGGGACGGGCGAACCGGGCGGCCAGGCGCTGATCGAGGTCCGAGCTGTGTCCGGCGACGCCGAGCGCGGCGGCGACCGCGTCGAAATCGATGGGGCCGCCAGAAGCGCGGATGAACGTCTTCGCTTGAGGAGCGGCGATCTGAGCGGCGGCGGCGGGCTTCGGGAGCATGGCTTTAGAACGCATTCCACGACGAACCGGGCGACCTCCATGGCCGCACCATATGGTTAAGCAACCGTATTCATCGATTCCGCCTGGCCTAATGCGGCGCGCCGTCGCGGCAAAAAGTTCACTGACTAGGCGAAACTTGCCCCGAAGCTTGCCCCGAAGCTTGCCAAGCGTCCCGCAGTTCGCGCTTCAGCACCTTGCCGATATGGCTGCGCGGCAGGCTGTCGACGATCTTCACATCGGCCAGGCGCTGGGTCTTGCCCACCTGGCCGTTGACGAAGGTCTTGATCGCCTCGGCGTCGGCCTCGCCCTTCACCGCCACGAAGGCCACCGGGGTTTCGCCCCAGGCGTCCGACGGCACCCCGACCACCGCCGCCTCGACCACGGCCGGATGCTGGACCAGCACCGCTTCCAGGTCGGACGGATAGATGTTGAAGCCGCCGCTGATGATCATGTCCTTCTTGCGATCCATCAGGGTGAGGAACCCCTCTTCGTCGAAGCGGCCGACATCGCCGGTGCGGATGAAGGTCCAGCCCTCGGGCGAGGTCCAGATCGCCTCGGCGGTCTTGTCCGGGCGGCCGTGATAGCCGCTCATGATCGCGGCCGAGCGGCCGACGATCTCGCCGACCACGCCGGGGCCGACCTGGACGCCGTCCTCGTCGATCAGGCGGATGTCGTGGCCCGGCGCGGGCTGGCCGACCGTGTGCAGCTTGTCCGGATGCTCGTGGGCGATGAGGATGCAGGTGCCGCCACCCTCGGTCATGCCGAAATATTCGACCAGGCCGCCGGGCCAGCGCTGCAGCACCTGGGCCTTCAGTTCGGCGCCGAACGGGGCGCTGGTGCAGAACTTCAGATGCGTCGAGGACAGGTCGTAGCTGTCGAAGTCCGGCCGCTCCATCAGGCGGCGGTACTGCACCGGCACCAGCATGGTGTGAGTCATGCGGTGCTTCTGGGCCAGCTCCAGATATTTGCCGGCGTCGAACTTCTTCATCAGCACGACGGTCCCGCCGCCAGCCAGGGTGGGGAAGAAGCAAACGAGCGTGGTGTTCGAATAGAGCGGGGTCGACAGCACCGCGACCGCGTTCGGCCCGTAGCCAACCGCGTCACCGCGGAAGACGTGCTTCCAGCGCATGCCGTGCGACTGGACGATGCCCTTGGGCGTGCCGGTGGTGCCGCTGGAATAGATGATGTTGAACGGATGCTCGGGCGTGATCGCGACCGGGCGCGGCGTCGCGCCTTCCGGAGCCAGCCAGGCGTCGAAGGCTTCGCCGGCGCCTGAACCGTCCAGGGCGATCTGGCGCACCGGGATCGGCGCGGGCCTCTGCGCTTCGGCGACGCCGGCGTCGAGAAAGAACAGCCTGGCCCCGCAGTCGGCGACCATGCCGGCGATGGCCTCGGGCGTCGAGGACGGCGCGATCGGGGCCACCGCGACGCCGACCCGCAGGCCGCCGAGGAACACCGCCGCGTAGGGGATCGACGACAGGGCGCAGACGGCGATGGCCTCGCCGGGCGCGATCCCGTCACGCTGCAGGGCGGCGGCGACGCGGTCGACCAGGGCGTCGAATTCCGCGTAGGTCACCCCCTCGCCGGTCTCCATGATCACGGCCGGATGGTTGGGGCCTTCCTGGGCGCGCTGGCGAAGGATGTCGCCCATCACGCCGTAGTCGGCGGACATCATGGCGGCGATGGTGGTCATGGGTAACTCCGATAACAGGTCTGCGCAGCCCCCTCCGGCCCTTCGGGCCACCTCCCCCATAAAGGGGGAGGAAGGGCGCGGTTCTCCTCCCCCTTTATGGGGGAGGTGTCGGCGAAGCCGACGGAGGGGGCAGCGCCGCCCTAAGCGTCCTTGAACCCCTTGCCCTCGGCCACCAGCCGCTCCAGCAGGGCCGACGGCTTGAAGTCGTCGCCGTGCTGGGCGTGGAACTCCCGCATCTTGGCCAGGATCTTATCCAGCCCCACCAGCTCGCCCCAGAACATCGGGCCGCCGCGATAGACCGGCCAGCCGTAGCCGTTGATCCAGACGATATCGATGTCGGACGCCCGGATGGCCTTGCCCTCTTCCAGGATCTTCGCGCCCTCGTTGACCATCGGATAGAGGCAGCGCTCCAGGATCTCCTGGTCGCTGATCTCGCGGCGCTGGATCTGGCGCTTCTCGGCGAAGTCGCGGATCACGCCTTCGACCTCGGCCGACGGCTTGGCGTTGCGGTTCTCGTCGTAGTCGTAGAAGCCCTTGCCGTTCTTCTGGCCGCGACGGTCCATCTCGCACAGCACTTCGCGCACGGTCGACGAGCTGGTCTTGGCCGGGTCCCAGCCGATGTCGAGGCCGGCCAGGTCGCTCATCGCGAACGGGCCCATCGGCAGGCCAAAATCGTACAGCACCCGGTCGACGTCCCAGGGCATGGCGCCTTCCAGGATCAGCTTCTGGGCCTCGCGCTGGCGCTGGGCCAGCATGCGGTTGCCGACGAAGCCGTGGCAGTTGCCGACCAGCACCGCGACCTTGCCGATCTTCTTGCCGATCTGCATCGCGGTGGCGATCACCGACTTGTCGGTCTTGGCGCCGCGCACGATTTCCAGCAGGCGCATGACATTGGCCGGCGAGAAGAAGTGCAGGCCGATCACGCTCTCGGGCCGGCTGGTGCTGGCGGCGATCACGTCGATGTCCAGGTACGAGGTGTTCGAGGCCAGGATCGCGCCGGGCTTGGCGATCTTGTCCAGCTTGCCGAAGACCTCCTTCTTGATCTCCATCAGCTCGAACACGGCCTCGATGATCAGGTCGCAGTCGGCCAGGTCCTCGAGGTTCATCGAGGGCGTCAGCAGGCCCATGCGCTTTTCGACGTCGTCCTGGGTCAGGCGGCCCTTCTTGGCGGTGTTCTCATAGTTCTTGCGGATGATCCCGACGCCACGCTCCAGGTTCTCCTGTTTGGCCTCGATGATCGTCACCGGGATGCCGGCGTTGAGGAAGTTCATCGAGATGCCGCCGCCCATGGTGCCGGCGCCGATCACGCCGACCTTCTTGACCGGGATGATGGGGGTGTCGTCCGGCACGTCGGGGATCTTGGCGGCCTGGCGTTCGGCGAAGAACACATAGCGTTGAGCGGCCGATTGCGTGCCGGTCATCAGCTCCATGAACAGCCGGCGCTCTTCCTTCAGGCCCTCGTCGAAGGGCAGGTTCACCGCCGCCTCGATGCACTTGATGTTGTTCTCCGGCGCCATGAAGCCACGGAACTTCTTGGCGTTGGCCTTGCGGAAGTCGGCGAAGATCTCGGGCTTGCCGCGCGCGGCCTCGACCTTGTCGTTCAGCTCGCGGACCTTGTTCAGCGGCCGCCCCTCGGCCAGCACCACGCGGGCGAAGGCGATGGCCCCGTCGCGCAGGGCGCCTTCCTCGACCAGGGAGTCGAACAGGCCCATGGCCAGCGCCGCCTTGGCCGGCACGTGCTGGCCGCTGGTGACCATCTCCAGCGCCTTTTCGACGCCGACGATGCGCGGCAGGCGCTGGGTGCCGCCGGCGCCCGGCAGCAGGCCGATGTTCACTTCCGGCAGGCCGGCCTTGGCCGAGGGCACGGCGACGCGGTAGTGGGCGACCAGCGCCACCTCCAGGCCGCCGCCCAGGGCGGTGCCGTGGATCGCCGCCACGACGGGCTTGGGCGAGTTCTCGATGACCGCCTGGACGTCCTGCAGGCTGGGGCCGGTCATGGCCTTGCCGAACTCGGTGATGTCGGCCCCGGCGATGAAGGTCTTGCCCTCGCAGATCAGCACGATCGCCTGCACGGCCGGATCGGCGATGGCCGCATCGAACGCGCCCTTCAGCCCTTCGCGGACGGCGGCCGACAGCGCGTTGACCGGCGGCGAGTTCAGCGTGACGACGCCGATGTCGCCTTCGACGGAAAGATCGGTGACGGCATTGATCGCGGCCATGGCGTTTCGACCCCTATTTTCGTTTGAACGGTTGTTTGAAGCCAAGCCTGCACGGTCGCGCGAAGATGTCCAGACCTCCGTGACGACACGCGCTTTCGGAGCGCTTCGAGACGGGGCGACGTTGACGAATTTCATCACATACTACAAATTCGAAATCACGGTTTCAGCCGAGATCATCCGTGGGGGTGGGTGCGGCGTCGAGGGGCTGCTCGACGCCGCATTTGCCTGAAATCCAGAGAGAATGATCCGCGCTGGGGAGGGCGTTCGCGGGAAGTCATGGACTTTGGATGCGCCTTGCACGCGTCCTCACAATTCGAAGTCGGTGAATTCCGCGAGCGTGGCGCGTTGCTCGCAATGCGTCGGACTTTGGTAAAAGCGCAACTCGGCGCGGGAGCTGTCTCCCGCGCCGCTTTCTTCCGTGTCAGCCCGCCGCTTCCGTGAAGCTCGAATAGACCAGCGTCCGCAGCTCCCGACGGATCGGATAGGAGGTCGACGGCATCAGCTGGGTCATGAACACTACCGCCAGGTCCTCGACCGGGTCGATCCAGAACGCCGTCGAGGCCATGCCCCCCCAGAAATATTCGCCCAGCGAGCCCAGGTTCTTGGTCCGGGCCTGGTCGATGGTCATGGCGAAGCCGAGGCCGAAGCCCAGGCCTTCGAACACCGCCTCGCTAAACAGCGACTTCGAGACCTGAACCAGCTCCTTGCCGCCCGGCAGGTGGTTCATGGTCATCAGCTTGATGGTCTTGGGGCTGAGCAGGCGCGCGCCGTCCAGCTCGCCGCCATTCAGCAGCATCCGGCAGAAACGCATGTAGTCGTCGGCGGTCGAAATCAGGCCGCCGCCGCCGGACTTCACCGACGGGTCCATGAAGAAGCGGCTCTTCTCCGGATCGTCCTGCAGCACCACCCGGCCCGAAGGCGTCAGGGCGTAGCAGGCGGTGAAGCGGTCGCGCTGGCTCTCCGGCACGAAGAAGCCGGTGTCGACCATCTTCAGCGGATCGAAGATGCGGGTCTTGAGGAAGACGTCGAACGGCATCCCCGAGATCTTCTCGACCAGATAGCCCAGCACGTCGGTCGAGACCGAATAGTTCCACGCCTCGCCCGGCGAGAACTCCAGCGGCACGGTCCCCAGCGCGTCGACGAAGCCCTGCAGGCCGCCCTCGCTGTCGATCCCGTCCAGCTTCAGCTTGCGATAGGCCGCGTCGACATTGGTCCGCTGCTGGAAGCCGTAGGTAAGACCCGAGGTATGCCGCAGCAGGTCGAGCGTCCGCATCGGCTCGCCGGCGCGCTTGGTCTGGAACGCCCCCTCGACCCCGGCGGCGAACACGCCCAGGTCGCGCCAGGCCGGGATGAAGCGGTGAACCGGATCGTCCAGCGACACCAGGCCGTCCTCGACCAGCATCATGAAGGCCACGCTCGTGACCGGCTTGGTCATTGAGTAGATGCGGAACAGACTGTCGGCCTTCAGCGGTTTTCCCCGCTCGACATCGGCGCTGCCCAGCACCGAGGTATAGGCCAGCTGGCCACGCCGCCAGACTTGGGTAAGCGCGCAGGGCAGTTTTCCGGTGTCGATATACTTGGACTGGATGAAGCTATCGATGCGCTTCAATCGCTCGCTCGACAGTCCGACGGCTTCTGGCGTGCTCAAGTTCCTGGTCTCCCCTTGCGACCTGCTCTGGTCGCGCTTGCATACCGTTAGATCGAAATCGAAGACGGGGCTTTTTTCCGCAACGTAAACTTTACCCGATCCTGCGAGTATCGATTGAAAACGAGGAAACGGGGATGGGCAAGGTCTTGGACGCCGAGGCGGCCTCCAGAATTGAAGCCGCGGCCGCGGACTGGTTCTTCCAGAGCAGCCTCGACATGTTCGTTGTCCTGGACGACCGGGTGATCGCCCGCGTCAACCCCGCCTGGGTGCAGCTGACGGGCTGGTCGCCCGACGAATCGGTCGGCCGGCACATGCACGACTTCTTCCACCTGCATGACAGGCTGATCATCGAGGACATCGGGCGGGCGCTGGAGGCGCGCGGCCAGGCGTCCGGCGAGCATCGCCTGGCCCGCAAGGGCGGCGGCTGGCTCTGGGTGCGCTCGAAGTCCAAGGTCCTGGAGGGCGGCGGCCTGATGATCGTCTTCCAGGACTTCAGCGAAGACCGCGCCCGCGAGATCACCCGCCAGCAGGCCGAGCGCTCCAACGAACTGCTGCGCAGCGCCGCCGGCGTCTACGTCTGGCGCTTCAACCCCCGCAAGGGCGTCTATGTCTTCGACCAGGACATCCCCACGCCCAGTTCGCCGCAGGGCGGGGTGCGGATCATGACGGTGGCGGAGATGACGATGTCGATCCACGCCGAGGACCGCGTGCGCGTTTGGGACGCGTTCTCGCGCACCCTGCGCGGCGGCGAGCATGTCGAGATCGACTACCGCTACCTGGATCCGGCGACCAGCAACTGGGCGCACATGCACTGCGCCTGGCGCGGCGTGCGCGGCTCCAGCCCCGACGCCTACGACGTCATCGGCATCAGCCAGAACGTCACCGAACTGGTCGAGGCCCGCGACGCGGCCCTGAGCGCGGCCGAGGCCAAGAGCCAGTTCCTGGCCAATATGAGCCACGAGATCCGCACACCGATGAACGGCGTGCTGGGCGTGCTGCACCTTCTGAAGACCGAGACGCTGACCGACGACGGCCGCCGCCTGCTGAACGAGGCGCTGGGCTGCGGCGAGATGCTGTCGGAGCTCTTGAACGACATCATCGACTTCTCGAAGATCGAGGCCGGCAAGCTCGAGCTGGGGTCCGAGCCGGTCGATCCGGCCGAGTTGCTGGTCGGCGTCGCCGACATGCTGCGACCGCAGGCCGAGGCGAAAGGCCTCTATCTGCGTGTCGAGGCGCCTCCCAAGGGAGACGAGGGCGACCTGGGCTGGGCGGCCACCGACCCGCTGCGCCTGCGTCAGGCCCTGTTCAACCTGCTGGGCAACGCCGTGAAATTCACTCTGGAGGGCGGCGTCGTGGCGCGGCTCTCCGGCAAGCGTACGGATGGAAAGCTCCGCCTGCGCTTCGAGATCACCGACACCGGCGTCGGCATCGACGAAGAGGCCGGCAAGAGCCTTTTCGAGCGCTTCCGTCAGGGTGACGGCTCGACCACCCGCCGCTTCGGCGGTTCGGGCCTGGGCCTGTCGATCTGTCGGCGCCTGGCCGAGATGATGGGCGGCGAGGTCGGGTTCGAGAGCAAGGTCGGCCAAGGCTCGACCTTCTGGCTGCAGGTCGAGGCCGACGCCTGCGCCGCGCCGCATATCGGACATGGAGCGGCCCACGTCGACGAACCCGACACCTCGTTGTTCGACGGCCTGCGCGTGCTGTTGGTCGAGGACAACGCCACCAACCGCCTGATCGCCGGCCGCATGCTGGAGGCGTTGGGCGCCCAGGTGAGCTCCGCCGAGGACGGCGTCCAGGGCGTCGCCGCGGCCCGCGCGGGTTTCGACCTGATCCTGATGGACATCCAGATGCCGGTCATGGACGGGATCGAGGCCACCCAGCGCATCCGCGCGCTGCCCGGCCCCGCGGGGGCCGCGCCGATCCTGGCCATGACGGCCAACGCTCTGTCCCACCAACAGGCCAGCTATCTGGCGGCCGGCATGGACGGGGCGATCGCCAAGCCGCTGTCGCCGCGGGCCCTGACCCAGGCCATCGTCCGGACCCTGGCCGCCAGGCCGTCGGCCGCGCTGGAGGCGTCCTGATCGGGATTGCCGTCGCGGGCGCGATGCGCTTGGTTGCGGGCCAACTTTCCTGGGAGGCGCCGATGGCCCTTTTGATCCTGAGCGTCATCGGCAGCGACCGGCCCGGCTTGACCCAGGCCATAGCCAGCGCGGTGCTGTCGGCCGGCGGCAACTGGCTGGAAAGCCACCTCAGCCAGTTGGGCGGCCTCTATGTCGGCTCCGTGCTGGTGGAAGCCGGCGACGCCGACGCCCTGCGCGCCGCCGTCAGCGCGGTGGACGCTCAAGGCCTCGACGTGCGGATCGCGCCGGCGGTCGAGACGACCGGACCCGAGGGCCAGGCCGTCGCCTTCAGCCTGGTCGGCCAGGACCAGCCCGGTATCGTCCATCAGGTGACGGCCGTGCTCGCTGGCTTGAACGCCAATATCGAGGCCTTCGAAACCCGTATGAGCGTCGAGCCCTACTCCGGCGCGCCGCTGTTCCATCTGGACGCCCGCCTGCGCCTGCCGCCCGCCCTGGACGCCGAGGCGGTCAAGGCGGCGCTGGAGACCATCTCGGCCGAGATCATGGTCGACATCTCGCTGACCCCGGCCGAGTGAACGCCCGACCGGCCAGCGCTTCCGGCCGCCTCGGCTGATCCGTTCTCAACCACCGAGCCATACCGGGCCTCTGTTCAAAGCGCCGCCGCGCCGCTAACCCTCGGCCGGAGGTCGAGCAAGCGCGACACCCTGGGGGACCATGCTCTTTTCGTCGCCGCTGTTCCTGTTCTTCGTCCTGCCGCCGGCGCTGCTGCTGTATTTCATCGCGCCCAAGGTTCTGAAGAACGCCGTCCTGCTGATCGCCAGCCTGCTGTTCTACGCCTGGGGCGAGCCGGTCGCGGTGTTCGTGGTGCTGGCCTCGGCGCTGCTGGACTATGGCCTCGGCCCCCTCGTCACCCGGCCCGGACCGGCAGGGAGCCGCTGGCTGGCGCTGGGCGTGTCGGCCAACATCCTGCTGCTGTTCGTCTACAAATACGCCGACTTCCTGATCGACACGGTGCAGCCGCCTCTCTCGTCCCTTGGCGCGCCACCCCTCCCCCATCTGAACCTGGCCCTGCCGCTGGGCGTGTCGTTCATCGTCTTCGAGAAGATCACCTACCTCGTGGACCTGCGCCGGGGCGAGAGCCAGCGGGCCAGGACCCTGCGCGACTACCTGCTGTTCGTGTTCTTCTTCCCCAAGGTCCTGGCCGGGCCGATCATCAAGTATCACGAGATCGACGACGCCTTGCGCGACCGCAAGGCCGACTGGGACGACCGGACCTGGGGCTTCCTGCGCTTTCTGTGGGGTCTGGCGAGGAAGGTGCTGGTCGCCGACGTCTGCGGCCAGGTCGCCGATCGCGCCTTCGATCCGGCCAACGGCCCCATCGGCTTCGCCGGGGCCTGGATCGGGGTGCTGGCCTTCACCGTGCAGATCTATTTCGACTTCGCCGGCTATTCCGACATGGCGCTGGGCCTGGCGCGGATGTTCGGCTTCCGCCTGCGCGAGAACTTCGCCCACCCCTATGGCGCGACCAGCGTCACGGAGTTCTGGCAGCGCTGGCACATCTCGCTGACCACCTGGATCCGCAGCTATCTCTACATCCCGCTGGGCGGCAACCGACAGGGACCGGCGCGAACCTATCTGAACCTCTGGCTCTGCTTCCTGCTGTCGGGCCTGTGGCACGGCGCGGCCTGGACCTTCGTGCTGTGGGGAGCCTGGCACGGGGCGTTCATGGTGCTGGACCGCCAGAGCTGGTGGAAATGGACGCAGCGCCTGCCCTCGCCGCTACGCGTGGCCGGCGCCCTGGCGCTGGTCATGATCGGCTGGGCGATCTTCCGCAGCCACGGCCTGCCGCAGCTCTCCGCAGTGCTCTCCGCGATGGCCCAGCCCGCGCTGGACGGCCAGTTCCTGGCGGTGCGCGGCCACGAGGCCGCCGCCATGAGCATCGGCCTGCTGGGCGCCCTGGTCGCCGCCGCGCCCCAAGTCCGGACCCTGACCGAGCGCGCCGCCGCGATCCCGGCCGCTCGCGCCGCCGCCTCGCTGGCCATCGTCCTGCTGGGCCTCCTGGCGATCGCCAAGGCGGTGACGACGACCTTCAACCCGTTCCTCTATTTCCGGTTCTAGGCCATGCGCGCGCTGCTCACCTGGACGCCCCGGATCCTGGCCCTGGCCGTGCTGCTGGGCCTGGGCGCCATCGGCGCCTCGGCGCTGAAGGACCACCCCGCCGACGCGACCCTGCTGGGCATGCGGATCCCGCCGGAAAAGGTCGCCCTCTCGCCCGCCGCCCTGTGGCGTGGCGAGTACCAGAAGGCCGCCGAGGCCCGCGCCGCCGCGTCGCTGCCGGCCCGCCCGGCCATCGTCCGCGCCTACAACCAAGCGCAATGGGACGCCTTCGGGACCTCGTCCATGGCCTCGGGCTCGATCATCCGGGGCCGCAAGGGCGCCCTGTTCGAGGAGAGCTATATCGATGCCCACTGCGGCCTCAAGCTGAAGGTCGACGTCGCGGCCATGCCCGACTACGCCCGCCGCCTGCGGCGCGCGCAGGACTGGTTCGAGGCGCGCGGCCAGAAATTCGTCTACGTCCTGGCCCCGATCAAGACGACCTGGTTCCCGGACCTCGTGCCGCCGAGCTACCCCTGCGCGGCCAGGCGCGACAGCGTCTATCCCGCCGCCCGTAGCGCCCTGACCGCCGCTGGCGTCCACTGGGTCGACGGCCGCGCGACGCTGGAGGCCCAGCGCGGCAAGCTCGGCTACGAAATGTTCCCCCGCAACGGCATTCACTGGAACCAGCTGGGCGTCGCCCTGGCCGCCCGCGCCTTCGTCGGCGAGCTGAACCGCCAGGGGCTCGAAACGCCGGCGCTGGACTGGGACGTCGCGCAGGCCCCGGACGAGACCGGCCTGGACCGCGACCTTTCCAGCCTGCTGAACCTGCGAAAGCCGCCCAAGGGCTGGAAGGCCCCGGCCGTCACCGCCCATCCCGTCGGACCGCCTGGCTCGGGCGTGTTCACCCTCGCCGCCGTCAACGACAGCTTCTTCGATCCGCTGGCCCTGTTCCTGACGCAGGCGCGCCTGGCCGGCCGCGCCCGCAACTACGGCTATCTGACGCTCGCGCCCATCGAGTACCGCGACGGCGGCGCCTATCCCCTGACCGCCACGCCGCGAAGCGTGCTCAAGGACCTGATGGCCGCAGACGTGGTGGTGCTGGAGCAGGTCGAGAGCCAGACCGGCGGCGCGGTCGGCCGCAAATTCCTCGACCTGGTCGAAACCCAGATGGCGGCGGAAGGCCCGTCAAAAGCGGGCGTCCTGAAACATTCCTGACAAACCCTGACGCTAGGTGAGCGCCAATTGTCCCTCGACGGACGGAGCGCCCTTTAAGCCGGCCCTCCACACGCCTAGATTGGACCCGATAGTCCAGTGCCTGGCGCGGCCGCCGAAGGTGAGTGGACTTGGGGATTTTGTTATGGACGACGGTCGGGTGGCGGGGGCGGCGACAGCGCGCTACGCCCGCAAGAAGGAGACGATCCTGGCGGCGGCCACGGCGATCCTGAACCGCCAGGGCGTGCGCGGCATGACCCTGGCCGATGTCGCCGCCAATGTCGGGCTGAACACTACCAGCGTCACCTACTACTATCGCAGGAAGGACGATCTGGCCGCCGCCTGCTTCATGCGCGGCCTGGAGCGCTTCGAGGCCATGGTCGAGGAGGCCGCCGCCGAGGCCGCGCCCGCCGCGCGCATCCTGAAGTTCCTGGACCTCTATCTCGACCTGAACCGCCGGGTCCGCCTGGGCGAGGCCACGCCCCTGACCAGCTTCGCCGAGATCAAGGCCCTCAAAGAGCCCCTGCGCGGTTCGGTGGTCGGCGCGTTCAACGATCTGTTCCGCCGGGTGCGGAGCTTCTTCGACGACCCGTCCCTGGCCCACCTGGACAAGCGCCAGCGCACGGCCCGCACCCATCTGCTGATGGAGCAGGTGTTCTGGTCGGGCCGCTGGCTGCGCCGCTACGACGTCGACGACTATGGCCGCGTGCGCGACCGGATGGGCGACATCCTGCTGAACGGCCTGCCGGCCAGCGGCCAGGTCTGGGCCCCGCGCGCCCTGCCCGACCCGACCCCGGTGTCGCCCGAAGGCCAGGAGTGGCGCGAGACCTTCCTCGTCGCCGCCACCCGCCTGATCAACCAGCGCGGCTATCGCGGCGCCTCGGTCGAGGAGATTTCGGCGGCGCTGAACGTCACCAAGGGCTCGTTCTACCACCACCACGACGACAAGGACGCCCTGGTCGCCGAGTGCTTCGAGCGCACCTTCACCGTCACCCGCCGCTCGCAGCTGGACGCCCGCGACCTGCCGACCGACAACTGGACGCGACTGGTTTCCACCGCCGCCGGCCTGACCAGCTACCAGCTGTCCGAGCACGGGCCGCTGCTGCGCGCCTCGTCGCTGGGCGCCCTGCCCGACACCCTGCGTCACGACATGGCCGACGGCTATATGCGCGGCTGGCAGCGCTTCGCCTCGATCATCTCCGACGGCGTCGCCGACGGCTCGATCCGGCCGATCGACCCCAGCATCGCCGCCCACATGATCAACTCGATGCTGAACGCCGCCGCCAGCCTGGGCGCCTGGGTCCCGGGCCTGGAGCGGGACGAGGCGGCCGACCTGTTCGCGAAGCCGCTGCTGACGGGGGTTTTGAACTAAGCCGAGGAACCGAAAACCTCGTCCTTCGACAAGCTCAGGATGAGGTTTTCTACCGCGACGGCGAAAAAGTAGTCCTCATCCTGAGCTTGTCGAAGGACGAGGACGGGCCAAAGGTTGCGACCTATTAACCATAGTCTCGCCTCCCCCCGCTGACGGCTGTACCCTGACGCGACTGAGTCGCTTCGAGCCCCGCCGTCATGACGACGATCAATCCGTATTCGTCGAACTACGCCCCCGGCCTGACCGCCGGGCAGACGGCCGCGCAGCGCGCCCAGCAGGCCGCCGCCAACGGGACGACCCGCGACCAGAGCCCGACGATCAACACGCCGGCGGTCAATGTCACGCTTTCCGCCGCCGCCCAGGCCGCGCTGAAGGCCCAGACCGACTCCCGCACCGTCGAGACCGTGGTCTCCGACGCCCGCGCCCAGATCGCGAGTCTGCTGAAGGCGGCCGGAACCAAGAGCGCCCTGAACAACGGCGACGCGACCATCGACCTCTCGAGCATGGACCGCCGCAGCCTCTACGCCGTCGCGTCGAACAAAGGCGGTCAGTTCCCAATGGACCAGCAGGTCGTCGCGTCCCTGGCGCTGAAGGATCAGCACGACACCGCGCTCGCCAGCCCCGCCGCCCAGGCGCGGCTGACCGGCGACTATGCCAGCCTCTACCAGACCGCCCTCGACCAGATGGACGCCGCCGGGCCGGAGGAAAAGGCCTCCACCGCCTGGACCACCGAGCGCGCCGCCCTGGTCGAAGGCCGCAAGCAGGCCATCGCCCGCCCAGGCCTGGCCCCCGCCGGAATCCAGAACGACAGCGTCGCCGCCTACATGAAGGAGACCGGCAGCGTCGTCGCCGGGGCCAAGACCCGCGACTTCGGCAAGGTGGCCGGCGACGTCCGCACCGCGCTGGACAAGCAGTACGAGCTGGCCGTCGCCCCCGACGCGGCCAAGGACGGCAGCAGCGGCGCGATCGACTTCCGCCGCTTCGACGACCGCTCGCTGTCGGCCGTGGCCCTGAACAAGGACGACCAGTTCTCGCCCCACGAGATCGCCCAGGCCAAGGCCGAGATCCGCCAGCGCGACAGCGACGCCATCAAGGCCAGCTACCAGTCCGACGCGGACGGCGGCTTCGGCAAGGCGATGATCACCCGCTACGCCGGCATGACCACCGAGGAACGCGACGCCACCGGCTGGACCCCGGCCGTCTATTCCAAGCTGGTCGAACTCCAGGCCGCCAGCGACAAGCTGGCCCAGATGTTCAACGCGGATGGCGAAGTGGCTGGGGCGCCGAGCATGCTGGATTATCTGTAGGCCCTATCGCCGCTCCCCCGCCGTCTCCGCGCGGATGGCCTTGAACTCCGAGCCCGCCTTCCAGTCCGGCCAGTCGCGGGAATTGGCCAGGGCCTTGCCGGCCTCAAAGGTCAAAGCGACGTCCTGGGCGGCGCCGCGCAGGTCCCAGTCGGGGCTCCAGGCGTCGCAGGGCTGGTGGTAGCAGCGGCTGGTGTAGTCGGCGACCCAGGCGTCGCCGGCGGCGCGGCCGCCCTTGATCAGGTCCGCCCCGCCGCCCAGGCCCATCAGCAGCAGCACCGGCACGCCCCGGCGAGCCAGCGAAAAGTGGTCGGCGCGGTAGAACAGCGCCCGCTCGGGCTTGGCGTCCGGGGTGATGGTCCGGCCCTGCCTGGCGGCCTGGGCGGCGAGGCCGTCCTCCAGCGCGTTCTGGCCCGCCCCGACCAGCACCACGTCGCGCGCCGGCCCCACGGTCTGCAGCACGTCGAAGGTGTAGTTGGCCACCGTCTTGCCCAGCGGCGCGGTGGGGTGGTTGGCGTAGTATTCCGAGCCCAGCAGGCCACGCTCCTCGGCGGTCCAGGCGGCGAACAGGATCGAGCGCTCCGGGCGCGGGCCCTGGGTGAAGGCGCGGGCGGCCTCGATCACCGCGGCCACGCCGATGGCGTCGTCGGCGGCGCCGCGCCGGATGGTGTTGCCTTGAGCGTCCGGCGCGCCGACGCCATAGGCGTCCCAGTGGGCGGCGTAGACCACGGTTTCGTCCGGATGCTTGGCGCCCGGCAGGCGGGCCAGGACGTTGGCGCTGTCCGTCGCCTGGTGGCTGACGGCGTAGTCGGCCGACAGGCTGGCGCCGGTCAGCGCGACGGGCTTGAAGGCGGCGGTGCGGGCGGAACGCTTCAGCGCCTCGAAATCCAGGCCCGAGCGCTTGAAGAGGTCGACCGCCACGTCGCGCTGGATCCAGCCCTGCATGAGCAGCTTGTCCTTGGCTGGATCGGCGCGGACGATGTCGTAGCCCTCGCCGTTCGAGGCCTTGACCGTCGTCCAGCCATAGCCTGCGCCCAGGCTCTCGTGGACGATCAGCGCGCCGATCGCCCCGCGCCGCACGGCCTCCTCGTACTTGTACGTCCAGCGGGCGTAGTAGGTGGCGGCGGAACCGCCGAACTTGCCGGCCACGGGCTCGCCCGGCGCGGCCTCCAGGTCGGGGTCGCCGATCAGGAACACGGCGATCTTGCCCTTCAGGTCGACGCCCTTGAAGTCGTCCCACGCCCGCTCCGGCGCGGCGACGCCGTAGCCGACGAAGACCAGCGGAGCCTTGTCGATCTTCACCTTGTCGACGGGGCGCAGGGTCATGACCTGCGACTGCTCGCCCTGGTTCAGGGTCAGGGGGCCGGCCTTGGTGACCACCGTCAGGGTCGCCGGGCCATCGAGGCGTGTGCGGACCAGCGCCACCTTCTGCGTCCACGCGCCGTTGTCGCCGGCCGGCTCCAGGCCCAGCGCCTTGAACTGGGCGCTGATGTACTCGATCGTCGGCGCCTCGCCCTCCCCGCCCGGCGCGCGCCCGGCGAAGCGGTCGGAGGCCAGCTCCCGCGTGATGTCCGACAGCCGCGCCGGATCGATCGGCCCGCTGTCCTGGGCTTGGGCCGGGGCCGCGGCGCTGGCGAGGATCAGGCCTGAGGCCAGGGCGAGGAGAGCGGCTTTGGACATGGACGAACCTTCGATCGACGGATGACGATTGGTAGCGTGATCCCGCCCCCCGTCACAAGAAATCGGCGCGCCCCGCGAAGGGCGCGCCGCAAGTTACCCACATGCTCGAGGGAGTTCGCGACCTAGAACTTCTTGCGCAGGCCGACCTTGTAGGTGCGGCCCAGCGGATCGCCGGTGAACGGGTCGTAGCCCAGGTCGAGGCGGGCGTAGGATGGGTCCTTGTCGAACAGGTTGGTGATCGCCAGGGTCGCCGTCGTGTCCCAGGGCAGGAAGACGCGGTAGGCCAGGTCCGTCAGGATCTGCTTCTTGATCGTCTTGCCCGCGCTGACCGTGACGCCCGCGCCGGTGGTGTCCTTGTAGGCGTTGGCCGCGAACGGGGCGGTGCGCTGGTCGGTGTACGAACCGATGTAGTGGACCGACAGCCGCAGGTTATGCGGACCCCTGTTCCATTCGGCGAAGACGTCGCCCTTCCACTTGGGGATCGGCACGACCGTGGTCTGGTAGTTCAGCAGGCCCACGGCGTCGAAGGGCTTCTCGACCGTGACGCCTTCCACGACGGTGGCGCCGACCTTGTACTTCTGGATGTAGGTGGCGTTGCCGCCGAGGGTGACGTCACCGCCGGCCACCTCCCTGAAGCGGTACTCGGCCGAGAAGTCGAAGCCGGCGTTCTTCACCGGCGCGCCGTTGATATAGGCGGTGCGCAGGCGGGCGATGCTGGTGGTCGGGGTCCCGCAGGCGCCGTTGAAGGTGAAGCGCGACACCAGGCCCGCATAGGCCGGGTCGGCGCAGTTGTTCGCCCCGGCCGCGCCGTTCGGATAGAGCGAGGCGACCATGCCCGCCACCGGCTCGGCGACGATCGGGTTTTTGAAGTCGAAGTAGAAGTAGTCGATGCTGGCCTTGAAATCCCCGGCCTTGAATAGCGTGCCGAAGTTGTAGGTCTTGGCCTTTTCCGGCTTCAGGTTCGGGTTGCCGAAGATGTCGACGGCGCGGAACACGCCCAGGATGCCCTGCAGCGAGGTCACCGAAGTGGTGGTGGTCAGCGGATCCGGCGGCCCCCGGAAGGTCGAGCCGGCCGAGGCGCGGAACGCCAGCCACGGCATGGCCTGCCAGCGCAGCGAGGCCTTGGGGTTGAAGGTCGAGCCGATGCCGTTGCCGTACTTCTCGTAGCGGGCCGCGAACTGGGCCTGGAAGTCGTCGGTGATCGGCACGGACAGCTCGCCGAAGCCGGCCATCACGTCGCTCTGGTTATCGGCCTCGTTGCCGACGCCCAGGAACATGAAGGGGCCGTTGCGGGCCGAGCCGGTGCAGGTGGTCACCCCGAAGTCGGGGGTGTTCACGCACGGATTGATCGCGGCGTTGCTGATGTCGTTGTAGTCGGCCTTGAAGTAGGTGCGGCGATACTGCACGCCGGCGGCCCAGGCGACGTCGCCGCCCGCCAGGGTGATGCTGGTCTTGCCGTTCAGCACCGCCTCGCCGACGAACAGGCGCGAGGACTGCTTGGTCGACAGCTTCTTGAAGAACCAGTCGACCAGATCCTTGTTGTTCTGCAGCGTGGCGTTGTAGCCGGGATTGGCCACGCCGGTGATCACGTTGGACGGGATCGCGCTGGCGAAGGGGTTGTAATACATGCAGCCGCCGACGCCCGGCGTGCCCTGGATGCCGGGGGTCGTGGGATTGCTGTCGCACAGCGGTCCGCCCAGCCCCTGCAAGGCCAGCGCGAAGCGGTTGACCAGGGTGTCGTAGCCGGTGCGGATGCCGACTTCCTGCGAATAGGTCAGGGCGATGTCCCAGCCGACGCCGTTCTCGAACTCGCCCGACAGGTCGCCCGACACGCGGAAGGCGTCGAAGGAGCGCGAGCCGATCGAGGGGCCATAGCCGAACTTCGGATTACCGCCGATGCCGAACGGCCGGTTGGCCACGTCCAGCGCCCCGCCAGCGAAGATCGCGCCCGGCGCGGTGGTCACCGCCCCCGTCGCCAGGCTGTTCAGTTGCACCGTCGGATTGGCGGCGATGAAGGCCGCGAGCCCCGGATTGCTCGCCGGCACGAAATAGCGGCCAGCCAGGGCCGCGATCGGCGCCACTTCCGCCGTCGGCACGGCGAGCGCCGCGTAGGACGGCGAGGTGTTCCAGTCGGGCACGTCGGTGTGGGCGTACAGCACCTCGGCGTGGAACTTGGTCTTGGCCGACAGGTCGGTATTGACCTCGGCATAGGCCTGAACCGCGTTGGACTTTTCCACGACGTTGTCGAACGGCGTGTAGTGCCAGTAGCAGACCGGCGTCAGGCCGCTGAAGCCGGCGAAGCCGCCCAGGCCCGAGCAGCCCGGGTCGCGCATGCCGCTGGAGGTGCTGGCCAGGGGAATGAAGGTCGAGGGGTTGCCCGCCGCCGACCAGCCCGCCTCGGGGTTTGAGAGGTATGACTTGTTGGCCCAGTCGCGGTCGGCCACCGACAGCTTGGAGCGATGCTGCCAGCCCACGCTGGCCAGGACGTTGCCGTTGTCCCACGTCTGGCCCCAGGTGAGGCTGCCGCCGTAGTCGCCCTTCGAGCCGTCGATGTGACGGTAGTCGGCGGCCGCTTCCAGGCCGTTGAAGTTCTTCTTGGTGATGAAGTTGACGACGCCGGCGATGGCGTCCGAGCCGTAGGTCGCCGCGGCGCCGTCCTTCAGCACCTCCAGGCGGCCGATGGCGGCGGCGGGAATGATATTGGTGTCGACGATGCCCGCGCCGGCCTGGCCGAACGGGTTGATCGCCAGGCGGCGGCCGTTCAGCAGCACCAGGGTGCGCTGCGAGCCCAGGCCGCGCAGGTTGACCGAGCCGGAGCCTTCCGAGCCCTGGGCCCGGCTGTCGAACTGGTTGGTGTCGCCCAGCACGCCATTGGAGATCGAGAGGGCCTTCAGCAGCTCGACCGTCGAGGGCGAACCGCGCTTCTGGAGTTCCTCGGCGCTAACGACGTCGACCGGCAGGGCGGCGTCCTCGGGCGTCCCCCGGATGAAAGAGCCGGTGACAACGACTTCCTCGACCTCGGTCGGCGCGTCGTTGGGTTTCTGCTGGGCCGCCGCCGCGCCCGCCATGCCGCTCGTCAGGGCGAAGGCCAGCGCGAGGCAGGAGCCTCCGCGCAGGAAGCTGGTTCGTCTCATGATTTCCCTCCCTCGATTGTTTTTGATGGGCCGATCGTCTGCGCGATGCCCTGGTGGGTATTGGGGTCGTTCAGCTGGGCGGTGGTCTCCCGAATTCGGCGCGCGCGGCCGCCCGCGCGCCAAAGCCCGCGCGCCGCGAAGTGCGTTCTTTTTCGAAACTTGGCGATGCGCCTTCTGGAGCCGACAAGCCTTGGTTCCCCTGGAGGCCGGACACTTGAAAAGCCACGCGTACTGCGCCGGTTTCAGTAACCGTCACGGATGCCGAAAAATGATCTCGAACATCTGTTTCGATGATGCGGTATGTTTTTGCCTCACGTCAACCGCCCGCCGCATGGGATCGCTTTGGCGCGTCGACACGTCGCACCAACCATCGGTATGGCCGCGCAAGGCTCCAAGGACGCGTGCGCCGCAACATAAGCTTCGCTAAAGCGTTGGGCTGGGACTTTCCCATCGGCGCGGGGGCGCCTAAGTGGGAAACCATTGGTCGCCAAGTCCCGCCCGCAGGGCGAGAACAACCGGATTCGAACTCTATGCGTTTCGCCAAGACCGGCGCTTCCAGGCGTCCAGGCCGGCCTTCCATTCTGCTCGTCTCGACAGCCGTGCTCGTCGGCGCCGGTCTGTCGGCCTGCACCACCCCCGCGCGCCGGGCCGACGTCAAACTGCCGTCCGCCTTCGAGGCGCCGGCGGGATCGCCGCTGGCCTCTCAGGCTCTGGATCAGTGGTGGACCGCCTTCAACGATCCGGTCTTGAACGATCTGATCACCACGGCCCTGGACCAGGCTCCCGATGCGCGCCTGGCCGCCGCCCGGCTGGAAGAGGCCCGCGCCGTGCGGGAGGGCCAGATCCGCCAGATCTACATCCCGCAGACCCCGCTGACCGGCTCGGCCAAGCGCACCGACACCCACATCATCGACCAGAGCGGCGCCGGCGGCTTCACCCAGGGCGGGGTCAGCAAGACCTATTCCGCCGAGTTCGACGTCTCCTGGGAGCTGGACCTGATCGGCCGGCGCAGCGCCGCCCGCCGCGTGGTCGACAACGACCTGGCCGCCGCCCGATTCGCTTACGAAGGCGCCCGCGCCGCGCTGGCGGCCAATGTCGCCCAGTCCTACTTCGAGGCGCGCGGCTACGCCGTGCAGCTGGAGGACGCCCGCGCCAACGCCACCATCGCCGAGAACCTGTTCAAGGTCTCCGACGAGAAGGGCCGCCGGGGCCTGTCCGCCACCTCGGAAGGCGACCGCACGGCCGCCGACCTGGCCCAGGCCCAGGCCCAGGTCGCCCAGCTGGAAGCCCAACTTCAGGCCTCGCGCCGCGGCCTGCTGATCCTGGTCGGCAAGGGCGTCGATCCGCTGGCCAGCCTGCCGGTCGAACCGATCCTGGCCAAGGCCCCGCCGGTCCCGGCCGCCGCCCCGGCCGAGCTGCTGGCCCGCCGCCCCGACATCCGCGAGGCCGCCGCCCGCCTGGCCGCCGCCTCGGGCAATCTGAACATCAGCGAGCTGGCCCTGTTCCCGACCCTGACCCTGACGCCCGGCGTCGGGATCTCCAAGTCGATCAATCCCAGCTTCCTGCAGGCCGGCTCGGCCGTCTCCACCACCAGCTCGGCCTGGACCCTTGGGGCGAACCTGTCGATCCCGGTGCTGAACATCCCCAAGCTGATGTCCGACATCAAGGTCAGCGGCGCCCAGGTCGAGCAGGCCGCCGTGACCTATGAGCAGACCGTCCAGAGGGCCTTCGGCGAGACCGAGAGCGCCCTCGTGCAACAGGACGCCGACGAGCGCCGCGTGACCCTGCTGGCCGCCGGCGAGCGCCGCGCCGCCGTGGCCTACGAGGCCAGCCGCAAGGGCTACGCCATGGGCCTGACCGACCTGACCACGGCCTTGCAGGCCGAGCAGTCCTGGCGTGGAGCCCGCACGGCCCTGACCGGGGCCCAGACCCAGGCGCTGCAGCGCGCCGTCCAGACCTACAAGGCGCTCGGCGGCGGCTGGTCGCCCGCGTCCATTCCCAGCAAGCCTTCCGCCCAATGAGACCCGCCCCGATGACGACCCGCTCTCCGATCGCCACCGCCCTGGTCTGCGGCGCCCTCCTTGTCGCGGGAACCGGCCTCACCGCCTGTGGCGGCAAGAAGGACAAGGAAGCCTCCGCCAAGACCGCCGCCGCCGCCCAGGCCCGCACGGTCAGCATCGGCAGCGTCGAGACCCGGCCGCTGGGCGGCGGGGTCGAGGCCTCGGGCCTGCTGGTCTCGCGCGAGGAAGCCGCCGTCGGCTCGGAGCTGACCGGCTACCGCGTCGCGCGGCTCTATGCCGACGAGGGCGACTGGGTCCGGGCCGGCCAGCCTCTGGTCCAGCTGGACGACACCCTGCTGCGGGCCCAGGTCGAGCAGCAGGCGGCCGTCACCGCCCAGGCCCAGGCCGAAGCGGCCCGTGTCTCCGGCCTCGACGGCCAGGGCATCCTGTCCCAGGAGCAGATCGAGACCCGCCGCTACCAGGCCAAGGCCCAGGAGGCGGCGCTGAAAGAGCTGCGCACCCGCGCCGCGCGCATGACCATCACCTCGCCGGTCAGCGGCCGGGTGCTGTCGCGCGGCGTGCAGCCGGGCCAGATCGCCGGCGGCGGGACGACCCCGTGGTTCACCATCGCCCGCGACGGCCTGGTCGAGCTGGACGCCGAGGTCAATGAAGCCGACCTGGCCGGCATCCGCGAGGGCCAGGCGGCTCAAGTGTCCCTGCCCGGCGGCCAGTCGATCTCGGGCGTCGTGCGTCTGATCAGCCCGCGCGTCGATAGCGGGAGCCGCCTGGGCAAGGTTCGCGTGCGCCTGCCCGTGCGTCCGGACCTGCGTCCCGGCGGCTTCGGCCGCGCCACCTTCGGGGCCTCGGGCGCGGCGGTGACCGCCATCCCGGAATCCGCCATCCGCTATGAGGCCGACGGCCTGTTCGTGATGACGGTCGACGGCGACAACCGCGCCCACATGGTCGGCGTGAAGGTCGGCCGGAAGGGCGGCGGCTGGGCTCAGCTGGTCCAGGGGCCGCCCGCCGGCACGCGCATCGTCCTGGGCGGCGCGTCCTTCGTCACCGACGGCGACGTGGTGCGCCCCGCCCCCGCTTCGGCCCAGCAGGCGGCCCGCTGATGGCCGCTGAACAAAAGCCCGGACACAAGACCGGCGAACTGAAGATCTCGGCCTGGGCGATCCGCAACCCGATCCCGGTCGCGGTGCTGTTTATCGCCCTGATGATCGCCGGCATCGGCTGCTATCTGGGCCTGCCGATCAAGCAGTTCCCCAACGTCGAATTCCCGGCCGTGACCGTGACGGTCACCCAGAGCGGCGCCGCGCCCGGCGAGATGGAGACCCAGGTCACCCGCCCCATCGAGGACGCGGTGGCCAGCATCTCCAACGTCAAGACCATCCGCTCGTCGGTGGTCCAGGGCGCCTCGACCACCACGATCGAATTCAATCTCGGCGAGGACCTGCAGAAGGTCACCGACGAGGTGCGCTCCAAGGTCGACCAGACCCGTTCGCTGCTGCCCCGCGAGGTGGACGAGCCGATCGTCCAGCGGCTGGAGATCACCAGCGCCCCGATCATCACCTACGCCGTCTCGGCCCCGAACATGAGTTCGACCGAGCTGTCGTGGTTCATCGATGACACGGTCACCCGCGCCCTGCAGGGCGAAAAGGGCGTGGCCCAGGTGGCCCGCGTCGGCGGCGTCGATCGCGAGATCAATGTCATCCTCGACCCGGACCGCATGGCCTCGTTCGGGGTCACCGCCCCGCAGCTGAACCAGGCCCTGGCCAGCTTCAGCGTCGACGCCCCCGGCGGCCGCGCCAATGTCGGCGGTCGCGAGCAGACCCTGCGCGTGCTGGGCGCGGCGACCACCGTCGAGCAGCTGCGCCAGATCACCATCCCGATCGCCGGCGGCCGCTACGTCAAGCTTACCGACGTGGCCCAGGTGGGCGAAGGCTCGGAAGAACAGCGTGGCTTCGCCCGCCTGGACGGCCGGCCGGTCGTCGCCTTCCAGGTGATGAAGACCCGCGACTCCAGCGACGTCGCCGTCGAGGACAACGTCAAGCAAGCTATCGATAAGTTGGCCCAAAAGCAGGCCGGCGTGTCGTTCGTGAAGATCTTCTCGACCGTCGACGAGACCCGCGCCAGCTTCGCGGCCACCGAGCACACCCTGCTTGAAGGCATGCTGCTGGCCTCGCTGGTGGTGTTCCTGTTCCTGCGCGAGTGGCGCGCCACCCTGATCACCGCCATCGCCATGCCGGTGTCGCTGGTGCCCACCTTCGCCTTCATGGCGATCATGGGCTTCTCGCTGAACGTCGTGACCCTTCTGGCCCTGACCCTGGTCATCGGCATCCTGGTCGACGACGCCGTGGTCGAGATCGAGAACATCGAGAAACGCGTGGCGCGCGGACAACGTCCGTTCCAGGCGGCGATCGACGGCGCCGACGCCATCGGCCTGGCGGTCGTGGCCACCACCTTCACCATCGTGGCGGTGTTCGTGCCGGTATCCTACATGCCCGGCACGCCCGGCCAGTTCTTCAAGGAATTCGGCCTGACGGTGGCCGTGGCCGTGCTGTTCTCGCTGGTCGTGGCCCGCCTGCTGACCCCGCTGCTGGCCGCCTATTTCCTCAAGCCCGCCAAGACCCCGCACCCGCGCAAGGACTTCAAGGGCTTCTATCGCGGCGTGCTGGACTGGTCGCTGGATCACCGAATCCTGGCCTGCGCCATCGGCGGCCTGATCTTCATCGGCTCGATCATGCTGGCGGGCCTGTTGCCCACCGCCTTCCAGCCGGCGGCCAACAACAACTACTACTATCTGAAGGTCCAGGGTCCGCCCGGCGCCACCGTCGCCGACATGGAGCGCACGGTTCAATCGGTGACGACCATGTTCCGCAAGCGCCCGGAAGTGGCCCACGTCTTCGCCCAGGTCGGTTCGAACATCGGCAGCGGCTGGGGCGGCCAGAGCGGCGCCGACATCCGTGACGCCACCATCACCATCGTGCTGAACGGCGATCGCAAGCAGACGGTCACCGAGATCAAGCAGGAGGTCCGCAACGGCCTGCACGACATTCCCGACGCCCGGGTGAACCTGCTGGGCGACTGGGGGACGTCGGAGGTCCAGACCATCCTGATCTCCGAAGACGGCCCACTGCTGGAACGCACGGCCGCCCAGATCGAGCGCGAGATGCAGAAGCTCTCCACCGTCGCCGATCCGCGTCCGTCATCCCCGCCCAGCGGCCCGGAGATCCTGATCCGCCCCAAGGCCGACGAGGCCGCGCGCCTCGGCGTCAACTCGGCCGATATCGCCGCCATCGCCCGCGTGGCCACGGTCGGCGACATCGACGCCAACGTCGCCAAGATGACCCAAGGCGAGCGACGGATCCCGATCCGCGTGCGCCTGCCGGCCGACAGCCGCCGCGACCTGGACGCCCTGGGCGCCCTGCGCGTGCCGACCGCCAGCGGCGGTACAACGCGATTGGATAATGTGGCCGACCTGTCGTTCCAGGCCGGCCCGGCCAAGATCGACCGCTTCGCCCGCAAGCGGCAGGTGACCATCGAGGCCGACCTCAACAACGGCGCCCAGCTGGGCCAGGCGATGACGGACGTCGCCAAGCTGCCGACCATGACGAAGCTGCCCGAGGGTGTCGGCCCGGCCTCGGCCGGCGACCAGGAGGCCTTCGTGGAGCTGTTCACCGGCTTCGCGGTGGCGCTGCTGTCGGCGGTGGGCCTGGTGTTCGGCGTGCTGGTGCTGCTGTTCCGCAGCTTCTTCAAGCCGATCACCATCCTGTCGGCCCTGCCGCTGGCGATCGGCGGCGCGTTCTTCGCCCTGCTGGTCACCGGCCAGTCGCTGTCGATGCCGTCGCTGATCGGCTTCCTGATGCTGATGGGCCTGGCGGCCAAGAACTCGATCCTGCTGGTCGAGTACGCCATCGAGCAGGAGCGCGACGGCATGAGCCAGCGCGAGGCCATTCTCGACGCCTGCCACGAGCGGGCCCGGCCGATCGTCATGACCACCCTGGCCATGATGGCCGGCATGCTGCCGACCGCCATGGGCATCGGCACCGGCTCGGAGTTCCGCCAGCCCATGGCCGTGGCCGTGATCGGCGGCCTGATCACCTCGACCGTGCTGTCGCTGGTGTTGGTGCCGGTGGTCTACGAGATCGTCGACGACATCGAGATGTGGCTGAGGCCAAAGCTGTCCCGCATGATCACGCCGCGGGAGGCTGCGGAGGGCCAGGCGGCTCGGGCGGATCGGCTGTGATTCTCCCTTCCCCCTCGATGGGGGAAGGGTTGGGGATGGGGGTGACCTGCTGAATTGGCGGCCTCGCGCTGCATCTGACGCAGCATCACCCCCACCCTACCCTCCCCCATCAAGGGGGAGGGAACCCTACTCCGCCCTTGGCGCGTAGCTCAGCCGGCACACGGTCCACGCCCCCTCGCGCGCCATCTCGAACTTGCCGTTCAGCTGCTGGGCCATGGCGCGGACGATGCGCAGGCCGAGACTCCTGGAGTTGGCCGGATCGAAGCCGTCGGGCGGGCCGGCCCCGTCGTCGCGGACCGTCAGGACGTGAGTGTCGCCGGACTGGTCGAGATCGACACGCACCTGTCCCGAGCGGGCTTCCCCGAAGCCGTGCTCCAGCGCGTTGTTGAAGCTCTCCAGCATGACCAGGGTGACCGGCGTGGCCTGGTCGGGGTGCAGCGGCCGGTCGCCGCCCTCGATGGTCAGGACGACCTTCGCGCCGGCCGCCTGCGAGGCCTCGTTCAGGACGACCTCGGCGAAGGCGCGGAAGGGCGCGGGCTCGCCGACGGCGTTGTGCAACTCTCGCTGGATGCTGGCGATCAAGGCGATCCGGCCGCCGGCCTCGTTCAGGGCGTGGCGGGCGTCCTCGTCGGCCATGCCGGCGGCCTGCAGCCGCAGCAGCGAGCCCACGACCTGGATGTTGTTGCTGACCCGATGGTGCAGCTCGCGATACAGCAGGTCCCGGCTCTCGGCCAAGGCGGCGTAGCGCGCGCGCTCCTCCTCCAGCTGACGCAGCGCCCGGCGCATGCCGTCGATGAAGAAGATGTCGATCACCACCACGAAGGCGTAGAACGCCAGGGCCACGCTGGTCGAAAAGTTGATGTGGAACGTGCGGTACGGCGGGATGAAATAGTACCAGGCCGCCACGCCGGACAGGACCGCGCACAGGATCGCCGGCCGCAGACCCGCGAAATAGGCGGTGATGACCACGGCCGGAAAGAAGGTCAGATAGGGAAAGCCGGGCGGGAACCAGTCGTTCAGCGCCAGGCGCAGCGCCCAGGCCGCCAGGGCCGCGAGCACCGCGAACCCGTAGCCCGCCGGCTTGCCGCGAATGAACGCTCCCATCGCCAAGCCCCCTGCTGACGGACCCCGATGCGGCAAAGCTCGCGGCGCGTCAAGCAAACGACCCGACACAGGGGCCTCATCGCCCACCGGCCCAAGCAAAAGGCCCCGGAGATCGCTCTCCGGGGCCTTCGCTTAGATCAGTTCAGCGCGTGCTGAAGAAGGTCGATTACTCGACGATTTTCGCGACCACGCCGGCGCCGACCGTGCGGCCGCCTTCGCGGATGGCGAAGCGCAGGCCTTGGTCCATGGCGATCGGGGTGATCAGCTCGACGTCCAGCTCGGCGTTGTCGCCCGGCATGATCATTTCCACGCCTTCCTTCAGCTTGATGATGCCGGTGACATCGGTCGTGCGGAAGTAGAACTGCGGACGGTAGTTGGTGAAGAACGGGGTGTGACGGCCGCCTTCTTCCTTGTTCAGGATGTAGGCCTCGGCCACGAACTTGGTGTGCGGGGTGATCGAGCCCGGCTTGCAGAGAACCTGGCCGCGCTCGACGTCTTCACGCTTGGTGCCGCGCAGCAGCACGCCCACGTTGTCGCCGGCTTGACCTTGGTCCAGCAGCTTGCGGAACATTTCGACGCCCGTGCAGGTCGTCTTCTGGACCGGACGGATGCCGACGATTTCGACTTCCTCGCCGACCTTCACGACGCCCTTTTCGATACGACCCGTGACCACGGTGCCGCGGCCCGAGATCGAGAACACGTCTTCGACCGGCATCAGGAACGGCAGGTCAACGGGGCGTTCCGGCTGCGGGATGTAGGCGTCGACCTGGGTCATCAGTTCGTTGATGCGGTCTTCGCCGATGGCCGGATCACGGCCTTCGACGGCGGCCAGGGCCGAACCCTTGACGATCGGGATATCGTCGCCCGGGAACTGGTACGAGCTCAGCAGCTCGCGCACTTCCATTTCGACGAGCTCCAGCAGCTCTTCGTCGTCGACCATGTCGACCTTGTTCATGAACACCACCAGAGCCGGCACGCCGACCTGACGGGCCAGCAGGATGTGCTCGCGGGTCTGCGGCATCGGGCCGTCGGCGGCCGACACGACCAGGATCGCGCCGTCCATCTGGGCCGCGCCCGTGATCATGTTCTTCACGTAGTCGGCGTGGCCGGGGCAGTCGACGTGCGCGTAGTGACGGTTGGCCGTCTCGTACTCGACGTGCGCGGTGTTGATCGTGATGCCGCGGGCCTTTTCTTCCGGCGCGGCGTCGATGTCGGCGTAGTTCTTGGCGGTCGCGCCGCCCGTCTTCGCCAGCGTGATCGTGATCGCCGCCGTCAGCGTCGTCTTGCCATGGTCAACGTGACCAATCGTGCCGATGTTGCAGTGCGGCTTAGTGCGTTCGAACTTTTCCTTGGCCATCTTCTTAGCTCCAGGACCCCAGAGGGGCCTTCAAAATAGGTGGGACTTCTGGGGTGTTGGCGAGAGGGTTCCAAGGAACCCTCTCGATCTCTAACCCACGCTTTTCGTTGAGAAAAGCTTAGGCGTACTTCTTGATCACTTCGTCGGCGACGTGTTGCGGCACCGGATCGTAGTGGTCGTAGACCATGCTGAACTGGGCGCGGCCTTGCGACATGCCCCGCAGGGTGTTTACGTAGCCGAACATGTTGGCCAGCGGCACGTAGGCGTTCACGACAGTCGCGTTACCGCGCATGTCCTGACCCTGGATCATGCCACGGCGGCTGTTCAGGTCGCCGATGACCGAGCCCAGGTATTCTTCCGGCGTCACGACCTCGACCTTCATGATCGGCTCGAGCAGCTTCGGAGCGCCCTTTTCGCGCAGCTCCTTGAAGGCGGCGCGCGAGGCGATTTCGAAGGCCAGGACCGACGAGTCGACGTCGTGGAACTTGCCGTCCGTCAGGGTCGCCTTGAAGTCGATCAGCGGGAAGCCGGCCAGCAGGCCGTTGTCCTTGACCGATTCCAGGCCCTTTTGGACGCCGGGGATGTATTCCTTCGGCACGGCGCCGCCGACGATCGCGTTTTCGAACACGAAGCCCGAACCCGGCTCGCCCGGTTCGAAGGTGATCATGACGCGGGCGAACTGGCCCGTACCACCGGTCTGCTTCTTGTGCGTGTAGTCGATGTCGACCTTGCGGCCCAGCGATTCACGATAGGCCACCTGCGGCGCGCCGATGTTGGCTTCCACCTTGTAGGTGCGCTTCAGGATGTCGATCTTGATGTCGAGGTGCAGCTCGCCCATGCCCTTCAGGATCGTCTGGCCCGACTCGAAGTCGGTCGAGACGGTGAAGGACGGATCCTCGGCGGCCAGCTTCTGCAGGGCGACGCCCAGCTTCTCCTGGTCGGCCTTCGACTTGGGCTCGACTGCGATCTCGATGACCGGGGCCGGGAATTCCATGCGCTCGAGGATGACCGGCGACTTCAGCGGATCGCACAGGGTGTCACCCGTGCGGGTTTCCTTCAGGCCAGCCAGGGCGACGATGTCGCCGGCGAAGGCTTCCTTGATGTCTTCACGGTTGTTCGAGTGCATGAGCAGCATGCGGCCGACGCGCTCGCGCTTGTCGCGCGTGGCGTTCAGCAGCGACATGCCGGTTTCCAGCTTGCCCGAATAGATGCGGCAGAAGGTCAGCGAACCGACGAAGGGGTCGTCCATGATCTTGAACGCCAGAACCGAAAGCGGCTCTTCGTCCGAGGCGTGACGCACGATCTCTTCTTCGGTCTTGAAGTCGATGCCCTTGGTCGGCGGGATGTCCAGCGGCGACGGCAGGTAGTCGACGACGGCGTCCAGCAGCGTCTGCACGCCCTTGTTCTTGAAGGCCGAGCCGCAGAGGATCGGATAGAAGGCGCCGGTCAGAACGGCCTTGCGCAGGCACTTCTTGATGACTTCTTCCGAGGGCTCTTCGCCGCCGAGATAGGCTTCCATCGCTTCGTCGTCGAGTTCGACGGCGTTCTCGACCAGATAGGCGCGGGCTTCGATCGCCTTGTCCATCAGGTCGGCGGGGATTTCCTCGTCGCGGAAGTTCGCGCCCAGGGCGTCGTTGTCCCAGACCACGGCCTTCATGCGGACCAGGTCCACGAGGCCCTTCAGGTTCGTTTCCGAACCGATCGGGAATTGGATCGGCACGGCCTTGGCGCCCAGACGGTCACGGATCGATTCCACCGACTTGTCGAAGTCGGCGCCGATCTTGTCCATCTTGTTGACGAAGACGATACGCGGAACCTTGTACTTGTCGGCCTGGCGCCAGACGGTTTCCGTCTGCGGCTCGACGCCGGCGTTGCCGTCCAGCACCGTCACGGCGCCGTCGAGCACGCGCAGCGAGCGTTCGACTTCGATGGTGAAGTCGACGTGCCCGGGGGTGTCGATGATGTTCAGACGCTTGCCGTTCCAGAAAGCGGTCGTCGCGGCCGACGTGATCGTGATGCCGCGTTCCTGCTCCTGCTCCATCCAGTCCATGGTGGCCGCGCCATCGTGGACTTCGCCGATCTTGTGCGACTTACCCGTGTAATACAGGATCCGCTCGGTCGTCGTGGTCTTACCGGCGTCGATGTGCGCCATGATGCCGAAGTTACGGTAATCTTCGATTTTATGCTGGCGGGCCATGATGAAGCTCTGCGTAGCGCTGCGGTGAGGCAGGGACATTTAAACGTGCGGCGCGGGCGGTTTATCGCAAACCACCCGCGCCTGAAAGAGTGCTGGTCGCGAAAAGCTTACCAGCGATAGTGCGAGAACGCCCGGTTGGCTTCAGCCATCTTGTGGGTGTCTTCGCGCTTCTTCACGGCGGTGCCGCGGTTGTTCGAAGCGTCGAGCAGCTCACCAGCCAGCTTTTCGGTCATGGTGTTTTCACCGCGCTTGCGAGCGGCGGTCACCAGCCAACGGATGGCCAGGGCGCGGCGACGGTCCGGACGGACTTCAACCGGCACTTGGTAGGTGGCGCCGCCAACGCGGCGCGACCGGACTTCGATCGCCGGGGCGACGTTGTCCAGAGCGGAGTGGAAGGTCTCAAGCGGACCTTGGTCCTTGCGCTTGTTTTCCAGGATGTCGAAAGCACCATAGATGATGTTTTCGGCGACGGCTTTTTTGCCCTCGTACATCACGTAGTTCATGAACTTCGTGACGATCAGGTCCCCAAACTTGGGATCCGGCAGGACTTGGCGTTTCTCGGCGCGACGGCGGCGGGACATCTTCTTCTATTCCTTACTTCGGACGCTTGGCGCCGTAGAGCGAACGACGCTGCTTACGATCCTTGACACCTTGGGTGTCGAGGACGCCGCGCAGGATGTGATAACGGACGCCGGGCAAATCCTTGACGCGGCCGCCGCGGATGAGCACCACCGAGTGCTCCTGCAGGTTGTGACCTTCGCCCGGGATGTAGCACACGGCTTCGATGCCGGTGGTCAGACGGACCTTGGCGACCTTACGCAGAGCCGAGTTCGGCTTCTTCGGGGTCGTGGTGTAGACGCGCGTGCAAACGCCGCGACGTTGGGGGCAGCCCTTCAGGGCGGGCACCTTGTTCCGGACCGGCTTCGGGGAGCGCGGCTTACGGATGAGCTGGTTAATGGTAGGCATTAAGTCTCTGCTCTGATGGAAGCGTGTGCCTTTCGGCCGGGGCGCTTCAGGTCCTTGTCTTTGTTGTTCTTGGTTCAAGGCTCCGCTTGGAGACCCGATAAACACGAAACTCGCCGGGGCGCGGGAAGCACACCGGCGGGTTCTCCGCCCGCGAGGACGGAAGCTCATCGGAACGGACGCGAACGACCGCCTCGAAAAAGAGCGCGGTATTTACTCGCGAAGGGGCTCAACGTCAACCGCCTGTTCCCGCGCCGGTTAACGCCGCCTTAAGCCGCCCGCCAAGGCCAAGATTTCGCCACCGCAAGCTGTGCAGGCTCGCGTCCGGATGGAGCGCCTTGTCTCGCCGGCCTCGCACACCACGTGGGGAGGGCGGAGGCAAGGCTGGGGAGGCCGGGTGAGGGTCAGCGTGAGGCGCAGCAGGGACAATCAACGCCGGGCGACGATTCTCGCCGGATCGTTGCTGCTGCACGTGGCGCTGCTGGCCTGGCTGGCGATTCCCGCGCGGCCTCTGCTGGAAAACATGGTCGCCGACGACCTGTCGGTGATGACGCTGGACCTGCAGCGTCCCGTTCCCGAGACACGTCCGGAGCCCCGCCCCGCGCCAGCCTCGGCGGCGACCGCGGCGCCCTCGCCCGCCCTGCCTTTCCAGGTGCGCGCGCCGGCGCGGACCGCCCCGGCCGGCGTTCCGGTCCTGTCGGTTCCCGCCACGGGAATCGCCCGACCTGGGACCGCGATCCGTCCCGCGCCGCTGCCGGGCGAAGGCGCCGGCGACCTGCGCACGGCCCTGCGGGGCAGCCCCACGGGCTGCGTCAGCGCCGACGCCGTCGGCCTGAACCGCCGCGAGCGCGAGAAGTGCGACGAGCGCTTCGGCGCCGCCCCGCCGCGCGGGACCTATGCCGGCCCGATGAACGCGGCCAAGGCGCGCGAATTCGAGGCCCAATCGATCATGCAGGAGCTGGCCCGCAAGTTCGACGAAGCGCCGATGGGTCCCGGCGTCGACCATCGCAGCAAGGACCAGCCCGGGACGATGAAGGAGATCCCCTTCGTGCTCGGCGCCGAGCAGGACGGCCTGGGCCGCACCCGCAACGCTCAGCAGCAGCGCCTCAAGCAGCTGCGCGACTACGACAAGGCCGACGCCCGCGAGAAGCAGCGCTCGCGCGACAACGACCAGCGCTGAAAGAGGGGGGCGCTGAGAAAGAGGGCGCTAAAAAGGGGTTTCCTCCGTACGCCCCCGGAATACCCTCACCGCCAGGTTGGCGCGCGGGCTCAAGGGGCGCGCCTTGGTTGTGAGGGGACGTCATGCGTTTTTCGGCTTCACTGTGCGCCGCGCTGATCCTGGCCACGTCGACGGCTCCGTCGGCGGTTCTGGCCCAGGACTATTCGCAGTTTTCCGACGCCGCGCTCGACAAGGAGCTGGCCGCCAAGGCCGACGTGCAGCTGTACGTCATGGCGCCGATGCGCGACGGGGTGCGGCTGGCGACCCACGTCTATCGCCCCAAGGGCGCGACCGGGCCGCTGCCGACCATCCTGATCAAGACGCCCTATAACGAGATGCCCTACAAGGCGGGGACCACGCGTAACGCGCTGGACGCCATCAAGCACGGCTACGCCCTGGTGCTGCAGAACGAGCGCGGCCGCTACTACTCCGAAGGCGAGTGGGAGATCCTCGGCCATCCGCAGACCGACGGCTACGACACCCTGACCTGGATCGCCAAGCAGAGCTGGTCGAACGGCAAGGTCGGCACGCGCGGCTGCTCGTCGACGGCCGAATGGCAGCTGGCCCTGGCCGGCCAGAACCACCCGGCCCACGCCGCCATGGTCCCGCAATCCTCGGGCGCCGGCATCGGCAAGGTCGGCGAGTTCCAGGAGCAGGGCAACTGGTACACCGGCGGCGTGCCGCGCAACCTGTTCTTCGTGTGGCTGTACGGCGTCGACAATCCGCTGCGCGCTCAGCCGCCCAAGGGCCTGGACTCCAAGACCATCGCCCGCCTGGCCAAATACAATGACCTGGAGGCCAAGAAGCCCGAGGTGAACTGGCCCAGCCAGATCCGCCACCTGCCGGTCAACGAGATGCTGCAGGACCTGGGCGAGCCCAAGGGCACGTTCGAGGAGCTGATCAACCGCGACGGCCCGGCCGACCCGGCCTGGCGCAAGGGCGGCCTCTATCACGACGACAAGGGCTGGGGCGTGCCGGCCCTGTGGTTCAATTCCTGGTACGACGTGTCGATCGGCCCGAACATGGCCCTGTTCAACCACGCCCGCGCGGTGAACTCGGACAAGGAAGCCAGCGACAACCAGTACGCCATCGTCACGCCCAGCAACCACTGCGGCTTCAACGCCCGCACGCTGCAGGTCCCCTACAAGTCGGGCGACCGCGACATGGGCACGGTGAACTTCGACGCCGACAAGGAGGTCTACGCCTTCTTCGACCGCTGGCTGAAGGGCGACGTCAACGCCTTCCCGAAGTCGACGCCGCCGGTTCGCTACTATTCGATGGGCGCCAACAGCTGGAAGCAGTCGGCCCAGTGGCCGCCGGAGGGCTCGGCCCCGATGCGCCTCTATCTGCGCTCCAGCGGCCGCGCCAACAGCCTCGCCGGCGACGGCAAGCTGACGGCCGCCGCGCCGGGGGCCGGAGAGCAGGCCGACCGCTACGCCTATGATCCGGCCAATCCGGTCCAGACCGTGGGCGGCGGCGACTGCTGCAACGGCGGCCTGGTCATCGCCGGCGCCTTCGACCAGCGCGGGGTGGAGTCCCGCCAGGACGTACTGGTCTACACCAGCGAGCCGCTGACCGAGCCGCTGGAAGTCTCGGGCTTCGTCCGCGCGGTCCTGAAGGTCTCGTCGGACGCCAAGGACACCGACTTCGCCGTCAAGCTGGTCGACGTCGGGCCGGACGGCACGGCCTACATCCTGGGCGACACCATCATGCGGGCCCGCTATCGCGACAGCTACGAGAAGCCGGCGATGATGACGGCCGGCCAGACCTATGCGGTCAAGCCGACGCCGATCACCACCAGCAACACCTTCCTGCCCGGCCACCGCATCCGGGTGGAGGTCACCTCGTCCAACTTCCCGAAGTTCGTCCGCAACCTGAACACCGGCGGCGACAACGAGAAGGAAAGCAAGTTCGTGGTCGCCAACAACGCCATTCACCACGCGGCCGGCGAGGAGTCCTACATCGAGCTGCCGGTGGTGAGCCGGAAGTAGGACAGGCTTTCCCGCTCCCTCCGCCGTTCGGTCGCGCCCGACCCGGAAAAAGCCCAGCTTTCGTCACAACTGGACCGTGATCCGCCGCAAGCCTGGGCTGCGGATCATCCGAGGGGGCGGAACTGCGATGACGGCGGGTCGCCGACGGCTGGGCCGGCTCGGGGTCATCGCGGGCCTGTCGGTCGTCCTGCACGTGATCGTCCTGGCGTGGCTGGCCCGGCCCGCCGCGCCGGCGCTGCTCGATATCGCGCCCGACCTGGCGCTGCTGTCCGTCGAGCTGCTTCGGCCGGCGACGCCCGATGTCGTGCGACAGAAGCTCGCCTCACGATCCGCAACCCCGCGCGCCGCCGCCCCCGCGAAAGAGATCGCGCCCAGCCTATCCGACGGTCTGGCGACAGCCGTCGCGGCCAAGCCCTCGGTCGGCGTGGCGGCTCCGGCGCCGATGTCCGACAATGTTCGCGCCGCGCTGCGCGCCGGTCCTGGCTGCGCGCGCCAGGCGCTGTCGCGGCGGGAGCGCGACCAATGCGAGGAACAGTTCGGCCGGCTGACGGCCTCGACGCCGAGCTATGACGCCCCGATGGATCCCGGCAAGCGCGCCTATTATGATGAGGTCGCCGCCGCCGGACCGTCGGGCCTATCCTCGACCGACCCGACGCCAGGAGCCGTCACGCCCGACCACGTCTACGTCCCGTTCCTCAAGTGCTCGGTCAAGTTCGGGCCGGGCCGGAAGCCCAAGGACACGCAAGGGTCGGTGCGGTTGGGACGCTCGCCCTGCGCCATCCCCCTGCAAGGCAGCATGTTCACGCCCGAGGCGTCGGTCCACAAGCGCTAGGCGCCAGCGTTCGAGAAGGCGCGGAACGCTCCCTGGCCCCCCGGGGTTGTGCAAGCGTCTCGCGGCGCGCCGCGCCGTCTTCTCCCGCCACGAGGTTCGATCATGACCGACTATGCCGACAGCCTGACTTCCCAGACGACCGCCAAGACCGCCCGCGCCAAGGTCGAGCCCAAGCTCAAGGCTGTCTCGGGCGCCGCCCACGACGCCTATGACAGCCTCAAGGAGGTCGCTTCCGAGGCGGTCGACGAGACCCGCGCCCGGGTCAAGGACATCGCCGCCCAGGCCAGCGACGAGATCCAGAATCGCTATGGCGACCTGGAAGCCTGGGTGCAGCTCAAGCCAGCCCAGGCCCTGGGTGTCGCCGCCGGTCTGGGCGTCGTCCTGGGCTTGTTGCTCCGCGGCCGCTCGACCAAGACCATCTACGTGCGCGAACCGCGCTAGCCTACGCGCTCAGCACCTTCCTGAGCGACGCCTCGATCTGGCCGCCGCACCAGGTGTCGCCGTAGTCCTCGCGGGCCTTGTCGGCCAGCTTGCGCAGCGGCGGCAGCTCGGCGACGCGGCGGACCAGGGCGGCGGTCATCGGCGCGGCCTCGTCGAGGATCTCGCCGATGGCGTCGAAGCGCTCGGTCAGGGTCGACCACAGGGTGGCGGTGACGATGTCGGCCATCCCCGGCCCGTCGCCGCCCAGCAGGAAGCCAGCATCGGCCGTCAGGCCGTGGCGACGGCCGGTTTCCTCCCAGAACGACATCCACCTCTTCAGGCGTGGGACGAACTCGGCCCAGCGCTTGCCGGTCCACATCTCGCGACCGCCGTCATTGGTCATCTCATCGATGACGTCATTGGCGTCGCAGACGATCTTCAGCGTCAGGGCGCGCGGCTCCGGCGTCGCCGGGAGCAGGTCCAGGGTCTCGCCCAGATAGAGGAGGATCGCCGGCGTCTGCGCGATGGCGACCTTCGCCCTGTTGTCGACCAGCATCGGCGGCCCCATGAACGGGATCGGCATGGCCTTGACCGGCCCGCCCATCAGGTCCGCGATCGCCGCGTCGCCGCCTTCCGTCCAGGTCTTGCCGGCGTGGGCCAGGACGGCGCGCACGAACTGCCCGCGAAACGGCGCGGACCAGTAGTAGAGCTCGTAGTCGGACATGGCGGTATCTCCAGGCGCTGGACGCCTCTGACAACGAAAAAGGCCCGGGATCGCTCCCGGGCCTTTCCGTATTCGCTCTAAGCCCGAGGGCCTATTCCGCGTCGGCCAGCGCGATCTCGGCCGGCAGCGGCTCCATCGCTTCTTCGCGCTGCTGGGCCAGCTGCTCGTCGCGCTTGGCGGCGACGCGTTGCAGGCTGCGCAGGTAGGAACCCGTACCGGCGGGGATCAGGCGACCCACGATGACGTTTTCCTTCAGGCCTTCCAGGGTGTCGGTCTTGCCGTGCACCGAGGCTTCGGTCAGGACGCGGGTCGTTTCCTGGAACGACGCGGCCGAGATGAAGCTCTTGGTCTGCAGCGAGGCCTTGGTGATGCCCAGCAGCACCGGCTGGGTCACGGCCGGACGACCGCCACGGGCGACAGCCTTGTCCTGTTCCTTGTCGAACTCCGGCTTATCAAGGTGGTCACCCTTGATCAGGCCGGTGTCGCCGGGCTCGAGGATCTCGACCTTCTGCAGCATCTGACGAACGATCGTCTCGATGTGCTTGTCGTTGATCGGCACGCCCTGCAGTCGATAGACCTCCTGGATCTCGTCGACGAGGAAGTTCGCCAGGGCCTCGACGCCCAGGATGCGCAGAATGTCGTGCGGATCCGGGTTGCCGTCGATGATGTACTCGCCCTTGGAGATGAAGTCCCCGTCGTGGACGGCGATGTGCTTGCCCTTCGGGATCAGGAACTCGACCGCCTCGGCCTGGTTGCCATCGGCGTCGACGTCCGGCGTGATCTTGATCCGGCGCTTGTTCTTGTAATCCTTGCCGAATTCGACACGGCCGTCCATTTCCGCGATGACCGCGCAGTCCTTCGGACGGCGGGCTTCGAAGAGTTCGGCGACGCGCGGCAGACCACCGGTGATGTCCCGGGTCTTGGCGCCTTCGGTCGGGATACGCGCGATCACTTCACCCGGCTTCACCTCGTCGCCATCGGCGACCGAGAGAATGGCGCCGGCCGACAGGAGGTAGCGAGCCTCGCCGCCGTTCGACAGGCGCTTGTACGAGCCGTCTTCCGACAGCACGCCCATGGCCGGACGCAGGTCCGAACCGCGGGCCGACGTACGCCAGTCGGCGATGACGCGCTGGGCGATGCCGGTCGCTTCGTCGACTTCCTCGCGGATGGACAGGCCATCCACCAGGTCCTCGGCGCGGATCTTGCCGGCCACTTCGGTGATGATCGGGGTGGTGTAGGGGTCCCAATCGCCGAGGCGCTGGCCGCGCTTGACCGTATCGCCGTCCTTGACCCGCAGGCGGGCGCCGTACGGCGGCTTGTAGGTTTCGCGCTCCTTGCCGTCGACCAGCACGCTGACCGAGGTGTTGCGGCTCATGATGACCAGGGCGCCATCGGAGCCGATGACGGTCGGGCCGATCACGCGGACCGTACCCTCGTTCGAGGCCTCGAAGAACGACTGCTCGGCCACCTGGGCGGTGCCGCCGATGTGGAACGTACGCATGGTCAGCTGCGTGCCGGGCTCACCGATCGACTGGGCGGCGATGACGCCGACCGCTTCGCCGATGTTAACCGGGGTGCCGCGGGCCAGGTCGCGGCCATAGCAGGCGCCGCAGACGCCGATCTTGGCTTCGCAGGTCAGGACCGAGCGGACCTTCACCGACTGGACGACCGCCGCCTCGATGGCGTCGGCGATGTTCTCGTCGACATAGGTGTCGGCCGGAACCACCAGCTCGCCGGTGCTCGGGTTCTTGACGTCCTCGGCCGTGAAGCGGCCCAGGACGCGCAGACCCAGCGAGACCAGCACGTCGCCGCCCTCGACGACGGCGCGAAGGGTGATGCCCCGCGTGGTGCCGCAGTCTTCCTCGACGATGATGCAGTCCTGCGCGACGTCGACCAGACGACGGGTCAGGTAACCCGAGTTGGCGGTCTTCAGCGCGGTGTCCGCCAGGCCCTTACGGGCGCCGTGGGTGGAGTTGAAGTACTCCTGAACGGTCAGGCCTTCCTTGAAGTTCGAGACGATCGGGGTCTCGATGATCTCGCCGGAGGGCTTGGCCATCAGGCCGCGCATGCCGCCCAGCTGCTTCATCTGGGCTTGCGAGCCGCGGGCGCCGGAGTGGGCCATCATGTAGATGGCGTTGATTTCCTTCTCGCGGCCGTTCTCGTCCTTATGCTTCATCTGAAGCTCGGCCATCATCTCGTCGGCGACGCGGTCGGTGGCCTTGGCCCAGGCGTCAACGACCTTGTTGTACTTCTCGCCCTTGGTGATCAGGCCGTCGGCGTACTGTTGCTCGTACTCCTCGGCCAGAGCGCGGGTTTCGGCGACGATCGCCTCCTTCCGCTTCGGGATGATGATGTCGTCCTTGCCGAAGGAGATGCCGGCCTTGGCGGCTTCCTTGAAGCCCAGACCCATGATCTTGTCGGCGAAGATGACCGTCGCCTTCTGACCGCAGTGGCGGTAGACGATGTCGATCAGATTGCCGATTTCCTTCTTGGTCAGCGCCTTTTCGATCAGGCGGTGGCCAATCTGCGGGTGATGCGGCAGCAGGGCGGCGATCTTCATGCGGCCCGGCGTCGTGTCGATCACCTTGCGCAGCATCACGCCGTCCGGAGTCATCTCGGTGTGGCGCGCCTTGATCTTGGCGTGCAGCGAGACGACGCCGGCGTCCATGGCGGCTTCGATTTCACCCAGATCGGCGAAGATCTTGCCTTCGCCCGGCTCACCCTCGCGGGCGACCGACAGGTAGTACAGGCCCAGGACGATGTCCTGCGACGGCACGATGATCGGGCGACCGTTGGCGGGCGACAGGATGTTGTTGGTCGACATCATCAGGACGCGCGCTTCCAGCTGAGCTTCCAGGCTCAGCGGGACGTGCACGGCCATCTGGTCGCCGTCGAAGTCGGCGTTGAACGCGGCGCAGACCAGCGGGTGCAGCTGGATGGCCTTGCCCTCGATCAGCTTCGGTTCGAACGCCTGGATGCCCAGACGGTGAAGCGTCGGGGCGCGGTTCAGCATGACCGGGTGCTCGCGGATGACCTCTTCGAGGATATCCCACACCTGCGGCTGCTCGCGCTCGACCATGCGCTTGGACTGCTTGACGGTGCCCGACAGGCCCTTGGCGTCCAGGCGCGCGTAGATGAACGGCTTGAACAGCTCGAGCGCCATCTTCTTGGGCAGGCCGCACTCGTGCAGCTTCAGCTCGGGACCGACCACGATGACCGAACGGCCCGAATAGTCGACGCGCTTGCCCAGCAGGTTCTGGCGGAAGCGGCCTTGCTTGCCCTTCAGCATGTCGGCCAGCGACTTCAGGGGACGCTTGTTGGCGCCCGTGATGACGCGACCGCGACGGCCGTTGTCGAACAGGGCGTCGACCGACTCCTGCAGCATCCGCTTTTCGTTGCGGATGATGATGTCGGGGGCGCGCAGCTCGATCAGGCGCTTCAAGCGGTTGTTACGGTTGATGACCCGGCGATACAGGTCGTTCAGGTCCGAAGTCGCGAAGCGGCCGCCGTCCAGCGGCACCAGCGGACGCAGTTCCGGCGGGATGACCGGAACGACCGTCAGCACCATCCACTCGGGACGGTTGCCCGACTCCTGGAAGGCTTCCAGGATCTTCAGGCGCTTGCTGAACTTCTTCTGCTTCATGTCCGAGACGGTGCCGGACAGTTCCTCGCGCAGACGCTCGGCCTCTTTCTCGAGGTCGATGGCCTTGAGCAGGTTCTGGACGGCCTCGGCGCCGATCTCGGCGGTGAAGCTGTCGTCGCCGTACTCTTCCTGGGCGCGCATGTAGTCGTCTTCCGACAGCAGCTGGTGCTGCTTCAGCGGGGTCAGGCCCGGCTCGGTGACGATGTAGTATTCAAAGTACAGGACGCGCTCGATGTCCTTCAGCGGCATGTCGAGCATCATGGCGATACGCGACGGCAGCGACTTCAGGAACCAGATGTGGGCGACCGGCGAGGCCAGTTCGATGTGACCCATGCGCTCGCGACGGACGCGGGCCAGGGTGACTTCGACACCGCACTTTTCGCAGATGATGCCCTTGTACTTCATGCGCTTGTACTTGCCGCACAGGCATTCGTAGTCCTTGGTCGGGCCAAAGATACGGGCGCAGAACAGGCCGTCACGCTCGGGCTTGAACGTGCGGTAGTTGATGGTTTCCGGCTTCTTGATCTCGCCGAACGACCACGAGCGGATCTTTTCCGGCGAGGCCAGCGAGATGCGGATCTGGTCGAAGGTCGGAGCGGCCTGGACCGGATTGAAGATGTTCAGGACTTCCTGGTTCATCTTGGTTCCTTCTGCGGGGACTGCCCCGCTGCAAATTCTCTTTGGTGCGCTTCCTCCCCCTTCATGGGGGAGGTGGCGGCGAAGCCGACGGAGGGGGCTTGCGGCCTAAACCGGCGGGGGCGGGCGAAGCCCCCTCCGGCCCTCCGGGCCACCTCCCCCATGAAGGGGGAGGAGAGCCCTTAGTCAGCTCAGCTGTTCTCCAGCTCGACGTTCAGGCCGAGCGAGCGCATTTCCTTGACCAGCACGTTGAAGCTTTCCGGGATACCGGCTTCGAACGTGTCGTCGCCGCGGACGATCGACTCGTAGACCTTGGTCCGGCCAGCCACGTCGTCGGACTTCACCGTCAGCATTTCCTGCAGGGTGTAGGCCGCGCCGTAGGCTTCCAGAGCCCACACTTCCATTTCCCCAAAGCGCTGACCGCCGAACTGGGCCTTACCACCCAGCGGCTGTTGCGTGACGAGCGAGTACGGACCGATCGAACGGGCGTGGATCTTGTCGTCGACCAGGTGGTGCAGCTTCAGCATGTAGATGTAGCCGACCGTGACCGGACGCTTGAACTGGTCGCCGGTCTGACCGTCGAACAGGATCGACTGGCCCGACGGATTGACGCCGGCCATTTCGAGGTGCTCCTCGATATCGCTCATGCGCGCGCCGTCGAACACGGGGGTGGCGATCGGAACGCCCTTGCCCAGGTTCTTGGCCAGCTCGATCAGCTCTTCCTCGGTTTCCGGCAGCTCTTCGTCCGGGCCGTAGATGTCACGCAGGCGATCGATCAGGGCCTGCTTCTGACCGCCGTGCTGCCAGTCTTCCAGCAGGTTGGTGATCTGCTTGCCAAGGTTGGCGCAGGCCCAGCCCAGGTGGGTCTCGAAGATCTGACCGACGTTCATGCGCGAGGGCACGCCCAGCGGGTTCAGAACGACGTCGACGTGCGTCCCGTCGGCGAGGAACGGCATGTCCTCGATCGGCAGGATGCGCGAGATGACGCCCTTGTTGCCGTGACGGCCGGCCATCTTGTCGCCCGGCTGAAGCTTGCGCTTCACGGCCACGAAGACCTTGACCATCTTCATGACGCCCGGGGGCAGTTCGTCGCCACGTTGCAGCTTGTCGACCTTGTCCTCGAAACGACGGTCGAGGCGCTTGCGGTTCTCGTCGAACAGACGGCGCAGGCTTTCCAGTTCGCCCATCGCCTTCTCGTCCTCGAGGGCGATCTGCCACCACAGGCCCGAAGCCACCTGGCTCAGGTTTTCGGCGGTGATCTCGCCGCGCGACAGGCCCTTGGGACCCGACAGCGCGACCTTGCCGATCAGCAGTTCCTTCAGACGGCCCGAGATGTTGCGGTTCAGGATCGCGAACTCGTCGTCGCGGTCCTTGCCCAGGCGGTCGATCTCGGCGCGTTCGATGGCCAGGGCGCGTTCGTCCTTGTCGACGCCGTGACGGTTGAAGACGCGCACGTCGACGATCGTGCCGGCGACGCCCGGGGGCAGGCGCAGGCTGGTGTCGCGGACGTCCGAGGCCTTTTCACCGAAGATGGCGCGCAGGAGCTTTTCTTCCGGCGTCATCGGGCTTTCGCCCTTCGGCGTGACCTTGCCGACCAGGATGTCGCCCGGCTGGACCTCGGCGCCGATCGCCACGATGCCGGCTTCGTCGAGGTTGCGCAGGGCTTCCTCGCCGACGTTCGGGATGTCGCGGGTGATTTCTTCCGGGCCGAGCTTGGTGTCGCGGGCCATGACTTCGAATTCCTCGATGTGGATCGAGGTGAAGACGTCGTCGCGGACGATGCGTTCGGAGATCAGGATCGAGTCTTCGAAGTTGTAGCCGTTCCAGGGCATGAACGCGACGAGCGCGTTGCGGCCCAGGGCCAGTTCGCCCAGCTCGGTCGAGGGACCGTCGGCGATGATGTCGCCCGAGTTGATCCGGTCGCCCACCTTCACCAGCGGGCGCTGGTTGATGCAGGTCGACTGGTTCGAGCGCTGGAACTTCGACATCCGGTAGATGTCGACGCCCGAGCGCGCCGCGTCGGTTTCTTCGGTGGCGCGGATGACGATACGCGTACCGTCGATCTGCTCGACGACGCCGGTGCGCTTGGCGATGACGACGGCGCCCGAGTCACGGGCCACGACCGCTTCCATGCCGGTGCCGACCAGCGGGGCGTCCGACTGCACCAGCGGCACGGCCTGACGTTGCATGTTCGAGCCCATGAGGGCGCGGTTGGCGTCATCGTTTTCGAGGAACGGGATGAGGGCGGCGGCCACCGACACGACTTGGCGCGGCGACACGTCCATCAGGTCGACCGTCTCCTTTTGCAGGAGGGTCGGTTCGCCGTTGATGCGGCCCGGGACCAGGTCTTCCAGGATCTCGCCGTCGACCACCTTGATGTTCGACTGGGCGATGACGTGCTTGGATTCCTCCATCGCCGACATGTAGACGACTTCGTCCTGCGGCTTGCCGTCCTTCACGCGACGGTACGGGCTCTCGATGAAGCCGTACTTGTTGACGCGGGCGTGGGTGGCCAGCGAGTTGATCAGACCGATGTTCGGGCCTTCCGGCGTTTCGATCGGGCAGATCCGGCCGTAGTGGGTCGGGTGAACGTCGCGGACTTCGAAGCCGGCGCGCTCGCGGGTCAGACCGCCCGGGCCGAGGGCCGAGAGACGACGCTTGTGGGTGATTTCCGACAGCGGGTTCGTCTGGTCCATGAACTGCGACAGCTGCGAGGAGCCGAAGAATTCACGCACGGCGGCCGCGGCCGGCTTGGCGTTGATCAGGTCGTGCGGCATCACGGTGTCGATGTCGACGGACGACATGCGTTCCTTGATGGCGCGTTCCATGCGCAGCAGGCCGACGCGGTACTGGTTTTCCAGCAGCTCACCGACCGAGCGGACGCGACGGTTGCCCAGGTTGTCGATGTCGTCGATTTCGCCGCGACCGTCGCGCAGGCCCACCAGGACCTTCAGCACGGCCAGGACGTCGTCCTTGCGCAGGATGCGGACTTCGTCCGACACGTCCTGCTCCAGGCGCATGTTCATCTTCACGCGGCCCACCGACGACAGGTCGTAGCGCTCGGCGTCGAAGAACAGCGACTTGAACATCGCCTCGGCGGCTTCGACGGTCGGCGGCTCGCCCGGACGCATGACGCGGTAGATGTCGAACAGCGCGTCCTCGCGGACGGCGTTCTTGTCCACGCGCAGGGTGTTGCGCATGTAGGCGCCGACCGTGACGTGGTCGATGTCCAGCACGTCGATGGTGTCGAAGCCCTGGTCGGCCAGGGCCTGGATCGAGGTGACGTCCAGCTCGTCGCCGGCTTCGGCGTAGATTTCACCGGTCGAGAAGTTGACCGCGTCGCGCGCCAGGTAGCGGCCCGTCAGGGCTTCCGGGGCCAGCAGCAGGGTCTTCAGGCCGCCGTCGGCGAACTTCTTGGCCTGGCGAGCCGTGATCTTGGTCCCGGCCGGAGCGACTTCCTCGCCCGTGTCGGCGTCGACCAGCGGGAACTCCGGCTTCACGCCGCGCCAGCGCTCGGGCTTGTACGGGGTGGCCCAGCCGCCCGCGCGCTTCTCGAACGGGACGACGTCGTAGAACGTGGTCAGGATCTCTTCGCCGTCCATGCCCAGGGCATAGAGGAAGGTCGTGGCCGGCAGCTTGCGGCGACGGTCGATGCGGACGTAGACGATGTCCTTGGCGTCGAACTCGAAGTCCAGCCACGAGCCGCGGTACGGGATCACGCGGGCGGCGAACAGCAGCTTGCCCGAGGCGTGGGTCTTGCCCTTGTCGTGGTCGAAGAACACGCCCGGCGAGCGGTGCATCTGCGAGACGATGACGCGCTCGGTGCCGTTGACGATAAAGGTGCCCTTGTCCGTCATGAGCGGGATATCGCCCATGTAGACGTCCTGCTCCTTGATGTCCTTGACCGAGCGGGCGCCGGTCTCTTCTTCCGTTTCGAACACGATCAGGCGAAGCTTGACCTTCAGCGGCGCCGCGAAGGTCATGTCGCGCTGGATGCACTCCTCGACGTCGTACTTGGGCTCTTCGAATTCGTACGAGACGTATTCGAGCACCGCGCGCTCATTGAAGTCCTTGATCGGGAAGACCGACTTGAAGACCGCCTCGACGCCCTCGTCGCGGCGCTGACCCGGACGGACCTCGCGCTGCAGGAACTGTTCGTAGGAAGAGCGCTGAACCTCGATCAGGTTCGGCATCTGCACAGCTTCGGGGATGCGGCCGAACGACTTCCGGATCCGCTTCTTGCCGGTGAAGGATTGCGCCATGTTGTTTCCCTGCGGCGCGGACGGAATCCGCGCGTGAATTAGAATGTCCGTAGCGTCCACCCTCGCCGCTCGCCTTCTCAGGGAGCCGCGGACGCTGGAATTCCCCTATCGGGCGACCGGGACCGGAAGCCTGATGGGCGCCCCTTCGCGCGGATCGGAGGGCGGCTGATCGCGCCTCGGGGCGTAATACGGACGCGCCAAAGCGCTCCGCCGATGTAATCGTGAACGCGGAGATATAGGGGAACCGAGCGGGGAAGAAAAGGGGGATTCGTAAATGAGGGTAAATCCCGCGAATCTGTCATCCCGGCCAAGCGCGTAGCGCGCCGAGCCGGGACCGTCGGAAACTCAGAGCCTGCCGCGGTCCCGGCTCTACGCTTCGCTGCGGCCGGGATGACAATCCCTTACGCCTTCTTCAGCGCCTTCATCGCCAGGGAGACGCCGAGGGCGATCAGGCAGACGAAGAACGCGACCTTGGTGATCGCGCCGGCCACGTTGGCGACGAAACCCAGGATCCCGAACAGGATCATCAGGACGAGCAGAACACCGGCGACCTTGAGCATGGCGAAGCTTCCTTGGTGATACCCGCCATTAGCGCACGGCGACGCTTGGCGTTCCCCTTCTAGGCGCTGAAGTCCACGAATTGAGGAACGCCCGTCCCGCCCAGCGGCTGGCCCTTGCGCTTGGCCTCTTCGCGCGCCGCCTCCATCGCCTCGTCGATCTTCCGCCGCACATACTCGTCGATCTGCTGCATCGCCTTGGCCCGGTCCTCCGGCGACATGGCGTCCAGCTTCTCCTGGGTCAGGCCCATCGCCTTCATGGCCTCGTCGCGCCACTTGCGCACCTTCTCGGCCCAGGCCTCGGCCTTGGCTTCCTTGGCGAAGGCCGTGAGGCCCTTCTCGCGAACCTTGTCGACGTCGCTGCTCGGGCCGTTGTCGACGCGGGCGTTCGCGGTCCCTCGCGTGCGCTCGGCGCTCGCGGCGGCGTAGGCCGACCAGTTTCCGTTCCCGATACCCGAGACCGACATCCCGTCCTCCAAGGCGAACACGCCTGGAGGTTGCAAGAATCGCACCAACGCGAGTGGCGTTGAAAAGCTTCAGCTTTCCCGGAAGCGAGGCGGCGCCTTTTGCCGCCTCAGGCCCGCCAGAGACCGATCGAACCCTTGGGTCCGCACAGCACGGCGGATTTTTCCGAGGCCAGCCGCACCGTGTTCATCGGCGCGGCCGAGACTTGCTGGAACGCCCCGCCCTTGCGGCTGACGATCGTGCCGGCCAGACCCGTGGCCATGACGGTCGAACCCTTCACCGAGATCCCCGACAGGTAGCCGGCCGGCGCGGCGACCGGCTCGAAGCTCACCCGGCCCGGATCCAGCCGCGCCAGGTTCACGCCCTCGGCCCGAGGCTTCTGGTAGTCGCCGCCGCAGACCCACAGCGCGCCGTGCTTGTCGTAGGCCACGGCGAAGGCGCCCTTCGACGGAGCGTCGGCCAGGATCGGCGTGTCGGCGGCCACGAACACCCCGCCCCCGCCGCGCGAGACATAGGCCCGCGCCTTGCCCGCACCGCCCGAGCAGAAGGCGACCTGACCGCGCGGGCCGATCGCCACGCAGCCGTTGCTGGCGGCGAAGGCTCCCTCGTTCGGCGCGGCCGGCGGCACGCCCTCGTCCTTCAGCCGCGCCCAGGTCTCGCCGCCATCGGCGGTGTAGAGCACCGTGAACCGGCCCTTGGTCGGGTCGCCCAGGATAAAGCCGCGCCGGCTGTCGACGAAGGCGATCGAGTCCCAGAAGCCTTCCGGGTCCAGGTTGGCGGCGATCCGTTTCCAGGTCTTGCCGCCGTCCTTGGTGCGCCACAGCTGCGAGGCCTCGCCGGGCCCGGCGCTCATGGCCAGGACGTGGTTGTCGTCGAAGGCGTGCAGGCCGCGGAAGTCCAGCGTCTCGGCCCCGATGATCCGGATGGCGTCCTGGCGCTCGTCATGCCCGCGGATCAGCCAGCCCTTCGAGCCCGAGGCCCAATAGCGCTTGCCGCCGGTCGGCGACAGGCCGCGCAACTCGCTGTCGATCACCGAGGCCGGCATGCGGATGCCGCCCAGACCTTCCTGGGCGACACCGTCGGCGGCGAAGGCGGGTCCGGCGGCCAGGGTCAGGCCGCCGGCGATCAGGTGACGACGATGGATCATGTTGAACTCTTCAGGACGCCATAGCGGCGTGGATCGCCGAACGCAGGGCGCGCTCGGACACGGGCTTGAACAGGATCGCCGCCGGACGGCTCAGGCGCATGCGGTCTATGGTTTCCTGCTCGCGCGAGCCGGTCAGAAAGATCACCTTCGACCCGACCGTCGCGTGGATCGCCAGGGCCGCGTCGACCCCATCCCCCTCGCCGCGCAGCCGCATGTCCATCAGAACCACGGCCGGGCGATGCCGCTGGGTCAGGACCACGGCCTCGTTCGCCGTCGCCGCCGAGCCGCAGACGGGAAGACCCATTTCCTCAACCTGCATGCAAAGTCCCTGGGCGATCAGGAACTCGTCGTCCACGACCAGCACGCTGTTGGAGAGGTGGTTCATGCGGGCGCCGCCCCCGGGATCGTGATTTCGGTGCGCACGCCCTTGTCGTGTCGCACCTTCATTGTACCACCCAATTGCGTCACCAAACCCTCTATGATCGTGCCGCCTAGGGAGCCCGTCTTGGTCTCGCCGGGCGCGTAGCCCTTGCCGTTGTCGGACACGGCCAGTTCCAGCCGGCCGTCATCCAAACGCACCAGCGAAACCTCGATGCGGCCCTTGCCGTCGGGAAAGGCGTGCTTGAGCGAGTTGGTCACCAGTTCGGTGACGATCAGGCCCAGGGGGATGGCGAAGTCCAACCCCACCGGCAACGGCGCGGCCTCGACCGACAGCTCCACGTTCTCGGCCGAGCCACCCTGGACGATATTGTCGGCCAGTTCCCGCAGGAACGGCGCGATGTCGAAGGTCTCGAGGTCCGTCGATTCCATCAGTTGATGATGCACCAGGCCCAGGGCATAGACGCGCCCCCGCATGGTCGCCAGAGCCGACCGGGCGCTCTCGTCGTCCAGCCTGCGGCTCTGCATGGCCAGCATGCCGTCGATGATCTGCAGGTTGTTCTTCACCCGGTGATAGACCTCGCGCAGGAGGAGGTCGCGCTGGGCCAGCGCTCGGGTGCGATCGGCCAAGGCCTCGGTCAGCTGGCCGTTGACGGCCTCCAGCTCGGCGGTCCGCTCGGCGACCCGCTGGGCCAGGGTGGCGTTGACCTGCTCCAGCTGCTTGGCCGACGGCAGGGCGACGATCTTGGGAATCAGGGGCCACAGCAGGGCGGCCGTCGCGATCGACAGCATCGCCGTGATCGCCTTGATGACGCCCTCGACGCCATAGGCGGGGAACCACAGGGTCAGGATGGCCCACAGGTGGGTGGTGCCGCAGGCCAGGATGAAGGCCACGAACAGATAGGCCACCCAGCTGTAGCGGATGTCCGGCCGCTGGCGCACGAAGGCGGCGATGGCCAGGGGGATCGAGAAGTAGGACAGGCCGATCAGCGCGTCGGCGATCACGTGCGTCGCCACCAGCCCAGGCGCCCAGCTCAGGCAAAAGCCGTGCGGCGTCAACCCGGACGGGTTGATCAACCAATCCCAGATCGCCCCCATCGTCGCCTCTCCTGGGCCCGCTGACCCGGTTCGGGATCTGACTTGGCCATGGTCGACGACGAAACTGCTACAGAGCCGCTCCGGATACAATCTTGGCCGGCATTTCGCCGCACGCCGTCGGCGGGCGCGAGCGCCGCGAAACAGAACGGGCCCGGAGGTTTCCCTCCGGGCCCGCTCGCCAGTTCCAAAAGAACCCAGTCCCCGCCCGGAGCCCCAAGGGGCTCCGATTTCCTGTAAAAGGCTGGCGGGGGCCAGATTACTTGATTTGGACGGTGGCGCCGGCTTCGGTCAGCTTCTTGGCGACTTCGTCGGCTTGAGCCTTCGAGACGTTTTCGACGACGTTCTGCGGAGCGCCTTCGACCAGGTCCTTGGCTTCCTTCAGGCCGAGGTCCGGACGGACGCCGCGGACTTCCTTGATCACGTTGATCTTCTTGTCGCCACCGTTCGTCAGAACGACGGTGAATTCGGTTTGCTCTTCAGCGGCTTCAACCGGAGCGGCGGCGCCGCCAGCGGCGGCGACGGCGACCGGAGCGGCGGCCGAGACGCCCCACTTTTCTTCCAGCAGCTTCGACAGTTCAGCGGCTTCCAGCACCGACAGGGTGGACAGTTCTTCGACCAGCTTTTCGAGCTTCGACATGTGTCAGTTCCTAAAGAGAGATTGGGATAGATATGCGGGGATGACCGTTACGCGGCGTCTTTGGTCGCGTAGGCGTTGAAAACGCGAGCCAGCTGGGCAGCCGGGGCCTGCAGGACACCAGCGATCTTGGTCGCCGGAGCCTGGATGAGGCCGATAAGCTTGCCACGCAGTTCGTCCAGCGACGGCAGGGTCGCCAGAGCACGCACGCCGGCTTCGTCGAGCACGTTGGTCTGGTCCAGAACGCCACCGACAATCTTAAGCTTGTCGTTTTCCTTGGCGAACTGCACCGCGATCTTCGCGGCCGAGACGGCGTCCGGGCCGTAGGCGATGGCGACCGGGCCGGTGAACAGGGCGGAACCCGTATCACCAAGCTTGCCGTCCAGAGCCTTGAGGGCCAGGGTGTTCTTCACAACCTTGATCGCGGCGCCTTCCTTGCGGAGGCGAAGACGAAGGTCGGTCATTTCCGCAACGGTCAGACCCATGTAGTGGGTCACGACGACAGCGCCGGCGTCGGTGAACACGCTTTTCAGCGATTCAATCGACTCCTGCTTTTGAGCGCGGTCCATTGCGGTCTCCTACTCAGTTAGCAGCGGCCGGACCATTCCGGCAGCCAGATGCGGTCCCATGCGGAATTGCTCCCGCGCGCGAGTCGCATATGCCTGTTCCAAGGAAAGTCGGCCGCGCTCCGATCTCGGACATCCCCTCCTGGGAAGGGGTCACGAGCAGGAGACCTTGGCGTCTCTATCCCTGTCTCCCGACGGCGAGGAAGGGCTCTTCCTCGATTACGGCGTTGGTGACCCCACGCCCCGTAGTTCTCAAACAGGTTCTCCGTCGGACCGGAGTCCGTCGAAGAGGCGCGCCGTATAGACGAAGTGAGGGAGAATATCAACACCCGCGCCCCTTCTTCTCCCGCGACGGGAGAAGGGTGATAGTGCGCTCAAGCTCCGAGGGATCCGCCATGCACCGCACCGTCGCCGCGCTCACCGCGCTTCTGCTCGCCGTCGCCAGCCCCGCCTTCGCCGAGCTGAAGGCCCCGCCGACGCCGCGGGCCGTGGTCGCCGATCCCGCGCGCGACAAGGACCATCCGGCCGACATGGCCGCGTTCCAGGTCGACATCGCTGGATCCAAGGTCAACGCCATCCTCTACCTGGCCTCGGGGACCCAGCCGCACCCGACGATGCTGTTCCTGCACGGCTTCCCGGGCAACGAGACCAATATCGACCTCTTGCAGGCCGTCCGCCGGGCGGGCTGGAACGCGATGCGGATCAACTATCGCGGCTCGTGGGGCAGCCAGGGCCAGTTCAGCTTCGCCAACGCCCGCGCCGACGGCGAGGCGGCCGTGGCCTGGCTGCTGGATCCGGCCAATGTCGCCAAATACCACATCGATCCCAAGCGCATCATCGTGGCCGGCCACAGCATGGGCGGCTTCATGGCCGCCGACGCCGTCGCCGCCGAGCCGCGCGTGGCGGGCGCAGTGCTGATCGACTCGTGGGACATCGGCGAGGAAGCCGCCAGGATCACCAGCGACCAGGCCCGCAGGGGCGCGGCCGAGGCCATGCGCCCCGACACCGCGCCCCTGGCCGCCACGCCCGAGACCCTGGTCGCCGAGATCGAGCGCGACGCGGCCAAGCTGGACCTCGAGAAACTCACCGCCAGGATCTCCGATCGTCCGGTGCTGTTGGTCGGGGCCGAGTTCGCCGGCGCGCCCGGCACGCGCAAGCTGGCCGCCGCCGCCAAGGCCGCCGGGGCCAGGGAACTGACCGAGGCCTATTACCCCACCGACCACAGCTTCTCGGACTCCCGCATCGCCCTGGAGAGCGAGGTGATCCGCTGGCTGGCCCGGTTCGACCCGACCATCGCGCCGGCCGGGTCCCGAATTCCGCTGAAGGCCGCCTACGACCCGAACAACCCGTTCGCGAAGATCATCCGGGGCGAGCTGCCGGCCTGGAAGGTCTATGAGGACGCGGACGTCCTGGCCTTCATGGATCGCGCCCCGCTGGAGGCCGGCCACGTGCTGGTGATTTCCAAGACCTCCAAGGCCCGCAACCTGCTGGAGATGGATCCCAAGGATATCGCCAGGGTCATGGCCGTCGCCCAGAAGGTCGGTCAGGCGGAGGTCGACGCCCTGGGGCTGGAGGGCTTCATGATCCTGCAGAACAACGGCGTCGGCCAGAGCGTGCCGCATCTGCATGTCCACGTGATCCCGCGCATCGCCGGCAAGCCCGTCTACCTGGCCGAAAACGCACCGGCCGATCCGAAGGACCTGGAAGCGATGGCGGCGAAGATCCGGGCGGCGATGAAACCTTAGAGCCGAGCGAGCGCCTGCTTCCCCGCCGCCACGCCCGTCGCGAAGCAGGCTTGCAGCAGATAGCCGCCGGTCGGGGCTTCCCAGTCCAGCATCTCGCCAGCCAGGATCACGTCGGGACGGCCCTTCAGCGCCAGGCCCTCCAGACTCTCGAACGTCACGCCGCCGGCCGCCGAGATGGCCCGGTCCAGCGGCTGGACGGCGGTCAGCACGATCGGCGCGGCCTTGATCGCCGCGGCCAGGACGGCCGGCTCGCTCGGCAGATCCAGGCCGTGCGCCTCACGCAGCAGGTTGACCTCGACCGGCGACAGCTTGACCGCCTTGCGCAGGAAGTTGGCCAGGCTCTGGCCGCCGCGCGGCGCGCCCAGCCGGCGCGCCAGGGTCTCGACGGGGATGTCGGGCCGCAGGTCGATGGTCAGCGCCGCCCGGCCGTCGGTCTCGATCGCATCGCGCAGGCTGGCCGCCAGGGCGTAGACCGCCCCGCCCTCCAGGCCGTAGCCGGCGACCATGGCGTCGCCCCGCGCGCTCATCTCGCCGTGGCGCAGGCCGATGTTCTTGAGCGGCTCGCCGGCGAAGCGCTCGCGGAAGATCGCGCTCCAGGCGACGTCGAAGCCGCAGTTGGCGGCGCGGAACGGCGCGACGGCCGCGCCCTGCCCTTCCAGCGCCGGAACCCAGGCCGCGTCGGAGCCCAGCCTGGGCCAGCTGGCCCCGCCCAGCGCCAGCACCACCGCCTTGGCCCGCACGACCTCGCCATTGATCAGCAGGCCGCCGTCCGCGCTCCAGCCGGTCCATTCGGCCCGCGTGCGCAGCTGAACGCCCAGCCCCTCCAGGCGCGCCAGCCAGGCCCGCAACAACGGCGAGGCCTTCATCGCCTTCGGAAACACCCGGCCGCTGGCCCCGACGAAGGTCGGCTGCCCCAGCTCCTCGGCCCAGACCACGAGGTCCTTGGGAGCGAACGCCTCCAGCAGGGGGGCCAAGGCCGCCGACCGCGCGCCGTAGCGCTGGGCGAACCGCTCGAAGTCCTCGGAGTGGGTGAGATTGAGCCCGCCGCGCCCGGCCATCAGGAACTTGCGTCCGAAGGTCGGCATCTTCTCGAACACGGCCACGGACTTGCCGGCCCCTCCCCCTAAACCTTGGGCGACCGTCTCGGCCGCCATCAGCCCGGCCGGCCCGCCGCCGATCACGACGAGGTCGAAAACACTGTCGATCAATCTAAGCGGCCCGAATGTCGGTATGGGAGAAATCATCGCCCTTGTAGAGCAGGGGCGCGGCGTGAGCCCGGGCGCAGGCATAGGCGAAGCAGTCGCCCATGTTGAGCTTTGCGGGGTGGACGCCTTTTCCGAACCGGGCATGGGCCTCAAGCGCTAGGCCTTGCTCAGCCTGACCGATCTCCACGAGCGTTGCGCGCACGCCCAGTTGGTAGCCGGCGATGATCGCCTGCACCCGCGACTGAGATTGTAGCGTCATCTTCATGACCGCCCGAGCGGTCTCCCAGTTCGCGATCGCCGAGGTCAGCACGCGGTCGGAAGCCATGAGCTTCGCCTCGAAAGCGTCCGCCTCGGGCTCGCTGAGAATGATCGCCGTCCAGGCTGAGGCGTCCACGAACATCAGTCGCCTGATAGTTCGTCGAAGAACGCCTTGTCCGCGACCTCGCCTGTTCGAGGCCACGAGGCGACCTCATCCCGGATCGCCTTCAGCGCCGCGCGTCGCTTGGCCAGATCGTCTTCATCGGCCGCGCGTGCCTTGGTCACGGCCAGCTTGATGGCCTCATCGATACCGACGCGCTGTTCTTCGGCGTAGGACCGCACCATCGCGTCGACCTCGGGATCACGAACGTGGATAGACATCGAAACCTCCACCTTGGGCCGAAGATAACATCGCCCGGCCGCCCCGCCAAACCACCGCCCGAACGCAAAACGGGCGCTGGATCGCTCCAGCGCCCGTCCAGGTAACTCAAGCTTCGAACGGCGATTAGCCGACCGAGGCGGTGTCCACCTTGAAGCCCGGACCCATCGTCGACGACAGGCCGATGCGCTTCACGTAGACGCCCTTGGCGCCCGACGGCTTGGCCTTGTTCAGGGCGTCGATCATGGCCTTGACGTTGATGACCAGGGCTTCGTCGGTGAACGAGGCCTTGCCGATGCCGGCGTGGACGATGCCCGCCTTCTCGACGCGGAACTCGACGGCGCCGCCCTTGGCGTCCTTAACGGCTTGGCCGACGTTCGGGGTCACGGTGCCGACCTTCGGGTTCGGCATCAGGCCGCGCGGGCCCAGCACCTTACCGAGGCGACCGACCAGGGCCATCATGTCCGGCGACGCGATGACGCGGTCGAAGTCCATGAAGCCGCCGGCGATCTTTTCGTACAGGTCTTCGGCGCCGACGTGCTCGGCGCCCGCCGCGGTCGCTTCAGCGGCCTTGGCGTCCTTGGCGAAGACGGCGACGCGGACGTCACGGCCGGTGCCCGACGGCAGGTTCACGACGCCACGGACCTGTTGGTCGGCGTGACGCGGATCGACGCCGAGGTTGACCGAGATCTCGATCGACTCGTCGAACTTGGCCTTGGCGTTGGCCTTGACCAGGGCGATGGCGGCTTCGACCGAGTGAGCGGCTTCACGGTCGCCGGTCCAGGCGGTGATGCGCTTGGGTTGCTTAGCCATGTGATTAGGCCTCCACGATCTTCAGGCCCATGGCCTTGGCGGAGCCTTCGATGATCTTGGCCGCGGCCTCGATGTCGTTGGCGTTCAGGTCCTTCATCTTCTTTTCGGCGATTTCGCGCAGTTGCGTGCGCGTCACTTCGCCGACGGTCTCGCGACCGGTCAGCTTCGCGCCCGACTTCAGACCGGTGATCTGCTTCAGGTAGTGCGTCGCCGGGGGCGTCTTGGTGATGAAGGTGAACGACTTGTCTTGGTAGACAGTGATCACGGTCGGCAGGGGCGTGCCCTTTTCGACGTTCTCGGTGCGCGCGTTGAACTCCTTGCAGAAGCCCATGATGTTGACGCCGCGTTGACCCAGAGCCGGGCCGATGGGGGGCGAAGGCGTGGCCGAGCCAGCCTTCACCTGGAGCTTGATGTAGCCCAGGATCTTCTTAGCCATAGTATCCTCTCGTGAGGGCCGAGGGCCCTCGCTGGTGAGCCGTGGTGCGGGCTTGGCGGCCCTCCCACGGATTTGAGCGTGTCGTCGAAACGACAAGCACGCCCCAGAACCGGGGTTCGGGAGCGAGGCGCGGCGTTTAGCAGGTGGTCAGGGGAGAGTCAAAGCCTCCAGGGCCCTTAGCTCAGGCCGCGTTCGGGCAGCGGAGCATCGAATAGAGCTGCGCCGTCAGGCCCGGCCGGGCCGCGTCGGTGGCGCAGGCCGCCGCCGGCGCCAGCACGGCGACCTGGCTGGTTTCCAGGAACACCTCATCGCTGGCGTCGCCGCAGGCCCAGTCGTAGATCGCGCCCAGATAGTTGGCGTAGATCACCCGGCCCAGCCGGTCGGGGTCGACGTGCGGCGCGATCTCGCCGGCGGCCTGGGCCTGGATCATCGCCAGAATGACAATCTGGGCGACGTCGCGGCCCAGGTGCGTGCCCTCGAACAGCACGCGCGGGATCCGCACCAGCACCTGGCGATAGAGATGGCTGTCGTCGATATAGAGCTGGGCCGAGGCCCGCGCCGCCTCCAGCGCGAAGGCCACGCCTTTCGCCGAGGAGCGCGAAAGCAGCGACTCGACCCGGTTCATGGCCACGTTGATGACCGCCAACCCGACCGCGTCGAGACCGCCGATCAGGTTGTAGATGGTCTGGGGCGAGACCTCGGCGGCCGCGGCGATTTGACTCAACGAGACCTTGTCAAACCCGTGCTCACGCCACAGAACAGCCGCCGCGCCGACGATCTCGGCATATCGGCGCGCCTTGCCCAGCTCCCGCAGAGCCATCCCAGAGTTTGGAATAGAATCCATTTTCATTGATGCGTCTATTTTTAGACTGTATTCCATTTTCCGAACAAGCGGAACCTTACGACCACCCTCCGCGCCGAATTCAGAAAGCACGCACTTGGGACTCTTCGATAGCCACTCCGCCCTGGCCGCCCGCTACGAGACTGCTCGCGCTTCCGGCCAGATGCCGACCGGCGTGGTGATGGACCAGCTCCTCTCGGCCAGCGAGGCGATCATCAACGGCCGCAAGACCGTGACCGTGGGTACGCACAACTATCTGGGCCTGGCCTTCGACGAGGCCAGCATCAAGGCCGCGGTCGAGGCGGTGCGCCGCGAGGGCACCGGCACCTGCGGCTCGCGGATCGCCAACGGCTCGTTCTCGGACCACGTCGCGCTGGAGCGTGAACTGGCCGAGCTGCACGGCATGCGCCACGCCATGGTGTTCTCGACCGGCTACCAGGCCAATCTCGGCATCATCTCGACGCTGGTCGGGGCCGGCGACTTCCTGCTGCTGGACGCCGACAGCCACGCCTCGATCTACGACGCCTGCAAGCAGACGCAAGCCAGCGCCATCCGCTTCAAGCACAACGACGCCGCCGACCTGGACAAGCGCCTGCGCCGCCTGGAGGGCGAGCCGGGCAACAAGCTGATCGTCGTCGAGGGCATCTATTCGATGCTGGGCGACATGGCCCCGCTGAAGGCGATCGTCGAGGTCGCCAAGCGCCACGGCGCCTATATCCTGGTGGACGAGGCCCACTCGATGGGCGTGCTGGGCGACAACGGCTGCGGCCTGGCCGAACAGGAAGGCCTGCTGGACCAGGTCGACTTCGTGGTCGGCACCTTCTCCAAGAGCCTGGGCGCGGTCGGCGGCTACTGCGTCTCCAACCACGAGCAGTTCGACATCCTGCGCATCGCCTGCCGCCCCTACATGTTCACCGCCTCGTTGCCGCCGGCGACCGTCGCCTCCGTGCGCGCCGCGCTGAAAGCCGTGAAGGAACGTCCGCACCTGCGCGCCAAGCTGTGGGCCAATGTCAGCCGCCTGTACGGCGCGCTGGAGGCCGCCGGCTTCCAGCTGGGCTCGACGCCCAGCCCGATCGTCGCCGTCTGCCTGGAGTCGGACGCCACGACCCTGGGCATGTGGCGCGCGCTGCTGGAGGCCGGCTACTACGTCAATATCGGCCTGCCGCCGGCCACGCCGTCGGGCGAGAGCCTGCTGCGCTGCGCCATCTCGGCGGCCCACACCGAGGCGCAGATGGACGGCCTGGCCGAAGCCATGATCCGCCTGGGTCACGCGTTCGGCGTGCTGGCCGAGCCGCGCCTGATGGCCAAGGCTTAGGGGGAGCGAAAACCTCGTCCTTCGACACGCTCAGGATGGGGTTTTCTACTGACATACGGCGCTGAAATTCGTCCTCATCCTGAGCGTGTCGAAGGACGAGGACGGCCCCGCTGATTTGAGCCCCCTACCCCTTCGCCAGTTCGGCCTCGACCTGGCCGAGCCGCTCCTTGCCGAAGAACATCTCGCTGCCAACGAAAAAGGTCGGGATGCCGAAGACGCCGCGCGCGACGGCCGCCTCGGTGTTGGCCATCAGCTGGGCTTTCACCTCGGGGTCGCCGGTCGCCGCCAGCAGGGCCGCGCCGTCCAGGCCGGCCGCGTTCGCCGTGGCGACGAACACCTCCGGATCGTCGAGCTTGAGGCCCTGCTCCCACATGCCCTTCAGCATCGTGTCGAGATAGGCCTCGCCGACGCCCATCCCCATTTCGCTTCTTTGGGCGGCGATCTGGCCGCGCATCAGCAGCAGGGTGTTGACCGGGAAGTGCGGATTGAACCGGAACGCGGTCAGTCCATGCGCTTCGATGAAGCGGCGCATCTCCAGCATCTCGTAGTCCATCTTGCCCTTGACCCCGCCGAAGGCGATGGCTGGGGCCTGGTTGCCGGTGGCCTTGAAGATGCCGCCCAGCAGGCACGGCAGCAGGGTCACGCTCGCGCCGTGGCGGGCGGCGATCTCCGGCAGCACCTTCCAGGCCAGGTAGGCGTTCGGGCTGCCGAAATCGAAGATGAAGTCGATGGTCTTCTTGAGGGATTGGGTCACCAGTTCTCTCCCCAGGGCCGCAGGTCGATCTCGTGGGTCCAGGCCGAGCGCGGCTGGCCGTGCAGCCAGACATAGTTCGCGGCGATCTCGGCGGGCTTCAGGATCTCGTCGCGATCCAGCAGGCCCTGGACATCCTCGCGGACCGAGCGGGTGAAGACCCCGTCGATCGCCCCGTCGACCACGACATGGGCCACGTGGATCCCCTTCGGCCCCAGCTCCCGCGCCGCGCTCTGGGCCACCGCCCGCAGGCCGGCCTTGGCCGAGGCGAAGGCCGAAAAGCCGTCCTTGCCGCGCAGGGAAGCGCTGGCCCCGGTGAACAGGATCGTGCCCCGGCTGCGCGGGACCATCACCCGCGCCGCCTCCCGCGCGGTCAGGAAGCCGGCGAAACAGGCCATCTCCCAGACCTTGCTGAACACCTGGGCCGTGGTCTCGGTGAGACCGAAGCGGACGTTCGCGCCGATGTTGAAGACGACCACCTCCAGCGGCCCGACCTCGGCCTCGATCCGGTCGACCAGGGCGATCATCTCGGCCTCCTGGCGGGCGTCGACGCCGTAGGCGCGGGCCTGGCCGCCGCTCCCCTTCTCGCTTTGGGCGCCGATCTCGGCGGCCAGGGCCTCCAGCTGAACGAGGTGACGCGGGCGGCGGGTCATGCAGACCGTGTAGCCCTCGGCCGCGAAGGCCCTGGCGATCGCGCCGCCGACCCCGTCGCCGACACCCACCACCAGGCAGGCGCCTTTGGGACTGCTCATCGACCAACTCCTCTGTCTCGGCGACAGGTTCGTCTTGAATCGCTACGGAGTCGAGGGGCGCTGGCGCGCGCGCCTTGATCGGATAACGTATCTCCGAAACAGCGCAGGGGCGCGGGGGAGTTTTCATGGATCGTCGTCAGTTTCTGCTGGGCGTCGCGCTGACGCCGTTCGCCGTCTCGCCCGCCCTCGCCGCGCCCGGATCCCCATTGGGCGCGAAAGACGCCGAGCTCAAGGCGCTGCTGGACCGGTTCTGGGAAGCCGACCTCGACGCCTCGCCCGAGACCGCCACCAGCCGGGGCCTGGACGTCGGGGCCCGCGCCGGCCAGCGCGCCCAGCTGAACGACGGCTCGCGCGCTGCCCGCACCGCCTGGGTCGCCCAGCGCAAGGACCGCGTCGCGGCCCTGGCCAGGATCGACCCGGCCCAGCTGTCGCCGGCCGCCCGCGTCGACCACGAAGTCACCACCTACACCTACAAGCGCATCGTCGAGGGCGGCGAGAAGTTCACCTACGGCGAAGGCCCGGCCGGCTTCGGCTACGCCCCCTATTCGCCCTATGTGCTGAGCCAGCTGACCGGCCCCTACCAGGCGGTCCCGGACTTTCTGGATTCCCGCCATCCGGTGAAGACCAGGGAAGACGCCGAGGCCTACCTCTCGCGCCTGGAGGCCTACGCCAAGGTCCTCGACGACAACACCGCCGCGTTCAGGATGGACGCCGCCGCCGGCGTTCTGGCCCCGGACTTCGCCCTCGACGCGGGCCTCGCCCAGCTGAAGCGCCAGCGCGCCCCGGCGCCGGAGCAGAGCAGCATCGTCCAGTCCCTGGTCACGCGCGCGGCCAAGGCGGGCCTTTCCGGCGACTGGTCGGCCCGCGCCAGCGCCATCGTCGGCGGCAAGGTGCAGCCGGCCCTCGACCGCCAGATCGCCGCCCTGGAGGCCCTGCGCCCCAAGGCGACCGGCGACGCCGGGGCCTGGAAGCTGCCGATGGGCGAGGCGTTCTACGCCGGGGCCCTGGCGTTCCAGACCACCACCCGCCGCACGCCCGAGGAGGTCCACAAGCTGGGCCTCGACCAGGTGGCCGACCTGACCGCCCAGATCGACGTGCTGCTGAAGAAGCAGGGCCTGACCACCGGCACGGTCGCCGCGCGGCTGACGGCCCTGTCGGCCCGCCCCGACCAGCTCTACGCCAACACCGACGCCGGCCGCGCCCAGCTGCTGGCCGACCTCAACGCCCAGACGAAGGCGATCCGCGCGCAGCTGCCGACCCAGTTCCGCACCCTGCCCGCCGCCCCGGTCGAGATCGTCCGCGTGCCGCCCGAGATCGAGGACGGCGCCCCGAACGGCTACGCCCAGCCGCCGTCGCTGGACGGCGCGCGGCCGGGCCGCTTCTACATCAACCTCAAGGACACCACCGAGTGGCCGAAGTTCAGCCTGCCGACCCTGACCTATCACGAGGCCCTGCCCGGCCACGTCTGGCAGGGCTCGATCGCCCTGGGCTCGCAGGAGATCCCGATGCTGCGCCGGGCCGGCATGGGCTTCGCCGCCTATAGCGAGGGCTGGGCGCTCTATGCCGAGCAACTGGCCGCCGAGATGGGGGCCTACAAGGACGACCCGCTGGGCGAGATCGGCTTCCTGCAGTCGCTGCAGTTCCGCGCCGTGCGCCTGGTGGTCGACACCGGCATGCACCACAAGCGCTGGAGCCGCGCCCAGGCCACCGACTACATGGTCGACAACACCGGCATGCCGCGCTCGCGGGTGCAGCGCGAGATCGACCGCTACTGCATCTGGCCCGGCCAGGCCTGCAGCTACAAGATCGGCCACACCGAGTGGGAGCGCCTGCGCGACGTGGCCAGGGCCAAGGCCGGCGCCCGGTTCGACCCCAAGGCCTTCCACGACGTGCTGCTGCGCGGGGCCATGCCGCTGGTGGTGCTGGAACAGGTGCTGAGCACGATGACCTTCACCGCCTGACCGCTCAATCTTGACGTTCTCGCCGCCGCACCCACAGCTTGAGCAGACCTCGGGCGGATGCGGCGGCGATTGAAGACCGCCCGCGCGGACCCGGGCACGGGAGAGAGACTTGGCCGATCCGCGCGATTTCCACACGCCCAAGGACCACTACACCAAGGCCGACCTGCTGGAGTCGGGCCGGGGCGGCTATTTCGGGCCGGGCAACGCCCAGCTGCCCGCGCCGCCGATGCTGATGATGGACCGCATCACCGAGATCAGCCTGGACGGCGGCGAGTTCGGCAAGGGCCACGTGGTCGCCGAGCTGGATATCACCCCCGACCTCTGGTTCTTCGCCTGCCACTTCATCGGCGATCCGGTCATGCCCGGATGCCTGGGCCTGGACGCCATGTGGCAGGTGATCGGCTACTGGCTGGGCTGGTCGGGCTCGCCCGGCAAGGGCCGCGCGCTCGGCGTCGGCGAGGTCAAGTTCCGCGGCGACATCACGCCGGCGTCCAAGCTGGTCCGCTACGAGATCAGCCTGCGCCAGGTCCGCCGGGGCAAACTGGCCCTGGGCCTGGCCAACGGCCGCCTGCTCGTGGATGGCGAATGCGTCTACACCGCCAACGACCTGAAGGTCGGGATGATCGCGTCGCGTGGGTGAGGAGTGGCGGCAGGAAGCCGAGCTCCGCTCACGACCGATGCGGACATCCACCACAATTTTCAACTATTCGCGCAGGGTGTCGGCTGCGGCGGAAAATCGTGTGGTCGAGATAAGTTTAGAAAAAAGGGCATCACAGGTCGCGACCAGCACGGGGTGGCGTTCGCTGACAGCGCTCTGCGGGAGGAAACCTCCTGAGGTCTCTCGTATGGTCAATATGAGATCGGTCGCGACGAGCGCCACCCTAGCGCATTGCCAGAGGTCTACCTTCACTTCGTCGTCGTCTTCTAAATCGAAGAACGGAGTGTGCAACGAACTATCCAGCACAATAAAATTATGAAAGCTGGTGGCTAGATTGGCGTGGGCGTTTTGATCGTTAATCTCGTCCTTTATGCCTTTCAAAACGGCCGACGCTTGGGGGTGTTGTGCTTTTAGCCACTTATATGCTCGGCTAGAAACTTTGGACTGATCTTCAGGTGCGCCTCTTTCGCGATTAAAGTATAACGCCTCATCTTTGTGGGTGAGCGCATAGGCCATGTGGGCGATGCTCTCGACGAAGACACGCAGACATTGTTTGGCCTGAACCCGATGTCGCCGAACTGTGGAGAGCAGAGAAAGGGTGTGGTGTTTCTTGGCTTGCGTGTGAAAGCGCAGGAAAACCTCGATGCCAACAGTGTTGATTTGTACAAGGTTGGAGAAGTTGATCGATGCTTCAGCTGCGAGCTCGAAGTACTCGCCGTAGCGGTCGCTCGCCTCTAGCGTCATGGTTAGTTCGTCGCGAGCGAAGTCAAAAAGCGTCGGCATATCGTCAATCTATCAAACCAAAGGCCGCTTCCCACCCCGTGCCGAAGTTGGGAACGTCCGCTGGGTGGCAACGCCGCCGAATGTCCGAATGCCGGAGCGATGCTCCCGGCGATGAACCAACCATATGCGACGTTTGATCTTCAGGCTAAGCCTTGCGCGCGGGAGGCCTGATGGCGGATTTTACAAATCTTGAGAAAGCGGTGCTCGATGCCATTTGCGAAGAGCAACAGAGCATCGCTGACCGACTTCGCGCGCTCTTCTTAACGGGGCGCTTATCCGAGCGCGATAACACCGGGCACGGTTTCTATACGTCGTTTGACGTGGACAAGACGCTAGCGCCAATTGATTGGCCGATGCGATTGATCGATGGGCCAAACGCTGAAGTCGCAGTCGGCGGCGAGATCCTCTTGATGGGATTCATCCTCTGGCTTGAGGACGGCTATCCAAGTTGCCTTGAAGGTTTTCAATATGGCACGCCGACGGGCGGCGACATCGACTTGAAATCCACCAGTCTGGATGATGTTGCGTGGGTTCGGACCATCTTTTGACGTTCCGCCGCTACGTCCGAGAACCACCGAGGCCGTGTGGAAACGCGTCTTCCAAGCCGGTGAACACAAGGCCGGGCAAGCGCTTCGCGTGACGATGAAT
>NZ_JBXAKU010000018.1:0-94026 GCF_058798735.1 Caulobacter sp. GW822-FHT07D08
CTTGGCATCGAGGTCGACGACGCTCTGGAGATGTCCGAGCAGATCGACCTCTAGCGCAACAACGGACCAGCTTTAACGCGGCCGGAATGCATGACGCGCCAACTCTGAATGTCGCGTTCCTGGAGCCACGCCAACGTCAGCAACTGGCGCGCCTCAGCCAGTAAACGCAGGTCGGGGCCTCGCGCCGAGTCCTTCGACATTGGCGCGCCGACGGCCGTCCGCGCCTTAAGCTTCGGCGCCGGCTGCGCCCTTGCGGCTAGTCCCCAGCGTCGCCGCGGCTTGAAGGCGCTTGCTTCAAGCCGCAAGCCACTACGGTCAGAAGGTCTTGCTGATTGACAACAGGGCGGCCTGATCGACCAGGCCGTCGCCGTCGAAGCGCGGCGCATAGCTCGCGCCGAACTGGAAGCCGGTCTTGGTCACCGCCGTGAGGCCCAGATCGAAGGCGCCGTAGGTGACGCCGGTCTTGGGGCCGCGGACGGCGAACAGCACGTCGGGCTGGGCGGTGAACGCCGCGTTGAAGATGTCGCGCTTGTCGCCAAGCTCCTGCACCGCGCGGGCCTTGCCGTTCAGGACCAGCGCGCCCCAGGCGCGATCGATCCCGTAGCGAGCCTCGACGCCCAGGCCCAGGCGGGTGCTGTCGCGGGTGCGGCCTTGCAGGGTCGAGCCGAACGCCTCGGGATTGACCTCGGTGTAACCGTCGACCTTGACGCGGGTGGCCACCAGATCGGCGATAGGCCCGAAGGTGAAGGCTCCAGAGCCCAGGCGATAGCCGGCGGCGGCGGCGAAGGTATAGGCCTTGCCGTCGGGACTGGCGGTGGCCGCCAAGGCGCTGTCGCCGATCGGCAGGATGCGGCGCGAGTCGTAGTCGATGCTGGTGTAGGCGGCGTAGCCGTCCAGATGGAACGGGCCCGAACGCCAGCCGGCATAGAGCGCCGGCGAATAGCTCTTGGTCTTCAGCTTGCCGCCCAGCGACAGGTCGGTGTCGGTCTTGTCGGCCGAGAAGGCAGCCCCGACGACAAGGTCGGGCGTTATGGCGTAGTCGACGCCGCCGCTGGCGATCGTCGTCGTCTGATCGCCCGCCAGAGAGTCTCCCAGGCCGTGATCGCCGAACCGGGCCCCGGCCGCCAGGAAGCCGCTGAACCGCGCCTCGCTCTCGCGCCGCCCCGCCAATCGCGACTGGATCTGGTCGAAGCGGGCCGAGGCCCCGTCGATGACCACCTCGGTCTGGACCGAAGCTTCCTCAGGGGTGGGGAAGTCAAGCACCACACGGGCGTCGGCGTTGTCGGGCGCGAAGTCCGAGATGGTTTCGTTGCCGACCAGGCCGCTGCGCGGCCAGAGGTTGGCCAGGAACTGCGCGGTCTTCAGGCCCTGCGGGGTCAGCAGCGAGGCCGGCATCACGACGCTGAGCGTGTTGCCCGAGACGGTCACCGCTCCGGCCGGCAGGACGGTGGCCACGCCGGTGACCAAGTCGCGCACGGTGGTCACGCCCTTGGGATCGACGATGATCACCGAGTCGAAGAGGACGTTCGAGGCGATAGCCCCAAAGCGCGCCGTGCCCTTGCCGCGATTGAAGCCCCAGACATAGACGCCGCCGGTGGTCTGGCCGATCGCGCCATTGGTCGTGGCGTCGAGGCGAAAGGTCGCCCCGTTATAGGTCGCCTGCATGGCGACCACGTCCAGGTCCGCGCCCTTGGGGCCGGTGTAGCTGGGAATGAAGTCGCCGACCGCGTCGGCCACCGCCTGGGCTTGGGCGGCGGAGGCGAGCGCCAGACCGGCGCCGAACAGACTGGCGATCAGGGCCAGGCGGCGAGCTTGAGCAGGTTTCGGGACGAGAGGCATGGGGAAGACCCTTTTCTTGGATTGCGGACACGGACGGGCGCCCGCCCGCGAGGCGTCGCGGGCGTCCGTTGGTGTAGGGACGAGAGGAACTCGCCGGAGCGAGCGTCAGGTGGTCAGGACGGAGCGGCGAAGGCTCCGCGCCCAGAGGCCCAGGGTCGCGCCGCCGCCCGGGAGGGCGACTGCGCCAAGCGTGTCGAAGTCATGGTTGTCATGCGCCTTGCCCGGTGGACCTCCTGGATGGACGTCGGCGCGAGGGCTTTATTCCTGAACCGCCGCGTTTTTTTTTAGGGTTTGGCGACGGCAAGATGCCAGCTGTTGGCCAGGAAGCCGTCGCCGCTGATGTCGCCGGGCTTCTGGTCCTTGATCCAGCGATAAAGGGGGCGCCCGTTGAACGCCCATTGCAGGGACCCGTCCTCGCGCGTCACCAAACCGTAGGCGCCGTCGGCCATGGCGTCGGCCTTGGCCAGCAGCGGCGGCCAGTTCTGGGCGCAAGCCTCGGCGCAGTTGGAGCGGCCAGAAGCGTCCTTGTCGAACACATAGAGGCTCATGCCGGCCGGGTCGGCCAGCGCGGCGCCCTTGGCGGTCTCGACGACGCGGATCGGGGCCCGATCTTGCGCCAGGGCGGGGCTGGCGGCCAGCAGCGCCAGGGCGACGAAAGCGGCGGATAGTTCAAGTTTAGGCATGAGATGTCTCCAAAGGTCACGACGACCCTCAAGCAGACGCCGCTGCGCCCCCCTTTATTCCCGTCCGCCGCCATGGCCGACGGGACCGAAAATGATTTCCGACCGGACGGAATAAACGCGGTCTGTCACTGACTCTTTAAGTCGCGACCGTCGGACTCAGTGATCCCAGCGTGAAGCCTGACTCCATAAGCCGCGACTGACTCCAAAAGCGCGCGATCAGACTCGAAAATGCGCGACTGCCTTTCGGTGATTTTTGACACATGGACGACTATAGGGGGGCTAACGTTTACGCCCCGGAGAGCTTCAACACGAACCTCAGGCGTCGAGCGGCAGGGGCGCGGCCGGGCTGACTAGGCCAGCCTGCCGCAGCTCGCACCAGAAGTCGGCGGGAATGACGGCGTCCAGGCCGGCGCGGTCTTCGGCGATGCGGCTGGGGCGGCTCGCGCCAGGAATGACGGCCGCGACGGCCGGGTTGGCCAGGGCGAACTGCAGGCCCGCGGCCTTCATGCTGACGCCGTGGTGACCGGCGATGGCCTTGATGCGGGCGACCTTGTCGAGGATCGCCGGAGTGGCCGGGGCGTATTCGAAGTGGGGGCCGCCGACCAGGGCGCCTGAGCTGTAGGGGCCGCCGACGACGATCCCCAGGCCGCGCTCGGCGACCATGGGCGTCACTCGCTGTAGCGCGCTGTCGTGGTCGAGCAGGGTGTAACGGCCCGCCAGCAGGAAGACGTTCGGGCGAGGCTCTTCCTGGCCCAGCAGCAGCTCGATCGGCTCAACCCGATTGACCCCCAGGCCCCAGCCCTCGATCACCCCTTCGTCGCGCAGGCGGTCGAGCGCCTTGAAGGCGCCCCGGCGTGCAGTCTCGAAAACGCCCAGCCATTCGTCGCCGTAAAAGTCCTGCGCCAAGTCGTGAACGAAGACCAGTTCGATCCGATCGGTGCGCAGCCGCTTCAGGCTGTCCTCGATCGATAGGTCGCGTCCTCGGAATAGTCGTTCACGATCTTGTTGGGCCGGCCATGCTGAAAGACGCCGCTCTTCTCGCCGAAGTCGCGATCCTCGGCGGAACCGACGTCATCCAGAACGATCCGGCCGACCTTCGTGCTGATGACGTGCTGGTCGCGGGGCTTGCCCGCCAGAGCCTCGCCCATGCGCAGTTCGGCCAGACCGGCCCCGTAGAAGGGCGCGTTGTCGAAATAGCGGATGCCGTCGGCCCAAGCGGCTTCGACCGTTCCCAAGGCCTCGTCGATGGGAATGTCGCGAAACATGTTGCCCAGCGGCGCCGCGCCAAATCCCAGCTTGCCGGGCAGAAGCTTGCTCAAGGTCATGGTGGAGCCTTTCGATCAAGGGGTCAGGCTGATCAGTCGCGCCGGCCGCGGATCGGGCCGCCGGTGCAAGGCGGCGTTTGCTCGACGCCAACGACAGGGCGTGTCGCCGACGAAGGCGTGGAACACACGGGACATATGGGCCTGATCAGAAAATCCGCTACTCAACGCGATTTCGCAGAGTGAAGCCTGGGTCTGCCGCATCAGAACCTTGGCGTGGTCGAGCCGGGTGCGGGTCAGATATTGGCGCGGCGCGAGGCCAAAACTGCTCTTGAAGCGCCGCGCGAACTGTCCAGGGCTCAGACCCGCCAGGCTCGCGAGCTCCTTCAGCCGGATCGCTCGGCACAGGTGTTCGTCGAGGTGATGCAACACCTTGCGCTCCTGCCACGGCGCAAGCTCCGGCGCTCTGGTTTTGGCCGTGTCGGAAACAGCTTCGGCGACGGTCATCGGCGCTCTCCCTGCGCATCTATCCTGGCGTCCTTCACCCGATCGAACGCATCGCGCTGGAATTTCCTCACCGCGCTTCAACAATGTGATGAGGAGTTGCGGCCACGCTGCGTTCTGCCTTTCTGACGACGAGTCCTTGGGCGCGTTGGACAGACGGCGGAGTCTCTGATGGGAATGGCGCGAGAGGGGGCCATGAGGGATGCTTCGGACGCCGCCGCGCGCGCGGACGCTTTCGCCCGGCAGGCGGCGGCGATGCGCGGGCCCTTGGCTTCCTATTTCCGTCGACGGATCCGCAATGCGGGCGAGGTGGAGGACTTGGTGCAGGAGGTTTTCCTGCGCCTGACCGTGCGGGGCACCCCCGACAACGCCGATCACGCCAGCGCCTACATCTTCCAGATCGCCGCCAGCGTCCTGGCCGACCGGTACCGTCGGCGCACTGTCAGACGCGCCGACGAGCACGTGGCGCTGGATCCAGAGCTTTGCGGCGAACAAGATTTTGACCCCGCGCGCATCTATGCCGGCAAACAAGCCTTGAACGCCGCCGCCGCCGCCCTGATGACCATGCCCGAACGTACGCGGACGATCTTCCTGCTTCGGCGGATCGACGGTCTCCGTCACCTAGCGATCGCCAAGCAGCTGGGCCTGTCGGTCAGCGCCGTGGAGAAGCACATGGTTCGCGCCATCGAGCACCTGACGGCCCATGTGGGAGGCGCCCGATGAGCCGCGACGCCTTCACGCCTGCTCAGGCCGCCGCGCAATGGCTTGCTTGCGAGGACCTCGACCGATCGCCTCAGCGCGAGCAGTTCGCCGCCTGGCTGGAGGAAAGCGAAGACAATCGCAAGGCCTGGGCCCAGGCGCACCGGGTTTGGGAGGTCTTCGGCGACGCCGAGAAGAACGATCTGATCGCCGCCTTGGCGCGCGCGGCGCGACGGGCCGGACCCGAGCCGGTGACCAAGCCCCTCCGGCCTTGGCTCATCGCCGCCTCCATAGCGGCTGCGATCGTCGCGGCGGGGCTGTTCGCCGGCGTTCGCCAGGAGTGGTTCGCGCCGGCCACCGCGCCGACCCAGTTCGCGACGGCTGGCGCGCCGTCGCTCGCCGCGTTCGGGCGCGCAGACTACGCGACGGGCCAGAACCAGAAATCCATCGTCGACCTGCCGGATGGGACGCGTCTCACCCTCGATGCGGACACCGCCGTGGACGTGGCGTTCACAAAGGACCGCCGCGATATCCGCCTCCTGAACGGCCATGCCTTTTTCGACGTCGCGCATGATCGCGAGCATCCTTTCGCCGTGGAGGCCGGGGAGCGGCTCATCACGGCGCTCGGCACCCAGTTCGACGTAAAACTGGAAGCGGAGGAACTGCGAGTGGTGCTGGCCGAAGGCAGCGTGTCGGTTGGCATGGCCCATGCGCGCTCGGCCGGTCCGCCGCCGGTCACGCTTAAGCCTAGCGAGGCCTTCTCCGCGCCGAAGAACGCCGCCGGCAGGGTGACGCGAACGGATTTGAACGAAGCGCTGGCCTGGAAGCAGGGTGTGGTCGAGTTTCGTGACCAGCCGTTGTCCGAAGCGGTCCAGCTGTTGAACCGCTACACACGGGCCCAGATCGTCATCCGAGATCCCAAGGTCGCGGCCTTGCGCATCACCGGAGTCTTCAAGACAGGCGATATAAAGCGCTTCGGGCGCTCGGTCTCCGAGGTCCTGCCGGTGCGCATGATCGCCCGTGACGCGGACACCTACGAGCTGGTCTCCGCGCGGCGCTAGACCCTCTTTTCATTGAGGATTTTTGGAAAATCGACGTTCTCCCTCATAGAGCGGCGCGCGCTCGATAGGCTTGTGCCTGTCGACTGCTCCCGTCGCTCGAAACCCCAAGAGCGAGGACCGACATGACATCGCCCCAGATCATCCGCGACCCCGTGGCCGATCATCTGCTGACGCCGCAGAACGCCGCCCTGCTGATCATCGATTTCCAGCCCGTGCAGGTGTCGTCCATCGTCACGATGGAAAAGCGCCTGCTGATCGCCAACGTGGTCAACCTGGCCAGGACCGCGCGGCTCTACGAGCTTCCCGTCGTGCTCAGCACCGTGAACGTGGCCACCGGCCTCAATTCGCCGACGATCAGGCCGATCACCGACGTGCTGACGGAGGCCGAGCCGATCGATCGCACCGCCATCAACGCCTGGGAGGATGACGATTTCGTCGCCGCCGTGAAGGCGACCGGCCGCAAGAAGCTGATCATGGTCGCCCTGTGGACCGAGGTCTGCCTGGCCTTCCCGGCCCTCGACGCCCTGGCCAAAGGCTATGACGTTTTCGCGGTTGTGGACGCGGTGGGCGGCACCTCCGAGCTGGCGCACCGCGCTGGCATCGATCGCATCGTCCAGGCGGGCGGCAAGCCGGTCAGCTGGATCCAGGTGGCCTGCGAGCTGCAGCGCGACTGGAACCGCAAAGCAACCGCCGAGGACTTCGCGGACATCGTCCTGCGCGCCGTGGGTCACTAGCGATACGAAAAGGGGAGCAGGGCCGGTGGCCTTGCTCCCATTCTTCGGCGAGATCTTCGAAGAGGCTTAGGGCTTAGGGCTTAGGCGCGTCGGCCGCCTCGACATAGTCGGTGCTGGTGGGCCCGAAGCCGGAGATATAGACGCTGGCGCCTTCGGGGCCGGTCATGGCGAAGTGATCGACCCCCGCCGGCTCGCTGTAGAAGCTGCCGGGCGGGAGCGTCTTCACCAGCGCGCCCTTGGCCGTGCGGCCATAGCCGAAGCGCCACAGACCGCCGACGACGATGGCCGTGCGGTTGTCGCGATGGCTGTGGGCGGCGATGCGCATGTTGGGCGGCACGCGTAGCGCGATCGTGTAGGGGCCCGGCTTGGTGGGGTCGCCGTACAGGACCGTCGTGCGGATGCCGCTGACCCCGGAGGTGCCGGCCGTGGCGCCGCCTTGAGCGAGGGCCTGGATATCCGTGGGAGTGAGGCGAACCTGACGCTCCTGGGCCGATGCGGCGCCGCCCCCGATGATCAGCGCGACAAGGGCTATCGCGAAGCGGCGGCTCATGGCTTGGCGTCCAGGAAATCGCGGACCATCGCCACGGTCGCCTTGGGGTTCTCTTCCATGATCCAGTGGCCGGAGTCGGGCACCACGCCCTCGGTGACGTTGCTGGCGGCGAAGCGCATCACTGTGGCCATCATCGGCCCGAACGATTTTTCGCCGCCCAGGGCCAGCACCGGCATGGTCAGCTTGCCCTGCGCCATGAAGGCCTTGTTATCGACGGCGTCTCGGTCGAAGGCGGCGAATTGCGAGAAGCCGCCGTGCATGGCGCCGGGCAGGGCGTAGAGCTTGGCGTAGTGCTCGCGCGAGGCCTCGGTAAAGCGGGACGGTGTGGCTGAGAACTCGTTCCAGAAGCGATCGAGATAGATACGCTCGCGCCCGGCGACCAAACGCTCCATGTCCGGTCCGCCGAACCGGAAGTGCCACAGCAGCGGGTTCTTCAGGACATCTTCCCACGGACCGACGCCGGGCAGGGGCGCGTCGATCAGCACGAAGCGGCGGACGCGGTCGCGGTGTTCCGCGGCGAAGGCGTAGCCGACCATGTTGCCGATATCGTGGGTGACCAGATCGACCTGGCCGACCTTCAGGGCGTCGAGGACGCCGGCCACGTCTTGGCCCTGGTTCTTCTTGTCGTAACCGCCCGAGGCCGGCTTGGACGACAGCCCAAGGCCCCGCAGATCGGGCACGATCACGGTGTGGGTCTTGGCCAGCTCGACGGCCATCGGCTCCCACATGTCGCCGGTCTCGCCATAGCCGTGCAGCAACACGACGGCCGGGCCCTTGCCGCCCACGCGGACGTGGATCGTCGCGCCATTGGTCGCAATGTCCTGGACCTTGAAATCCGCAGGGAAGGGTTTGACCTGGGCGTGGGCGGTCGCGCCCATGGCCGAGGCCGAAAGGATGAAGGCCGCCAAGGCGACCGGGGCGAGCTTGCGCACCTGCTGTCCTCCAGTACGGCGCGGAACCGACCGCGCCTAGGAGGGGGAACGCAGGCTTCGGGGGAACCCTCACGTGGTGGACAAGGCGAGACAGGCTTGCCAGGCCGCCGGTCAAAAACGGGCGGCGAGCAGGAGTCCGAAGCGGCGGCGCCGCGGATCGCCATGGTAGTCATAGCCCATCTGAGTGACGTCGGCGATGATCGGGGGGCTGGTGTCAAACAGGTTCTGGACGCCCAATCGCACGTCGAACGCCTGGATGGGCGAGTTGGCGGGCGGAGTGAATCGACGGCGGGCCGTCAGGTCGATGTAAGTCTGGGATTTCAGACGGTTCGAGCCCTGGGCGAGCGCGACATCGCCGATGGCGGGATAGACGGGGGACCACAGGGTTCTGGCGCCGCCGACGTACTGGACGTTGAGGTCAACCGTGAGCTTGTCGCGCGTCCAGGTCAGGCCCGCATTTCCCTTCCACCGGGGAGGCGCGTCTCGCAGGCCAGCGCGTCCCAGCCAGGGCCCGTCCTTCTTGACCTTCGATTTCAGAACCGGCTGCCAGGTCGCCGCGCCATACAGCCGTCCCTGTCCGTGGGCCGTGGCGGGAAGCGTCCAGTCGAGGTCGTAGTCCACCGTCTGAGCGGTCGTGCGGCCGTCATTTCCATACCCCGTATAGAAGGCCGTGATCCGGCCGGCGGTGAAGCCGAGGACCGCGTCGGCGTCCGTGAGCGGTTCGCGGTCGACCCGCTCGGAATAGGGTGAGCCCTGTCCAAACAGATTGGATCCGGTGAACTTGACGATCTCGTCGCGGATCTCGATCCGGGAAACATCGATCGACAGGCGCGGCCCACCCCCTGTCGGATTGAGCACCAGGCCGCCGGATATCGTCCGGCCCTCTTCGGCGCGGATCCTGTGCGATCCCTCTCGAATCTCGATGACCGCGCCCTCGGAGATGGCGGGGCGGTTGCCCCGCTGCGGATCGAGCAGGTTGGAAAAGACCGGCACCGTCCGCTCTTGAAGATACTGCAGGGCGGGCGGCGTCTGGCCTGTCGCCAGGCTGGCGCGCAGCATCAGCCACGACCTCGGCAAGACCCGGGCGCCGACGGTGTAGACATCGGCGCGGCGGCGCGCGGTGAAAGGCCGCGTGGCCCGGGCGGCGACGGCCCGGTTGTCCGGCACGGTCATCCTGACGTCGTCGCGCCGCCCGGCGAGCTGCAACTCCAGGCCGCGGATGGGAATGAAGCGGGCGTCGGTCGGGACAAGCGGCGCACGTAGCTCGGCGTAGCCCGTGCGCACGTCCTGAGCGCGATCGTAGGTCAGCGTACTGGATTTGCCGAAGGTGCTCTGCGCCATGCTTTCGGCTTCGGGAATGTGTTCACGCCGAAACTCGCCCATCAGGGTGAGGGTCAGCGGTCCTCCAGGCAGCGAGAGAACCGGGCCGGCCGCACGCACGGTCGCGTCGTAGAGCCTGTTGGTCAGCCGCAGGCGGGACGAGGTGTTCACGAGATAGCTGCGAAGCCCCGCCTGCAGCGTCGCGTAGTCGCCAAAGGGCGTCAGCGCCGGTTGCCCGTTCCGCCCCACGACGCCCCATCCCAGGTAGTCGGAACCCACGTCGCGGCTTTGAGACTGGGTCTTCAGCGCGGCGCGGCCAACCGTGTAGTCGGCGGAGGCCTGCCAGTGGCCAGGGAGGCGCACAATCCCGCCCGCAGTGACACGATAGGCTGACGTCCTGCTGATCCGGTCCTGAACTAGATCGGGCAGGGGGACGAGGATGTTCAGCGCGTTGGTGAACGGGTTGAGGGGCGACGCGCCGAGCGTGCCCTGAAAATAGCGCGGCAGCCGCGCCTCGGCCCGGTTGTCCAGATAGAGCGCGTCGATGAAGGCCTCGACCCTGTCGGACGCGCGGTGCCTGGCGTTGAAGAGGATGGACCGCGTTCGCGGGGTCGAGACGAGCGAGGTGTCCTCGCCCCCCAGGCCCTCGGCGGGCGTGTCGAGTTGCCTGCCCGCGTTACCGGCCAGCGTTGTCGCGAGCGTGGCGCGGTCGCCTTGAAAATCGAGCGGCAGATGAGTGAAGACCGAGCCTAGCGACGCGCCGCCCAGGCTCGGTGTGAATTTCAGCGCGTCGCCAAAGATCGAGCCGATCAGGACGCCGCCGATCGGCTGACCGCCCAGATAGAAGCGTTTCGGGTCGTTGACGTTCCGATACTGTTTGGAACGCAGGGCGTAGTCGCGCTGCCCCACCGCGAAGCGCTCCGCGGCTGCGTATGAGCCGGCGATCAGCACATGGGTGCGACCGTCGTTGGGGGTGAACCCGGCGCGCCCCTCGACCCTGAAATGGCCCGCGTCGCCGCGGCTGGAGACGCCGGACTCGAGGGCCACCTCGGCGCCGCTGTAGTCGCGCTTCAACACAACATTGACCACGCCGCCGATCGCCGAAGGGCCGTGAACGCCGCCGATGGTGCCGGTCAGGCTCTCGATACGCTCGATCGCGCCCAGCGGGATCGCGTTGAGATCGGACTGACTGAAGCCGTAGCTCTGGGTCGGCAGGGCCGGCAGGCGACGGCCATCGACCAGGACGAGGGTTCGTTGCGATCCTAGGCCATGCAGATCCAGGCTCGAATTGTTCGAAGCCCCGGCGCGTACGTCCTGATAGGGCGATACCAACTGTCCATTCGCCGACAGCCGATCGCGGAAATACTGGCCCAGGTCGTCATGCGGCGCGACCGCCAGTTCGCGCGGGCCGATGACGTTGTAGGGCTGGATGTCATTCTCCGTGCGGCGGATGTCGGTGTTCTGGGTCCGCCGCCCGATGACCAGCACCTCCGATATCGCGCCGTCGCCGGAGTCCACGACGCGCGTCGGCGTAGCGAACAGGACGAAGACGCCGTCGGGTGTCAGCCGATAATCGATCCCCGACCCGGCCAGCAATCGAGCCAGAGCCTGCTCTCCGGAGAGACGCCCCTTGATCGCCTGGCTTTGATGTCCTTGAACAAGGTCCGCGGTGTAGAGGATGTCGACGCCATTCTCGCGAGCCAGCTCCGCGAGGGCGTCCCCCAAAGAGCGTCCACGCACATCAACAATCGCGGCCGCGCCTTGGGCGGTCGCTCCGCAGCTCAGCAATGAGATCAATATGCCCGCGGGAATCATCGCCATGCGTCCGCGTCCACGCGGTATGCGGCGCCGATCCTCCGCGGCGGGATGGATTGCGATCATATGGATCTCGCGCGTCTCTCGAGAACCTTGTTATCTCTGGCGGTGGCTAGGATGGCTAGCGCCAAGTCCGCGAACGGCGGCGACATCCTGATCGAGCGATTTCGCGGCTAGAATGTCCATGGTCTGGCCATTCACCCAACGTCAGCTATTGGCGCGGCGCTGCCGGAAATCGGACCCACCGTGGGCAAGGGCAACGTGGATGTGGGCGTTGTCGTGAGACTGTTGATCTTATCCGCCCGCCTTGGAATCAAGCGCGGTGATTACGGCCTTACCAGCAAAGACGAGGCCCAACGTCAGGGGCGCAAGCAGCCAAGCCATGAGGGCCTGTGAAAGCGGTGTCCAAAGACTGATCGGGACCAGCGCAACTCCGATCACCAGGCCGATCAAGGCTCCGAAACGGTTCAAGGCGAGCCGCTTTGGCGAGGCTGGCGCATCGCCGCGGCCCAGCACGATCAGCTTGGCGGCGCTGTTGGCGGCCATGGCCATCCAGATCGCGGCGGCGGCTAGGAGCAGGCGCGGCGCGGCTTCGCCCAGCGGGAACCAGCCGTAGATCACGCCGATTTCCATGGCCTCGAGCGCCGCGAACAGCCCCGCTATTCCGGCCAGCAGCGTGGCGCTCCAGCGTCGGCGCTGTACAGCGCTTTCAGAGTCGCCCGTCGGTTGGCGCAGCGCCACGAAGAGCAGGTTCAACAACAGGCCGGCGGGCGCGGCCAGCAGGGCCTCGATGGGCAGCGGCCGTCGTCCAGCGCCGAGATGACCGACCAGGGTCGGCAAGTGTTCCACCGGCCGATCCGCGGTGACGATCGCGGCTCCCATGGTCATCAGGGCCGTCAAGCTCCCGATCATGATGGTCAGACGGCGGTCCATGGCGTCGCTCCCTGAAAATTTCAGATAGACGATAATTTGCTAATTAGCTAAACATCAAATATGAACTCGATCTTCAAGGCGCTTTCGGACCCCACCCGCCGCCGGGTGCTGCAGTTGCTGCGTGAGCGGCCGATGACGGCCGGCGAACTGGCGGGGCACTTCTCGATCGCCAAGCCGACGCTGTCGGCGCACTTCGCCGTGCTGCGCGAGGCCGACTTGGTCGAGCCGGTCAAACAGGCCAACACCATCACCTATCACCTGAAGCTTTCGGTGCTCGAGGACGCGCTGCTGTCGTTCGCCGAGTCGCTGAGCATCGGAACCGGGGCCAGGGACGAGGTCTCCGACCGCGCCGCCAAAGGGGCCAAATCCTGAACCGTCGAACGCCAGGAGGCGTCGAATGAACAGATCGCTGAAGCTCGTCGCGCTGCTGATCGTGCTCGCCTCTTTCGCCCTCTCCATCGCCGCCCTGGCTTGGCGATGGCGAGAGGCCGGAGACGTCGCCGCGGTCTTCGCCGGGCCCAAGCCGTTCAGGCCGATGATCATCCTGGCCCTCCCCGCTGTCCTGGCGGGGCTGCTGGCCTTCACCGATCTCGGCCTCGCCCGTCAGGAGCCTCGCATCACCCGGGAGGGGCGATGGTTCGTGAGTTTCACCCTGCTCACCCACGTCGTGCTGCTGGTCGCGATCCAGGCATGGATGGTCGCGACCTATCTGGGTCCTGTTGGTCCCGATCATCACCAGCAGAATGCGCGGCGTTCCCTTGGCATGCAGGGCATATCCGTACTCGCCCATGACGTTGGGGTTTGGGATCAGCTTCTCGCCGGCCTGGGCGACGAAGGTCATGTCGGCCAGGAAAATATCGCAGAGGCGAATCTTCTTCAGGATGGTGTCGGTGATCGGCGGCGTACCCGGTTCGCCCTGAGTGTCGGAGTCGATGGTCAGCGCGATCTCGCCGCTGGCGTCGAGGATCGCCGCCGCTTCGTCTAAGGCCTTGCGGATGAAGTCGCGGCAGACATGCGTCGGCCGGTCCATCTGCCAGGAATAGAACAGGGTCAAGGGCAGCATCGGGATCAGGCGATCCTCTATCTCTTCTACCTCGGGAAGCCAAGCGTTGAAGTCTGCGCCGGAGGCGATCCAGCGGAATCCGAACGGCATGACCATCAGGACGGGCGCGCCGTCCGGCCTTGGCGCGGGGTCCCACAGGCCCAGGGCTTCGACCTCGGCGACCAAGCCATTGTAGGCGTCGGCCGTGTCCATGGCGACCACCAGGGGATCGAACCCGGCGGCCGCCATCGCCGCCGTCAAGTCGGCGGGTGCTTCCGCGCCTGCCGCGAGATAGAGCGCGACCACGCGCCCGCCCAGGCGGTTGTTGATCTGCTCTTGCCGCTCATAGGCGGCGTCCACTTGGGGGCCTGCCGCATTGCCCGAGATCGAGAACCGATTGTCTTCGGTCAGCTCGATGGTCCAAGGCATCGGATAGTTGGCGCTGAGCCGGCCAATGATCGTCCGCGCGGGCCGGAAGCTTCTGGCTGTCTGATCCCGGAACCGCTGCTGCAGCTGGAAGAAGAAGAGCGCGATCTGAAGCGCCTGTTCCAGCTGCTGAGGGCTCAGGACGACGACGTTGCCGCCGTTGCGGCGGCGCAGCCGCAGACCGAAGGCCAAGAACTTCCATTGGTAGGTGTCGGGCCCGCAGTTCCGCGACTACCACCTGTTGCTGGACGAGCAGGCCGGCGAGATCTTCGCCCGCACCGACGAGATCGCCGAGCGCGCGCGAAAGCTCGGCGCGTCGCCCCTGCGCTCGATCGGCGAGATTCATCGCCGTCAGCGTCTGGTCGACAACGACAAGGCCCGCGTCCCCGCCATCGCGATGCTGCGGGAACTGCACGGCGACAACTTGGCCATGGTCGCCGCCCTCAAGGAGTTGAAGGCCTTGGCGGACGCGGCCGGCGACAACGCCACTTCCGGCGCGCTGGACGCCTGGACCAACGAGGTCGAGCGCCGCGCCTGGTTCCTACAGGAGATCGCCCAGGACTAGGCGACGACGTGTTCATGGCGCGGCCTCAAGCACAGAAGGCCGCGCCGGCCGCGTTTTCACAGACGAAGGCGCGGTTGGCGGCGTTGGTCAGGTCCGTGATGAGCTGGCTGCCGGACCGGCAATCGGTATCGCCCGCGGCGACCAAGCCGACGAGCTTGAAGTTGCTCGAGGTGATCCCGTCCGGGGCGCCAGCGAAGATCGGCCCGCCAGAGTCTCCTCGACAGATGCCCGCGCCATCCGTCCTGCTGGCTTCCCAGGATAGGAGGCTGGGGGGCACTGGGGTCACCGCCACGCCGTTCATCAAGCGAATGGTCGTGACTTCCAGGGCGACGCCGTTGACTGGCATGGCGTCGGTCTCGCCCCAGCCGGCCGCGGTCATCACGACGGGCTTTGGCAGCCCACTGGCCTTGGCGGCGAAATTGCTGGCGTCCATGGGCTGGCTGAGCTGGATGACCGCTAGGTCGTTCTTCCAGACATCCCCGTTTCGGTCGAGCTGGCCATGGATCCTCGACGCCTTCACCGAATGGAAGCTGACCTTCGTGAACGGGCTTGGCTCGCCCGACCGCACGACCGTCTGGGTCCCGTTGGTAAATTGCGTGAGGACGATGATGTCGGTGTCCTTCGCTGGCGCTTCCGGCCCGACGACGCAGTGCGCGGCCGTCACCACCGTGCCGGGCGTGATCAGCAATCCCGAGCAATAAAGCTCCACGACGCCAGAGCCGTTGCGCTTGGCCAGGCCCACCACGTTCCTGAAGGCGCTTCGCGCCACCTTGTCGGTTTGGCGATTGAACGGATCGACTGGCCCCTCGTCCTTGGGGGGACGCGGCCGGTAGATATAGGGCGAGGTCTCCAGCGCCTTGCGTGCGCGATCGAGAAGCTGTTCGACGCCCGCGGGCTTGGCGAAGGCCTTCTGGCCTTGGACGTCGACGATGCGCGGCAAGGCCACGCTTCCCTGCAACTTGAGCCGCTCGCGAAGCCTGGCCAGGAAGGTGGGTTGCTCCTCGGCGAGTTGCCGCGCGGCCTCGACGGTCAGGACATCCCTGGCGGCCTCGTCGAGTTGCGTGGGAAACTCCGTCGCCTGGCCACCTTCCAGTTGGAGGCGCCTTAGCGCCACGGCGCTGCGATCCAGGACAGCCTGCCGATCCGCGGCGCCCATGCGCTCCAGCACCCGGCGGAGGTTGCCGTCGGGAAGGGCCGCATCGAGCCGGGGCGGCAACTTGCCATCGCCAGCCCGCGAGCCGTCGGCAGCGCGCGCTGGCGCGGACGCGACCACCAGCGCCAACAGCGCGACAGCCACGACCGGGCGAGGCCACCGGTCGATCATGGCGTCGTCGCGACCGCGCCGTTGCGCATCGTCTCCAGCTTCTTGCTTTCCTCCAGCAGCTTCTGTTGCTTCTGGATTTCCTGGATCTGGAAGTCGAGGTCGTCCAGGCGACGCTTCTGGTCACCGGTGACGTCGGCCTTGGCCGTCGCCAGCTTGGCCTGCAGGTCGACCACGTCGATCTGCTGCTGGATCTCGTCCTTCTCGGACTGCGACTTCGCGGCGGCCAGCTTGGCCTTCAAGTCTCGGCGCGCCCCGACGTAGTCGAGGTAGGACTGGCCGGCGGTCGCGAACGCGCCGCTTGCCCGCTCGGCCGGCGCGGTGGTGTCGAAGAACAGGCTCGTCACCGCGCCGTCGGGAGCCACGGTCAGCTTGATCGTGCTCTTGGAGAACGCCATCGACTTCAGCGGCAAGACGGAGACCTGTCCCCACTGCGGCACCGAGAAGAGCTTGCTCAACCGCTTGGTCCGGTCACCGCCGCACGAGCCGGCGCAGACCGCCATCAGCCCCATGGCGGGCGTGCGAAGCCAGATCCCGTCCGTGGACTTGCCCGCCAGGTCGAGCTTCTTGGCCGCGAGCCCGCTATCGACGGAATCCTGCTTCGCGGACTGCAGGTCGAAGGTCACCGTAGCGACGAGGTCAGGGGCGCCGTTGACGCCCAGGTCGTCCAGAGCGGCCTTCGGGTAGATGATCGAGAACGACTTGGCGAACTCGTATTCGTTTGGCACGAAATTCGTGGACGCATTGAACGTGAGGTCGCGCAGGACGATGGCCGCGACCCGCGCCTGCAGGCTCGTGGTCGGGGCGCTCGCGGGGAAGGCGTCTAGCTTGGCTTGGGCGGCAATAGCCCTTTGCACGGCGTCGGCAAGTTGCGCGTTGGCCCGGGCGAGGTCCTCCACGCCTGCGGTCTCCTTGGCCGCCTTCACGCCCGCCCTGGCGTCCACCACCGCCTTCTCGGCGTTGGAGGCGGCGGCCGACAGCTTTGACTTGGCCTCGGTGGCTTCCGAAGCCGCGTCCATCTGCAAGTTCAGTTTCCGGACCGAGACCAGAGCGTCGGTGAACTTGTCGCCGCACGCGGTGCGAACCTTGGCGATGATCGGGTCGTCGTGCGCCGGCTTGCCATCGAGGTCGCTGATGGAGACGTTCTTGTTGGCCGGCGCTTTGCCCCCCGAGAAAAGCCCCGTCCCCGTCATGCCCAGCGCGATCTTCAAGGCGCCTGAGACGACATTCGTGGCCGTCTCGGCGGTCCTGTCGTCGGCCGTGGCGTTGATCGCCTTCAAGGTCCCGTTTTCGTATTCGGTGATCTCGAAGTTGAGGGCCTTCAAGGCCCGGCCATTTAGGCCATCGTAGATCGAGAAGGCCCGGCGCCGATCCGCCAGGAGCTGGGCCGCCACGACGGGCTCCACCTCCCAGCTCATCACCGGCTTGCCGGCGGGGTCGGCCGCGCAGTTGGTGACGACATACTTCACGTCGATGTCGAAGCTACGGACCGGCAGGTAGTAGACCAGGCCCGTCGTTGGCTCGGCCGGTTCAACGCTCTTGGTCTTCACCGTGGCGCACCCAGAAAGGCCCAGTAGCAAGGCTACCGGCAGCAGATGGCACGCGCGATCGCCGCGCTTGATCGTCTTCATGGAAAGCCCCCGCCTCACGTCCCGGCGCCATCCGGGAATTGCGGGATCAGAAAATACAGACTATACGAGCATTATCAACCATAGTTCAGCGAACATCGTTACGATAAGTTCGCTGTAGTGTCGCCCCTGGCCTCAAACTGGATAGCTGCGTCTCTTGCCGGCATTGTCGGCCTTTTTCGAAGATCCTTGGCCTGGACCGGGACCGGGGCGGTTAAGTTGCGGCCACGACGCGGGGGCGCCCACATGGCGATGCAAGCTACCAGGCGGCGCGTACTCGCCGGATCGATCGCGGCGGTCCCATGCCTGTTCTTGGGCCCCGCCGTGGCCAGGGCCGAGCCCGTCACGCTTGTCGCCTCGGCCTCCTTCGTGGCGCTGGCCCTTGCGGAGGGGGCCGTCAGCTATGTCGGTGGCAGGGCGATGGCGTCGATCCTGGGCGACCCGGCGACCGTGGACGTCAAGCGATGGATCGAGAGCGCCGTCCAGGAACTCGAGGCCTATTTCCGCGCGGAGTTGAAGCAACAGCTTGAACAGCTGGTCGTGGACCAGCTCAGGGCGAGCGCCGAGGGCGTCGTGGCGAATCTCTACGAGTACGCCTCGCTTTCCGCCGCCTCGCGAAAAGCCAATCGTTTCCTCCTGGAGCACGCCGACACCAAGACGGCGGAACTCCTCTCCATGTCCCTGAGGCAAGACGCGGCGACCTTCATATCGCTGTCGGCCATGTCGTATCGGCTGATGACCCTGTACAGCCTGTTCCTGCTCGACAAGGACAGGGGCCATGTCCTCTCCCTCAAGCCGATGATGGATCGCTTCGTCCTCGACATCTCCAGCTATCGCAACAGGGCCGGACACCTGCTTTCGACGGAAGTCCGGGTCGGTGGCGCCTGTGACCTGATAGGTGGCGAGGAAGGCTTCAAGGGCAGCTATGTCCGCTGCCAGGTCAAGCTGGATGGCCAGCCCTACAAGTTGGTCACCGGGCCCGACTTCGATCGGGCCGACGCCAAGGTCAAGCCTGTACGCGACGCACTGGCCGCGACCGTGGCGGCGCAGCAGGCCGAGTTCCTCGCCAAGATCGACAAGCCGCTGCGCTCGACGATCGCGGCCTACGACGCGATGTGCCGCAAGGCGAAATCCAGCTATGCCGCGCCCCGCGAGGCGGGGATCGCCGCCTAGCCCTAGGCTTGGCCGGCCAGGTATCGGGCGACCGCACCAAGACAGTCGGTACTGATCCGTCAGGCAACCACTACACGGGCGCCGAGATGTTGACCCTGATGGACAACATGGACTTCAAGATCGTCGCCCAGGCCTCAAATCCGAACAACACGGCGCAAGCCTCCACGACGTTTTCTTCAACATCCCTTTCCGAAAAGGGACATGTGGAAATCGTCGGCAGCATGCTGGTCGGCGCTGATCAGGCCAATATCGACTTCACCGTCGCCCACGAAATTGCGCATGCCTTGCCCGCGGGCCACCAGATGGCCGACTATACTTCACAGGCCTTCTTCGATAACGGCGGGCAGCAGTACACCGTGCTCAATCCGGCAACGGGTCAATATGAAGCGACGCCGCGGTATTACACTGCCTTCGACGCCTCGCAGTACAAAATCATGAACGAGTCTTGGGCCAACACTGTCGGCAGGATGATCTCGTCCTTTGACGGCATGGGCTGGTATCACGACGGTGGGACCAACGTGCCCGCCTACGGTTATTGGCACTTTTAGAGAAGCCGATGCGCTCCATCGGCCATTTGGGATCTGAGTGCATGTCGAACCATCAGCTTTTCCGCCGCGCCGTGGCGCTGTCACTCGCCCTCACCGCCATCACTGGCGGTGGAACGGCTTGGTCGCGTGACCTGGGGCCCAGCGAGCGACAGGTCTACGTCTTCGCGAGCAGCAGCGCCGACGGCGGGGCGTTCTATCGGCTGGATGTAGCGGCCAAGCGGCAGGTCCTAGCGCCGACGATCGACGGGCGGGCCACGGCCTCATACCCCCTTGTGGATTGTGGGAGCGCCGATTGGTACTGCGTGACGAGCGACCGTCATGGCCTAGCCTTCATCGCGCCGCGCCTCTGCGCCGATCCTAGGGCGTCGCCGCAAGTTGGCGACGTTTGGCGTTACGCCGGGCAAAAGCTCGTCGTCCTGCAGCGCCGCGATCCCGAAAAAAGACCGTCGGGCGAGCGTGGCGGCGCGCCGCAGATCGCCGCGGACGCCGATATCTCCAGCATGCTCTTGCTCGGCAACCCGTCGCGCCCCGACACGGTCTACGAATATGCCTTATCGCGCGGGATCGTCGGCGTGTTCTTGCGTCGCAGTCCGCGCGGGCCGTCGCCTTATGAAGAAGCGCGCGCCGGACGCCTCAGTCGCACCGCAGAGCCGGAGCGAGCCGCCATCTACCGCTGGCTTCTACCGGTCGCTCCGTTGGTTCCAACCGATCTGGCTCGTTGTCGCGCCGCTCAGTAGCTCGGAGCGCGCCTCGCCACCGACGGCGCAGTAAACGCCACTAGCGCCCGTCTAGGAAAGGGCGCCGCAGGCGTTCCAGGCCGAGTGCCGAATGTCCAGTACGTGGAGTCGCGCCAATGTCTGCAGCTGGCGCCTTTCAGCCGCGACGAGGGCGAACCCGTAGCGGCGGCTTTCGCGTCAAAGGGGCACATCGCGTCGGCGTGGGGGCGTGAAGCCATAGGTTCTGAATTGGGTATTGAGACGACCGTTGGCGATGGTCACCTCCAGATAGCCCTCGGGCGTGCCCAAGAAGCTGCCGCGCCAGTCCGCGCCAGCGACCGCGCCGCTGGAGATATAGCGCACCCCGGCGACCTCGACGGTCTCGTATACGTGGCCATGGCCCTGCAGCACCCCCAGCACATTGCGGTTTTGGAACAGTCGCATCACCTCACGGCCGTTCATCACCCGCGTCCAGTCATAGGGCGAGGCCGCCCAGTCTTCGGGCTCGTAGCACTCCAGCGCGGTCACCAACGGGATGTGCGTCAGGACCACCACCGGATCCGAGGGCGAAAGGATCGCGAACTCGCCACGTAGCCATGTCAGCTGCTCGGCGTCGATACGGCCCTCGTAGTTGCGGCCCTTGAAGCCGATCGAGTCCAGGACAAGGAACCGCACGCCCTTGTGGTGGAAGCCGTAATAGGTCGGCCCGAACTGGTCGGTGAAGTAGCGCTTGCCGTAGCCGGGCGCGGACGGGTCCACCCCGCTCTTCTCGAACAGCCCGAAACAGTCGTGGTTGCCCAGGACGTGACGGACGGGCTTACCCAGCAGGCGCTCGGACTCGCGATAGAGCGCCATCTGGGCGTCGGCGCGGGCGCGTCCCACTTCCATGGCGTCGAACACATGGTCGCCGCCATGCACCACGAAATCGGCGTCGCTGGCCGCCACCTGGGCAAAGCAGCGACGCACGCCCTCGACCGCCCCGTCCTCGGGCTGGATGTGCGTGTCGCTGAGGAACACGAACTTGAAATCCCCTGTCTTGGCCTGGGCGGTAGCGGCGCAACTGGCGGAGACCAGCGCTCCGCAAAGCAGGGATCGACGGTTCATGGCGGTCTCGATCATTATCTCGCTCGAAAGGCGCCGCCGCCGAGGAGGACCTCGGCGGCGATCGGTCCAGACTAGAAGCTGACCCGCACGGTGGCGAACACCTGGCGCGGCGCGCCTTGCTGCAGCGTCGTGTACGAGCCCGTGGGGTCGGCATTGACGAAACCGCTGGTGCCGACCGACGAGTAGTAGCGCTTGTCGAACAGGTTGGTGACGTTCAGCAGCACCTCGACACGCGTCCGAGGGACGCGATAGCCGGCGGCCAGATCGAACACGGTCGAGCTCTTGACCGGCGAGTCGTTCAGGTAGGTGTAGAAGCGCTCGCCTTGATAGTGGGCCGTGATCTTCGACCAGACCGCGCCGTTGTCATAGGCCAGTTCGGCGCCGCCGACGGTCTTCGGGGCGGCCACGACGCGCTTGCCCTTCGTCGCGATCGCCGCGCCGCCGAGCGGCGTGACGTCGTTGTCATACTTGGCGTCGTTGTAGGCGAAGCTGCCGAACAGCGACCAGTCGGGCGCGAAGCGCCAATTAATCGCCGTCTCCACGCCGCGCGAGGTCACGCCGCCGACATTCTGCAGGACGTTCTGGTTGCCGACGATCGTGGCGCTGATCGAGGTGGCCAGCAGGCGGTTCTGGAAGGCGACGTCATAGGCGGTCACGGAGGCTTGCAGCCCGTCCCCGGAATAGCGATAGCCGGCCTCCAGGGTGCGGGTCTTCTCGGGCTTCAGGTCCTTGCGGATGTAGTCGAAGCCAGCCTGGGTGGTCGAGAAGGGGCCGCTGGACGCGGAGGCCACGAAGGCGGCCATGTTGCGCGTGAAGCCGGCGAAAACCTCGTTGCGCTCGTCGAGGCGGTAGAGGATCCCGGCCGAGGGCAAGAAGTAGTCCTTGGCCTTGATCGCGCCGTTGATCGGCGTTTTGCTGGTGATCGTCTTGGCTTCGTTGGTGACGTTCAGCGCCTTGAAGCCGGCGTTGACCTTCAGGTCGTCGGTGACCGACCAAGTGTCACCGACATGGAACTGGTAGGTCTTGGTGGTGAAGCGATAGTCCCAGCGCGTGCGGAAGGGATTGTCGTAGAAGCGCTGGAAATTGGTCGGAGCAACGCCCTTGGTCAGGCCATAGAGATAGGCGGCTTGGTGAAAGTCGTTGTCCTCGTACCAGACGCCGGCATCCAACTTGTGATCGCCCAAGGTGTAGCTCAGGCGGCTGATCAGGCCGGCGCGGTCGATGTCGTAGCGCAGCGCTGAAACCGAGACCGACGATCCGCCATACGCCTCGGGTGTCGCATCGTAGGGGCTCGCATAGGTGCCGATGCCGTGATCGCGGTGATAGTAGGCGGTCGTCGAACCCGACAGCGACGGCGTCAGGTCGTAGTCGAGCCGTTCATAGACCAGGGTGTCCTGCCGCACGCCGCCGCCGTTGTAGTAGACGTCGTCAGCGTTGAGATACGGCTTAGGAACGGCGGCGCCAGTCTGCAGGGCGGTGGCGAGCGTTTCGGCCAGGGCGAAGTTGTCGCTAATGGTGTCGACGTTCCAGCCCAGCCGATTGACCAGGGCAAAGGACACGTCAGCATAATCGTCCTCGCGGCGGTCGGCATAGTCGACGAAGGTGGTCGAATGCACGGCTTCGCCCAGCGGCTGGACGAACTTCACATTGATCTGCTTGATGTTTTGCTCGCCAGCGGCCTTCCACTTCTTGGTGTCCTGCCGTGCATAGCCCGCGTAGAGGCTGCCGCCGCCAGGCAATTTGCCCGTGTTAAGCCGGGCGAACCCACGCCAGGTGCCCCCGCTGCCGTAGGTGCCGGCCATATCGACGCCGAACGTACCGGTCGGGTCGATGGAGGTAAAATCGATCGTGCCGCCGATATTGCTGGTCGAGGCCGTGCCAAGGGCGCCGCCGCCCTGTGAAAGCGAGGTGGCGCCGTTGTTCTCGGTCAGCAGCGCGCGGCCGATGCTCAGGCCGTTGTTGTTGCGGTACTGCATGTTGCCCAGTGGCAGACCGTCCAGGGTGTAGCCCATCTGGTCGGTGGTGAACGAGCGGATGGTCACCTGCTGGGCCCATTCATAGGCGCCGAACGGGTCGGATGATGTGAAGTTGACGCCCGGCAGCTTGTTCAGCGCCGCGAGAGGTGAAGTGCCCGGGGCCAGCTTGTTCAGTTCGGCCTTCGAGAGCGTCTGCATCTGGCGCGTGCGTCCGCGGCCTAGCACGACCACGACCTCGTCGACCGCCGCGATCTCAGCCTGCGCGGGTTGGGCGGGAGCCTCGACGAGCAGATAGGAGCCGCCCGGCGTCGTTTGGACGTCCAGCCCCGACCCGACGAGCAGTCGGCGCAGTGCGGCGTCGGCGGTGAAGCGACCTTTGAGGGGCTCGGCGGCCTTGCCGCTGACCTGCTCGGGGCGGAAAACCACATTGACCTGGGTCTGACGGCCGACGGCAGTCAGCGAACGCTCGAGAGACTGGCCGGGCAGGTTGAAGGCGTACTGGGCCTGGGCTTGGGCCGCTCCGGCGGCCATCACTACCGAGACGGCCGCGCTTGCGAAAGCGGCGTGTTTGAAAGGCATCTGGATCCCCTGAAGACTGGCGAGGATCCTGCGGGACCCTCACAAGGGAAACGAAGCCTTCGCGCCGATCCGACATGAAGATTTCATGACGTGCCGGCGGCCGGGCCTATCGCCGCAGGTCCAGGCCATCCTCCCGGCGCACGACCCTGAGCCCGTGGAGCTGGGCCGCGGCGGCGGCGAACTCGGCGGCCTGGTTGGTCGCAAAGACGCCGGAAATCCTCAGGTCCGAGACATCGGCGTTGACCGTGACCTTGATAGGTCCATAGCGATTCATCTCGTTGGCGGCTTCGGCCAAGGTGGCGCCTTCGAAGATCACTTCGCCTTGCTCCCAGGCGGTCACGATCTCGATCGGGGGCGTGTCGAGCTGGGGTTGCGCCTGCGGCGCCACCTGCAGCCGCTGGCCTGGGGTCAGGATCGCCAACACCCGCTTGGCGCCACGCGGGTCCGCGCCCCGGCCAGAGACCTCCACCTTACCGCGCACAAGAGTCACCGAGACTCGATCGCCCTGCCGTCGCACCACGAAGGCCGTGCCCAGAGCACGCACTTCCGTCGTCCCGGCCATGACGACGAACGGGTGGGCCGGATCGTGAGCGACGTCGAACGCCGCCTCCCCGCGATCGAGGCGGATCCGGCGCTCGGTCGCCGAATAGATCACCTTGGCGCGGCTGTCGGTGTTGAGTGTCAAGCGTGAGCCGTCCGCCAAGGTCATGGCGCGATGCTGCCCCTCGTCGGTGACATAGACCGGCCCGCCCTTGATCGAGATGACCCCGACGGCCGCCAGCACGCAGGCCGCCAGCCCCAGTCCGATCAGCGCGGGTCGGATCGCCGAGCGGCGATGGGCGGAACCTCGGCTCGAGCGCACGGGCGCTGAGCGCCGTGGCGACATCAGCGCCACCGCGCCGGGCAGGAACTCCCAGGTTTCGGTGACCTGCTGGAAGGCGACCCGGTGCTCGGGATCCAGCGCCAGCCAGTCCTGCAGGGCCTGGCGGCTCTCCTCCACGCCGGTCTCGCGCTGGATGCGCGTCAACCAGACGGCGGCTTCCGCCCGAACGCGGTCGCGGCGCGATGCATTCGGTGTCACCATTGGTCCATCCACTTCGTCAGCTCAAGGGTCGCGCGCGCGACGTGCTTTTCCACCGCCGCGACGCTCATGCCCTCCTTCTCCGCGATCCGGGCGTAGCTGAGTCCGTCTATCCGGCGCGCCAGCAGAAGTCTGCGCGTACGTTCGGGCAAGCGTTCCAGTCCCTTGGCCGCGTGACGAAGCTTGGAGCGCGCGCGGAGAATCTCATCCGGAGCCGGCGTTTCATCGGCGATCAGCTGCGCGGCGTCGTCGAGGTCGATGAAGGGCGCGGCCCGCCGGCGCCGCGCCGCGTCGATCGACAAGTTCACCGCGGCCACCACGACGCGGCCTTCGGTGACGGGGCCCCCCTCACGCCGCCCGAACGCCTCGACCCGCAAGAAGGCTTCTTGGACAAGATCCTCGGCGTCCTGCGCCAGGACGCCGCGTCGGATGACCGCTCCGCGGGCCTTACGCAAAATTTGCTTCAACCCATTCATGGCCAGCCTTCGAACGCGCCCATCTCCGTAGACGAAGGGGGGTGTCAAATCCGACATTTCGGCCCCAGTTTTGTGACGCTGACGTCCGCAAGGGCGTGGCGGCCCTTGCCCTGCTCGACGCGGAGAGGTCGAACAGCACCTCAATTGTTTCCCGCGCGATGTCGGCGGGTTGCTCGGTCATGGCCAGCTGCACCGAGACTATCCAGCTGAGCAAGTCGGTGTGTTGGGCCGAGAGCTGATTTCCTCGCGCGAGATTGCTTGTCGTTGGCGCGTGTCTCCGACTATGCGCGATCGCCTGCCTGCCACGTACGACCAGAAGCAAGCCAGGTTCCTCTCTCCAATCGGGACGGCGGCCGTTTCAACGTCGGGCCTGTATCACATGGACCGGCTCGCGCCCGGGACGCCCCACCACATCCGGATGTGGGTGGGGAAGGGGCAGGGCGCCGCCTCGAAGCCAATCCGCGTATAGAGGCGTCGGGCGCCGTGATTGGTCTTCTCGACATACAGGGTCAAGGCGTCAGCGCCCGCCTCGACGGCGGCCTCCTGGACCGCCTGGATCAGGGCGCCGCCGACGCCCGCGCCGCGCGCCTTGCTCAGCAAGCACAGATCGATGGCTTTCCATTCGCGTTCGCTACGATCGAGATACACCGTCACCGGCGACGCGGGCACGCGCGGCTACCTGGAAGGCCACCCCTCGCTGAAGGGCCGCGTCGCGTTCCTGCGCGCCGAGCCGGGTGAGGACCATGCCGCGCGCTACTAGCGGTCTCAAGGTCACCCCAGATTCGGGACCTTTTCATCGGTGCCGGCCCGAGGCCCGGATCAAATCCTGTCAGGGGTGCTCCGCCGGTCGGTCTGGCTCGACCTCATCGGAGGAAGGCGGCTCAACGGTCGGTGGCGGATCGTCTGCTGGCCGATCCGGTGTCGCGGTGGCCGGCCGCTCAGCTTCGAGCGCCACTTTCAGCCCCGCCAGACGCTCGCGAAGCGCTTCATAGGGCTGGACGAGCGCCAGGAGGTCGTCGTCTAGGCGGCGACGGTCACGCGGCCTCGGACCGCGCGGTATCGAAGTTCGGCGGCGTTGTCTGTATCCGCCGCGCCAGTCGCGCCTGGATCCGCTCCCAGGTCTTGAGCTTGATCGGCTCACCCTTGCGCAGCTTGGTCCAGGTCGTCTCGCTGATCCCATAGACGTCGGTGAGATGTTCGCGCGTGATCGCCGGCAGGGCGGACTTGAGGGCTTCGAAGCGCTCGAGGCTGATGGTGATGGTCTGGATCACGTCGAACTCCAATGGACGTCGAAGGGGGCGCGGCCGGCGCCTGGGAGGTCGGCGCCGGCCGCTGACGATCGCTGGGGGGAGCGATCGTTATTCGCGTCCCGCCGAGGCGGGCTTGCGGTAGTCCAGCGCCGGCGGACGGTCGCCCAGCATGGCCTTGTAGGCGAAGTTGGGACCGCGACGCTGGTCCAGCTCGGCCTTGGCCTTCTTGACCACGTCGGGGTTGGAGAAGAGATCCGCGCCCGTCAGGGCCAGGGTCTTGGCGGCGTTGACGGCGCCCTTGACGCCGATCGACGAGCCGGCGGCGGCCACGTTCTGCCAGCTATGGCCAGCCGAGCCCGGAACGAAGGTGGCGGTGCCCAGGCCGACGGTCGGCGTCACCCAGCTGATGTCCGAAACGTCGGTCGAGCCGCCGCCGCCTTCCAGTTCGATCTTGTACGGCTCGATCGTCTTGACTGTGTCGATCGACGGCGCGCCCGGCAGGCTCTCCTGCATCTTCTTGGCGAAGGCCTGCTCCTCGGGCGTCCAGGTGATGCCGCCGACCTTGCGCAGGTTGGCGTCCATCACGCGACCCAGGGTGTCGTTGGGCAACAGGGCGTAGACGCCGCCGGTGATTTCCTTGTCGACCGTCGTGCCGGTGGCCAAGGCGGCGCCGTCGGCGGCCTTCTCGACCCGCGACCAGACGTCCTTGACGACGGCCGGATCGGGGTGACGGACGTAGTAATAGACCTCGGCGAAGTCCGGCACGACGTTGGGCGCGCTGCCGCCGGCGGTGATCACATAGTGGATGCGCGTCTTGTCGGGGGTGTGCTCGCGCAGGAAGTTGGTGGCGACATCCATGACCTCGACGCCGTCCAGCGCCGAACGGCCCTTCTCGGGCGCGCCGGCGGCGTGCGCCGAGATACCGTGGAAGCGGAACTTGCCGCTGATATTGGCCATCGACACGCCCTGGACGGCCGAGTTCGCATTGGCCGGGTGCCAGTGCAGCGTGGCGTCGACGTCGTTGAACAGGCCGTCGCGGACCAGATAGACCTTGCCCGAGCCGCCCTCTTCGGCGGGCGTGCCGAACACGCGCAGCTCGCCCTTGATGTTGTTCTTGACCATCCAGTCCTTGATGGCGACGGCGGCGCCGACCGAGGCGGCGCCGAACAGGTTATGGCCGCAGCCATGGCCGGCGATCTGGCCGGGGATGCCGGTCTTCACGGGAGTGGCCGTCTGGGCCAGGCCGGGCAGGGCGTCGAACTCGGCGAGGATGGCGATGACCGGGCCAGCGCCGTTCTTGAAGCTGGCCACGAAGGCGGTCGGTTCGCCCGCGACGCCAGCCTTCACGTCGAAGCCGGCGGTCTTCAGCTGGCCTTGCAGCAGGGTCGAGCTCTTGACCTCCTGATAGCCGACCTCGGCGAAGCCCCAGATCTTCAGGGCCGCGTCCTGGATCTGCGGGGCGTCGGCGTCGACGGCCTTCAGAATCTGAGCGCGCGCGGCGTCGTTGAGCGGCGCGGCGTGGGCCTGGGTCGCGAGCACGCTCGTCGCCATGCTGGCGGACAGAAGGGCGAGCTTCAGAGCGGAAAGCTTCATGGAACGGTTTCCCCGGGTGGCGAAGGACGACGCCAGACGGGCGCCCATCTATACGACGTAGGGCGAAGCGCGCCCCTCACCTGGAGTGTGAAAAATTTGTCGCCGCGCGTCAGGCGCGGGGGCGCACCAGTTCGACCCGGTCATCATCGGCGCGGCCGACGTCGGCCAGGCCGTAGGTCTTGAGCGCGGCCACGAACGCGTCGATCTGGCCGGTCTTGAAGACGCCGCTGACCGGGGTGGCGCCCAGGGCCGGATCGGCCAGCGCCAGCTTGCGCTCGGAGAAGCGGTTCATCTCGGCGACGACGGCCGACAGCGGCTCGCCATCGAACACCAGCCGCCCCTTCAGCCAGGCGGATTCCTTGGCGGTGTCGACCGCTGAGATCAGCCAGTCGGCGGGATCGGCGGCCACGAAGCGCGAGCCGGCCGACATCTCGACGCGGCGTTCGCCCCCATGTCCATTGGCGGGCGCGTCGGCGGCGATGCGCACCCGGCCCTCGACCAGCGTCACCGACAGCTTGCCCGGCTCCATGCGCACGTCGAAGGCCGTGCCGACGGCCGTCACGCGCTTGTCGCCGGCCGCGACCACGAAGGGGCGCGAGGGATCCTTGGCGACCTGGAAGAAGGCCTGGCCGCGCAGCAGCGTCAGCCGGCGCTCCTCGGCCCAATGGTTCACCCGCACGGCGGAGTCGGTGCTGAGCGTCACCACCGAGCTGTCGGCGAGACGGAAGGTCGAGCGCTCGCCCACCGCCGTGCTGAACACCGGTTCGTCGGCCGGCGGGACGCGTGCGGTCTCTCCGCTCAGCCAGCGCTTGCCGAAGATGCCGCCGCCGACAGCGGCGACCAGGCCGGCGGCCGCCAGGCCCAGGGCGCGGCGATCCAGATGCGGACGCTTGTCGCCGGCGTTCAGCGCATCGGCGCGCAGGGCCGCGAACGCCGGATCGCTCTCGAGAGCGGCGACGCCGTTCCAGGTCCGGTTGAGATCTTCCCACGCGACGGCGTTGCGGGCGTCGGCCTTCAGCCAACGCTCGAATTCCCGCCGGTCGCGCGGCGGCACGTCATCGCCTTGCAGTCGCGCGAACCAGAGGGCGGCCGCGCTATCCGGGTCGTCGTGTATCTCTTTGCCCGACGTGGTCGACGTCATCCTGGTCTCGCAGACGCTCGTGCAGGTGACGCAGCGCCTTCATCACATGTTTCTCGACAGCGCTGACGGAGACCCCCAGGCGCTGGGCGACGAGCTTGTAGCTCATCTCCTCGAAGCGCACGAGAATGAAAACCCGTCGCGTGCGTTCCGGCAGCTCGTTGAGGGCCGCCATGGCGCGCGCCATCTGCTCACGTCCCTGTAAGACGCGCTCGGGCGAGACTTCATCAACGGGATGATGAATTTCTTGCAGTTCGCAGTGATCGGACCGTCGGCGTGTGCGATCGCGACGTCCGCGATCGATCAGGACATTGGCGGCGACCTCGAAGAGATAGCCCTCGACATTGGTCACGACGGCGCCCGGCTGGCGTTTCTGGATGCGGAGAAGAACCTCCTGCACCAGATCCTCGACGTCGTTGGCGTTCGCGCGACGGGAGAAGAAGGCGCGGAGCGCTGGCGTGAAGCGCGCGCCGCTATCCGACAGGTCGCGGATCCGCTCGGGAGCCTTGGACGGCTCGCGGCCCCAGATCATTGTTTTCGCCCCGACATGACGGTCAGGTGAAATCGCGCTCTCGCCCGTGTCAAGAGAGGTTCCCCGCATGAGACCGCGAGGACGCAACCTTTGACTGGTTGCCTATTGGCTATGCAATACGCGATCTTACGCCGTCAGGATGCGCCGCGAAGTACGGCGCGCCGGCAAAGCAAGGCATGGTGCGCGCCCTCGACGGCGTGAGATTCCAGGCCGCCAGGGGAGGTCGGAATTCGTTGTTGCCCAGGGTCAGAGGCTCGGAAGCGTGCGCGAGGCGCGGCGCCGTCTTGGCCCTGCTGTGCGCTACGGCCCTGACAACCGCGCCGACCGCGGCGGCGGTCGCCGCGCCGCGACGCCCGGACGCCGCCCTCCGCTTCGACATCCCCGCGCAGCCCTTGAGCCAGGCGCTGAATCAGCTGGCGCTGAGGAGCGACCGCGAGATCCTGTTCTCGCCCGCCCTGACCCAGGGCAAGCGCAGCGAGAGCCTGAGCGGGGTGTTCACGGCCGAGGCGGCGCTGCATCGACTGCTGGCGGGGTCGGGGCTGAGCGTTCAGCTCGAGGGGCGCAGCTTCCTGGTCGTGCCGGCCGCCCGACCCGCCAGAGCCTCCACGACGAACGCGCCGCCGCCCGCGCCGCCACCGCCGCCGCCCGTGGCGATCGATTCGGTCGTCGTCACCGCCCTGAAGCGCTCCAGTCTGGCGCGGCAGACGCCGATCAGCATGACCGTGATCTCCGGCGAGCAGTTGTCGCGAGCGGGCATAGTCGACCTGGACAAGGCCGCGCCGTTGCTGCCGGGACTGAAACTGATCTCCACCGCCTTTGGCCGACGCCTGGTGCTGCGCGGCGTCTACGGGGCCGGCGAGGCGACGACGGGCCTCTACTACGACGAGACGCCGATGACCGGGCCGGTCGGCACCACGGCGGATCCCGGGGTGATGGCGCCGGAGCTGGCCCTGGTCGATGTCGACCGTGTCGAACTTCTGCGGGGCCCGCAGGGCACGCTCTACGGCTCGGGCGCGATGGGCGGGGCGCTGCGGATCCTGTTCAGGCGTCCGGACCTCTCGGCGGACTCCGCCTCGGTTGGCGCCTCACTGTCCTCCGCCGCCCACGGCGGGCAAGGCGGCGGGGCGAACGCGGCATTGAACCTCGTCGCGATCCCCGAGACCCTGGCCCTGCGTCTGACGGCCTATGACCAGCGCCAGCCTGGCGTGATCGACAACGTCCGGCTGGGCCTGAAGGACGTCGACGCTTCTCGCGTGCGGGGCGTGCGGCTGGCGGCGTTGTGGGCGCCGGGATCGCGGTTGTCGGCCCTGGTGTCGGCCACGCGCCAGGCCAGCCGCCGAGACGACATCTCGGCCTGGAACGACACGGCCGGCCCCTGGCGGACCGTCCATGCGGCCCGCGCGCCCTTCGACGGCGACATCGACCTGGCGGCCGCGACCGTGAAATGGCGTGGCGACGCGGTGGATCTCACGGCGGTGTCGTCCTGGTATCGCTGGCGACTGACGCGCCGCTCCGACTACAGCGGCGTGCTGCTGGGCGAGCGGACCAACGCGGCCGGCTGCGCGCGGATGTTCACCCTGGCCCAGGCTTGCGACGCCACGCAGATGGCCAGCTATTCGGCCTATGTCGACAGCGTCTATCCGGCGATCCTGAACCAGCCGGCGGAGATGACCGCCCGGATCCACGAAATCCGGGCCTCGTCGGTCGGCGAGGGGCCGCTGACCTGGACGCTGGGCGCCTATCGCGAGGTGCGCGGCGACTCCATCGACAGCCAGGTCCGGCACGTGGATCCCGATACCGGCGCCCTGGCCGAGCCGCCGGTGCTGATCGGCCGCCGCGACATCGAGAACCATCTCGCCCAAAGCGCGGTCTTCGGCGAGATGTCCTACGCCGTCGCGCGCCAGACCCAGCTGACCCTGGGGGCGCGGCGGTTCGACTACCTCAAGCGCGACCGAGGGGCGGTGCAGGTCGCCAATGTCGTTTCCGGCACCTGGGCCGACTATGCGATCGACGCGCGGACCCAGGAGCAGGGCTGGAGCCTGAAGGCCCTGGCCAGCCGCCAGTTCGGACCGGGGCTGTTCGGCTACGCCCAGGTCTCGCAAGGCTTCCGCCCCGGCGGCGTCAATGTGGTGCCTGGACTGCCCGAGACCCTGGCGGTCTATCGCTCGGACCGCCTGAACAACTACGAGCTGGGCCTGAAGACGCAGAGCGCCGACCGGCGCTTCACCGGCAATGTGGCGCTGTATCGAATCGACTGGCGGGACATGCAGTACGCCGCCCAGACCCAGAACCGCGCCTTCAACTACGTCACCAATATCGGCGCGGCGCGTATCCAGGGGCTGGAGGTCGAGGCCGCCGCCGAGCGCGTGATGGGCTGGACCCTGGCCGGCGCCCTGACCGTGACCGACGCGCGCCTGACCGCCGACCAGCTGACCAACACCGCGATCGGCCTGGGGCTGGAGGGGGACCGCCTGCCGGTCGTGCCCCGGATGACGGCCTCGGCGTCGATGGAGCGCCGCTGGACCCTGCCCGGCGACCTTGTCGGCCGGCTTCGCCTCGACGGCTCCTATGCCGGGCTCGCGCGCTCAGCCTTCAACGCGGGCAATAGCGACTATCTGAAGATGGGCGGTTACGCCGTCTTCGGCGCCAGTTTCAGCCTGGAGGGACGCGCCTGGACCCTGGACCTGACGGTCGACAACCTGCTGGACCGGGCCGGTCGCGCTACCGCGACGCGCAACACCTCGGGCCCGATCGAGTATTTCGGCGTGGCGCCGCGCATGCTGCGCGTGAGCGTCGAGCGTCGCTTCTGAGCCGGACTGTCCTTTTTCCGGCGCGCCAAGGTGAGGGAGCCTGTCGCCCTTGCGTCTGATCCTACAGGCCGCCGCCGAGCGCGCCGACAACAGGGGATCAATAATGATACAGTTTCGAGGCCTTCGCGCCCTGGCCCTGGGCGCCAGCGCCCTGACGAGCCTGGTGGCCGGCCAGGCGTTCGCCCAGTCGAGCGAACCCAAGGACGCCGGCACGATCGAAGAAGTGATCGTCACCGCGCTGAAGCGCTCCACCACCGTCCAGACCACCCCGATCAGCGTCAGCGCGGTCACCGAGAAGTCGCTGCAGGCGCTGGGCGCGCAGGGCATCCAGGACTACTTCCGCACGGTTCCGAACCTGCAGGTCGACGGCAACTCGCCGACCAGCCGCCGCCTGACCCTGCGCGGCGTGCGCAGCGCCGGTGAAGCCACCGTTGGCCTCTATTACGACGAAACCCCGCTGACGGGCCCCGCCGGCACCACCGCCGACGCCAGCTCGACCAGCGCCGACGTCAACCTGTTCGACGCCGAGCGCGTCGAGGTCCTGCGCGGTCCGCAAGGCACGCTGTACGGCTCGGGCTCGATGGGCGGCACCCTGCGCGTGATCCTCAACAAGCCCGACACCAGCCGCTACGCTGGCGCCGTCGAAGCCCAGGGGACCAGCACCAAGGGCGGCAGCAACGGCTATTCGGTCAAGGGCATGATCAACGTGCCGCTGATCGAGGACAAGCTGGCCGCGCGCCTGGTCCTCTACAAGACCGAGGGCGGCGGCTATGTCGACGACGTCCTGCTGAACAAGAAGGACATCAACGACCAGCACTCCAGCGGCGGTCGCCTGATGCTGGGCTTCACGCCCACCGAAAACCTGACGATCAACGCCTCGGGCCTGTACCAGAAGACCACCCTGGACGGTCAGAACACCTGGTACCCGGCGCTGGGCAAGGAAGAGTACAAGACCAACGCCCGCGTCATCGCCCCGACCAGCGACAACCTGCGCATGTACAACGTCACGGGCAAGTGGGACCTTGGTTTCGCGACCCTGACCGGCACGTCGTCCTACTACAAGTGGACGCTGCTGCGGAACTCCGACTACAGCCCGACGCTGTCGGGCAGCCGGGCCAACGCCACCTCTTGCCGCAACTGGGTCGCCGGCGGTCCGGCCGCGACGGGCTCGACGAACCCGGTCTGCACGGCGACGCAGCTGACCGCCTACACCGCCTATGCCGACAGCCGCACCCCGGGCGCGCTGTACCAGCCGATGGGCCTGACCTCGTGGAACCACGAGCTGCGCATGACCGGCTCGCTGTTCGACGACAAGGTTGACTGGACGGCCGGCGCCTATCTCGAAAAGCGCGAGGACTATATCGAGAGCAAGGTCGCCAAGGGCGACGCGACCACGGGCGTCATCAATCCCAACGACCTGACCGCCTGGCGCCACGTCGGCACCGACACCAAGCAGACCGCCTTCTTTGGTGAAGTGTCCTACAAGCCGATCGACAAGCTGACCCTGACCGGCGGCCTGCGCCGCTTCAAGTACGACAAGACCGTCTCCGGCCAGGTCCTGATCAGCAACTTCATCACTCAATCCTACGTCGGGCCGGCCGCCCAGGTCGACGCCAGCGCGGATGGCTGGGTCAGCAAGCTGAACGCGTCCTACCAGGTCACGTCCGACGTCATGCTCTACGCGGTGGCGGCCAAGGGCTTCCGTCCCGGCGGCGCCAACAACGTGCCGGGCCTGGCCAGCGCGCTTCTGGCCTATCAGCCTGACAGCCTGTGGAACTACGAAGGCGGCATCAAGAGCCAGTGGTTCGACCGTCGCCTGACGTTGAACGCGGCCGTCTACCAGATCGACTGGTCGAACATGCAGATCTCGGCGACCAGCGCGAACGGCGCCTTCAGCTATCTGACCAACGCCGGCAAGGCCAAGATCAAGGGCTTCGAGATCGAGGCCGTGGCCCGTCCGATCTCCGGCCTGACCATCAGCGGCACCGCCGCCATCGTCGACGCCAAGCTGACGGAAGACCAGGCCAACTCGACCATCCTGATCACCGGCTCGACCGGCCTGCGCGGCGACGAGTTCCCGAACGTGGCCAAGTACAGCGGTTCGGCCGCGGTCGAATACACCTGGCCGCTGAACGGCGACCTGAACGGCCTGGTCCGGGCCGACTACGCCTATGTCGGCGAGTCCGCCTCGCAGTTCCGTCCGACCTACGTCTACTACGAGAAGCAGGGCGACTATGGTTACGCCAACCTCCGCGCCGGGGTCGAGGGCCCGGACTGGGGCGCGTACCTCTTCGTCAACAACGTCACCGATGAAGTCGGGCTGATGAGTGTGACCTCGGCTGTGAACAACAAGCAGCAGGTGGTGAGCATCAATCCGCGCACGGCGGGCTTCCAGGTCCGCAAGCGCTTCTAGAGTCCAGTGACGGGTGGGCTTCGCGCCCGCCCGTCGCCTCGGGCGCCCGCCGCGGATACCCAGCTCGCCGACGCCCCTGGCCGGCGCGAGTTCGGCGAGCTCAGTGGAAAACGTTATACCCGCCGATGATCGCGATCATCAGCCATCCGCTGAGCAGGCTGCCCGCGAAGTTACGCGACAGCCAGTTCCTGGTTTTGTTCAACGCCGACATGGAACGCCCCCGACTAAACTGAACCGTAGGCTGCCGAGTGATTCTATCCACAGGCAATCTTGTTCGATGGCGTTCGGCCAAGTTTGGCGGATTTTCTTCTCTTGCAATTGGCTTCGTCGGAAGAAGAGCGTCGCGCGCTTCCAGGAATTAAGAGATGGTTAACAAGATAATTTAAGTTCACAAGTCGACATTTCGACAAGCTTCAGTATGAAAAGTCCTTTCTGATCAGTATTTTTGACGCATAAATCAAAACCCTAATGCGATAACCTGCCGCATTACCCCGATTGAGTACTCCGGATACAAATTGGTTAGCCAAACCGATTTGTACTCGTCGAGTTAGGGGGCGTGCTTGAGCTTCGTTTTTGCCCGTCAGGCCGCGTTCTTGGCCGTGGCGATGTTCATCAGCGGCCTGGTCGCTCAGCCCGCCAAAGCCCAGGTCCTTGAGATCGGCGCCGACGGCGCGGTGACGCGCTTCGAGGGGCCGGCCGTATTCACCGACGACGGCGCCAAGGCGCTGATCCAGGACGCGCCCCTGGCGGATCTCTCGATTGGCGCGGACGCCGTTCGTCAGCAGATCTCGACCGCCGCGAGCGCCTACGCCCTCGATCCGAAGCTGGTCGAGGCGGTGGCCTGGCGCGAAAGCCGTTTCCATGCCGGAGCCTTGTCGGCCAAGGGCGCGATCGGGGTCATGCAGCTGATGCCGGGCACCGCCCGCGACCTGGGCGTCGACCCGCACGACCCGGTTCAGAACATTCGCGGCGGCGCGCTCTATCTGCGCCGGATGATGTCGGCGTTCGGCGGCGACGTCCGCCTGGCGCTCGCCGCCTACAACGCCGGTCCCGCCGCGGTCCGCAAGCATGGCGGGGTGCCGCCCTATGCCGAGACCCAAGCCTACGTGACCTCGATCCTCGGCCGCATGGCCGCGACCGGGGCCGTTCTCGCCGTTCCTGCCCTCGGAGCCTCCCAGTGATGCGTGAAGTGATGCGTAAGTTCTTCCAGCCGAAGGCCGCCGCCCTGGCGACCGCTCTCACGGCCGCCGCCAGCCAGGCTCACGCCCAGGCCGCCCAGTCCGACCCGCAAGGCTCCAGCGCCCTGCTGGCCGGCGTCATGTGGCTGCAAGGCTCCCTGATGGGCAATGTCGCCACCGCCGTGGCGGTGATGGCCGTGGCCGCGGTCGGCTTCATGATGCTGACGGGACGCCTGAACTGGCGCTACGGCGCGACGGTCATCCTGGGCTGCTTCATCCTGTTCGGCGCCACCACGATCGTCAGCGGCATCCGCGCCGCCTCGGGCGCGGCCTAGGCCATGGCCGCCCCGCTGGATCGCGACGTGGTGTTCGGCGCCCTGACGCGCCCGCAGATGTTCGCGGGCGTGACCTACAGCTACTTCGTGATCAACGGCGTGGTGACCGCCGAACTCTTCCTGATCACCAAGTCGTTCTGGGCCATCGCCGCCGCCCTGGTGATCCACGCGATCGGTTACGCGGCGTGCCTGCGTGAACCGCGCATCTTCGATCTCTGGCTGACCAAGGTCAGCCGCTGTCCCCGCGTACCCAATTTCCGAGCCTGGCGATGCAACAGCTACAGCGCTTGAACCCCCGCAAGGAAATGACGGCCGGCAAGCGCCTGCCGTACGCCCGCCACCTCGACGACGTCACGCTGGAGACGCGCGACGGCCTGCTGATGCAGGTGATCCATCTGGCCGGCCTGCCGTTCGAGACGGCCGACAGTGAGACGCTGAACTACCGCAAGGCGGTGCGCGACGTGATGCTGCGCGGCCTGTCCAGCTCGCGGTTCGCCATCTACCACCACGTGGTCCGCCGCCAGGTCGACGCCAGCACGCAGGGGTCGTTCCCGGACGCCTTCAGCGCCGAGCTCGACGCTGCCTGGAGCGAGCGCCTGGCCGCGCGGAAGCTCTACGTCAACGACCTGTTCCTGACGATCGTCCGTCGTCCGTTGCAGGGCCATGGCGGGGTCATCGACGGCGTCCTGCGCGCCCTGAAGGGGACCGGCAAGGCCGAGGCCGCCGCCGTCCAGGCCGCCGACCGCCGCGAGCTGGACAGCGCCCGCGACAGCCTGATCTCGGCCCTGACGCCCTATGGCGCTCGCGTGCTGGGCGTTTATGACGGGGCCACGGGCCGCTGCTCCGAGCCGCTGGAATTCCTGTCCTGCCTCTACAACGGCGAGATGCGTCCGGTTCTGGTCCCGCAAGGCGACGCCGGCGAGTACCTGCCGTACCGCCGCGTCAGCTTCGGCCTGGAAACGCTGGAGCTGTCGCGCGCCGGCGCTCTGGCGCGTGGCTTCGGGGCCATGGTCTCGATCAAGGACTATCCGGCCCAGACCACGCCGGGAATGCTGGACGATCTGCTGCGCCTGCCGTGCGAGATGGTCATCACCCAGAGCTTCGGCTTCGTCGACCGCCAGCCGACCCTGGAGCGCATGAACCTGGCCCTGCGCCGGATGAAGGCCGCCGACGATGACGGCCTGTCCCTGCGCGCCGACCTGACCCGCGCCAAGGACGATGTCGTCTCGGGCCGCGCGGTTTTCGGCGAGCATCACCTGACCGTGCTGGTGCGCGGCGAGAGCCTGGAAGGTCTGGACCGCTCGACCGCCGAGGTGATGTCGGCCTTCACCGAGATGGGCGCCATCGCCGTGCGCGAGGACATCAATCTGGAGCCGGCGTTCTGGGCTCAGTTCCCAGGCAATTTCAAGGACATCGCCCGCAAGGCGCTGATCTCGACCGCCAATTTCGCCGGCTTCGCCAGCGGCCACAACTTCCCGGTCGGCCAGGCCGACGCCAACCACTGGGGTCCGGCCGTGACCTTGCTGGAGACCACCTCGGCCGGCCCGTATCACTTCAACTTCCACAAGGGCGACCTCGGCAACTTCACGGTCATCGGCCCGTCGGGCTCGGGCAAGACCGTGGTGCTGAACTTCCTGCTGGCCCAGGCTCGCAAGTACAGCCCGCGCATCGTCTTCTTCGACAAGGACCGGGGCGCGGAGATCTTCCTGCGCGCCATCGGCGGTCGCTACGAGACCCTGCGTCCGGGCCGGCCGACGGGCTTCAACCCGCTGGCCCTGCCGGACGGGGCTGACGCCCGCCGCTTCCTGACCGAGTGGGTCGCCAAGCTGGTCGCCGCGCCGGGCGAGGCCCTGTCGGTCGACGACATCGCGCGGATCAAGGACGCCGTCGACGCCAGCTTCGATCAGGCCCCGGGCCTGCGCCGCCTGCGCTACTTCGCCGAGCTGTTCCGCGGCGCGCGCCGTCCCGACGCCGCTGATCTGGCTGCTCGTTTGGCTCCTTGGCACGGGACCGGCGAGCACGCCTGGCTGTTCGACAACGAGACCGACGGCCTGGATCTGGACGCCGCCACCCTGGGCTTCGACATGACCCAGCTGCTGGACGACCCGGCTCTGCGCACCCCGGCCATGATGTACCTGTTCCACCGTGTGGAGCAGCGCCTGGACGGCCATCCGACCCTGATCGTCATCGACGAGGGGTGGAAGGCCCTGGACGACGACGTGTTCGTGGCCCGCATCCGCGACTGGGAAAAGACCCTGCGCAAGCGCAACGGCGTGGTCGGGTTCGCGACCCAGAGCGCCCAGGACGCGCTGGAAAGCCGCATCGCCAGCGCCATCATCGAGCAGGCCGCGACCCAGATCTTCATGGCCAACCCCAAGGCCCAGGCCAAGGATTACTGCGAGGGCTTCGGCCTGACCCCGTACGAGTTCGAGCTGGTCAAGACCCTGCCGGACACCTCGCGCTGCTTCCTGATCAAGCACGGGACCGACAGCGTCGTCGCTCGCCTGAACCTGGCCGGCGCGCCCGAGCTTCTGACCGTGCTGTCGGGTCGCGAGACCAGCGTGCGCAAGCTGGACGCCCTGCGCGAACAGCTGGGCGATGATCCACAGGCCTGGATGGCCCAACTGGTGAAGGCCGCGTGATGGCGTCCTGCGCGCAACTTCCCGTCGACGCCCCGATGGTCCCGGGCCTGATCGGCTCGGTCGACTGCCGGGTTCATGATCTGGCCGAGAGCGGCTTCGCGGCCCTGGCCGGGCCGGGCTCGCCGGTCGGTCTGCTGTTGACGGGCCTCCTGACCCTCTATGTCGTGTTCATCGGCTATCGCCTGATCCTGGGGCGTGGGGGCTTGAGGGTCGGCGACGCCGCCCTGTCGATGCTGAAGATCGGTCTGATCGTGGCCCTGGCCACCAACTGGGGTCTGTTCCAGATCCTGGTCTACGACACCCTGACCAAGGCTCCGACCGAGCTAGGCGGTCTGCTGCTGGAGGGCCAGGCCCCGTTCGTCCGCCTGCAGGACGCCTTCGACGGCCTGCAGCAATCGGCGACCCTGATGGCCAGCCGCGCCAGCGTCGGCGCCGCCGCCACCCAAGGCGGACCAGGCTTCGGCGCCTTCGCGGTCAACACCGGCGGCATGACGCTTATCTTGTCCACCCTGGGCGTGCTGCTGGGCAGCAAGGTCGTACTGGCCATTCTGCTGGCGCTCGCGCCTCTGATCGTCGGCCTGGCCTTGTTCGAAGCCACGCGTGGCCTGGTCGAGGGCTGGCTGAAGGCGATGATCGCCCTGGCCCTGGCGCCGCTGATCGCCACCCTGACCCTGTCGCTCGAGTTGGCCATGCTGGCCCCGTCGCTGCGGGCCCTGGCCGAGGCGCGGGCGGCCCAGCAGTTCGCCGCCTTCGACATCAATCCCGCCGTGACGGTGCTGGTGCTGACCACGGTCTTCGCCCTGGTCATGCTGCTGGCGCTCATCGCGCTGGGCGTCATCGCCGCCGGTCTGCGTCTGCCGCGCGGCCTGGCCGGCGCCGCCTGGTCGGACCAGAACGCCGTCCCCGGCGCCTCGCGCTACGCCACCGCTCAGGTCGAGCCGATGAGCCGGGCGGCCGCCATCGCCGCCGCCGCCGTGGCCATGGACCGCCGCCAGACCGCCGCCCCGTCCGCCGACCCGATCGGCCCTCGGATGCTGACCGTCGTCTCGGACCGCGTCTCGACCACGACCTCCGCCGCCCAGGCTGGTCCCGCCGCGCCGCTGGGCCAGACCTATCGCCGCATGCCCGCCCCCCGCCGCGCCGCCTCCAGCGCCCGGAGAGACCAGTGACCTTCGCCTGTCCTCGCCCGCTCCTCGCCGCGCTCGCGCTCGGCGTCGCCTTGGCCGGTTCCGCTTCTCATGGTGTTGCTTGGGCCACCCAGACGCCGCGTCCCGGTGCGACCGACCCGCGCATCCGCACCGTCGCCTACGACCCCGACCAGGTCGTGCGCCTGACCGGCTATTTCGGTATCCAGACCATGCTGGAGTTCGCCCCCGACGAGCGGATCGAGAACGTCTCGATCGGCGACGCCATGGGCTGGCAGGTAACGCCGAACAAGAAGGCCAACCTGCTGTTCCTCAAGCCCCTGGACCGCACCGCCGCCACCAACATGACCGTGGTGACCGACCGTCGCCGCTATGTGTTCGAGTTGGTCGTCGCCGGGCCCAAGGCTTCGGCGAAGGACCTGGCCTATGTGGTTCGGCTCCTGGTTCCGGCGCCCGCGCCGGTCACCGTCATCAGGCCGACGCCGGCCCCGCCGGCCGCGCCGGTCGTCCGCAACAGCGCCTATGCCGTGAAGGGCGACGCCGTGATCCAGCCGACCCGCGTCTTCGACGACGGCGTGGCGACCTATTTCGGCTGGCCGGCCCGGGCCGACCTGCCGGCGGTGTTCGTGGTCGGCGTCGACGGCGTCGAGGGGCTGGCCAATGCGGTGGTCCGCGACGGCTACCTGGTGGTCGACCAGCTGGCCCCGCGCTTCGTCCTGCGCTCGGGCAAGTCCAGCCTGACCGTGACCAACGCCGCCTTCAGCCAAGGGGGCGTTCGATGAGCGATCCCCGCCAGTCCGCCCAGGTCCAGCAGGATCTCGCCGCCGCCGACGCCCAGGCGCGTCCGGTCGTGGCCCGAGCTCACGCCGGCCTGCCGACGCCGGTGATCATGGCCGGCTTTGGTCTGGTCGGCGTCGGGGTCTTCCTGTGGATGGCCGGTCATCGCGCCGACGCGCAACCACGTCCGCCGCGCAAGGCCGAGGTCATCGCCGCCACGACCCAGGCCGCACCCGCCACGCCGCCGGCGGTCATCCCCGGTCCGCAGTTCACCGAGAACAACAGCCTGCCGCCGACCCCGGCCCAGGTCGCCGTGATGAACGCCGAGCCGCCGCCGCCGACCCCGCCGGCCGATCTCGACCAGCGCCGCCGCGCCCCGACCCTGGTGGTCGACTTCAGCGGCGCCCCGGCCCTGATCAAGGCCAGCGCTCAAGTCGATCCGTCGTCGCCGATGGCTGGCAAGGCCGCCGACACCGGTCTGAACGCCGACGAAAAGTTCGCCGACCGCGTCGGGACCAGCGACGCCGAGCCGGCCAAGGCCACGGCCATGCGCAATCTCGACGCCGTCATCCCGCAGGGCGCGGTGATCCCGGCGGTGATGGAAACGGCGATCAATTCCGACCTGCCGGGCCTGGCCCGGGCCATGGTCACCCGCGACATCAAGAGCTTCGACGGCTCGACCGTGCTGATCCCGCGCGGCAGCCGGGTGATCGGTCAGTACAAGTCGGGCGTGGCCATGGGCGCCTCGCGCGTCTTCGTGGTCTGGACCCGCGTGATCCGGCCGGACGGCGTCTCGATACACATTGCTTCTCCGGCTGCCGACCCGCTGGGTCGCGGTGGTCTGGAGGGCAGGGTCGACCGCCACTTTTTCAGCCGCTTCGGCGGCTCGATCCTGATGTCGGTGCTGAACGCCGGTGTCGCCGCGATCGGCAACGCCCGCTCGACCTCGCAGATCTATATCGGCTCGGCGTCGGAGGCGGCCAACCTGGCCGGCGCGGTGATGAAGAGCGACCAGGTCGCTCCGACCATCCAGACGCGGCAGGGCGCGCCGGTGACGATCTTCGTGGCCCGCGACCTCGACTTCTCCGGCGTGCGCAAATGACCGCCCATTCGCCAAAGCTCCCCTCTTCAGGAATGGGCGTCTATCTGGAGGCCTACCTCGCCCCGCTCGCGCCCTGGCTGGCCGAGCCGGCGGTGACGGACCTCTACGTGAACCGTCCTGGCGAGCTGTGGGTCGAGCGCCTCGGTGGAACCGCTGAACGTATCGAGGTCCCGGCCCTGGACGAGATCAATCTCTGGCGGCTGGCCCGCCAGGTCGCCAGCCTGTCCAGCCAAGGCGTCAGCCGCGAGCATCCGCTGCTCTCGGCGGTGCTGCCCGATGGCGCGCGGGTGCAGGTCGTCGCCCCGCCGGCGACGCGCGAAGGCCTGGCCCTGGCGATCCGCAAGCACGTGGTCAGCGATCTGTCCCTGACCGACTACGCCGCGTCCGGCGCCTTCGATCAGGTCCTGGCCCCGAAGGCCAATGCGGACGCCATCCTGCGCGCTTTTCTCGACGCTGGAGACATCCGCAACTTCCTGGCCGGAGCCGTGCGCGCCGGCAAGAACATCGTGATCAGCGGCGGCACGTCCACCGGCAAGACCACCTTTCTCAACGCCCTTCTCAAGGAGGTTCCACTCGACCAGCGTCTGGTGCTGATCGAGGACGCGCCGGAGATCCGCCTCGTCCACCCCAACGCCGTCGGCCTGGTGGCCGTGCGGGGCGAGCAGGGCGAGGCGCGGGTCACGACCGAGGATCTGCTGCAGGCCTCGCTGCGCCTGCGGCCGGATCGGATCATCCTGGGCGAGCTGCGCGGCGCCGAGGCCTTCTCGTTCTTGCGCGCGGTGTCCAGCGGCCATCCGGGTTCGATGACCACCGTCCATGCCGACGATCCGGCGGGGGCGGTCGATCAGCTGGCGCTGATGGCGCTGCAGGCCGGGGCCAATCTTCGCCGCGCCGACGTGGTCGATCATGTCCGGCGCGTCGTCGACATCTTCATCCAACTTCACCGCCAGAACGGCGTCCGAGCGGTCCGCGAGGTCGTCTTCCAGGACCCCTAAACCCGCTCCTCCCTTCAACCTTCCTGGCTTTCCAGCTTAAGGCGCGCCGGCCTCTCGCGGCGCGTCAGGGACCTTGTCATGCGTAAACAGGACTTTGGCTCGGCGGCCGCGCTGAGTTTGGCTTTCTTCCTCACCGCCTGTGGCGGCGGAGGCTCAAGTGGGAACAGCGGCGGCGGATCGTCCAGCGCTGAAAAGCCCGCGTCGATCGCGACCGGCGGCCTGGGCGGCACCTCGCCGGCGGCGCCGGGGGACTTCACCCGCGAAACGGCCGCCCGCCTCGCCAAGCAGGGCAGCTTTGGGCCGACGCTCGAGCTGATCGATCACATCCACGCCCTGGGCGGCGCGGAAGCTTGGCTGAACGAGCAACTGGCGCTGTCCTCGAGCAGCTACGCCGACATGGCGGCCAAGCCCGTGCCGAGCAACTTCTGCTCGACCCTGACCGGGACCGATCTGACCAACTGCAATCGCGACAACTTCACGGCCACGCCGATGCAGATGCGGTTCTACGCCAATGCGATCGGCAGGGATGACCAGCTGCGCCAGCGAGTCGCCTTCGCCTTGTCGCAGATCGTCGTCGCCTCGGCCGTCGACGTCGGCAACACCGCCGGCCTGGCGACCTTCAACCAGATCCTGCTGAGCAACGCCTTCGGCAACTACCGCGACATCCTCAAGGCCGTCACCCTGAACCCGTACATGGGCGACTACCTGGACATGGCCGACAGCAACAAGAGCCAGCCCAACGAGAACTACGCCCGCGAACTGATGCAGCTGTTCTCGGTCGGCACGGTCCTGCTGAACCCGGACGGCACGCCGCAGACCGACAACGCCGGCGCGACCATCGCCACCTACAGCAACACCGACGTCAAGGAAGTGGCCCGCGCCCTGAGCGGCTGGACCTATGCCCGCCTGAACGGCGCGGCCCTGACCGACAACACCAACCGCGACTGGACCAAGCCGATGGTGGTCTATGCCGCGCGCTACGACGTGGGCGCCAAGACCTTCCTGGGCAAGACGGTGCCGGCCAACGCGACCCAGCAGGCCAGCGTCGACGCCGTGGTGGACGCGGTGTTCAACCACCCCAACACCGGCCCCTACATCTGCAAGCGGCTGATCCAGCAGCTGACCATCGCCAATCCGACCCCGGCCTATGTCGGGCGGGTCGCGGCCGTCTTCGCCGACAACGGCGCGGGCGTGCGCGGCGACATGAAGGCGGTGGTCAAGGCGATCTATCTGGACAGCGAGGCCCGCGCCGCCTCGCAACTGCCGGGCAAGGTCAAGGAGCCGGTGCTGCTGGTCACATCGCTGGCCCGGGCGATCGGCTACGCGACCGACGGCTATGCCTTCACGACGCGCGACGCCGGCCTGGGCCAGGCCCCGTTCCGCGCGCCATCGGTGTTCAACTACTACCCCTACGACTTCCCGCTGCCGCAGGGGGCCGGCCTGCTCAGCCCGGTCACCAAGCTGATGACCACCTCCACGATCATCGCCCGCCACAACTTCCTCTACGACTGGACGGTCGGCGGCGACGCCACGCGCAACGAGTTCAAGCCGACCCTCGGCGCCACCGGCACGATCCCCAACTGGGCCAGCTGGGAAGCCAACGGGACGAACGATGGCAAGACCATCGACCGCATCAACCTCGTCCTGCTGAACGGCACGATGACGTCCGCCCAGCGCCAGGCGCTGACGACCGCCATGGCCGCCGTCAAGAACACCGACCCCGCCCTGCAGGCCCGCAAGCGCGCCCAGGTCGCCCTCTACATCGCGGCGTCGTCGCCGCTCTTCCAAGTCGATCGGTAGGCGTAACCATGACCGTTTCTCGTCGTGAAATCATGCAGATGGTCGCGGGCGGCTCGGCCGTCGCGGCTCTGGGGCAACTGGGCCTCTCCAGCGCGCTCGCCGCCGACGGCGGCGGTTACCGCGCCATGGTCGGCGTCTTCCTGTTCGGCGGCAACGACGCCTGGAACATGGTGGCGCCCACCGATGGCCGCTATGCCGACTACGCCAAGCAGCGCGGAGCCAGCCTGGCCCTGGCTCAGAGCAGCCTCGTGCCCCTGACCGGCACGGCTCGATGACCGCCCTGAAGTCGGTCTGGGACGACGGCGGCCTGGGCGTGGTGCTCAACACCGGCACGCTGTTCGCGCCCCTGACCAAGGCCCTCTACACCAGCCGCCCGGACCTGCGCCCGGTCAACCTGATGTCCCACGAGGATCAGCAGAACCAGTGGCAGGGCATGCGCATGCGCGCCACCAACAAGGACGGCTACATGGGGCGGATCCACGACCGCGCCGGTGGCGCGTCCAACCTGCCGCCGCTGATCTCGATCGGCGGCTCGAACCTGGCCCTGATCGGCGACCGCACCGCGCCGCTGATCCTGCCGTCGTCGGGCTCGATCGTCCGCAACGGCTATAACGCCGCCAGCACCGACGCGGCGGTGAAGGCCCGCCAGGCCGCCCTGGACGTCTTCGCCGACGCCTCGTCGTACGGCGCGATCACCGACCTGACCGGCAGGGGCATGTCCTCGGCCTACGCCCAGGCGGTGCAGGCCAACAGCATCATCACGGCGACGACCTCGGCGGTGGACAAATACTTCGTCAACCCGGCCACCGGCGCGGCCCTGACCTCGGACATCTCCCGCCAACTGCTGCGCGCGGCCCGGATGATCGAGGCGCGCAACACCCTGGGCCACGCCAAGCAGACCTTCTTCGTCAGTCAGGGCGGCTACGACACCCACACCAACCAGGTGGCGGCGCACAAGAACCTCTATGCCGATCTCGGCAACGCCCTGGCCGGGTTCTACAACGCCATGAAGGCCCTGGGCCTGCAGGACAACGTCACCGCCTTCACGATGTCGGACTTCGGCCGCGTCTACAAAGGCAACGCCAGCGGCGGCAGCGATCACGCCTGGGGCTCGAACCACCTGGTGGTCGGCGGGGCGCTCGCCAACGGCAAGGTGCACGGCCGCTATCCGGACGTGACCTTCGGCGGCCCGGAGGACGCCTCCAACGACGGCCGCTGGATCCCCTCGATCGCCACAGAGGAATATATCGGGGCCATCGCCCAGTGGTACGGCGTCAGCGCCGCCGATCTGCCCTATGTGTTCCCGAATTGGGGCGCCTGGAACGGCGGCGGGCGTGGGCCGGTGCCGCTATTTAGCTGACGGCTTGTCAGGCCGGGACGGGCGCCCTTAAGCAGGGTGCGTGTCTCAGCCCGGCTCAGCAGCGAATGGCTTCGATCACCTCCGGCTGATCGCGGCCGCGCTGGTGGTGGTTCACCACGTTCGCGTGCTGAACGGCGCAGCGCCCTGGATGATCGGATGGGGACCCGATCCCCTAGGCCCTGATCTGGGAACCCTGGGCGTCGGGATCTTCTTCGTGATCAGCGGCTATCTGGTGACCGCCAGCCTGCGCCGCACCCCCGGCGTCGGCGCGTTCCTGGCCAAGCGGGTGCTGCGCGTCGCGCCGGGCCTGCTGGCCGCCCTGCTGCTGACCGCCTTCGTGCTGGGACCTTTGGTCAGCGGCCTGTCGGTCGCGGACTATTTCGGCGGCGCCGCGCCGCTGCTCTATGTCCTGAATAACCTCAGCCTCTACGCGGTCACCTACGAGCTGCCGGGCGTCTTCTCCGACGCGCCCTATCCCGATGTGGTCAACGGCTCGCTGTGGAGCCTGCGGCTGGAGTTCACCGCCTATCTGGGTCTGGCCGCCCTCGGCGCCCTGCGGCTGGTCCGCGCGCCGGTGCTGGCCGGGCTGGCGCTGCTGGCGGGCGGGGCGTTCATGGTCGTCCACTTCACCGGCCTCGACGCGCGGGGCGAAACGGCGCGGCTGGCCTCGCTGGCGACCTTGAACGGCTGGCTGTTCCTGTGCGGCGCGGCGCTCGAGGCGTTCAGGGCGAAGCCGCCAGCCTGGACGGCGACGATCGGCCTGGCGCTGCTGCCGACGCCGGCCTGGTTCCTGGGTCTGCCCCTGGCCGTCGTGGCCCTGGGGCGGATGACGGCGCCAAGGTTGCCGGCCGACTTGTCGTATGGCCTCTACATCTACAGCTTCCCGCTGCAGCAGGTGCTGGCCGAGCACGGTCGCCTCAACGTGCTAACGTCACTGGCCCTGACCCTGCCGTTCGCGGCGGCGTCGTGGTTCCTGGTCGAGAAGCCGACCCTGCGGCTGAAGGCGCGGCTGCCCGGCGCGGTGAGCCCAGCCCCCGCGCCGGTCGATCAGCCGCTTTAGGGCTTCGGCTTCTTCTTCGGGGCCAGCTCTTCCGGCGACAGCTTGCGGACCTCGGTTACCGGATAGCGCTGCACGCCGATCGGGCCTGGCGCGATCACCGTGGCGTCCATGCCCTGACACACCCACGAACCGCCGCGCGCCTCGACGCCGATGCGCAGGCTGGTGTCGATGTCGCGGGCCGGCGAGAACAGGGTCAGGCGCCAGACATTGCGTGGCCCGATCGAGACGTCGACGGTCCGGTCGTCGACGACGCTGAAGCCGTTGATGTCATCGGCCCGGAAGCACTGGCTGCGATCGGGCTTGGGTTTTTGCGGCTTGTCGGCCGCGTGGGCCGGGCTGGCTGCAAGGATGGCCAGCACGGCCGCCGAGGCGATCAGGACATGCATGAACTCTGATTCCGAAGGGGACCCGCCGCTGAAGTTTTCGCGCCGAAGCCTGTGGAACTCAAGTGGCGCCGGGCTTGGCCAGCCGCAAGATCGCCATGCCGACCAGGGCCGTGTCAGAGCTTCGCTAGAAAGCGGTTGGCGAAGAACAGGCCTACCAAACCGAGGCCGCAGGCGACATAGGCCCCGAACGCCAGGAACTGGCCCCAGGCGATGTCGAAGTGACCGAACGACTTCACCAGCAGCAGCGAGATGCTGCCGACATAGCCGAACGAGTCCGCCACATAGATCAGGAAGCCGGCCGTGCCGACCTTGCCGGTGGCGGCGATCATCCGGTCGAACAGCATGGCGTTGAACGGCGTATAGCCCATGTAGAGCCCGGCCCCGGCCAGGATCATCCACCAGACCGGCGGCAGCACGTGCAGTTGATAGGCCAGGGTCGAGGCGCCCAGCAGGGCGAAGCCAAGCGCCACGAAGCCGAGGTTGAAGGCCACCGCGCGGCGGTTGTCCTTGACCCCCATCAGGGCGGCCAGGCCGACCAGAACGATCGCCGCCACCGGCAGCTCCGACAGGGTGAAGATCGAGGCGGCGTTCGGAAAGCCCAGCTCGGCCCAGATCTCGGCCGAGAAGTTGTCGCGGAAATCGCGCAGGGCCGTCAGCATCACATAGACCGCGATCAGCAGGATCAGGGCCGGAGCGTGGGCGGCGAACAGGGCGGCGCGATCCTTGGCGTTCATCGGCGCGCGGCGCACGCGCTCGGCCTCGTCGGCGGGCGAGGGCGGCGGCAGCTGGGCCAGGGCGACCACGGCGATCAGCATCAGCGGCGTGAAGACCAGACCTGCCACGGCCGGCATCCATTTCTCGTCGACATTCGACAGCAGCAGCATCTTGCCGACCGACTTGGCCACGCCCGACGACAGGATGAAGCTGGCGCACAGCATGGCCCCCAGCACCTCGGTCAGGCGGCGGCCCTCGAGAAAGCCGAAGACCAGACCCCAGATCATGCCCAGGCACAGGCCGTTCAGATACAGCGCCATCGGCCCGATCGCCGCGGGCAGCAGGCCGAACAGCAGCAGCGCCATCTGGGCCCCGAAGATCAGGCCCAGGATCGCCACGGCCCGGCGGCTGGCCCGCATCTCCGAGATCACCTTGACCCCGATGAACTTGGCGGTGGCGTAGCCGGCGACCTGAGCGATCACGAGGGCGATCTTGAAGTCGAAGGCGAACGGCCAGCCGTCGGGATGGGCGAAGGCGGCCGCGGCGAACGGCTTGCGATAGCCGAACATGGCGAAATAGACGGCGAACGACGAAAGACCGCCGTAGAGCGCGAACACCCAGGGCGGGGCCGAGACCAGAAAGCGGGTGACCGCGCCTTGCGGGGCGTTGGCTTCGGCCCTGGCGTCCATGCGAAATTTCGTCCCCAAGGCTGAAGGTCTTCAGCTAGCCTGCTTTGTCGCGCGCGGGCAATCAGGGGAACGAAGGCGCTCCGTGGTCGGAGCGCCTTCTGGTCAGGCTACTGGCTGGGGGCGTTGGGGCCGGCCTGGAATTTGATCGGAATGGTGACCTTGCCGCCGGCGGTCGGCTTGCCGTCCAGCGAGGCCGGCTTCATCTGGAAGTACTGGGTCAGCGCCAGGGTCGCCTCGCCGAAGCCAGCCTCCGTCGGGCTTTCCGAAAGCACCGTGCAGTTCTCCAGATGCCCGTCGAGCTTGACGTCGCAACTGACCGTAGACCGGCCGGGGAGGTGCGCCTTTGCGGCCTCGGCCGGATAGTAGCGCACCAGATCCTGGGCGGTCGGCTTCGTGGCCCAATCCGGCGCGATGAGCGAAGGCTTGGCGGGCGCGGGCGTGGCGGCCCAGACCGTGCCAGCGCCGGCCAGGGCGATCGCGCCGACCAGGATCAGGCCAGCGCGGCGGCGGGCGACCGTCGTGGAGATATTGTTCAGCATCGTCAGTCTCTCCTTCAGGGGATGGACGCCGGTCGCCGGCCAATGGCAGCCGAACGGCGCGGAAAAAGGGGTCATGGCGGCGCCCAGCAGCAGCTCGGCATAGAGCCGCCGGTCGTCGGGGCGGGCGGTGGTGACGGCGGCGTCGCAGGCGATCTCCTGGTCGACGCGGAAACGGCGGGCGCCCAGATGGGCCAGCGGGTTGAACCAGGCCAGGCAGCGCAGGCCCACCACCAGCCCGTTGACCGCCGCGTCGCCGCGCGTCTGGTGGACGCGCTCATGTTCGAGGACCAGGCGGCGGGCCGGACCGGTGAAGCGCGTCTCGAAGTCGGCCGGGACGACGATGCGCGGTCGAATGGCGCCCAGCAGCATCGGCCCGCCGCCCAGGTGCTCGCCGCGCAGAATATCGGGATCGCTGTCCAGCGGCGTCAGGCGGCCGAGCGCGCGGACGAATTGAAGCTGGCGCACCGCGAACAGGGCCGCGGTGACCAGCGCCCCGCCCATCCAGACCGCGATCAGCAGGGGCGTCAGGCTGGCCGCCTGCCGGGCCACGGGGGCGAGGCCGCGCGCGCCGGCCCCGACCAGGGTGACGACCGGCGCCGTGACCGCCGACGGGGCATGGACGGGCAGCAATCCAGCGAGCAGGCAGACCGGCGCGACCAGCCACAGGGCGTAGGCCGCCAACGCGCCGAAGCGCTCTCGCACGAGGCGGCGCAGGCCCAGGATCGCCAGGACGGCGACGGCGAGGACCAGATTGGCCTGGAGGACGGCGGGAAGGGTCGCCGCGCTCATTTGCCGATCTTCTCGATCAGGGCCTTCAGTTCGGCGATGTCCTCGTCGCTGAGCTTGTCGCTTTCGGAAAAGTGAGTGACCAGCGGCGCCAGCCGTCCGCCGAACAGGCGATCCAACAGGCCCTGGCTCTCGGTCCCGACATAGGCCTGACGCGAGACCAGCGGCGAATAGAGATATCGGCGGCCGTCGGCCTGGGCGGCGACCGCCTTCTTCTTGACCAAGCGGCTGATCAGCACCTTGACCGTGCCCTCGGTCCAGCCCTGGGGCTCGCCGACCTCGCTGATGATGGCCTCGGAGGTCAGGGGGCTACGTCGCCACAGCGCCTCCATCACGACGCTTTCCGCCGAACTGATCTTCATGGTCGCCTCTCGATGACAGTTGTCAACGAATCGACGTTGACACTTGTCATCGCTGTGGTCAACCGCCGTTCTTCGGAGGCGTGAGCAAACAAAAACGCCCCCCGCGAGGCGAGGGGCGTTTTCGGTAACCGGATCGGAAGAGGTCGCTTAAGCGGCCTTGACCAGCGACTTGGTCAGGATGCCGATGGCGGCTTCGCGGTCGATGCGCTCGATGGCGGCGACTTCGCGGGCCATGCGGTCCAGGGCCGATTCATACAGCTGGCGTTCCGAGTAGGACTGTTCCGGCTGGTTCTCGGCGCGGTGCAGGTCGCGGACCACTTCGGCGATCGAGATCAGATCGCCCGAATTGATCTTGGCTTCGTATTCCTGGGCGCGACGCGACCACATGGTGCGCTTCACGCGGGCGCGGCCCTTCAGGGTGGTGAGGGCTTGCGAAACGGTGCCGCCTTCCGCCAGCGGACGCAGGCCGGCCGTCTTGGCCTTCTTGGTCGGGACGCGGAGGGTCATTTTCTCGTGGTCGAAGGTGATGACGTAGACTTCGAGCGAATAACCGGCCACTTCCTGGGTCTCGACCGCCTGAATGGTGCCAACGCCGTGCGCGGGGTAAACGACGTGGTCGCTGACCGAGAATTCCAGACCGCTCTTGCTCATGTTCGTCCTCATCTATGCAGGCCCGCGGGGCCCGAACGCCGTGTCCATTCCAAATCAAAAACGACAGGTTCTTGCTCCGCGGAAGAATGTGCGCGGGGCCAGGCCTGTCAGGATTGGGAATAGATCTCTAAGACACCCTTCGCCTTCGATCGGGCGAGCCGGCTCAAACTGGTTTGCTGAAACGGCTTCTTCGACAAGACGGACTGTCGCGATTAGCCGCAACCGTCACGTCGACAGCGACAATAGCATAAAATTCAGCCCTATGAAAGGGTTGCGTCCGGCAAAGGCGGAGCGTCGCCAAGCTTTCGCGGCTTGGCGGGGGATCAAGCTTGAGAAATCGAGGCGGGGCGTGGCAGTCGAAAATGTAAGCGGTTTCGACGCCCGCCATGCTTCTAGTGCTGGAAGCGGAGCCTGCTGACCCGTTTCTGATGTCCACCAGAAACGGGCGTGCCGGCGAGCTTACGAGCCCTTGCCGGGCTTTTCGCTGAAGTATTTCTCGAACTTGCCGGTCTCGCGCTCGAAATCCTCGCGGTCGGCGGGCGGCTCGCCCTTGACGGTGATGTTCGGCCAGACCTTGGCGTAGTCGGCGTTGATCTTCAGCCACTTGCCGTCCGGTTCGTCCTCGGTGTCCGGCTTGATGGCGTCGATCGGGCACTCCGGTTCGCAGACGCCGCAATCGATGCATTCGTCGGGATTGATGACGAGGAAGTTCTCGCCCTCGTAGAAGCAATCGACCGGGCACACCTCCACGCAATCCATGAACTTGCAGCGGACGCAGGCGTCGGTGACGATGTAGGTCATCGAAAACTCGAATGATGTCGGACGAAGTTCGGCGGGCGCGTTTTCGAAGCCTGGGGCCCGCTTGTCAATGCGGCTTGGCCGCACGCGCGCCCAGGAATTCTCTATGTGTCGCCAGTCTGGGGTCTTTCCGCGGTCGCGCCTTGCGGCGGGCGCGACAAAGCGCCCGATGGCGTGTAGCGCCGAGAACACTTTCTTATCGAACGAACGCCAATATGTGGGACTGGAAACGCTCAATAAAAACAAGTCGGGAAGCCGGCACGCATGAAGATTGAAGCCTTGGCCGCCCAACCGATTCCGGAACCCGACGCCGTCAAGCGCGCCCTGGCCAAGGCGCGCGCCCGCGCGTTCGGCGAGTTCATTCGCGAGATTCCGTTCGCCGCGGCCTTGCTGGATCGCGACCTTGTGCTGGTCGCCGTCAGCCGCGAGTGGGCCCGGCAGGGCATCGCGCCCGGCCTGGCCCTCGGCGGAGACGCCGGAGCGGGCGGTCTGGTGGCGTCCGAGGACGTCGGGTCGCTGCTGATCTGCGCCGAGGCGGGGATCGCCTTCTCGCGCTACCTGCCGACCGTCGACGCCGAGGGCGCGCAGCACGTCTGGCGCACCGAGTTCAGCGCCTGCCGGGACGGCGCTCCGGGGAGCGAAGAGACCTATGCGGTGATGGTCACCGCGCGCGACGTCACCGGCTATGCCGACAGCGTGCTGCGCGCCGAGCGGGACAAGCAGCGCCTGACCATGGCCCTGGAGCTCGACGACCTGCTGGTCCGCGAATACGACCTGCGGACCAAGGAGGTCTATTTCTCGGGCCACGCGCCCGAGCTGCAGAAGTACTGCAGCTTCAAGGACGATCCGCTGGAAATCGTCGATCCCGAGGACCGCCAGCGCTGCGCCAACCTGGTGGCCACCCGCAAGATCGGCGAGGCGAGGGTCTTCGAGTTCAAGCTCAATCGCGAGGATGGGGTCGAGACCTGGGTCCGCTCGGTGGGCAAGGTGTTCGTCGGGGCCGACGGCAAGCCCGAGAAGCTGGTCAACCTGTTCAAGGACATCACCGACCGCCGTCGCCAGACCGAGGCGATCGAGACCCTGGCGTTCAAGGATCCGTTGACGGGCCTGCCCAACCGCGCCCTGTTCCAGCACCGCTTCCAGGAGGCGGTGGCGGCGTCCGAGACGTTGGGCGAGATGTTCGGCCTGATCATGATCGACGTCGATCACTTCAAGGACATCAACGACAGCCTGGGCCACGACGCCGGCGACGCGCTGCTCAAGCGCCTGGCCGGCATGCTGCAGCGCGCCTTCCGCAGCAACGACACGGTGGCGCGCCTGGGCGGCGACGAGTTCGCGGTGATTCTGCGCGGCCTGCACGGCGAAGCCGACATGACGCGGCCGATCGGCAAGCTGCAGGACCTGCTGCGTCAGCCGATCGAACACGGCGGCCGCAGCTTCACGGCCAGCGCCAGCATCGGGGCCGCTCTGCACGGCGACCCGGACGCCGATCCGGCCCACATGATCAAGAATGCCGACATCGCGCTCTATCGCGCCAAGGAGGCCGGCCGCAACCGCAGCATCGTGTTCGAGCCGTCGATGCGCTCCGAGGTCGAGCGGCGGCTGGAGCTGCTGCGCGACGTCCGCGCGGCCCTGGTCGAGAACGAGTTCACCCTGTTCTACCAGCCGGTGGTCGACATCCGCGAGAACAAGGTCGCCGGCTTCGAGGCCCTGATGCGCTGGGTCCACCCCGAGCAGGGCGTGCTGACCCCGGCCCGCTTCATGGCGGCGTTCGAGGACCAGGACCTTTCCCTGAAGCTGGGCGATGTCGCCTTCGAGGCGGCTCTGAGGCAGATGCGCCGGTGGCTGGACGACGGCGTCGAGTTCGGCCGCGTGGCGGTCAATATCAGCTCGGCCCAGTTCCGGTCCGGCCGCCTGGCCGAGGAGATCCAGGAGCGCCTGGCCCGCTGGAACGTGCCGTGCGAGCGCCTGACCATCGAGGTCACCGAAAACGTCTATATGGGCTGGGGCTCGGACTTGGTCAGCGACACCGTCCGCCGCCTGCACCAGGCGGGCGTGATGATCGCGCTGGACGACTTCGGCACGGGCTACGCCAGTCTCGCCAACCTGCGCCAGTTTCCGATCGACCGCCTGAAGATCGACAAGTCCTTCGTCCAGAACACCGAGGACGAGGCCATCGTGAAGGCGGTGATCACGCTCGGCACATCCATGGGCATGAAGGTGGTCGCCGAAGGGGTCGAGGACGCCGCGCAGCTGAAGGCGCTGGAACACTATGGTTGCGACCAGGTCCAGGGCTACCACTTCGGCCGGCCGATGCCGGCGAGCGAGGTGGCGGGCTTCCTGAAGGGGTTCGGGGTCAACCCCTAGTGGCCTCGGGCCCGCGGTCTCGTATAGCCTCCGGGCATGACTCTGACGATGGGAAAGGCGCCGTGGCGGTATCGCGGCTTCGTGGGGCGGTCCATCTGGGTGGTGGTCGCCGTCGTGCTGGTGCAGCTCTGCGCCAGCGTCGCCTTCTATAGCGCCATCGATCGCCAGACCCTGCGCGAGGACCACGCCCGGCGGATCGGCGAACTGCTGGTCGTCGGCCAGCGGGTCGCCAGGCTGGGCGAGGCCGATTTCGACAAGGTCATGACCTCGCACTACATGGAGGCCAAGGTCGTGATCCTGCCGCCGGAGGGGCCGCCGGTCACCCGGACCCGGATGGCCGAGGCCAGCGCCATCGCCGACTATGTCCGCCAATGGGAGCCGAGCCTCGCCGCGCGACCGCTGCGCCTGTGGTCCGAAAGCCGGCCCGAGGGCGGCCGCGACCTGGTCGGGGTCATGGGTCTGGAGGACGGCCGGTGGCTGACCTTCCGCTCGCGCAACTTCCCCCGGCCCTGGCCGATCGCCCTGCGCGCGGTGGCCACGACGCTGGTCTTCTCCCTGGCCTGCGTCGCCCTGGGCGCCTACGCTCTGCGCCAGCTGGGCGAGCCCCTGCGCCGCCTGACCGAGGCCTCGCGCCACGTCGGCGCGAGCCCCCCGTCGTCGATCCTGGTCGAGGGCCCCAACGACCTCGTCGAACTGGGCCGGGCGTTCAACGACATGCAGCGCCGCATCGCCGGTCTGATCGAGGACCAGGCCCGGGCCATGGAGGCGCTCAGCCACGACCTGCGCACGCCTTTGGCCCGCCTGACCCTGGCGGCGGACTATATCGAGCCGGACGACATCAAGGCCCTGGTGGCCGACAATGTCGGCGAGCTGGACGCCATGCTGCGGTCGCTGTCTGACTGGCTGCGGGCCCAGCACTCGGCCAGCACCGCCGAGGTCGTCGACCTGCCGTCGTTGATCCTGGGCGTGACGGCGCGGTGGCCGGACGTGGTGCGCTACGAAGGCGGCAAGGCCCTGGAAGTGACCACCCATCGCGGGCCGCTGGAGCAGGCGCTGATCCGGCTGGTGGACAACGCCGTGCGCTTCGGTGGCCAGGCGCGCGTCCGGCTTGTCGCGGACGGTCCGGAGGGGCCGCTGATCGAGGTGCTGGACCAGGGACCGGGCCTGACCGCCGACGCCATGGCCCGCATCTACGAACCGTTCTTCCGAGGCGACGCCGCGCGGGCCCGCGACACCGGCGGCTTCGGCCTGGGCATTCCCACCGCCGAGCGCCTGATCAAGCGCTTCGGCGGCAGGCTGGTGATCGGCAATCGTGAAGGCGGCGGTGTCAGCGCGAGAATCTGGCCGCCGGTGGCGATGTCGGAGGGTTACCCCACCGCCTCATAGAGCCCGCGCGCCTCGGTCGCCGGGCCCCGGCGTTCGCCGCAGTCCAGCACCCGCACGGCGATCAGGCGGCCGCCAAGACCGAACACCACGACATCGCCGGGTTTGACGGCGCGCGAGGGCTTGTCGATGCGGCTCTCGGTTCCGGAGCGGGTCAGGCGGATGCGGCCCTCGTCGACGAACCTGGCGGCCAGCGAGCGGGTCTTGAAGAAGCGGGCCCGCCACAGCCACACGTCGGCGCGGACGGAGTCTCCCTGGATATCCGTCATGATGCGGCCTGCTTACCAGCCGCCTGGGCGGCCGGCTTGCGGCGGCGCGGCTTCTTTCGCCTGGGCGGCGGTTCGGTCAGCTTGGCCAGGGCCGCGAACGGCGAGTCCGGGCGCGCCTTGACGGGGGTCTGGTCCAGCTTGGCGGCGCCACGGCGCTTCCAGACGATCGGCTGATCGGGCTTGGCGCGGATGGCGGGGGTGTAGTCGAGGGCGCGCAGGACGTTGGAGGCCTGCTTGGCTGTCCAGCCCAGCGTCTCCAGCGCCGCGTCGGTCAGCACCACGCCGCCGTGCTGCTGCTCGGCGCGCAAAAGGGCGTCCAGCGCCTCCAGCGCCTCGACCGGAATGCTGAAGCCGGCGACGGCGCGCAGCCCGCTGGCCGACAGTTCGCGGGCCGAGGGCTCGGGCGAGGGCAGGGGCTCCAGCGTCGTCAGCGCGCCGCGCCAGCCGGTCGGGTTCAACGCGCGGGCCGCGGCGATCGCCTCGGCCTTCAGCACGGCGGGGCAATAGAGGCTGAAGGCCCCGATCCGCACGCCCAGGCTCTTGAGGGTGCGACGCTCGGCCTGGCTCAGCGCCTTCAGTTCCGGGTCGACGGGGCGTTTGTCGAGCACGCCGCCGGCTTCCAGCAGGCGGTGGGCGACGCCGCGCGGCAGGCCGCGAAGCTCGCCGCCGGCCAGGGCGCGCTCCAGCTTGCGCAATGGGGCCAGGTGCTTGTCGACTTCCGAGGCGAGAAAGGCGTCCAGCCGCCGCTCGGCTCGCTCGCGCACGGCGACGGGGCCCAGTTCGCCCAGCAGGCGGGCGCGGGGCGACAGCAGGGGCAGGTCGCGGCGCACGGCCCCGGCCGCCTCCCCCCGCCACAGGATCGCGCCGTCGGGCGTCAGGGCGAAGGCGTCGTCGGCTTCGCTGGCCAGCAAGCCCAGGCGCTTGGCGATCTCGGGCCCGACCGCGCGCTGGGCGGCGTTGCGCAGGGCTTTCTCTTCCAGGGGCGAGGTCGCCTTGACCGGGGTGAAGGCCACGCCCGACAGGTGGCCGACCACGTGGCCCTCGACCGTGACCTCGCCGTCCTGGCCAACACCGGCATAGAGCGTCTCGCGCTCGCCCAACTGCTTCATCAGCGCGCTGGTGCGCCGGTCGATGAACCGAGCCATCAGCTTTTCGTGCAGGGTGTCGCTGATCCGGTCCTCAAGCTGGCGGGTCAGGCCTTGCCAGTGGGCGGGATTGGCCACCCAGTCGGGACGGTTGGCGATGTAGCTGAGCGTGCGCACGCCCGACAGCCGGCCGGCCAGGCTGTCGATCTCGCCGTCGACGCGGTCCAGCGCCTTGTACTGGCTGTTGATCCAGTCCTCGGGCAGGCGCTTGCGGCCAGTGGTCAGGTCGTCGAACAGGGTGCGCGCCATGCGCTGATGGTCGTCGTCGGTGGTCTTGCGGAAGTCCGGAGTCTGGCAGACGTCCCACAGCCGCAGCAGGGCCGAGCGGTCGGTCTTGCAGCGCTTGATGACGTCTTCCTGCTGAGCTAGGGCGCGCAGGGTGCGCTCGTCGAGGGCCTCCTGCGACAGCGACAGGCCATTGCGCTTGGGCGTCTCGTTCAGCGAGCGCAGCAGGCCGGGCAGAGAGCCGAAGTCCAGCCGCGCGTTGCGCCACTCGGCGGCCTGGATCGGCTCGAAGGTGTGGCTCTCGACCGCTTCAACGAGATCCTCGTCGATCTCCTCGCAGTCGCCGGTGACGCCGAAGGTGCCGTCGCGGGTATAGCGTCCCGCCCGGCCGGCGATCTGGCCGACCTCCTGCGGATAGAGCCAGCGGGTGCGCTTGCCGTCGAACTTGCGCAGGCCGGCGAAGGCCACGTGGTCGACGTCCATGTTCAGGCCCATGCCGATGGCGTCGGTGGCGACCAGGAAGTCGACCTCGCCCGACTGGTAGAGCGCGACCTGGGCGTTGCGGGTGCGGGGGCTCAAGCTGCCCATGACCACGGCCGCCCCGCCGCGTTGGCGCCGGATCAGTTCGGCGATCGCGTAGACCGCGTCGGTGGAGAAGGCGACGATCGCCGTCCGCCGGGGCAGGCGGGTCAGCTTCTTGGAGCCGGCGTAGGAGAGGTTGCTGAACCGCTCGCGCGACACGATCTCGGCGTCCGGCAGCAGTCGACGCACCAGCGGGGCCATGGTCCCGGCGCCCAGGAACATGGTCTCGAACTTGCCGCGCGCATGCAGCAGCCGGTGGGTGAAGATGTGGCCGCGTTCGGGATCGGCGCACAGCTGGATCTCGTCGACGGCCAGGAACTCGACCTCTCGGGCCAGCGGCATGGCCTCGACGGTGCAGACGAAATAGACCGCCCGGGCCGGGACGATCTTCTCCTCGCCGGTGATCAGCGCCACCGAGGCCTTGCCGCGCAGCTTGACGACGCGGTCGTAGATCTCGCGCGCCAGCAGCCGCAGCGGCAGGCCGATCATCCCCGACCCGTGGGCCAGCATCCGTTCGACGGCCAGGTGGGTCTTGCCGGTATTGGTCGGACCCAGGACCGCCGTCAGCTTCGAAGGGGCCAGGCCGGTCGAACGGTCACTCATGACTTTAAGGTGGGGCGGGAATCGTGGGGAGGCAAGCGGCAGCGGTGCTTACGGGCGGCTGAACACCACCTTGCCGTCGACCACGGTCAGCATCGGCTGGGCGGTGAGGATCTCCTTGGGCTCGACCGTCATCAAGTCCTTGTCGAAGGCGGTGAGGTCGGCCTTCTTGCCGGCCTCCAGCGTGCCCAGCTCCTTCTCGCGAAACACGGCGTAGGCGGGGGCCAGGGTCAGCATCTTCAGGGCCTCGGCGCGGGTGACGGCTTCTTCCAGATGCCAGTCGGCGTTGGCGAAGCCGTCCAGCCCGTGGCGATAGACGGCGGCGTAGAACTCGATGCGCGGATCGCCGACCTCGACGGGGGCGTCCGAGCCGGCCGCGACCACGACGCCGGCCTTCAGGAAGTCCTTCCAGCGATAGCCTTCGTGCAGGCGGGCCTTACCCAGGCGCGCGGGGGCGAAATAGAGGTCTCCGATGGCGTGGCTGGGTTGCATCGAGGCGATGACGCCCAGCTTGGCGAAGCGCGGCACGTCGGTGTCGGCGACGATCTGGGCGTGCTCGATGCGCCAGCGGGCCTTGGTGTCGCCGCCCAGGCTCTGCTCGAACCAGTCCAGGGTCATGCGGTTGCCGCGGTCGCCGATGGCGTGCATGGCGACCTGGGCGTTCACCGCCTTGGCCTCTTTCATCAGCGCCAGGCCCTTGTCCTGCGGGGTCAGCTGCAGGCCCAGGCCCTCGGCGTCGCTGTAGGGCTCGAGCAGGGCCGCGCCGCGCGATCCCAGCGCGCCGTCCATATAGAGCTTGATCCCGCGCGTCCGGATCAGGCCGGTCGCATCGGTCCGCGGACCCTCGCTCAGCACTTCGGCCGCGCCGCTGGGGTCCATGTAGTTGTCGACGCGGATGTGGAAGCTTCCCTTGGCGGCCTCATCGCGCAGCAAGGCGAGATCGTCGGCCATGACGCTCATATTGGCGAGGCCGGTCCAGCCGCGCGCGGCGTAGAGCGCGCCGGCCTTGCGCAGGGCTTCACGCTTAAGGGCCTCGCTGGGCGGCGGGATGACGTCCGCCACCAGGGACTGGGCGTGGTCGATCAGCATGCCGTCGGGCTGGCCGTCGGGGCCCTTGAGAATCTGGCCGCCGGCCGGCGCGGCGGTGGCGGCGGTGATCCCGGCCTTGGCCAGGGCGGCGCTGGAGGCGACGCTGGCGTGGCCGTCCGATCGTCCCAGCACCACGATCCGCCCCGGCGCCGCCGCGTCCAGGTCGGCCTTGGTCGGGAAGCGCTTCTCGGGCCAGTGGGTCTCGATCCAGCCCCGGCCATAGATCGCGCCCTCCGGGTGGGCGGCGGCATAGGCCTTCACGGCGGCGACCAGCTCGGCCACCGACTTCACCTGATCGAGATTGAGGGTCAGCTCGCGCAGGCCGATGCCGGTCAGGTGGGCGTGGGCGTCGACGAAGCCCGGATAGGCGGCCGAGCCCTTCAGGTCGATGTCGCGAACGTCCTTCGCGGCCTTGGCCTTGGCGGTGGCGAGATCGCCGACGAACAGGATCCTGTCGTCGCGCAGCAGCACCGCCTGGGCCGTCGGCTTGGCGTCGACGCCGGTGTGGATCGGACCGCCGTAGATCAGGATATCGCCGGCGTTCGCGGCCGTGAAAGAGGTCGCGGCCAGCAGGGCGGCGAGTAGGATCCGGTGCAAAGGCGACCTCCGAAGCTTAGCAAGTTTCGGAAAACGTACGGTGTGGCCCTCCCAAGTCGCAACAGGCCTGCTAGTTTTTCGTCATGAGCGCTCAGCGTTTTGTCCTGTTCGACACGATCATCGGCCGCTGTGGCGTCGCCTGGGGCGAGCGCGGCCTGATCGGTGTGCAACTGCCGGAGAGCTCGCCCGGCGCGGCCTGGGCCAGATTGCGTAAGCGCTTCCCCGATGCGGTCGAAGACGAGCCGACCGCCGAGATCGAGACGGTCATGGAGCGTATCCGCGGACTGCTGGCCGGCGGCCGCGACGACCTGACCGACATCCCGCTCGACCTGGACGGCCAGCCAGCCTTCAACCTGCGGGTCTATGAGATCGCCCGGGCCATCACGCCGGGCGAGACCTCGACCTATGGCGAGGTGGCGAAAGCGATGGGCGAGCCGGGCGCGGCGCGGGCCGTCGGCAAGGCCCTGGGCGAGAACCCCTGGCCGATCGTGGTGCCTTGCCACCGGGTGCTGGGCGCCTCGGGCCATATGGGTGGCTTTTCCGCGCCGGGCGGCGCCGAGACCAAGGCCCGACTGCTGACGATCGAGAAGGCGCGGACCGACAAGGTCCCGACGCTGTTCGACCTGGAATTCTCGGTCGCGCCGCGGCGTGGGGGCTGAGGTCGACGACCCTCCGCCCACGTCTCTTAACGCGAGGTAACGCTTCTTCGAACAGGGGCGAAACGAATCATGACCGAATCAGCGACGTCGGCCGATTCAGTGTTTGTTCCCTACAAGCTATTGTAGCTTAAGGCGGATTAACCACAAATCGGTTTCGCGGAGCGGCGTTACCTCGATGTCGTTTCCGGGGCCTTTTCCGCCGTTTTCTCTTCCGGCGCGCACTCGGCCGCGACGCGCTTGGCGTTCATGCTGCCGGCCAGGTTCATGCCGCTGATGGTCTTGATGTGGATGTCCATCTTGAAGCTCTCGGGCGTGTAGCTGCCCTCGGCCGTGACCGGCGAGACCCGGTCCTTCTTGTCGGTCCAGGTGCCCTTCAGCTGGATCTTGCCGTCCTTGACCACATTGGTCGTGTAGTCGCAGCGATAGCGCCGGGTGCAGATGCCGCGCGAGAACTGCTCGGCGTCGGCCGGCTTGAGGCATTTGCGCTCGCTACTGACCGGGATCACGCCGACCTTGTAGTCGTACTCCCACTGGCCGGGGAGAATCGTCGCCTTGCTCGAGGCCGAGGTCTTGGCGGCCGCCGCGTGGACCGCGGGCTGGGCGAGGGCGACGCCCCCAAGAACGCCTCCCGTGGCGAGGACCAGAATGGAAGCGGCGAGGGCGGTCGAACGCATGCGGCGGGTCTCCTTCATACCGCTCCTATATAGAGAGGCATATGAACCCTGCTTGAAGGCGGAGGTTGGGCGGCCGGTTCCTTGTCGGGCGCCGGCGCGGGGATCCTTGGCCAGACGCCTTGACTCGGGGGCGACCCTTCGCCTATATCGCCCGCTCTCGCGCGGTCGGCCTGGTCCAGTCGCGTGTCCGAATTCATATCTTATCGGGACCAGGCTCTTCACCGAGCCAGACGGTTTCGCCCAAGCCAAGGTAACCACCATGTCGCGCCGTTGCGAACTTACCGGTATCGGTCCGATGGTCGGCCACAATGTGAGCCACTCGAACATCAAGACCAAGCGCCGCTTCCTGCCGGCCCTGTCGCCCGCCACGCTCCAGTCGGAGTCGCTGGGCCAGAGCTTCAAGCTGCGCATCAGCAACGCGGCCCTGCGCACCCTGGACTTCAAGGGCGGCCTGGACGTGTTCCTGCTGGGCGCCAAGGACGAGCAGCTGTCGCCGCGCGCCCTGAAGATCAAGACCCAGGTCAAGGCCAAGGCCAAGGCCGCCGCGACCGCCCAAGCCGCCTAAGGCTTTACGGTCTCGACTGACGATTGAAAGCCCGCCGGGAGCGATCCTGGCGGGCTTTTCGTCGTGGGCGTGGCGGCGGAAGGCGAGCGTGATCCGTAGCGGGGCATATTGAGCGTCGCCTTTGGCTTGGGGAGCGGGCTAGCCTAATCCGGCGAGCCAATGGCCATCCCTGCTTCACGCCGCACTATCGGCGGGCGCTCCTCGCTTCTGCGTGCGGATCATGGCGCGGAAATTTCCGCCATAAGCGGTCTCATTCCAGGCGGCCTCAAACTGGGCGTAGGTGGCGCTATTACGACCCGGCGAGGGTGCGGCGGGATCGACGAACTCGATCCGCTGCGTGGCGTCGTCATAGCCGGTTAGCACGAAGGTGTGTCCGACACCCGCATAGCTGATGTCGACGAGCACGGGACGGCCCGCGCGCAGGTCCGACTTGATCACCGCCATGCCCTGCTCGAAGCCTTCCGGCGTCGTTGGCAAGGCGCTATCGCGCCAGTCGTAGCCCAGGGTGCGAAGACCTCTGATCAGGCTGGCGAACGGTGTGATGGAAAAATCGGTGAACGGCACGGCGGGATCGTAGGTGCGGCCGGCCGCCAGGGCCTTCAGCTTTCGCGGCGGCTGAGAGTCGCCATAAAATGCGAGCACCATCGCCGCCGAAGTTGGGACGCAAAGCAGCGTCTCCTGCCCGAGAAACGGCACATCGAGCTTCACGCTGGAGGGAGGCTTCTCCGCCCCACAGGCGGTCAGCATGACCATGCAGACCGTCAAGCCCGCAAGGCGCAGCCTACCCTTAGTCGACCCCGGCATTTCGCCTCCGCAAGCTTGCAGAGCAACTCTAGGATGTGATCCTTAATGGACTGCTATGCTACAGGAAAGGCCGTGGAAGGCTGTTGGCAAGGGTCCGCAACGGGGCGACAGCCGAACTCCAATCTGTTCCGGAAGCAGCCCCCCAGACAAAGCAAAACCCGCCGCGACTGAGCCGCGGCGGGTTTTGAACGCTTGGTACTGGTAAACTCGGTACTGTTACGCTTGGTACTAAAGCCTGGGGTCGCTTAGCGGGCGACGACGGCGCCCGAAGCCGGGTTGGCCGAGTTGAACGCGCTCAGGGCCGGGTTGTTGATCTTCGACACGGCGTCGTTGACCGAGGCGCGGATGCAGGCCGGGTACAGGTAGCCAGCGAGGGCTTCGCCACGGACGTCCTGCCAGCAGACGGTCGAGGCGGCCTTGACGATTTCGGCGCGGACTTCGGCGGCCGACTTGCCGGCGAGCTTGACGCGGACTTCGGCGGCCGAGGCCGGAGCGGCGGCGAACAGGGCGATGGCCGAGGCGGCCAGAACGATGGAGCGGATCATGTCGATGTTCCGAAAGAGGGTTGGGTTCAACCCCCTCCAGACGCGTTCCTCTGACGGCCCGTCCCCGGTCTATCGCCTGCTCAGCCCGTCTCGTCGCCTATAGCAACGTTCGCATGGGTTATCAACGATTATGTTGCAGTGCACCCAAGGTGGAGTCGGGCGTTATTGCGCGTGCGAACAACCGATTGCAGACCAGAAAAAGCCCGCGAAACGGGGGTTTCGCGGGCTCTGTCGGGAAGCGTCGACCGCTCTTAGCGGGTGGCGATCTTCAGGAAATAGACGCCGCGGCCCTGGGCCTTGTCGTAGGCGATCAGGTCGCGGCTGTGGGCGCGGCTGATGGCGTCGCGAGCGATGTCGCGCACGCAGTAGGGGGCGATCTGGACAGCGTAGGGGTTGCCGAAGAGGTCTTCCTGGCACAGTTGCTTGGCGGCCTGGACGATTTCGGCGTGGACGGTGGCGGTGTCGCGGCCGGCGACCTTGACCTTGATTTCGCCAGCGCTGGCCGAGGTGGCGGCGGTGGTGGCCATGAGGGCCGTGATGGCGATAACGAGCAGACGGATCATGTTGTGTAGTCCCGGAAAGGAGGTTGAGTTCAACCGCCTCCCGACGCGTTCCTCTGACGGCCCCCAGGATCTCGCCTCGTCGTCCGTCGGGATCCATGAGTATATGGTACCGGTACCTTTCGCAAGTGCGAAATCGGTTTATGCGACAAAAAGTCCAATGCAATCATATAGTTGGCAATGAAACCGTCTCGTCTGAAACGAAACAGCCTTAGCGCCTGCGAACGGGCTTGCGCGTCGCCTTGGGCGGCATTGGCGGCGGGAGGGGCGGGGCCACCCAGTCGAAGGCCAGAAGCAGGGTGCGCTGGTTGGCGCCGACTGCCTGGTCGTCGGAGATCAGATAGAGGCGCGTCGCGCCGGCCGGCGCGCCCGGCGGCGAGGCGGTGATGGACACGCCTTCGAAGTTGTCCCGCGGCATGGAGCCTTCGATCCGCAGCGTCGCGGCGGTGCGTTGGCGGGCCGTGGGTTGGGCTGGGTCGGAGATGAAACGCACAATCGAGCGCCAGCCGCGGACGGGGTCATAGCCGCGATGCAGGCTGGCGATGGCCGCGCCCTGGAAGGGGGCGAAGCCGGTCAGGCCCCAGGTGAAGTCCGGCCCCGACTGCGGCGGCAGCGCCTTGCAGTCGGCCGACAACCGGCACAGCCACACCTCGCCCTCCTCGCCGCCAACGATGTAGGCGTCGGAACCGGCGGCGGGATAGGCCGAGATCGCCTCCATGCCCTCGTTGTCCGGGAAGATGGTGGCGGGCTTGGGCGCGGGGGCCGGAAGGCTCCACGTCCCATCGGGTCCGACCGCGTAGCGCCAGATGCGGTGGTCGCGCTCGAAGCTGACCAGGCGGTCGCCATTGGGCAGCACGGCCAGGCCCTCGGCGTCGGCATGCTGCTTGTTCCGCAGGGGCTGGCCGTCCAGGCCCTTCAGCGGCGCCAGCTTGGCGTCGGTCAGGCCGACCAGCTTGCCGGCGGCGTCGAACTGGATCTTGGCCTCGAAGACGTCGCCTTCGTCGCTGATCGCCGTCAGCTGGCCGTCGGCGGTGACCGACAGGTCCGACAGGCCGTGCAGGCGCGAAGTGGTCGTGCTGGTCAACGCCAGGCCGCCGGCATAGGTGAAGCCGCCGTCCAGGGTGGTCTTGGCTGGGTTGGCGGCGTCCAGCGGCACGGGCGTCGCCGTGACGGTGATCTCCGGCCCGACCTTGACCGGCGCGGGCGGGGCGGCGACCACCGGCGGCGGCTTGCGCGGCGTGCACTGGGTGGCGAAGCCGCTCAGGCCGCCGACCATCCCCAGGACGAGCGCGGCGCGAAGACCGATCACGCGGAAACCTTGCCGGCCTTCGAAACCTGCGGCGTCACGACGGGCGGCGGGGCGAGCAGGCCGCGCGCGCGGGCGATCTGGCGCGGCTCTTCCTCGAACAGGGCGGCCAGCTGCTCGACCAGCACCCCGCCCAGTTGCTCGACATCGACGATGGTGACGGCGCGGCGATAGTAGCGCGTGACGTCGTGGCCGATGCCGATGGCGATCAGCTCCACGGGGCTCTTGGTCTCGATCTCACCGATGACCTGGCGCAAGTGACGCTCCAGATAGTGGCCCGAATTGACGCTGAGGGTGGAGTCGTCCACCGGCGCGCCATCGGAAATCACCATCAGAATGCGGCGGGCTTCGGGCCGGCCGATGATCCGCTGGTGCGCCCACATCAGGGCCTCGCCGTCGATGTTCTCCTTCAGGAGCCCTTCGCGCATCATCAAACCGAGGTTCTTGCGGGCCCGGCGCCACGGAGAATCGGCGGCCTTGTAGATGATGTGGCGCAGGTCGTTCAGGCGGCCCGGGGCGGCGGGCTTGCCGGCCTTGATCCACTCGTCGCGGCTGGTCCCGCCTTTCCAGGCGCGGGTGGTGAAGCCCAGCACCTCGGTCTTGACCCCGCAACGTTCCAGGGTCCGAGCAAGAATGTCGGCGCAGATCGCCGCCACCATGATCGGCCGTCCCCGCATCGAGCCGGAATTGTCGATCAGCAGGGTCACGACCGTGTCGCGGAACTCCTGGTCCTCTTCCTGCTTGAAGGACAGCGGGGCGGTCGGGTCGATGATCACCCGCGTCAGGCGGGCGACGTCCAGCATCCCTTCCTCGAGATCGAAGGTCCAGGCGCGGTTCTGCTGGGCCAGGAGGCGGCGCTGCAGCTTGTTGGCCAGGCGCGAGACGACGCTGGAGAGCGCCGACAGCTGCTGGTCCAGATAGGCGCGCAGGCGCGTCAGCTCCTCGGCGTCGCACAGGTCCTCGGCGTCGACGACCTCGTCGTGGGCCGTGGTGAAGATCTTGTAGAGCGGCTCGCCGCCCTGCGACGCGCCCGGGTCGGGTCGGGCCGGCTTGGCGCCGTCGCCCATCTCGGGCTGCTCGTCGGATTCCTCGGGCTCGCCCTCCTGGTCCGACTGGACCATCTCCTCGTCGCCGGACTCGGTCTCGCGGTCGGAGGCCTCGCTCTCCTGCGGCGAGGAGCCCTCGGGCTGTTCGCCTTCGCCCTCGCCCTGATCCTCGTCGGAATTCTCGGTCGCGCCTTCCTCTTCGCCGTCGTCCTCGTCGGCGCTTTCGGTAGCGTCGGACATCTCTTCGCCCAGGTCGAGGTCGCGGAGGATTTCGCGGGTCACCCGGGCGAAGGCGGCCTGGTCGTCGATGGCGGCGGCCAGGCGGTCCAGGTCCTTGCCGGCCTTCATCTCGATGTCGTTACGCAGGATGTCGACCAGGGCCCTGGCGCCGTCCGGCGGCGCGTCGCCGGTCAGGCGCTCGCGGACCATCAGGCCCAGGATCTCGGCCATGGGCGCGGACTGGCGGTCGGTGGCGACGGCCCGCGTCAGGCCCTGCTTCTCCAGCCGGGCCTCCAGGGCGGCGGTCAGGTTTCCGCGCACGCCGCCCAGGGCGTTGGCGCCGATCGCTTCCAGCCGCGCCTGCTCGATCGACTCGAAGGCGGCCTGGCCGTCGGGCGAGCTGGGGCGCGCGCGGGCGTGGGCGATCGGGTCGTGGTGAGCCAGGCGCAGGGCCATCTGGTCGGCCAGGCCCCGGATGCGCGCGGCCTCCTTGGAGTTCAGGTCGCGCGGCGGATGCGGCAGCACCGCCCGCTTGCCCAGGAGCTGCGGGCCATCGCCCGAGAACACGACCTCCAGGTCCGGCATTTCGGCGAGCGAGCGCGCGGCGTGCGCCAGGGCGCGCTTGAAGGGTTCGGTCGGGCTTTCGGGCTTGGAGGCCATGGCTTCGAGTTAGCGGCGCCGGGCGGCGAAAACAAGGAACGCCGTGCGCGGACGGGACGTTGATTTTCCATCGGCGCCGCTTCGGCGCCTCTGGAATCTGTAAGCGGCGCCGCTCGGACGCCTTCGTGAGGGAACGCAAATGCTCAAGTGGGCCATCATTCTCGCCGTCGTCGCCCTGATCGCCGGGGCCTTGGGTTTCACCGGCGTTGCCGGCGCGGCGGCTGGCGTCGCCAAGATTCTGTTTTTCCTGTTCCTGCTCGGCTTCGTGATCGTGGCGTTGCTGGGCGCGACCGTGTTCAAGGCGGCGGCAGGCCCGAAATAGCCGCCGCACGCCTTGCGCGGGCCGGAGCGGACGTCGACCCGCCGCCGGCATCAGGGTGGCGCTAGGGCCTCGTGGGAGGGGTCCTAGCGTCCCGCGTAGGCCTTGGCCTGGCGGGCCACGAGCGCGTTCAGGTCGCCCATCTCCAGATTCACGTCGATCAGGTGCAGGCCCCAGTCCTTGAGGGTCTGGCTGCCGACCATGATGTCGCCGGCGATGTCGTCGGTGCGCGGGTCGGCCGGATCGGCGTTCACCTTGACCGACAGATAGGTGAAGTCGCCTTCGCTGACGCATTTGGCCGAGATCAGGCCGGGCAGCGAGACGAACGGCGTCGTCACCTTTACGTCCTGGGCGAACGGCTTGGGCTCGCCGCTCGACAGGAAGGCCTTTGTGCTGAGATAGGCGCGCACGGGGGTCTCATCGGTCGAGGCCTTGCCGGCGACCAGGGCGGCGGGGTTGACGCAGCCGGCGCGACGGCCCTGTTCGTCGGTCTTGCCGAAGCGGCTGTTGGCTGGCGGCGGGCTGGAGGCGCGGAACGAGACGTAGGTGACGAGACAGCCGGCCCGATCGGCCTTGTCGCACAGCGGGATCGAGCCGAACTTGCCGTCGGTCACCGGCGTGTTCATGCCCAGGACATAGGCCGAGATCATCTGCTTCTGGGCCGGCTTGCCGTCCACCTCGTTCTTCAGGAGGTCCAGCAGCATCCGCGAGCCCTGGCTGTGGCCGAGTAGGACCACTCCTCGCCCCTTGTTCTCATGGGCCAGATACCAGCGCCAGGCGTCGCGCACGTCGCCATAGGCCAGGACGCCGTCGCCCGGCGAGGGCTGACCCGTCATCACCACGCGCAGGGCCGCCAGGGTCACCTGGCGGTACATCGGGGCGAACACCCGGCACTGGCCGCCGAAGCGGGCCAACTGCTGCTCGACCACGCGGCGCTCGGCCTCGTCGATGACCATGTCGCTGTTGCCGCCCGCATCGGTCGAGACCGTCGGATAGATATAGAAGCAGTCATAGGCGAGGCTGGCGGCCGGCTTGAAGGCTTCGGTCGAGGTCTTGCCGTCGGCCTGGACGATGGTGGTGGTCTGGTCGACGGCGCAAGCGTCCTGGCGGCCAGGAAGGCACAGCCAGTTCTCCGTCTTACCGTAGTCATTGGGGGCGGTGTTGGTCGGCGCCTGGGCGCAGGCCGCGCTCGTCAGGGCCAGGCCCGCCGCCAGGCCCAGGGCCGCCAGAGTCTTCGAAGCCATCGTCTTCTCCCCGAACGCTTGTTTGGCGCGGACAATGGCCGAGAGAACGCGGATCGCCAAGGGGGCTTGGCGCGAGGCTTGCGATACGGGCCGGGACTGTCCCGCCGAGGGACGTTCCGTGTTCCGCATCGAGGTCGGCCATGAGCCCCAAGATCCTTCTCCGCGTCGGCGTGCTGGCCGCTTTCGCCAGCCTCACCCTGGCCTCGCCCGTGCTGGCCGACGGCTATGAGCGTCCGCCCGCCCGTCAGGCGCATGCGCCAAAACGGGTCACGACGCGCACCAAGGTGGTCTATGTCGATCGCGTGGTGGAGCGCCGCGTGCCGGTCTATGTCGACCGTCCCACCACCCAGATCGTCGAGAAGGTGGTCGACCGGCCGGTGATCGTCGAGCGCCCGGTCGTGGTCGAAAAGCGCATCGAGGTTCCGGTCGAGAAGCTGGTCCAGGTCCCGGTCGAGAAGATCGTGGAGCGACCGGTCTATATCGACCGTCCGGTCGAGAAGATCGTCGAGAAGCGGGTCGAGGTGCCGGTCGATCGTCCGGTCTATGTCGATCGCCCGGTTCCCGTGGATCGCCCCGTGCCGGTCCCGCAACCCGCGCCGTGCCAGCGGGCCTGCGGCGGCGAGGTGGTCGAGAAGATCGTCCAGGTGCCGATCTACGTCTATGTCGATCGTCCGGTCTATGTGCCGGTCCAGCCGCAAGGCGGCTGCCAGCCGCGCGTCTGCGGCGGCGCTGTTGTCCCGCAGCAGTGCAGCCCGTGCGGCGGCGGTCATCGCTATGAGGACGGCTATTACGAAGAGAGCCGCGAGCGTTCGTCCTACGACTATTCGGAGTCTCGCTACAGCGCCGGCGGCGGCTGGAACGCGGGTTCGGCCGGCAGCTCGGCGTGGGGTAACTATATCGAACCGCCGCCCCTGCCGATGGGCTATGTCGGCGCGCAGTCAGGCGGGCGCGGCGGCGGCTATGGCGGTCCCGGCCTGGCCGGCGGCGGCTATGCGGGCGGTTACGCCGGCGGTTCTTCGAGCGGCTACGCCTCGAGCTCGGCCTCGGCTTCAGCCTCGGCGTCGTCCTCGATCCACATCGGCGGCGGCTATCACGGCGGCGGTGGCGGCAGGGGCGGCTGTAGCGCCTGCGGCGGCGGCGGGCGCCACTAAGTCTAGAGTGAGAGCCAGCGCCTCGGGTTCTTGTCGCCCAGGGCGCGGGCCTCGCCGGGTTTCAGGCCCAACTCGCGCATCCGGTAGGCGACGATCTCGCGCAGGGCCTCGACGGGCTCCTGGCCTTTGACGGGGCTGGAGGCGACCGAGCCGGCGTTCATCGCCAGGTCCACGGCCGCCCACTCGGCCTGGGCGCGATCGGCCTTTCCGACGGCGAAGTAATGACGGACGGGCAAACGCTCGCCCGGGACCTCGACCATCACGCCGATGACCCAGCCTTGAACGATCAGATCGGCGTCGGGGCGTTGACGGAACATCAGGCGCATGTAGCGCCCGCATGGCCTCACCGATAGGGGCTAGCCGATCAGCTGGAACGCCGCCTGACTGATCAGGCCCAGCACAAGCCAGGCGGAGACGCCCATTACGATGAGGTTGGCGCGAGACACGCGGCGCCGGCGATGAGCGGAATACAAACGCACGAACGACATTTCAGCCTCCATGCTCTGTAAGGTGAGCGAAAGGTTAACGTCGAACCTTCGCCTTGGATGCACCGCCTTTTCGCCTGTCACGGGAAGTTGAAACCGTCGTTGTGCGGACAAAGAAAAACGGCGGGACCTCGCGGCCCCGCCCTCAATCACTTCAGCGATAGGCTGAACTTCTAAATTAGAAGTCCATGTCGCCGCTCGGGATCGGCGTGCCGATCCCGATCTCTTTGGAAGATGGGCGACTTTATGGATTTCTCTTAGAAATCCATGTCGCCCATGCCGCCCGGCATGCCGCCGCCCGGAGCGCCACCGCCGCCCTTCTTGGGGGCTTCGACGATCGCGGCTTCCGTGGTGATCAGCAGGCCGGCCACCGAGGCGGCGTCCTGCAGAGCGGTGCGGACAACCTTGGCGGGGTCGATGACGCCATCGGCGACCAGGTCGACATACTGCTCGGTCTGGGCGTTGAAGCCGAACGTCGCGTTGTCGCTTTCCAGGATCTTGCCGACCACGATCGAGCCTTCGACGCCGGCGTTTTCGGCGATCTGACGGATCGGAGCCTGCAGGGCGCGACGGACGATGGCGATGCCGGCGGTTTGGTCGTCGTTGTCGCCGGTCAGGTTCGCCAGGGCCTTGGAGGCCTTCAGCAGAGCCACGCCGCCGCCCGGGACGATGCCTTCGTCGGCGGCCGCGCGGGTCGCGTTCAGGGCGTCGTCAACGCGGTCCTTCTTTTCCTTCACTTCGACTTCGGTCGAGCCGCCGACGCGGATGACGGCAACGCCGCCGGCCAGCTTGGCCAGACGCTCTTGCAGCTTTTCCTTGTCGTAGTCCGACGTGGTGTCTTCGATCTGGCGCTTGATCTGGGCGATACGGGCCTCGATGTCGGCCTTCTCACCAACGCCGTCCACGATCGTGGTGTCGTCCTTGGTGATCGAGACCTTCTTGGCCTTGCCGAGCATGTCGAGCGACACGTTCTCGAGCTTGATGCCCAGGTCTTCCGACACGACTTGAGCGCCGGTCAGGATGGCGATGTCTTCCAGCATGGCCTTGCGGCGATCGCCGAAGCCCGGAGCCTTGACGGCGGCGACGCGCAGGCCGCCACGCAGCTTGTTGACGACCAGCGTGGCCAGGGCCTCGCCTTCGACGTCCTCGGCGATGATGACCAGCGGACGGCCCGACTGGACCACGGCTTCCAGCACCGGCAGCAGCGGCTGCAGCGACGACAACTTCTTTTCGAACAGAAGGATCAGCGGCTCTTCCAGCTGAACTTCCATCTTGTCGGCGTTGGTGATGAAGTACGGCGACAGGTAGCCGCGGTCGAACTGCATGCCTTCGACGACGTCGAGTTCGGTCTCGGCGGTCTTGGCTTCTTCGACGGTGATGACGCCTTCGTTGCCGACCTTGTCCATGGCGCGGGCGATCATGTCGCCCACTTCCTTGTCGCCGTTGGCCGAGATGGTGCCGACCTGAGCGATTTCAGCGTTGGTCGTGACCTTCTTCGACGACGACTTGATCTCGGCGACGACGATGGCGACGGCCTTGTCGATGCCGCGCTTCAGGTCCATCGGGTTCATGCCGGCGGCGACCGACTTCAGGCCTTCCTGAACGATGGCTTGAGCCAGGACCGTGGCGGTCGTGGTGCCGTCACCGGCCTTGTCGTTGGTCTTGCTGGCGACTTCGCGGATCATCTGCGCGCCGAGGTTCTCGAAACGATCGCTCAGTTCGATTTCCTTGGCGACCGAGACGCCGTCCTTGGTCGAGCGCGGAGCGCCGAAGGACTTTTCGATCACGACGTTGCGGCCCTTGGGGCCCAGGGTCACCTTCACCGCGTTGGCGAGGATGTTGACGCCGCGCAGCATCTTGTCGCGCGCGTCCGAGGAGAAATAAACGTCTTTAGCGGCCATGTGTATGAGCCCTTCTAAAAGAGAAACTTGGGGTCGAAAGCGAAGAGGACGGAGGAGGCCTTAAGCCTCGACCACGCCCAGGACGTCGCTTTCCTTCATGATCAGGAGGTCCTGACCGTCGACCTTGACTTCCGTGCCCGACCACTTGCCGAACAGGATGCGGTCACCAGCCTTGACGTCCAGGGCGACGACTTCGCCCTTGTCGTTACGCGCGCCGGGGCCGACGGCGACGACTTCGCCTTCCTGCGGCTTTTCCTTGGCGGTGTCGGGGATGATGATCCCGCCCTTGGTCTTGGTTTCTTCTTCGACGCGCTTCACGAGGACGCGGTCGCCCAGGGGACGAAATTTCATGGGTGTTCTCCGTCGGAACGGTTTCAAGTAAGGCTGCGTCGGACCAGGGGAGCTGCGCTGTTAGCAGTCGCTCCCATCGAGTGCCAACGTCGGCTGTGAGTTAGGGATGAGGCTCGGGGGAGTCAAGGACGACGACCGCGAACTTTTTGCGGCGCGGTTAATGCGGGAGGGTTCGATGTTCGATCATGTGGGGTTCGGAGTGGCCGACTTCCAACGTTCCGCGGTCTTCTATGACGCCGCGCTGCGCCCGTTGGGGATCCGCCAACTGTATGTCGTGCCCAAGGAATTCACCGGCGGGGTGGACGCCGTCGGCTATGGCGTCACGCGGCCGATGTTCTGGATTTCCGAGCAGGACGCGACCCAGGGCAAGCTCCACGTGGCCTTCGCGGCCGAGACGCGCGCCCAGGTCGATGCTTTTTACGCGGCGGCGTTGAAAGCCGGCGGAAAAGACAATGGTCCGCCCGGACTTCGCCCACATTACGATAAGGACTATTACGGCGCGTTCGTTCTGGACCCGGACGGCTTCAACGTCGAGGCCGTCTGCCGCGCGCCGGAATAGCGTCGAGAATAGCAGGAGCAACAAGGCCCATGTCGAGCTACGTTCTGTCGCTGTTTCTGGCGGTCCTGGCCTGCGTCATCGGCGGAACCCTGGGGGGCATGATCCTGGCGCGGCCGCAGACCATGCTGGGCTTGGCGGGTCTGGCCGATGACGACACCCCCAAGCCGCCGCTGTTCGCGGAAGGGCGGGCCCTGGGCGGGGTGCTGATCGCCTCGCACGGGGTGGCGGCGCTCTATCTGGGCTATCAGCCGCGCATCGGGGCCGCCATGGCCATGGCCTTGGCCGTCGCCTGGCTGGGCGCGGCGGCGGGTCGGGCGATCTCGGCGGCTCTGGACGGCGAGGCCGGGCGCTACAATAGCGGCGCCATGGTGTTCAACGCCCTGATCGGCCTCACCCTGAGCCTGCCGTTCTTCAATATCGGCCGCGTGGTGCTCGAGGGCGCGAGGCTGGCCTAGATCGCCTTCTCGTGGACGAGCAGCCAGCGTTTGCGCTCTATCCCGCCGCCATAGCCGGTCAGGGTTCCGTTCAGGCCGATCACCCGGTGGCAGGGCGCGACGATGCTGAGCGGGTTTGAGCCATTGGCGTGGCCCGCGGCCCGGACCGCGAGCGGGCGTCCGGCGCGACGGGCCAGTTCGGAATAGGTGATCGTCTGGCCGGCGGGGATTTGCGTCAGGGCCGTCCAGACCGCGTGCTGGAAGGCCGTGCCGTTGGTCGCCCAAGCGATGGTGTTCAGGGTGTCGAGCTCACCGGCGAAATAGGCGGCCATGGCCTCGCGGATCTTGGCTGGCGCGGCGCCGAGGTCAGGCCGCAACGGGCCGTAGTGGGTCTTCAGTAGGCGGTCGAGGCGAGGCTCGTAGTCGTGGAAGTCCAGCGCGCGCAGGGTCCCGGCCTCGTCGGTGACGATCAGCAGTTCGCCGATCGGCGAGGGCGCGCGGTCGAGGAAGAGGCGAGCGGGGCGACTCATGGGGCGATCATCGCCGGGTGAGGCGAGGGTGTCCGCCCGGAATTTGCGCTAGTGACCAAGTCCGTTTCCCCGGCGAAGGCCGGGGCCCAGATCGAACCCGCGACGTCGCGGATCTGATCTGGGCGTAGGTCGGATCATCCCCAGACGCTCAGGCTGAATCTGGGCCCCGGCCTTCGCCGGGGAGATCGGGATTGGCGCTAACCTACCGGATCCCCGGCACGTGCAGGGCGGCTTCCTTCTCGGCCTTCTGCTTGTAAACGAGGTCGCCGTACTTGCCGTATTCCATGCGGGCGATGGTGCGCTGGTGCACCTCGTCCGGGCCGTCGGCCAGGCGCAGGGTGCGGATGCCGGCATAGGCCTTAGCCAGGCCGAAGTCGGTGGTCACGCCGGCGCCACCGTGGGCCTGGATGGCGTCGTCGATGATCTTCAGGGCCAGGCGCGGAGCCGCGACCTTGATCATGGCGATCTCCAGGCGGGCCGACTTGTTGCCGGCCTTGTCCATCATGTCGGCGGCCTTCAGGCACAGCAGGCGGCACATCTCGATGTCGATGCGGGCGTCGGCGACGCGCTCTTCCCACACAGAGTGGTCCGAGACGTACTTGCCGAAAGCCTTCCGGCTCATGAGGCGCCGGCACATCTTTTCCAGCGCGACTTCCGCCGTGCCGATGGTGCGCATGCAGTGGTGGATGCGGCCGGGGCCCAGGCGCCCCTGGGCGATCTCGAAGCCACGGCCTTCGCCCAGCAGCAGGGCGTCCTCGATCGGCACGCGCACGTCCTTGAGGATGACCTCGGCGTGGCCGTGCGGGGCGTCATCGTAGCCGAACACCGGCAGCATGCGGACGATCTCGATGCCCGGCGCGTCCAGCGGCACCAGGACCTGGCTCTGCTGCTGGTGGCGGCTGGCGTTGTCGGGATCGGTCTTGCCCATGACGATGGCGACCTTGCAGCGCGGGTCGCCCACGCCCGAGGACCACCACTTGCGGCCGTTGATCACATAGTGGTCGCCGTCGCGCTCGATGCGGGTCTCGATGTTGGTGGCGTCCGAACTGGCCACGGCCGGCTCGGTCATCAGGAAGGCCGAACGGATCTCGCCGTTCATCAGCGGGCGCAGCCACTTTTCCTTTTGCGCCAGCGTGCCATAGCGCATCAGCACTTCCATGTTGCCGGTGTCGGGCGCCGAGCAATTGAAGACTTCCGAAGCGAAGCCGACCTTGCCCAGCTGTTCGGCGATCAGGCTGTATTCCAGGTTGGTCAGTTGCACGCCTTCGAACTGGAAGGTGTCGTCGACGTGCACCTGGCCGCTGTGCGGGGGCATGAAGAAGTTCCACAGGCCGGCGGCCTTGGCCTTGGCCTTCAGTTCCTCGACGACCTGGACGACCTTCCAGCGCTCGGCGCCCAGGACGTCCATCTCGGCCTCGTAGACCGGAACCGCCGGATAGATGTGCTCGTCCATGAACGCGGTGACGCGGTCCAGGAAGGCGCGCTGCGTGGGGGAGATGTCGAAATCCATGGTCGTTCCCTCTGCCCGGTTCTCAATGTGTCAAACGCTTGTTTGAAGTGTTTGTAGACCGGCTTTACGCGGGCGGCAAGCGGTCCTGTCTTGCTCAAGGAGACTTTCGAAGCGGGTTGTCAGGCCACGCGTCCTGTCGGACAACGGGGCCATGCTGAACCTGACCGCCGACACCCTGCAGGGCCGCTATGTCCGGCTCGAACCGATCACCATCGATCACCGCGACGCGCTGCAGGCCGCGGTCGACTGCGATCCCGCCAGCTGGGAGATCATGTCGGTCAACGGCTGCGGCGAGGGCTTCGAGGACTTCTGGGGCGCGCTGCAAGGCGAGACCGACCGTGGCGAGCGCATCGGTTTCGCCATCCGTCGCCTTTCGGACGGCAACATCGTGGGCACCTCCAGCTACCTCAACATCCGCCGCCTGCATGGCGGGCTGGAGATCGGCTCGACCTTCCTGAATCCCGACGCGCGCTCGGGTCCGGTCAATCCGGAGAGCAAGCGCCTGCTGCTGGCCCACGCCTTCGAGAAGGCCGGCGCCATCCGCGTCGAGTTCAACATCGACGTTCGCAACGCCCGCAGCCAGGCCGCCGTCGAGAAGCTGGGGGCCAGCAAGGAAGGCGTGCTGCGCAATCACAAGGTCACCTGGACCGGGCACATCCGCGACACGGCGGTGTTCTCGATCACCGACTACGACTGGCCCGCGGTCCGCGAACGGCTGGAATTCCGCCTTAGCGAGACGTTCGTATAAAGGGCGCCAAAAAAGGTTCCCTCGCTGGCGAAATAAAACGTCGTTATCTGGGCGGCTGTAACCGTTCAAAAAGCTTCGGCCGCTAGGGTCTGGCCCATGACGGCCATTTGCTGCCTGCGTATCCTGTTCACGGTTGGCGAGAGCCAGCCGGGTGAAGTCCCCAAGCACAAGGCTCAGGGGGTGGCGGACGCGTTCCTGAAGGCCCGCTGGCGCGCGCCGCGCAAGTGCGGGGCCGTGGCGCCGATGGCCTTCGTCCTGGCCGACAACCGCGTCGAGACCCTCGACCCCACCGAGATGCAAGCCCTGGCCGCCGAACTGGAGAAGGTGCTGTTCCCGGGGCGCCCTATTGGTCAGATCGCCCTGATGACTTTCGAGGGCGACGAGCAAGCGGTTCTGCAGTTCGCCGCCCTGTCGCAGGCCGAGTTGGCCGGGCTGATGGCGGGCGAGGGCTATGAGGGTCCGGCCGGCCGAGTCCATGTTGTCACGGCCGACAGCGTCGAGCCCCGCCCCAGCACGCGCGCGGAAGCCAAGACCCTCGCCGAGGACAAGGCCAGCGCCAAGAAGCCGGGTTTGGCCGCCGCCACGACCGTGACGCCAGAACGTCCGGCCAAGGCGGCCGCGCCCGTCTCCACCGTCCCCGCGGCGGAACCGGTCAAGCCGGTCGTCGCTCAGGCTGTTCCGCCGGCCGTCGCGGCCGCCGCGCCGGAAAAGCCCAAGGCTCAGCCGGCCCCGGCGTCCAATTCTGCCGCCGCCAAGATCGCGGCCCCGCCGCCGCCAGCCCAGACCGGCTGGTGGGGCGTCTATGATCTGGCCCAGGGCGCCTTCGTCGGCTCGGCGATCGGCATGCGCTCGGACCTGGTCGGTCCGCCGCCCGAGGACGACGGCAAGCTGCTGAAGCGCGACCTGATCTGCCTGACCGACACCCAGGCCGCCCTGAAGACCGCCCCCTTCGGCGAGATCCAGGCGCCGTTCGGCTTCTGGAACCTGACCACCCCGGCCTCGCAGGAGGCCTATAAGAGCCGCCTGTCGCGATATCCGCTGGACCAGCAGCCGCGCCTGACCGCCACGATCTACGCCACGCCGCGCGAGGCCTCGATCGGCATGCTGCAGCAGATGCGCCTGTTCCTGAAGGGCAGCTTCTCGCGGATGGACGTCCAGGTCACCGACCCGACCTTCCCGATCTCCGGCCTGCCGCCCGAGCTGGTCGACAGCATCACCCTGGTGCTGAACGGCGAGACCGAGCACGACCGGCTGAAGCAGATCCTCAAGTTCGTCGAGCGCAAGGCCGCCTACGTCGCTAAGGACGTGATCCAGGCCGCGGCCAATGTCTCCTCGGCGGTCGAGCTGGAAGCCTGCAAGGCGGGAGGGATCGCCTTCGTGCGCGGACCCGCGGTCACCGACCTGCTGGAAAAGCCGGTCGCCAGCCCCGACGGCGCGACCCTGGCGGCGGCCAACGCCGCCTAGAGCCGGCTCATTTTAGGGCATTGACCCTCACGCCGCGTCAGACCTGACTGATCCTTCCATCGAAGAGGGAAGGTTCACCAAGGACACCGGATGAGCGTCTACACGGTCAAACAGATGGCGAAGCTGTCGGGCGTCTCGGTGCGGACTCTGCACCACTATGACGCCATCGGCCTGCTGCGGCCCCGCGCCGTCGGGGCCAACGGCTATCGCTACTATGACCGCCAGAATCTGCTGCGCCTGCAACAGATCCTGTTTCATCGCGCCCTGGAGACTCCGCTGAAGGACGTCCAGGCCGCGCTGGACGACCCGGCCTTCGACCTCGCCGCCGCGCTTCGCGCCCATCGCGAACGCCTGGCGGCCGAGGCCGAACGCTACGCCAAGCTGGTGGACATCGTGGACCGCACCCTCGCCGACCTCAAAGGAGACGAGACGATGGAAGACAAGGAGATGTTCAGGGGATTCGACCCGGCGAAGCAGGCCAGGCACGAGGCCGAGTTGGTCGAACGCTACGGCGATGGCATGGCGGAGAAGATCGCCCATTCGAAGGCGGGCATGGACAGCTGGGGCAAGGGCGACTGGGCCGGCTTCCAGCAGGAAGCCGTGGCGATCGAGGCCGACATGGCCAAGGCGTTGGCTCAGGGCCTGCCCGCCGATAGCGCCGTCGTCAGCGCGATCATGCGCCGCCACTGGGCCTGGATCGCCAAGTCCTGGAACCGCGAACCGACCCCGGACGCGTTCACGGGCCTGGGGCGGCTGTACCTGGACAACCCGGAGTTCACGGCTCGCTATGAGGCGATCGCGCCGGGACTGACGGAGTATCTGGCCGAGGCGATGCGGGTGTTCGCTGCGGGCCGGTCGGCTTAGCGCCGCCCGAACAGCTTCTCGATGTCGGCCAGCTTCAGCTCGACATAGGTCGGCCGGCCGTGGTTGCACTGGCCTGAGTGCGGCGTGGCTTCCATCTCGCGCAGCAGGGCGTTCATCTCGGCGCCGTTCAAGCGGCGCCCGGCGCGGACGCTGCCGTGGCAGGCCATGGTCGAGCAGACCTCCTCCAGCCGCTCCTTCAGCGCCAGGGCCTGACCGTTCTCGGCCAGGTCGTCGGCGATGTCGCGGACCAGGGCGGCGGCGTCGGTCTTGCCCAGCAGGGCCGGCGTCTCGCGCACCAGGACCGCGCCGGGGCCAAAGCTCTCGATGACGAGACCCAGGCTGGCCAGTTCCTCGGACCGGGCGACCACGCGCTCGGCCTCGGCGGGATCGAGGTCGACCACCTCGGGCAGCAGCAGGGTCTGACGGGACACGCCGCCGGCCGCCATCTCGCCCTTCATGCGCTCATAGACCAGACGCTCGTGGGCGGCGTGCTGGTCGACGATGACCATGCCGTCGCGGGTCTGGGCGACGATGTAGGTCTCATGCACCTGGGCCCGGGCCGCGCCCAGCGGGAAATCCACGGGGTCGAACGGCGCGGCGGACGCGTAGTCCGGCGCGGGGCGGTCCTCGAAGGCGACATTGGCATAGGCCTCGCGCACCACCTCGGCCAGCTGGCCCCCGAAGCCTGGCGTGTAGCTGGGTTCGACCCGCGCCGAGACCTCGTTCAGCCCCGGCAGATCCATCGGCCGCTGCGTCGGCGGCGTCCAACCGCCCTCGCGCCAGGCCGAGAATCCGGCGGCCGACGGGCCAGGCTGGTATCCCGGCTGATACCCCGGGAACGGGCTCTGCTGGGCGCGGATGCTGTCCAGCGCCTGGGTGGCGACGGTGGTCGAGGCCCGGTGGCCGGCCCCGGCCAAGGCGTGGCGCAGCGCGCCGACGATCAGGCCGCGCACCAGCGCCGGGTCGCGGAAGCGGACCTCGGCCTTGGCGGGGTGAACGTTGACGTCGACCTCGCTGGTGTCGAGCGTCACATACAGCGCCGCCGTCGGGTGGCGGTCCCTGGCGAGAAAGTCGGCATAGGCCGCGCGCAGGGCGCCTTGCAGCAGGCGGTCGCGCACCGGGCGGCCGTTGACGAACAGGTACTGGTGGGCGGCGTTGCCGCGATTATAGGTCGGCAGGCCGGCGAACCCCGACAGGCGCACGCCGTCGCGGACCTGGTCGATCTCGATGGCGTTGTCCTGGAAGTCGCGGCCCAGCACGGAGGCCAGGCGCGCCAAGCGTCCTTGCGGCCCGGGATGCTCGGGCGGCAGGCGCAGAATGCGGCGGCCGTCGATGTCCAGCGAGAAGCCGACGCTCTCGTTGGCCATGGCCTGGCGCTTGATCTCCTCGGTGATCGCCAGGGCCTCGGCGCGCTCGGACTTCATGAACTTCAGGCGCGCGGGCGTGGCGTAGAACAGGTCGCGCACCTCGATCCGCGCCCCATGCGGGCCGGGGAAGGCGGCGGGCGACACGTCGCCGACCTGGCCGCCCTCGACCAGGATCGAATGGGCGTCGCTCGAACCCTTGGCGCGCGAGCTGATCGTCAGCCGCGCCACCGAACCGATCGACGGCAGGGCCTCGCCCCGGAAGCCCATGGTGTGGATGCGCAGTAGGTCCCAGAGACCATCCTCGTCGGGCGCCAGCTTCGAGGTCGCGTGGCGCTCGATGGCCACCGGCAGTTCTTCGGCCGACAGGCCGCAGCCGTCGTCGGCCACCAGGATGCGGGTCAGGCCGCCGCCGTGGGCCTCGACCTCGATCCGCGTCGCGCCCGCGTCGATGGCGTTGTCGACCAGCTCCTTGATCGCGCTCGCGGGCCGTTCGACCACCTCGCCGGCGGCGATGCGGTTGACGGTCTCGGGCGGCAGGCGGCGGATGGGCATCACACGGACTTTCACGAGGCAGGCCGGAGCCCCCTTCAAACCCGAAGGAAGCTCAAGCATTGCGACTCCTTAAGTTGACCGACCTAACGCCGATCGGCCAACGACAGGGAGAACGCGGAGTTTATCTCGATTCCGCCGCCGTTCGAGGAAGACAGATAGTGACCCTTCGCCGTTTCGCCGCCGCCGGTCTCGCCCTTTCGCTGCTTTGCGGGGGATCGGCCTTGGCGCAGGCTCGCAACGAGGTCTCGATCCACCAGACGGCGCCGGTCGACCTGCGCGCCGCCGACCCCGAAGGGACCTTGGTCGAGGAACTGGTCGTCAACGCCAAGCTGCCCGGCCCGGCCTGGTGGAAGGTGTCGGACGCCGACAGCACGGTCTACATCCTGGCCATCCCGGCCCTGTCGCCCAAGACCCTGACCTTCGACACCTCGGTGCTAGAGCGTCGCCTCGATGGCGCCAACCGCCTGATCATGGCGCCCGAGCCCGACGTCAGCGTCGTGCGGATCATCGCCCTGGCCGTGGGCGGCCGGCGCTATTTCCTGGCCGACAAGCCGATGCGCGACACCCTGCCGCCCGAACTGCGCGCCCGCCTGGAGAAGCGCCTGGCCGACGGCGGCGAGAAGCTGGACAGCATGGACGACATCAAGCCGGCCTTCGCCGGTTTCCTGGTCGCCAACATGAAGAAGGGCGGTTCGATCAGCATCCAGAGCGGCGGCGTGGCCGACAAGGTCGAGGCGATCGCCAGGAAGAGCGACCTCAAGAAGCGGCCGCGCATCCAGAAGCTGGACGGCTACGACGTGATCGACGCCCTGAAGTCGGTCGGCTCGCTGCCCAAGCCGATGCAGGAGTTCTGCCTGGACGCCGGCCTGCGCGAGGCCGACGCCGGCGGCTCCCGGGCCGTCGAGACGGCCCAGCGCTGGGCCGAAGGCGACGTGGTCAAGCTGGCGGCGGCCGATCGCGGCTACCAGGCCTGCCTGTCGGCGACGCCGGGCGTGGCCTCGGAGATCCGCAAGACCATCGACCGCTCGACCAAGGCCATCGATCAGGCCCTGAAGACGCCCGGCAAGTCGGTGGCGCTGGTCAACTTCCGACCGCTGCTGTCGGAGGAGGGCGTCTTGGCCAGGCTGAGGGCCAAGGGCTACACGATCACCACGCCGGCCGAAGTCCAGCCTTGAACGCGAAACGGCCCGGAACCGCGAGGCTCCGGGCCGTTCGATTGTCTCGGCGCGCCTGAGCTTAGAGGCCCGGCAGCTTGATGCCGGTCTTCTTTTCGCGGCTGATGACCACGCCACCGGCGCCCACCAGCTTCTTCAGACGGGCTTCCTCGGCGGCGGCGTCGACCTCGGCCGGGGCGTTGGCGCCCGACTCGGCGGCGGTGGCGACGTTCGTCGTCTTGGGCTGGCCCTTCTTCCAGAACATCACCTTGCTGGCGAAGCTCTCGTCCTTGTGGGCCAGGTCGCCGTTCTCGTCGTCGACCACGAAGCGGATCAGGGGATCGGCCTTGTCGGTCCCGGCGCGGGCGACCAGCAGCTTTTCACCTTCCGAACGACCGGCGGCGTTGCTCTGGCCGATCAGGGCGGCGCGAGCGGCGCTTTCCGGCTGCAGTTCCTGAGGACGCGGCTCGCCGGGCGCCGGCGGACGCAGGGCGTAGTCCGGCGGCACGGCCAGCGGGGCCTTGCTGACGACGCGGAATTCGTCGGGAACCACCTTGTTCATGCCCAGGGCTTTCTGGGTCGAGGTGCAGCCGGCCAGGCCGATCACGGCCACGGCGGTCAGGGCGCTTACGGTCGCGACCCGATTGAAACTCATCAAACCATGCTCCAGCAGGCCGACCCCCGGCCCAAATTTTGGACGCTCTCGATACGACATCCTCGCCCGGGCGCCAATCTCCCACGCGAATGCGGCGTCATTCCGTCAAAACGCCTTGGCGGCCCTAACTCACTCAGCCGGTTCGGCCAGCTTCTTCTCGCCATAGAGGAAGCTGTCGATCAGCAGCAGGGCCACCCCGATGTTGATCGCCGAGTCGGCGATGTTGAAAACCCACGGGAAGTTCAGGCGCGAGACGTCGATGAAGTCGACGACATAGCCGTACAGCACCCGGTCGATCAGGTTGTTGCCGATCGCCGCGCCGATGATCATGCCGACCCCGATGGCCGGCAGCAGCTTGTTGGCCTTGCGAGCCCAGACCGACAGGCCGATCACCACGAGAATCGAAAAGCCGATCAGCAGCCAGCGGCCCCAGTCGTGGTCCTTCAGCAGGCCAAAGCTCATGCCGTAGTTATGGACCATCGTCAGGTGCAGCGGACCCAGCAGCGGCAGGGACGCGCCCTGTTCGCGGCCCAGCAGGCCCAGGACCCAGAGCTTGGAGATCTGGTCCAGCACCAGGGTGACGGCGGCGACGGCGTAGGCGGTCCAGCCGAGGCGGGTGATTTTCAGTGACGACAAGCTCATCCATCCATCTTGCACCCTCTCCCATAGGGAGAGGAGGGACCCGCCGCGCAGCGGTGGGAGGTGAGGGGTTTCACCGGTAGCCGGCGTGCCGGCACGCCGTCAAACCTCGTAACCCCTCACCCCTACCCCTCTCCCTATGGGAGAGGGAGATTTCAGCCCCGCTGAGCGTCCCAGTACGCCACAGCTTCAGCGTCGCGAAGGCTAAGCTCCGGATAGCGGGGATCGGTTCCCACCTCCGGCAGGATCCGCCACGAGCGGGCGCACTTGTTCCCCTCGGCCAGTTTCGGATCCACCGACACGCCCTTGACCTCGTCGGTCGTGAACGCGCCGCTTTCACCGGCGACCAGGGTCGCGGCGCTCGTGCGGAACACCTCGGCGGCGTCCAGGCCATCGAAGGCGGCCAGCAGCTCGGCGTCGGCGACGTGGACGACCGGCGCCGCCTCCAGCGCCGAGCCGATGCGCTTTTCGCGGCGTTCGACTTCCAGGGCGCCGGTCACCACCGACATCACCGTCTCGACCTTGGCCCAGCGGGCGGCCTCGGCGTCGTTGCGCCACTCGGCCGGCGTCGCCGGGATCACCCGCAGGCTGTTGGAGCCCGCCTCGGGGAAGCGCGTCTGCCACGCCTCTTCCATGGTGAAGCTGGTCAGCGGCGACAGCCAGATGGTCAGACGCTCGAACACATAGTCCAGCACCGTGCGATAGGCCCGACGGCGCAGGGCGTTCGGCGCGTCGCAATAGAGGCTGTCCTTGCGGATGTCGAAGAACAGGGTCGACAGATCGCCCTGGCAGAACTCGATCAGCGGCCGGGTCACGTCGGCGAAGCGATAGGCCTCGTAGGCGGCGCGCACCTGGCCATCCAGTTCCCACAGGCGGTGCAGGATGTACTTCTCCAACGGCGGGAAGTCGGCGTAGTCGGTGACCCGCTCGTCTTCCGTAAAGCCGGCCAGGGCGCCCAGCAGGTAGCGCGTGGTGTTGCGCAGCTTGCGATAGGCGTCGGTCGTGGTGGCCAGGATCGTCTTGCCGATCCGCTGGTCTTCCGAATAGTCGACCATCGCCGCCCACAGGCGCAGGATCTCGGCGCCGCTTTCCTTGGTGATGGTCTGCGGCTCGACGGTGTTGCCCTTGGACTTGGACATCTTCTCGCCGTTCTCGTCCTGGGTGAACCCGTGGGTGAGAACCGCCTTATACGGCGCGCGGCCCCGCGTGCCGCAGCCTTCGAGCAGGCTGGACTGGAACCAGCCGCGGTGCTGGTCCGAGCCTTCCAGATAGAGGTCGGCCGGCCAGTGGCTGTCGGCCCGGCCCTCGATCGTGAAGGCGTGGGTACAGCCGCTGTCGAACCAGACATCCAGGATGTCGCCGACCTTCTCGTACTGGGCTGGATCATAGGCGTCGCCCAGGAAGTCGGCGTCGGGACGCGAGAACCAGGCGTCGGCCCCGCCCTCGCGGATGGCCGCCAGGATGCGGGCGTTGACCGCCGCGTCCATCAGCGGGGCGCCGGTGGTCTTGTCGACGAACATGGCCAGGGGCGTGCCCCAGGCGCGCTGACGGCTGACCAGCCAGTCGGGGCGCGTCTCGACCATCGAGCCGATGCGGTTGCGGCCGGCGTCGGGGTGGAAGGCGGTGTCGGCGATGGCCTGGATCGCGGTCTCGCGCAGGGTCTGGCCGCTCTCGAGCGGCTGATCCATGCGGATGAACCACTGTGGGGTGTTGCGGAAGATGATCGGGGCCTTCGAGCGCCAGCTGTGCGGATAGCTGTGCTCGACGCGGCCGCGCGCCAAGAGGGCGCCGGCCTCGATCAGCTTGTCCATCACCGCGCCGTTGGCGGGGCCGAACTTGCCGGCCTTCTTGCCCTCGGTCTCGATGACTTTCAGGCCCGCGAACAGCGGCACGTGCGGGTAGTAGGCGCCGTCCGGATCAACGGTGTCGGGGATGGAGTCCAGCGCGTAGCCGCTCTTCAGCCACACCAGATAGTCGTCCGCGCCGTGACCCGGGGCGGTGTGGACAAAGCCCGTGCCGGCGTCGTCGGTGACGTGCTCGCCGGCGAGGAGGGGGACGTCGAAGCCGAAGCCCTCATCGAATTGCGCCAGCGGGTGGGCGCAGACCAGACCGGTCGGATCGACGGGCTCGACCCGGCGCCAGGTCGCGACCTTGGCGGCCTTGCGGACGTCCTCGGCCAGCTTGTCGGCGATGACCAGGCGGTCTCCGGCCTTCGACCACGGGGCGAACTCGAGGTTCTCCTCCATGGCTTCCACCTCATAGAGGCCGTACTCGACCTTGGGGTTGAAGCTGATGGCGCGGTTGGCGGGGATGGTCCACGGCGTGGTGGTCCAGATCACGACAGAGGCGTCGTTGGGCTGAAGGCGGAAGACGTTGTCGCCGGCCGGATTGCCCGACAGCGCGTAGTGCTCCTCGTCATAGACCTTGACCGGGAACTTCACCCAGATCGTGGGGCTGACGTGGTCGTGGTACTCGATCTCGGCGTCGGCCAGGGCCGTGCGCTCGACCGGGCTCCACATCACCGGCTTGGAGCCGCGATAGAGCTGGCCGCTGGCGGCGAACTTGTGGAACTCGGCGACGATCGTGGCTTCCGAGGTGAAGTCCATGGTGGCGTAGCGGTTCCACCAGTCGCCCAGGACGCCCAGGCGCTGGAACTCGGTCTTCTGGGCCTCGACCCAGCCGCCGGCATATTCGCGGCAGCGGGTGCGGAATTCCTCGGCCGGGACCTCGTCCTTGCGGCGGCCCTTGGCGCGGAACTCTTCCTCGATCTTCCACTCGATCGGCAGGCCGTGGCAGTCCCAGCCCGGTACGTAGTCGACGTCGTAGCCCAGGGCGAAGCGCGAGCGGACCACGAAGTCCTTCAGCGTCTTGTTCAGGGCGTGGCCGATATGGATCGCGCCATTGGCGTAGGGCGGGCCGTCGTGCAGCACGAACAGCGGGGCGCCGTCGGCCTGGCGCTTGGCGCGGATCGCGCCGTACAGGCCCTTGTCGGAGAGGGCGGCCCAGCCCTCCAGGATCTCGGGCTCCTTCTTGGGCAGGCCCCCGCGCATCGGGAACGGGGTGTCGGGAAGAAAGACGGTTTCGCGATAGTCGCGGGCGGTCGTGGCGTCGTCGGCCATGGAATAGGTGTCCGGCTTGAAAGGGGTCGGAAGAGGGCGGGAAAACCCGGCGCGCGCTGGAGGATCGTCCGGCGGCGTCACGCCGGGCGGATAATTCGCGAAATCTTCCGAACGAAATTCATGGCCAGCGGGATAGCAGAGGGAGGGCCGGGGCGCAAAGGCTTCGGCTAAGCCCCCGGCTTCCGCAGCTTGGGCGTGACGGTCACGGTCATCAGGCGGGCGTTGCGGATGATCAGGAACGCGGTGGCGCGGCCGATGCTGTGGTGGTCCAGCGCGCGCAGCAGGTCGTCGAGGCCGGTCAGCGCCTGGTTTCCCGCCGCGACCAGCAGGTCGCCCTCCTTGATCCCCGCCTTGGCCGCTGGGCCGCCGAGATCGACATGGGCGACATAGACCGCATAGGGCTGCTGGACGCCCGTCGCCCGCGCCAGGGTCGGCGGGATCGGGGCCTGCTGGGCGATCAGGCCGATCGAGCCGCGTCGCACATGGCCGTGCGCCAGCAGTTCGCCGATCACGAAGCGGGCGGTGTTGGCCGCCACCGCGAAGCACAGGCCTTGGTAGCCGGCGATAATGGCGGTGGCGATGCCGATCACCTCGCCGGTCGAATTGACCAGCGGGCCGCCGCTGTTGCCGGGATTGAGCGCCGCGTCGGTCTGGATCAGGTCCTCGATCAGCCGGCCGCGCTCGCCCCGCAAGGACCGGCCCATGGCCGAGACGACGCCGGTGGTCACCGTCGCCTCGAAGCCCAGCGGCGCGCCGATGGCGATGACCAGTTGGCCGCGCCGCAGTTTCTTGGAATCGCCCAGCCGGGCCACCGGGATGTCGGCGGCCTGGTCGATCTTGATGATGGCCAGGTCGGTGTCGGGATCGTCGCCGACGCAGCGGGCGGTGAAGTTGCGGCCCTCGGCCGTGATGACCACGAAGCGGCTGGCGCCCTGGATCACGTGGCTGTTGGTCAGGATCAGCCCGCCCCCAAGCTCCTTGTCGGCGCCGATGGCGAAGCCCGAGCCGACGCCGGACATCCGGGGATCTTCCAGCATCGGATGGATGCGCACGACGCTGGGTCCGACCCGTTCGACGGCGCGGACCACGGCGTTGGAATAGGCGTCCAGCAAGTCACCGTCGGGCAGGGCGCAATAGCCGCCCTCGATCTCGATGGCCTTGCCCGTGTCGAACACGAACTGCGCGCCCTCGGGATAGGCCAGGATCTCGTGGGCCCGCGCCTTCGCCGGCTGCCTGGCGCGCGCGAAATCCCGGTACTTGCGCCCCTTGAGCATGCGGTCCCCACCCAGCCGTTAAACAAGGTTAACGGGGCGGGGGAGGAGGGGAAAGGGTTTCGTGCGCCGCGCGATCCCCCTCCACCGGCGTCCGCCGGTCCCCCTCCCCCAAGGGGGGAGGAGAGATTCTCCGCCACCCACTTGGGGGCGGACAGACCACGCGGAGCGTGGTCAGGTGGGGGTTAGTGCCGAGTCAGAACCCCGGCGCCACGATCGCCCGCGCCGCCTGCTCGTCGCGGCGGATCTGCTCGATCATCAGCTCCAGGCTGTCGAACTTCAGTTCCGGGCGCAGGAAGGCGATCAGGTCGGTCTCGATGATCTGGCCGTACAGATCCTCGTCGAAGTCGAACAGCCAGGTCTCCAGCCGGGTCTCGACCATGCCGGTGGTGGGGTTGTTGCCGAGATTGGCCACGCCGGGCACCTCGCGGCCGTCGGGCAAGCGGGTGCGGGTGGCGTAGACGCCGAGCTTGGGGACGACATAGTCCTCGACCTCGACATTGGCGGTGGGGAAGCCCAGCTGGCGGCCCAGTTGCTGGCCCCGGCGCACCACGCCCTCGATGGCGAAGGGGCGGCCCAGGATGCGGGCGGCCTGGTCCGGCTCGCCGTTGCGCAGCGCGTCGCGGACGCCCGTCGAGGAGAACTTGTCGCCGTCGCGGCTGGCCACGGGTTCGGCGATCGAGACGGTGAAGCCATATTCATCGCCATAGGTTTTCAGCAGGTCGGCGCTGCCGCTGCGGCCGCGGCCGAACGAGATGTCGAAGCCGGCGGCGACGTGCTTGACGCCCAGGCCCTCGACCAGCACCTTTTCGACGAATTCGCGGTCGCCGAAGCTGGCCATCTCGAAGTCGAACGGCAGCAGATAGAGCAGGTCGACGCCGAGGCCGCCCAGCGCCCGGGCCTGCTGGCCGTGAGTCATCAGCTTGAAGGCCGGCTCGGTCGGCCGGAACAGGCGGCGCGGGTGCGGGTCGAAGGTGATCACCCCCAGCGGCGTGTGGTCGGCCAGCGCCGCTTTCGCGGCCTGGGCGATCACCTGCTGGTGGCCGCGATGCACGCCGTCGAAATTGCCCAGCGCCACGGCGGCGCCGCGCTCGTCGGCGGGGAGGTTCTTCCAGGCGTTGACAGTCTTGAGCGGCATCAGGCGGCCTTGCGCGGAACCATGACCACGGCCTCGCCGTCGACGACCGCCTTGCCGCCCACCTTGCAGACGGTGGCGAGGGTGACCTGGGCCTTGGCTTCGTTGATCTCGGAGATGGTGACCACGGCGGTGACCTCGTCGCCGATCCTGACCGGGCGTTTGAACTTCAGCGTCTGCGACAGGTAGATCGCGCCGGGGCCGGGCAGGGCGGTGCCCAGCACCGCCGAGATGTAGCCGGCCGACAGCATGCCGTGAGCGATGCGCCCGCCAAAGCTGGTCTTGGCCGCGTAGTCGGGGTCCAGGTGCACCGGATTGGTGTCGCCGGTCACCTGAGCGAAGGCGACGATGTCGGCCTCGCCCACCGTGCGGACCAGCTGCGCCGACTGACCGACGCTCAGCTCTTCGAGAAACTTGCCCTGCATGATGATCCCCTTGTTCTTTTTGCTTACCAGACCAGATCGCCGATGGCGTGGGTCGCGCCCACGGCCTCGGCGTCGAGCAGGGCCTGAACGGCCTCCGGGATCAGCAGGCCATCGGGCCCGACGGCCGCCTCGCCATGGATGCCCTTGGCGATGAACAGGCAGGCCAGCTTTTGGTCGCGGGCGCCCTTCACGTCGGTGATGACGCCGTCGCCGATGCACAGCACGCGGTCGCGATCGACGGGACGACCCAGCAGTTGCGCCGCCTCGGCCACGGCCAGGTCGTAGATCGCCCCATAGGGCTTGCCGGCCATGACCACCTTGCCGCCCAGGGTCTCATAGAGATCGGCCAGGGCCCCGGCGCAGAAGATCAGGCGCTCGCCGCGCTGCACGACGCGATCGGGATTGGCGCAGATGAACAGCAGGCCCCGGTCGGCGGCGACCTTCAGGCGATCGCGATAGTCCTCGGGGACTTCCTTTTCGTCCTCGTAGAGGCCCGAGCACAGGATGAAGTCGGCGTCCTCGGGGCCCGCCAGGGTCAGGTCGAAGCCCGCCCACAGCGGCCCGTCGCGCTCCGGGCCGATCTTCCAGACCTTGGTTCCCGTGTGCGGCGTCAGCAGCGCCCGGGTCGCGTCGCCCGAGGTGACGAATCCCTGCCAGGCCGAGCGCGGCACGCCCAGGCCGTCAAGCTGCGCCACCACGTCATACGAGGGCCGCGGTGAGTTGGAGATCAGCACCACCGGACCCTTGGTCTCACCCCACTGGGTCAGCGCCACACAGGCCTCGGGGAAGCTCTCCACCCCGTTGTGGATCACGCCCCAGACGTCGCACAGCACCACGTCGTAGCGGTCGGAAAGGTCGGAAAGGCCGGCGGGAAAGTCCATCATGGATTGGGCGGTAAAGCTCGCGGGAGTGGGCGTCAACCAGGAGCCATCTAGGCGCTCGCACCCTCGGTCGCCAGGGCAAGGCTCATCTGTTCGGCCAGCCAGTCGTTCATGCGGGCGTCGATCACCAGGTGAACCCGGTCGGTGTCGCCGCGATTGGCCACCGTATGAGGGTCGGAAAGGCGCAGGTACCAGGCCTCGCCCGGGGCCATCGGCACAGGGACGCCATTGACCTTGAACTCGACGGCCGGGTTGCTGGCGATCGGGACGTGGATACGCGCCTTGCCGTCCTCGGCGCACAGATCGAGGTCGGTATGCTCCTTGATCACCGAGCCGGGCGCCAGCTTCATCAGCCGCACGCTGGTCAGCGGGCATTCGAAGGCGGCCAGGACCGACTGGAAATAGGGGCAGGCCTCCAGGAACGGCGTGGCGACATAGTCGATGCGGACCGGGTCAGAATAGATCATCCGGATCGGATGGGTCTCTCCGGCCATGCAGCGCAGGGCGATGGCGCTCCAGTCGCCGTCATAGTTCTGGCGGACGAAATGCGAGACCCAGGTCGTCCCGGCTTCGACCCGCGCGAGATCCGCGCGCAGCCGGTCCGGATCGAAGGCCAAGGGCAACCGCACGCGGTCTGGAAAGCGCATGGTTTCAGCTTATGCTGGTGCTCCGTGTCGCCACAAGCGATGATCTTCCGGAGCCCGAATGACCCTCGCGCCGAGCCTGGCGGCCTTCGGACGGCTGCTGTCCGATGCGGATCTTCGCGCGCGTCTCGCCGAGGAGCAGGACATCGGCGCGGCCGCGTTGGCGTTGGGTCTGGAGCAGCCCGGCTGGCAGGCTCCGCCGATCCGGCTCGACCAGGCGCCGCCGCCCGGCTGGCTGCCGGCCGCGATCGACGGCGACCGGGTGTCTTGGCGGTGGTTCGGGCGCCGGGTGCTGGACGATGGCTTCTACGCGCACGAACTGCTGACGGCGGGTTTTCTGGCGATCAACCGGCTGTTCGCCATCGAGACGCCGCTTTCGGCTTTGCCGTCGGGTTCGCGCGCGCCGGACGGGCTTGTCTTTCACATGTCCCGCTGTGGCTCGACCCTGATCGCGCGAATGCTGGCGGCCGATCTCGACGCCACCGTGATCTCGGAGGCCCAGCCGATCGACGCGGCGGTGCGGACCGGCGACCCGACCCTGCTGCGCGCCGTGGTCGCCGCCTTCGCCCGGCCGCGCGGGATCGGCGAGGCGCGGCTGTTCCTGAAGCTGGACTGCTGGAACAGCCGGGCGCTCCCGCTGTTCCGGGCGGCCTTTCCCGACACGCCCTGGATCTTCTCCTACCGCGAGCCCGTCGAGGTGATGGTCTCCCACGCCCGTCGCGCCGGAAGCCAGATGGTCCCCTCGCTGGTTCCGTCCTCGATCCTCGGATTGGCGTGGGGGAACCCGCGGGATCCGCTCTATCATGCGGCCGTTCTGGCCAGCGTCTGCGAGGGCGCGCTGGACGGCTGGGCGAGGGGCGGCGGGATGCTGGTCGACTATCGCGACCTGCCGGAGGCGGTGTTCACGCGGGTGCTGCCGCATTTCGGACTGACGCTGGCTTCCGACGTCGAGGCGGCGATGCGGGCGGTCGCGGGCGTGAACGCCAAGGCTCCGGGCGAGGCCTTCTTGCCCGACAGCGAGGCCAAGCGCCGTGAGATCAGTCCCGCGATCCTGGCGGCGTGCGAGGGCCGCCTGGCGATCGCTCACGCGCGGTTGCGCCTGCTTTCGGAAATCGTCGTTCCGTGACTATGATCCCGGGACAAACGGGAGGGGCCGATGACGATACTGATCCTGGGGCTGATGCTGTTTCTGGGCGTCCATTCGACGCGGATCCTGGCCGCGCCGTTCCGCAACGCCCAGGTCGCCGCCAATCCGGGCCGCTGGAAGGGGCTGTATTCCGTTCTCTCAGCGGTGGGGCTGGGGCTGATCATCTGGGGCTGGATCCAGTTCCGGCCGATGGCGCCGCAGCTCTACGACCCGCCGCCCTGGGGCCGTCACGCCGCGATGGGCCTGGTCTGGATCGCTTTCGTGCTGCTGGCCGGCTCGAACGGGCCGGTCGGACGGATCAAGGCGACCGTGCGCCACCCGATGCTGCTGGGAACCATCCTGTGGTCGGCCGGCCACCTGCTGGCCAATGGCGACCAGGCCTCGGCGCTGCTGTTCGGGGCGTTTCTGGTCTGGGCGATCGTGGACCTGATCTCGGCGCTGGGACGCGGGGAGCCGGCGCCGGTCGTGACCAAGCCGATCGCGGACGTGATCGCGGTCGTGGCGGGCACGGCGCTGTATGCGGTGTTCGTGGTCTTCCTGCACCGGCTGCTGTTCGGGGTCTCGCCGCTAGGCTAGGTCGCGTCGTGGAAGATGACGCCTAGCGTTCGCCGCCGGCCTGAGCGGATCTCGCTCACGCCGTGCCGCAACACGCGACGGTGGACGCCGCGCACGCCTTCGGCCGGCCGTTCGCGCACGGCGAAGATCACGCCCTCGCCTTGCCTCAGCGGCACGACCTGCGGCGCGCTCTGTTGGCGGGGCCGCTGCTCGACGATCACGAACTCGCCGCCGTCGAAGTCCCGGCCCGGCTCGTCCAGCAGGAACGCCGCCTGCAGCGGGAAGACGTGCTCGCCGTAGAGGTCCTGGTGCAGGCAGTTGTAGTCGCCGGGGCCGTAGGTCAGCAGCAGGGGCGTGGGCCGGACTTGGCCAGCCTCGCGGCAGCGCGCCAGCATGTCGTCCAGCGCTTCCGGGAAGCGGCGGTCTTCGTCCAGACGCTCGGCCCAGCGGTTGGCGATCGTCGACAGCGGACCGTAGAGACCCTGCCGGAGTCGTTGCACGACGTCCGGCAGGGGGTAGCTGAAGTACTTGTACTCGCCGCGTCCGAAGCCGTGGCGGGCCATGACCACCCGACTGCGGAAGCCCGCGTCCTGGAGATAGAGGTCGGCGATCCCCTGGCAGGTCTCGGGCTTCAGGATCGGGCCGGTCAGGGCCCAGCCGCGCGCGTCGAGCTCGGCGCCGATGCGAATCCAGTCGAGTGTCACGCGGCCACGCGCGCCCCTTCACGCGCCAGAAGGGCCTGCTTGCGCTCGACGCCCCAGCGGTAGCCCGACAGGCCGCCGTCGGCGCGGACCACGCGGTGGCAGGGCGTGATCACCGCCAGCGGATTGGCTCCGCAGGCCTGGGCCACGGCGCGCGCGGCGCTGGGCCGGCCGATGGCGCGGGCGATGTCGGCATAGGAGGCGGTCTGGCCGACGGGGATCTCACGCAGCGCGCCCCAGACGGCCTTCTGCAGCTCGGTGCCTTGCGCGTCGGTCGGCAGGTCCGGCGCGCGGTCGGGATGGTCGATCAGATCGGCCACCGCCTTCAGGTCGGCGGCCAACCCCTCGGCGTCCGAGACGATCCGGGCGTGCTTGAAGCGCTTCTCCAGGTCGGCTCGCAGCGCCTCGGCGTCGTCGCCCAGGGTGATCAGGCGCAGGCCCGCGTCCGAGCGGGCGACCAAGGCCAGGCCCAGGCTGGTCTCGCCGACGGCCCAGCGCAGGGTCTCGCGATTGATGTCGGGCTTGCAGCGCAGGCAGGCGCGCAGGCCAGCGGCGCGGGCGTCTTCCCGGGTGGCGTAGAAGGCGACGTTCTTGCGCAGCGGACGGCCGCCGCAGCTGGCGACGCAATAGACGCCGGTGGTGCGCACGCCGATATAGAAGGCGCCCTCGGCGGCGCGATCCCTGGCGCGCATGGCGTTCCAGCGCGCGTCATCATTGGGATAGGTCGAAGCGATCATGGGGATCTCCTTTCGTGAGGAGATCGTGCGTCACGCCGTCGTCCCGGTCATTCCGAAGCTTGCGGCCCGGCGCCCAAAGCTGTCAGCAGTCTAGGCCACGGACTCATTAAATCGCAGCCAAATGCGTACTGAGGCGAGTTTGACGCCGGCGAGATAGTTGTCGGCGC
>NZ_JBXAKU010000019.1:0-90645 GCF_058798735.1 Caulobacter sp. GW822-FHT07D08
ACCAGCTTGGCGTGGGCGCTGGCCTGGCCGCCGGCCAGGATCGAGGCCGACAGAACGGCGGTGGCGAGGAAAGCGCGATAGGTCATGGGGCGGGTCCTGTTGAAGGGCGACTTTGTCCTACGTGTCTACGCGGGACGCGGCCCGATCCCTCAAAACGCCTCAAGCCGTTCATCGCCCAATGCCACGCGGCCCTCAGGCGTCGGCTTTGGGGGCGGCGCCTGGGCAGGTCCGTCGCGGCCGTGGCGATGACCGCCATGACCGTGATGGAACAGGTGCATCAGGGGACAGGCCAGCAGGAGCAGATAGGGCGCCAGGCCCAGGGCGTGAGCCCAGTGTTCGCGCAGGACGAAGAAGGACAGAACAAGGCCGGACGACAGCGCGGCCAAGGCGAGGGCGCGGTTTGTAAGGTTCAACGGCATCGGCCGTGCTCCACCGATTTTCCGTCCAGACTAGGCAAGGCGGGGATTTGGGCATTGATCCGGATCAAGGCGATGGTCGGGGCGGCGCGCATCATGGAACACACTTGCAACGGAGGAACGCCATGCGCGCGCTCGCTATCGCCTCGATACTCGTCCTGACCGTCTCGGGAACGGCTTTTGCCCAGCAGCAACAGACCGCGACCCGTCCAGCTGCCGCCGACGCGCCGACGCACGAAATGTGCAAGTCGGTCATGGGCAAGGCCATGGACCGCACGGCGCCGCATGATCATGGGCGCGACAAGACCGGCGCTCCGACCTGGCCAAACGGCAAGGCCCTGACCAAGGCCGAAATGGAGCAGATGCATAAGACCTGCGCCGCGAAGATGGCGGGCGAGAAGAAGTAGGACGCAGAAGGCTTGGGTCGTATGGGCAGCCAATTAAGCCAGACGGTGGACCTGACCGCCACGCCCGACGAGGTGTTTGACCACCTCGACGATCAGACCCGTCTGGCCGCCCATATGACCAAGTCGTCCATGATGATGGCCGGCGGCCGGATGTCGTACGACTTCGACGAAGGGCGCGGCCAGGTCGTGGGCTCCCATATTCGAATGGACGGCTCGGCTTTGGGATTGCGCTTGTTTGTCGACGAGGTGGTCACGGCCCGGGACCGACCCCATTCAAAACAGTGGGAAACGGCGGGCGCTTCACAGCTCGTCATTCTATCGGGCTATCGCATGGGGTTCGACATAACGCCCACAGCCTTGGGCTCTCGCCTCACGGTTTGGATCGACTACGATCTTCCAACCGGGCCGCGCCGATGGCTCGGCTTGCTATTGGGGAGGTTCTACGGGCGTTGGTGCCTTGGCGGCACGACGGCTGACGCTGTGAAATACTTTAAAGGCAAGCGTGGCGGAAAGTGATTGCGCTAGCCAGGTTCGTATTTTGCATGAAAGCCAACAAATATCTTATAAAGTCCGTCAGATTGTTATTCAATACTGAGCATTATTCATGTTGCGATATTTTTCTGAGAATTAGCTATTGGTATCCCGTATAGAGAATAATAGTTGGATTTTGCGATTTCATGAATTGCTAAGATCGGCCTTTCTCTGGCGGTCGACGAGGTCGTGACCAAACGCGATCCGCACCGTCCCAAGGCCTGGCGAACCACCGGCGCCACCCGCCTGCTCATCCTTTAAGCCGACAAGATGGGCCTTGATCGCTCGCCCACGCCCAACGGTTCGAAGCTGCGAGTCTGGATCCGCTACGCGCTTCCCAAGGGCCAAGCCGGCCGCCTGCTTGGGCTCCTGACGGCCCCCGCCTATGCGCGCTGGTGCGTGGGCCGGATGGCGCGCGACGCCGCCGAGCACTTTTCGGCGCCAGCCGACCGCCCGGCGAGTGTCGCGGCGGCGCGTCCCAAGATGCGCTAGTCCAAGGCATCGAGGACGAAGACCGGCGCGAAGCCCCCGCCGGGGGTCCGAAAATTGGTCGTCTGGCCCTGATAGACGCGGGCGGCGAGCAGCAGCGGCGCGCCGCGATAGGTGTAGAGGCGCACGTCGAGCTTCAGGCTCTGAATCTCGCCGTCGATCCGGATCCGGCGCTCGCTGGGCGGGGCCAGCCCCTGGGCGATGTAGCCGCCCTGCTGGATCTGCGACCAGACGCGCTGGGTCAGCTTGTCGCCGCGATAGACCGCCTTGCCGCCATGACCGCCGGCGGGCTTGAAGAACAGCCCCTTGCGCCTGGTCCACAGCCCTTCGGCGTTCTGGGCGGTGACCAGGGTGGTCGGCGGAACGGCCGTAAGGCTGTTCTGTTGATCCGGCGATAGTCCCCAACGCGCGGCGGCTGACGGATCGGACAACAGGGCCAGGTTGCGCTTGTCGGCGAACAGGGCGTGGTTGCGCGGATTGGGCGTGACCACGACCGCCCCGGCCAGATAAGCCTCCCGCAGGGCCCTATGCTCGGCGGCCTCGAGCGAGAAATCGACCAGGCGATTATAAACGATGTCGATCGTCTCCCCTTCGTGCCGCAACCCGCCCTCGGCGAAGCGCAGTTGGGCCGGGTCGAGGATCCAGGCCTTCAAGCCTTGCCGTTCAAAGAAACGCTGGGCGATGAGAAACTCGGGGTAGAGGTACTGGTCCTGGGGGCCATCATCGACCAGGGCGATGGTCCGCGGCGGGCTTAGCCGCCCTTGCAGGCGCCATTCGGTGAGGAACATGCGCCAGACCGCGGGCTCGAATTGGGCGAGCAGGGGCGCGCCCAACGCCGCCTCGGCTTCACGGCAGCAGGCGGTCTGCGCCCGCGCGAGGAAGGCGTTGAGGAAGGCGCCGCCGGCGTTGGTGTTGACCTCGATGAGCCTGGGGCCATCTGGGCCCAGGTGAAAGTCGTAGCCCATGAAGACGCCGCGCGGACCCAAATCCGCACGGGCGATGTCGGGAGCCCACTCCAGAACCGTCGCCTGATAGGCCGGGCTCTGCGCGGCCGCCTCGATGGCGGCGACAACATCGGCCATGGCCGACAGGTCGCGGCTGGAGAGGAACACCGGGCCTTGGGAGAAAAGGTGGGGCCTGGCCGACAGCAGCGCGGCGAGAAGGTCCGCGTCGCGCGTTTGCGCCTCGATCGCCGCCCGCAGGCCGGCGCCATCCAATGTGATGCAAAAGCAATCCCTGTTCAGCACCGCGTCAAGATCGCCTCTGGCGCCGCTGTCATCGGGCATGACGGTCCTCCGCCCATGCAGGCCCTGGCGGGCCGCCCAGCGCCAGCACAAGACTAAGAAGCCACAGTCCGGCCGGCAAGATCAGCAGCCAGCGAAAGTCCGATCCCAAGGCGAAATTCACCGCGGCCATCGTTCCGACCGACAGGGTGCCGGCCACGGCCAACAGGGCAAGCTCGCTGCGGCTGGCTTTCCGGTGGCCGAGCCGAACGCTCGCGCCGATCACGAGCACGCCGACGGCCGCCATCTGTCCGCCGAGCACCGTGAACACCAGGTGCAACCATGGTTCGAGGCGGGGCTGGGCGGCCCTGAGCGCGTCGTGTCCGACGCCGAAGAAGCGCAGGTCCTCCGCAAGGACCGGCGGCCTTTGAAATAGGTCCCGAGCCAGACCTGATAGGCCCCACACAGGCCGATCAAGGCGACCGCGCAGCCTCGCAGACCGCGGCGCGAAGTCGGATGATCAAGTGACGTCCCGCGGTTCTGCATCTCTGGACCGATCGGTGTCAGCTCCAGGAAGCCCAGAGCGCTGCATCTGAAACACCATCTTCAGCGCCGTCCGCCGCAAAGACAATGATCCACATCAACCGCGCGCGCGGACGCGCCGTCGTTGACCACGTCCGCCGCCGCCCGTCAGCCTCGTCGAACGGCCCGCCTCAAGGCCGGTGGTCCCGATGCTAGCGAAATGGGAGGGGTTCGCCATCGGATCGCAGGCGGCGGCGTCCCACGACCTTGGCGTCGTCGCAGCTGACGAGATTCCGCCGGTCCCAGGCGTCCAATTCCTCGATCGGATAGAGCACGGCCTTGCCGATTTTGACAAAGGGAGGGCCGATGCGTTGGGCGCGCCAATTTTCGAGGGTGCCGATCGAGACCTCGCCGCGATAGCGCTCGGCGACCTCCTCGGTGGTCAGGAACTTCTCGTCGGCCATGAGGTCGGCTCCCGGCGCCCGCGCCGGCGCCCACCGGATCGGGGCCGTCCATTCACGTGGGCTCATGGGCCTTCACCTTGGCGCGGCGGGGCGTTCAAGCAACCCGGCCCGGGGCAAGACCGGGACCAGGCGATGTCGATAGCGCCCAGCGCGTACGAAAAGCGGAGTTGGCGATACGAGGGCGGGCGGAGTCAGATCGTGGCGGGCGGCCGGTAGGGTAACGGCCGTCGCCAGATGTCTTGCAAGACGAGCCGCTTCCGGTTCGCCAGTCACGAGTCCCACACGCACTATGAACTGCTCCCGCCACCCCGGCTGCTCTACACGAAGGAGGCGGCGCGCTTCGTCAGCCTCTCGCCAAGGACCATGGAAAAGCATCGCTCCTACCGAACGGGGCCAGCCTATTCGAAGCTCGGCGGCAGGGTCGTTTACCGCATCGCGGATCTGCAGACATGGGTCGCGCTCGGCGCCCGGACCTCAACCAGCGACGTCGGCGTGGGGGTCGTTTATCCGGCCAAGGCGCGCTTCCGAACAGAGGGCGGCGCCTAGCGCCTCCACTAGGCTTGGCCCGTCTTGGCCGTGAGGAGGTCCTTGTAGCCGGTCGTCGTCATCCACTCGGCCCGCTTCAAGTGCGTCTCCCAGCAGGCGCGGGCCGAGGCCTCATCCTGGGCGGCGTCGCGGTGCAGCACCAAGAGCGCGACTTCGCGCCAGTCAGCCTCGTCCCGGCGGGCGTCGAGCAGGCGCAGGTAGACGACCAGATGCTGTAGGTCGTAGTCCGTCAGGCTCTCGGACCAGGGCGCCAGGTCGGCGATCTCAGGATCGAGCACGGGCGCCATGCGCGTCCTCCGTCTGGTCTTCGTCTTCGTCTGGACGGTCCCGCCACAGCGTGTCGGGGCCGTCCAACCCGGCGATGAATGACCCGGCTTCCGCCCAGGCGCAACCGGCGCCGACGCCGGCCGCCCCTCGACAGCCCTTGGACCTTTGGCCAGACTTTTAGTCCTGCGCCATGATGAGCGGGTCGCCATGTCGGCGGATCGGACGCCATTGCCGCCCTGGAGGTCCCAAGAGGCCTATCGCCCCCTGCTCGCGGCCGACCCGTCGGTGTGGGCCTGGGAATTTGGGCGACGACAGACCGTGACCGAGTCGCAGGATCTGGCCGGCGTCGTCCCGGGTCTCTGTTTCGCGGGCGAAGGCCCAGGCGCCGACCCGGTTCCTACGGTGCTTTGGCGCTGGCAAGCCGACAGTTCGGTGCCGGTGCTGAGCCTGACACCGGCGATGGTCGAGGATCCAGACGCCCTCGATCTGCGCGGGCTCGACCTGGCCGTCATCGTGGTGCGCACGCAGGACGGCCATCAACACGTGATGGTCAGCGACGGCGCGCGGCGTCTTCGCTTCGCCGTGGCCGACGGCGACGTCCTGGCCGGACCCGTGCGTTGCCGGTTCCATCTGCCCGCCTATAGCGTCGGCGTGGCGTCGATGGACGGCCTGCGTTCGCTGATCGCGTTGCGCGACACTGGACGACTTTCATCGGTTGGACGGGGTTCGCGCTCGAAGGCCACGCGCTGGGTTCAAATGCTTCGGGCGCACGACGCCCGGCGCGCGGGGGCCAGCCAGCGCGACATCGCCATGCTGCTGTTCGGGGAGGCCCGGGTTCACGAGGATTGGGGCGGCCGATCCGACTATATGCGCATGCGCGTCCAGCGCTTGCTGCGCGCCGCCGAGGATCTCGTCGCGGGCGGCTACCGCGCGCTCTGCGGCCTGCGGCCGGCCCGCACCGATCCGCCCAAGACCGTCGAGGTCTGGCGCTCCGCCGCCTGGAGGGGCGGGAGCGCGGTCATGCTGCTGCTGCTGTCGGGATCTTTCCTGGGGACATCGTGTGCGCTGACGGGAGATCTGCACGGCCTGTGCCGGCTTTGGTAGACGTCGTGCAGGAAACCGGTAGGCGTGGACGGCAATCCGGCGCGGACCGGACGACGGCGCCAATTTTCCGAAGCGACCGCCGAGCCTCGCGGCGACGGTGATTCCGGGTCGAGCGGATCAGGCGCTTCAATAAAGCCATGGCCAAGCCCCTCGTCGCCGCCGTCCCGCCCCCGCTCGTCCCGGCATCCGTGGAAGCCGCCGGCGTCGCCCTGTGCCTGGCGCGTCTGGCCTGGGAGTTCCTGCGACGAAATCCTCGCTACCGCGCGGACTATGCGCGCCTGCGAGCCGGCGCGATGGAGACCCTGCCCGGGCACTGGGGCTTGCGGGCGCCGGTCGATCCGGACGCGGTCGACATCGCCGTCGATGCGATCTGGCGCGGCCCGCCAATCCTCGACGTTCCCCGCCAGCGGCGGGCCAGGACTATTCGTCCGGTGGCAGCATCCTTGGCAGATTCTCCGCCAACCAGCGCTCGGTGTTCTCGTCGCGCTTGTCCAGATGATCCTCAAGACTGTCGAACGGGCGCTTGAACGCCTCGATCAGGATGGCCGGGCCGATGTGGGTCATCCGGTCTCCGACCTTGTCGCTGAACCGACGGAACGAGGCCAATTGAATGGAGACGATCTTGTTGTCCATGCTGCGCAGGGCGTGGTCGGGCGAGCCGAGCATCAGCGTGTCCATGATGCCGGCCGGATCGCTGTCGGTGGCCTCGCCGAACCGCCAGATCTTGGCGATGTCCAGCGGACCCTGGCCAGCTTCGAAGCTGTAGTAGCTGCGCAGCGGCATGCCCATGGCGTCGGCGACCGCGCGGGCGCTCATGTGGCGCAAGCCGCGGATCAGTTTCAGGGTCTTTGACAGGAGCTGGCGCTGACGCTCCAGGTCCTCGGATGCGCGTTTGACCAAAGCTGTACTCGACACTGGCTACAGACATGAGTCCTCACGCGAACCCATGGTCAAAGCACAACCCTACGTATTCCGGGCTGTTCGGCCACATTTAATGTCGCCTAGCCGACCACCAAGCGTGTTCATCCGTGTTCGTGCGAATTTTCCGAAAGGTCGTACCGGATTCCTGCACGGTTCATGCAGGTTGGCGGGTCGGCGGTGAAAACACGGTCCATGCGACGTCTAAAATCACCGCCAAACGCCAGAACTTGTCGAGAAACCCGCGCGTCGGCGTCTGCTGGTCGCGCCAGAGGGTCGACCGGGCTGCGACGAGGTTGAAACTGGCGAGGCGGCATCGCGGACCAAGACCTTGCCTCCATCGCGCGACTCCTTCGGCCTGGCGCTGGGCGCCTTGCGGCGTCGTCTTCGCCTGGGCGTGGACGCGCCAGGCGCGGCCCTGCCCATCAACCTGATCGCGGCGGAGCTGCGCCTGTCGTCGACGCCGGTGCGAGAGGCGCTGTCGCGATTGGCGGGCGAAGATCTCGTCGAGAAACGGGGACCGGCCTACACCAGGCCCAACCTCGACGGCCCGGCCCTGGCCGAACTCTACCACCTGCGCCTGCTCTATCTGGCGGCGGCCCTGGCGCCGGACGCCGAACGGCGCGCCAAGCATCGTGACTGGCCGGCCCGCCCGTCCTTCCGCTTCGCCGCCGACCTGGCCGAGCCCGGGCACGACCCCGCCGCGATCCTCGAGGCGCTGTTCCTCGAAATCGTGCTCGGCGCGGACGATCTGATGCTCGCCCAAGCCTATCAGCGCACCGCCGAACGGCTGGCCCCGTTTCAGCCGATCGAGGCGCAACTGTTCGCCGATCTGTCGGCCGAGGCCCTGGGCGTCGTGTCGGCCTTCGAGACCGGCAATGGCGCGGCGCTAAGGAGCGCGGTGCGCGCGCACCACCGTCGGCGGATGGGCGCCGCCCACGCCATCGCCCGCCTGGCCGGGGGCGGAAAATATCGACCGGATATCGTTTGAATATCAAACAGGCGGGGCGCTGGCTTGAGAGGCCGCGATCGGCGGCGTTTCGAAAAAGGAGCCTGCCATGACCTCCATTACCCCCCGTCTCATCCTGCTGCGCCTGGGCGCCGCCAAGGCCCTGACCCTGTCCATCGAGGAAGGGACGATCAAGGAAGCCGGCAGCAGCCAGTACTACTTCGTCTGACCCGGCCGCGGCGACGCGCCCGGTCGCGCCGCCCATCGCCTCGTCGGCGTCCTTGCCGTCGAGATCCGTAACGCCGCCGCGTCTTTGACGCGGCCACAGCGAAAGTCAAAGCCATGTCCAACTCCACCGTGACCCTTCGGGTGATCCGCCTCGGCGGCGCGCTCGATCTGACCCGCTCGGTCGACGACGAGGGCCTGCGCGAGCCGATGCAACCCCAGCTCGCCTGGTTCTGAGCGATCGGTCCTGCCGCGCGGCCGCCGCGCCGCGCGACAGGGCAATCGGCTGGGAGGCCGCGATGGCGCTGTGGTTGGCCCGCGATGTTCATGCGGCGGCGATCGACGAGGACATCGTCTTTCTCGACGTCGCCGCCGACGCCTATCTCTGCCTTGTCCAGGCCAGCTTGCGGGTGACGTTGGATGACGGCGGCGCGGTGATCCCGCGCGACGAGGCGTCCGCCCAGACCCTGGTCGAGGCCGGTCTGGTGACGCACACGCCCAGGCCGGCGGTCCGGGCGATCCCGCCCAAACCCACCCTCGACCTGCGCGGCGCCGGTCGCCGTCCAGGCGCCCGAGAGATCGCCGCCGGCCTGCTCGCCAGCGGCGCGGCGGCGCGCGATTTCCGCCGCCTCGACTTCGCGCGGATCCTGGAGCGCGCGCGGCGAGGCCGCCCGCCGGTCAATGAGTCCGCTGACGTCGCGCACCATGAGGCCGTCTTGGACGCCGCCGCCGTCTTCGCGGTCCTGCGGCCCTGGTCGCCGGTCGGCGGCGCCTGCCTCAAGCGCAGCTATCACCTCTTGGCCTATCTGCGGCGCCTCGGGCTCGACGCCGACTGGGTGATCGGGGTGCGGACCTGGCCGTTCATGGCCCACTGCTGGCTGCAGTCCGGGCCGGTGGCGCTGGACGACGATGTCGAACGCCTGATCGCCTACACCCCGATCCTGGCGGTCTGATGGGCGAGTATCTCGCCATGGTCTGGCCCCGAGGCGTGCCGAGCCAGGCGGCGGAGGCCAAGCGCGCCGCGATCGAGGCCGAAGGGGACTGGACCCTGGCCCATCGCGCCCACGAGATCGCGGTCTATGTCCGCGGCGTCCGTCCCCCGAGGGTCAGGGCCGCGCCAAACCAGGGCGGGGCCGTGATCGGCGACCTCTTCGACACCGCCGCGACCCGTGAGGGGCGCGCGCAGGATTTTCCCCTTCACCTGATGGTCGGCGTGGCGCCGGCCGACGCCGCGCGGCTCCTGACCCGCCACGCCTGGGGGCGCTATGTGGCGATCCTCAAGGCGGGTGATGCGCCGCCCGTGCTCTACCGCGATCCGACCGGGGCGCTGGATTGCCTGACCTGGGTTCGCGATGAGGTGACGTTCATCGCCTCGATCCCGCCTGGGCGGGGGGCCTGCGCGCCCGAAGGGCTCGCCGTCGATTGGGCCAAGCTCGGCGACCTCCTGGCGCGCGGCAATCTCTGGAGCGAGATCTGCCCCTTGGCGGGCGTCGTCGCCGTCGGCCCCGGCGTCATGCGGGCGGGCTGGGACGCGAGCCAGGCGACCCGGCTGTGGCGACCGGCCGATCACGCGCGGCCGTCTCGAACCTGGCTCGATCCCAAGGGCCTGGCCGATCTGGTCGACAACTGCGTGGCGGCCCTGGCCAAGGATCGCGCTTCCATCCTGCTGGAAATCTCCGGCGGCCTGGACTCGGCGATCGTCGCCGCCAGCCTCGCCCGCTGCGGCGCGCCGGTGGTCGCGGCGATCAACGCCTATTGGCCGCAGCGCGAAGGCGACGAGCGGGCCTGGGCCCAGCGCATCGCCGATCGCTTCGGCTTTTCGTTGGTGACCAGCCCGCGGGGCCTGATGGCCGTGGACGAGGCCGTGCTGGATCAGACCGCCGGCGCCGCCCGGCCGGGCCTCAACGCCCAGGACCCCGATCTCGACCGCGACCTGGCCGAGCAGTTGCGCAAGATCGGGGCCCAGGCGCTGTTCACCGGCCAGGGCGGCGACGGCGTCTTCTATCAGATGGGGCATCCCGCCCTGGCCGCCGATATCCTTCGGGGGCGTCCCACGCCGGCCGGTCGCGCCGCCTCCCTGGCCATGTTGGCCCGGCGGACCCGCAGCACGGTGTGGTCGTTGATGGGACGCGCGATGCAGCCCTTGGCGCGCCTGTCGCCGGGGATTCCACCGCCGAGCTTCCTGGCCGACGGCGTGGCCCTGCCGCCGCCCCATCCCTGGGTGGCCGACCATCGCGGCGTCAGCCCGGCCAAGCGCATCCAGATCCGCGGCCTGACCAACATCCAGACCGCCTATGGCGACAGCCTGCGAGGCCGGGCCGCCGATCTGATCCATCCGCTGATGGCCCAGCCGATCGTCGAGGCGTGCCTGGCCATCCCCGCGCCGATCCTGGCGCTCGGCGCGGTCGATCGGCCGTTCGCCCGGGCGGCCTTCGCCGACCGCCTGCCGCCCGAGAGCCTGCACCGCCGCTCCAAGGGCGACGTCACGGTGTTCTTTTCCAAGAGCGTCGCCGCCAGCCTGCCGGCCCTGCGGCCGTTCCTGCTCGACGGCCGGCTGGCGGCCGAGGGCCTGATCGACATCGACCGGCTCGAACCGCTGCTGCATCCCGAGCCGATGATCTGGCGCGACTGCGTGGGCGAGGTGATGCTGGCGGCGACGGTCGAGGCCTGGGTCCGGGCCTGGGAGCGGAAGATCACGACGGTCTAGCCGGTGCGCCGCCGGCGTTCGGACCGATCGCGCCGTCGCCGATCCGTTCGTTCAGGAAGTCGAGCACGCGGCGATACTCGTCGGCGATGTTGCCGGGGGTCAGCACGACGTGGCCCTCGCCATGATAGGTCAGCAGCATCGCGTCCTTGTCCTGCCGGAAGAGCGCCCCGAACATGGTCAGGGCCTGGGCCGGATCGCCGTCGAGGTCGCCCATGATCAGCATGACCGGGGCGGTGATCTTGTCGGCGGCCAGGACGGGGCTGTTGCGGACATAGCGTTGCGGATCACGCCAGGGCGGCGCGCCCATCCGCCCCTGACCCAGCTCCGCCCATCCGGCGTCGCCCATCAGGCTCATCCCGGCCTCGGGCAGCACCGTCGCCGAGAGGCTTTTGCGGGTGTAGTGGCCGACGAGGTCGGCGGAGAAGGCGCTGGCGACCACGGCCTTGAAGCGCGGGCTCTGGGTCGCGGCGGTCAGCACGGTGTAGCCGCCGTAGCTGTGGCCCATCAGGGCCAGCCGGCTGGCGTCGATCGCCGGCGTCTGGGCCGCCGCCGCGTCGACGACGTTCAGGATCTGGTCGGCTAGACCCTGGGCCGGTTCACGCTCCGGATCGATCGGCAGACTGGGCAGCAGCACCGCGTAGCCGGCGCCGGCGAGGATCTGGGCGTTGAGGAACACCTGTCGGGCTGGGGCGCTCTGGCTGGCCGGCGGGCCGGGATAGTTGCGGCCCAGATACGGGATCGTCACCAGCGGCGCCTTGCGGCCGGCCGGCAGATCGGGCGGCAGGTAGAGCCAGCTGGTCAGGGCCTGGCCGCGCGGTCCCTGGTGCGTGATCGCCCGTGGCCGCGCGAAATCCACCTGCGCCAACTGGGCGTTCAGGGTGGCGACAGTCTGGGGCGAGCGATCGCGGCGGCGCAGGACCACACGCTCGACGCCATGGGCGTCACGGCCAAGGCTGGCCAGCGCGCCGGCCTGTCCGGCCGCGGCCAGCACGCTCTCGCCGGGGGCGGTGGTCAGGCCCAGCCGCCGCAGGCGATGATCGCGCACTTGGCCAAGGTCCTGGCCGTCCGGAGCCGGCAAGGCCAGGGCCAGGGCCTCGACGGCGGGGCGATTGTTGAACGCCAGGCGCTCGCCGCCCGCCGCGCCGGGACCCGGAACACTGGCGCCGGTCCCCAGCAGCTTGGCCCGGCCTTGGCCGTCGATCCGCCAGAGCTTGCCGGCCTGGGAGACGATGATGGCGTTGGCGGCGGTCGCTTCCAACGCGCGCGGGCCCGGCGGCAGGCCCAGGGTCAGGGGACGGGGCCCGTCCGTCGTCCAGCGCAGCCAGTCGGTCTGGCCCGTCGGCGCGCCCGGCGCCCTCGCCAGGATCAGCGGATCCTCGCCCATCCAGTCGGCGCGCGGCACGCGAGAGCCGTAGCGCGTGGTCTCGGCGCTGGTCTGGGCGGTCGGATCCTCAAGGGGCTGCGCGCGCTGGGCCGCGGCGTTCAGGCGCCAGTAGCGCGCCGCCGCCCAGCTTTCCGCGTCGGGCTTGGCATAGACAAGCAGTTGCAGGCCGCTCGGCGACCAGGCCAGGAGATCGGTGGCGACCTCGCAGGTCGGACACGGCGACCAGGTCGCGCCGCTGGCGAGATCGACCACAACGACCCGCCGGCGACGGTAGGGATCGGTCGTATAGGCTGGGCGCGAGGGATCCGGATGCAGGGTCTCGGCCTCGGCGAGCATGGCGGCCCGTCGCCCGCCCGGCGCCACCTCCAGGTCGATGAACGCCCCTTGCGCCAGGACGCGGCCCTGGCCGGTGGTCGCGTCGACCGCCACCAGCCGTCCCGGCGGCGCCGAGGGCGTGCGGTCGAGATAGCGGCCGGCCCCGAGCAGGGTGACGCCTGGGCGGCCGTTTTGCGTCTCCCGCCATTTGTCGATCAGGCGGCCTTGCGTCTGGGCGCCGGTGAGCGCGCCCATCGCCGGCGTGTCTGGATCCTTGGCCAGGACGACGAGCCGGTCCTCGCCCGCCCACTGCATCGATCGGCCCCAGACGTCGGAGGTCGGAAAGAGCCCCGTCCACACGACCGCCCCTGTCGCCAGGGTGACGATCCCCACTTCGAGGCTGGCGCTTCGCGCCCGGATCACCGCCATCCGCGCCCCTGACGGCGCGAAGGGCCCCGGCGTGTAGCCATAGGCGCCGGGCCCATCGCCCGCGCCCCCGTCCGCCTCGCCCAGCAACAACCGGGGCGGACTGTCGGCCCGCAGGTCGACCACCGACAACCGGGTGATGGTCATCGGCGTGTCGAACTCCAGCGCCCACGAGGTCGCCGACCGGTACGGCGCGGTGGTCGGGACGACCAGCCAGCGCTGGGAGGGATCGATGCTCACCGCGCCCAGCCGCTGCTGGTTCAGCAGCTGGTCGACGGTGAACGGCGTGGCCTGCGCCGCGCCGGTCCCGAAAAGGGCGCAGGCGAGCAGGCGCGGCGCGAGGCGGCGCATGGGGAGGCTCCGGATTACGGGGTTGGGGTCAGGGGCGCGGGCGCGCCGCTACCAGGTCTTGGTCAGCTGCAGGGTCACGGTGCGGCCAAGGGGGTCGGCGTTGGCCGGGTCGTAGCCGACGCCAAGGCTGGAGTCGTAGAACGGCGGATCGTCGTCCAGCAGGTTCTGGACGTTCAGGGCCAATGAGAGGCCCCGCATCGGCCCGGCCTTGAAGCCGTAGGTCAGGTTGAGGTCGGCGGTGGTCCACGGCTTGATCCGGCCGCCGGTCTCGGTGCGCAGATCACCGACATGGCTGAGCGCCGCCGTTGTGGTCAGGGCGCCGTGGGTCCAGCTGGCGGCGGCCCGCAGGCGCAGGTCCGCCGGCTGGCCGGCGACCCCCGCCTGCTGCACGGCGCGGGCCTGCGGCGTGATCTTGCGCTGGTAGTCGACGAGCCAGGTGATGTCGGCGGTGAGCGCCAGCGGATCCTGGCCGAGCTGGGCGGCGTAGCGCGCCGAGATGTCGAAGCCGCGCACGCGCAGTTGACCGGTATTGACCCAGCGCCCGTCGATGATCGCCGCATAGGACTGGGCCGGGAAGATGCCCTGGGCCAGGGAGCGCGGATCGTCGATCAGGGCCTGGATGCGGGCGAGATCCGCGGGGTTGCTGCCCGGCGCGACCAGGCTGACGAACGGGGCGAACTCCGGCGCGGTCAGCACCGTGGAGAGGTTGTCCAGACCCGGTTGGCCGATGCGGTCGGTGAAGCGGGTGTCGAAACCCGTGACCGACGCCTTGAACCGGGGCCAGCGCGCCGGCGCCAGTTCAACGGTCAGGGTCTTGGACGTCGCGGTCTCGGGGCGCAGGTCGAGATTGCCGCCGTAGAGGATCATCACGATGGTGTCCTGACCGTTCCGCGTCAGGGTGGTCGGCGCATAGATCTGCGGCTCGTTTAGCTCGATCAGGGCCGGGGCCCGGAAGGAGGTTCCGTAGCTGGCCTTGACCGTCAGACCGGCGGCCGGCGACCAGATCACCCCGACCTTCGGGTCGGTGCTGGCGATCTCGCCATAGTCCTCGCGCCGGACGGCCGCCGACAGCTCCAGCCGTTGCAGACCGGGCCGCACGAAGCCGCCGCCGAAGATCGGCACGCGCACTTCGGCGAACGCCGCGTCGATCGTGCGGTGGACGTCACGCCGCGCCACCTCGGTCGGGACAAAGCCCGAGGTTAGGCTGACGCCGCCGGTCTTCAAGGCCTCGCGCCGAACCTGGCCGCCGACCGCCAGGCCGACCGCCCCGGCCGGCAGGGTGAAGAGTTCGCCGTCGAGCTTGAGATTGACTGAAGCCGTCTCGCCGCGCGTCTTGCGCGTCAGGTAGCCACCGCTGATGAAATCGAGGATCGCCTTGGAATTGGAGCCCTGGCCGATGAACGGGTTGAAGAAGCCGTTGGCCGCCGTGCTGAACGGGGTGGCGGCGTTGTTGGCGGTGGTCCCCAGGGCCTCGGACAGGTAGCTGGTGTTGACGAGGTTGTCGGTGCGCGAGCGGCCCTGTTCCAGGCCATAGGCGCCGTAGGCGTCCAGCCGCCAGGTCCCCGGCAGGCGGGCCTGGCCACCGAAGCTGAGGCCCAGGGTGTCGGCCACGCCGTTGACCCGCTGGCCGCCCAGTTCGTTGAGGAACGAATAGGCGATGCGCTCGGAGGTCTGGCCGGTCGGCGACACGAAATAGGGGTTGTTGCGGTTGACCGTCAGGGTGGGGCTGGAGGCGACGCTGCGGTTGGTGAACCGGCGGCGCGTGGCCCGCGCGTCGGCCGACAGCGACACGCCCGGCGTCAGGTCCTGCGCCAAGGCGACATAGAGGCTGTCGCGGCGTTGGCGCGGCAGCACGTCATAGGCGGCCAGCTGGTTTTCCAGATTGACCGTGCCGGCCTGGAAGCTGGCGGGCGTCAGCCCCGTGCCGTTCTGGCCGGCGGGGATCGCATAGGCCGGGACCAGCACCCCGGCGGCGTTGGCGCGCAGGATGGCGCCCGGCATGCCGTAATAGCGGCGATGATCCGTGCCGCCGAGGGCGCGCAGGTCCGCCTGGCCAGCATAGTCCCGGTCCCGCCCTTTCAGCCGGTCGCGGGCGCTGTGCTCGTAGCTGACCACCAGATTGCCGCTGTCCCAGTCGTGCCCGACCGTCTGGCCGAACGACCATTGGCTCGCCCCACCCTGGGTGGTTCCGCCGACCAGCGCACGGGTCTCGGCGCCGTCGAAGCGCTTGCGCAGCACGATGTTGACGACGCCGCCCACCGCGTCCGAGCCATAGAGGGCCGAGGCCCCGTCGAGCAGCACTTCGATGCGCTCCACCGCCGCCATCGGGATCGACGAGACGTCGGCGAAGTCGCCGCGCAGGCCCGTCCCGGCCAGGCGCCGGCCATTGACCAGCACCAGGGTGGCGTCGGTGCCCAGGCCCCGCAGGTTCACGCCCGTGGCCTTGTTGGAATTGGTCCCGGTCGGATCGGCGCCGGTCGAGCTGGCGTCCTCGTTGCCGAGACCGCCGAACGCCTGGGGCAAGGCCGAAAGCGCGTCGGCGACGCTGGTGCGGCCGGCCCGATCCAGGCTCTCGCGATCCAGGACGATCACCGGCGAGGCGCTGTCCTTGGCGCCCCGGATATGGCTGCCGACCACGATCTCCGACAGCAGGGTCGGATCTTCCGCCGCGGCCTGGACCAGCGGCGAGACGGGCTGCGCATCGGTGTCGGTGTCCTGGGCGCGTGGCGACCCGGCCGTCGAGATCAGCTGGGCGCGGGTCCGCAGCACGAACACCTTGCCGGTCATGCGCTGGACCTCGAGATCGACCCCGACCAGCAGCCGGTCCAGGGCCTCGGCGGCGGTCATCCGCCCGCTGACCGCCGGCCCGCTGCGGCCGGCCACCATCTCGCTGGTGAACAGGATCTGAGTGCCCGTCTGGCGTCCCAGCGCGAACAGGGCCGCGCCGAGCGGACCCTTGGCCAGGCGCACCTCGACCACCGGATCGGCGGCCTGACTGGTCTTGCTTGGTCCACCGGGCGCATTGGCTTGAAGGCCTTCGGCGGCCAGGACCGGGCCGACCCAGCCGACGGCCAGCGTCAGGCAACTGAGCCCCAACAGGCTTTGACGATAAGCGCGCATCGTTCACATCCCCCCGCCGCGCGCACGGGGCCGCCACGATGGCGGTCTCTCGCCGGGGCGCGGCGGGGGTAAGACTCCTGGGAAGGCGTCACACCCTACCGGGATGCGAAAGATTTATGACGTCAAGCGGGGCCGGAGCGTTCGGCGGTCAGTTCGACGCCGCCGTCCGGACGCGGGACGCTCTTGAGGTCCAGCAAGGCGGCCATCCCCCGGGCGAAGGTCTCGGTGTCGCCAGCGTCGAACTCGCCATTGACCCGCTGGTCGGCCGGCGCTCCTGGACCCAGCACCACCTGGCGGCGGCTGTAGCGGTTGACCTCCGCCACGGCCTCGGCCAGCGGCACGTCCTTGAAGGTCAGGCGCCCGTTGGTCCAGCCGGTGGCCGCCGCCACGTCGACGACGACCGGTTTGGCTGGCGCGGCGCGGGCGACATCGACCCGCTGTCCCGCCGTCAGGATCACCGGCGCGGGCCGCGTGGTGTTTTGCGCGCCGGCCTTGCCGGTCTGGCTAACCTGGACGCGGCCTTCGGCCAGGGTCACCCGCACCGCGTCGTCGGCGCGATAGACCTCGAACCGCGTGCCGATCGCCCGCACCGCCGTGTCGCCCGCCGTGACCACGAAGGGGCGTCCGGCGTCATGGGCGACGACGAACATCGCCTGGCCCCTGTCGAGGATCAGGCTGCGCTGGGCCTTGGACAGCCGCACCCGCACCTGGCTGTTGGTGTTGAGTTCGACCGTCGAGCCGTCGGCCAGGCTGATGGCCCGCCGCTCGCCGATCTCGGTACGATAGGTCTGCTGGCCCGCTTGGCCAAGCAGCACCGCGCCAATCACCGCGGCCGCCGCCAGGGCCGCGCCAAAGCCGATCGTCCGGGCGCCGCGACCTTGACCGAGGCCTCGCAGCCGCGCGCCGATCCCGCGCGGCCGGCGCGCGGCCGTCTCGGCGATGGCTTGGAGCCTGGGATCGTCGGCCAGGGCGCGCACGCCGGTCGTCAGGGCCTCGATGCGGGTGTAGGCCGCGTCGTTGAGGCTGTTTTCGCGCCAGGCGAAGAAGGTCGTCAGTTCGGCGTTGCTGACCCGCTGGGCGCTGAGCTTGGCGTACCAGGCGGCCGCTTCGTCGCGCGCGCGCTTGTCGTCGGCGCTGCGGGGCTCCCCACCGCCCGGCTGGGCGCTTGCGGCCTGGGTCTTGTCATCGATCATGACGTGATCCGCCTAGCTCCGGATCATGTCGGCGCATCGGGCGATAGCCTGGGTCATCCGCTTTTCCACCGCCTTGACCGAGATGCCGCGCAGCTGCGCGATTTCCCGATAGGTGAGGCCCCTGACATGGTTCAGGGCGAAAACATCGCGCAACTTGGGCGGTAAGGCGAGCAACATCTGTTCGAAAAGGATCGCCTGCTCCTGGCTGGCGTCGATCGTCTGGTCGGCCAGGGGCTTGTGGTCGGGATCGGTGGGGGTCTCGCGCGCGCTCCGGCGGAAGCGGCTGGCCGCCAGGTTCAGGGCGATGCGGGCCAGCAGCGACTTGGGACTGCGGACGGGCCTGGGCGGCTGGTAGTCGTGGACGCGCAGCCAGGTGTCCTGGGCGATATCGTCGGCGTCCTGCGGATAACGGCGCGCCAGGAGCGCCGTCAGCCAGTCGCGATGGCGCAGATAGGCGTCGGCGAGCGGCGGCGTCCCGCCCTCCGAGGGCGGGGTGTCCGGGGCGGTGATTTGACCATCGAGCGGAGACATAAATCATCCCGAGCCGAGCGGCGCGCGGGGTGAATCCTAATAAATTATGGGAAAATCACCTAAGAGATTTTTCCATATATCTGGATTGCCGGTCCAATTTCGGTCGGCGATCATGCCCAAATCAATCTTCGACGGAGCGCACCTTTGTGTCGTCGAGGCTTTGATTGGCGCTCGCAAACGGTCAGGTCTGACCCAAGCTGAGGTTGCTACAAAGATCGGAAGAGACCAGACGGTCATCTCAACCATCGAGCGCTCCCAACGTCGCGTTGACATCTTGGAGTTCATCGCTCTGGCGCGAGCGATGAACGAAGATCCGGTTGCCTTGTTCGCCAAGATCGTCGCTGCGGTGCCTGACCATTTCGAGATCTAAGCGGAGGATGGGCGTCTCGCGCGTTCCGCGCGATCGCGCTCTACGCCGTCGGCTACGCCGGCCGCCGCCGAGCCCGCTTAGCGGTCTCGGCCCTTCGGGTGACGATCGCTGACGCGTTTTTCAACGGTCAAACCTTTGATTCCAGGCCTTTGGGGCTTCACCTGGTTAGGTGAAGCTTGTTGCTCTCAGGGTTGCATGTTGGAATTTCAGACATTATATCGTCGTTATGTGTTCTCAGGGGTGGTGAAATGGATCCCGAGGTGAAGGAAAAGGCCGAGCAGAAAGTTTTCCCGGCAGTGGCTGTCGAGGCGGCGCTGCGTAAGGAGTTGCTGTTGCTCGCGGAGAACGAGGCGCCGGTGCAGGGCATTGAATTACCCAAGGCGCCTGCGGCAGCGATGAGAACCTTTATCCGCTTCGACTCCCTGACGGTGGTCGACGTGCTCTGCGAACTCGATCCCATTCTCGGCCACAAGCTGCGCGACAGCGTTGTGCAGACCGGCGGGTACAAGTCGATCGATGCGGCGATCGAGCATTTGCTCCCGCGTATCGAGCGCTCATGGAACAAGGCCAACGGAGTGAAGGCGTGAGCGACGACGCGGACGCGGCGGACGATTTGGCGCGGCGTCGCCTCGGAACCCGCTTGCGGGACGCACGGCGCTATCTGGGCCTCAAGCAGGAGGAGGTGGCAGGTTACCTCAAGCTGCCTAGGACTGCGCTGTCCGACATCGAGAGTGGTCAGCGGCGCGTTGAGGCGATCGAGTTGACGCGACTGGCGCGCCTCTATCGGCAGTCGGTCGCCTATCTCACGGGCGAGGACGAGGGAGCCGCGACGCTACCGGCCGACGTCGCCCATCTGGCCCGTCAGGTCGCCGCCTTGTCGGAGGCCGACCGCGAGGAAGTTGGGCGCTTCGCAGAGTTTCTTCGCGCCCGTTCCCAAGCGCCGAAGGTCTAGCGGTGGCGGACAACTACGCCAGCGCGGTGCGGGCCGGCACGATGGCGGCGGGGCGAATGCTTCGGGACCTTGGTGTTCGTGAACTCGTCGAGAGTTCGGGTGAGCCAGTCGATGTATTCGGAGCCATCTACCAGCTCGGCCTGCCGCTGATGCTGCGACCGCTGCAGGGGCTACTTGGGGTGTTCCTGCCCGCGCCGATGCCCGGGATTCTGGTCACTACCGAGCGTCCCATGAGCATTCAACGCTTCACCGCTGCCCATGAGCTTGGGCATTTCGCGATGGGGCATCGGCCAAGCCTGGATGACGAGAACAACATCCTACGGCGTGCGCCCTTGGCCAGAGCTCAAGACATCGAATTCCAGGAGACGGAAGCAGACGCATTCGCCACGGCGTTCATGATGCCGCGATGGTTGGTCATTTTGCATTGCCAGCGGCAAGGGTGGCGAACTGACGATCTGATCCATCCGGCCATTGCTTACCAGTTGTCGGTTCGCCTGGGCGCCAGTTACGAGGCCACCTGCAGGTCTCTTGAGCGCCACAACTTGATCACGGGAGCTCAGCGTCAACGGCTCCTCAGCGTCAAGCCACGGGAACTGAAAGTGGCTCTCCTGGGCGACTATCAGCCGCCAAACTATCGTGGTGACGTATGGCGACTGACCGCACGCGATCAAGGTGGTCACATTGCCGGAAGCCGAAACGACCTCTTCGTTCTCCAGCTAGAAGAGCGCAGTAGCGCCGGTTACGTCTGGAATGTCGATCAGCTTGCGGCGAGCGGTTTCGCGATCGTTCGCGATCAACGAGAAGCGATTGACGACGAGGGCATTGGCAACCCCGTTCTGCGGAAACTGACCGTCGAACCTGTGGATGCGCCCCGCGGACATCTGCGGATGGACGAGCGCCGTCCTTGGTCTGGCGACGCGGCAGGTTCCCTGGACTTTGAGTTCGATCTGAGCGGCCCGGAAGAAGCTGGGCTATCGCGGTTTGAGCGGCGTCGAATTTTGGAGGAGCTGTGACGCTCACCGTTTCGATCCAGCATGATCTCCGACCGGCGCTAGGACCAGTTCGCGATCAGGGGCAACGTCCAACTTGCTTGGCCTTCGCGGCCAGCGATGCGCACGCTCAGGTTCGCGGTGAACGGGTCGCCTTGTCGTGTGAGTTCGCCTTTTACCACGCCCAGCGAAGGGGCGGGCGTCTTCCCACACAGGGCGCAACGTTGCCGCACATGCTGAACGCGCTGCGGGAAGACGGACAGCCTATCGAGGCCGGATGGCCTTACTTGGTCTCGCTGCCGTCAGATCTAGCGGAATGGCGACCGCCGGCAGGCGCGACACCGCTATTTGGGCGCAGAGGTTCAGCTCTGCCGGTTAGCGTCGCCGCGATCAGGTCCGAGCTCGCGTCCGGCCGTGCCGTCGTCGCACTGCTCAGGTTGTCGGACAGCTTTTTCTCACCCGACTTGGATGGCGTGGTTCACGCAAAGCCCAGTGAGCCAATCGACACACCAGTCCGTCACGCTGTCGTGGTGGTGGCCGAAGGGGACGTCGGAGGGCGGTCGGCGCTACTTGTGCGTAATAGTTGGGGTGCGGCTTGGGGGAAGGCCGGCCACGCCTGGATTACCGAGGAATACATGGGGCCGAGGCTGTTTGGCGCGGCGATTTTGACGGATGATGTCGATGTATATGCCCATCGAGCCGCAGCCTGATTGCGTGTCGGCATGGCGTGAGGCGACCAAGACTGTCGAAGGACAGAAGGGTCACCACGCATCCAACGTGATCATTGGCGTGGAGAACCCACTTCTACGAGCTTCGCTTGCCGATCCGGCTGTGGAGGCGGTCGATGCGTTTCTGCGCTCTAAGGGCAAGAAGGGCGTCGATACAGTCGCGAACACGCTATTTCCGGCGGGGCTCTACCGTCGTCACGGAGCACCCAAATTCTACCAGCGGTTCGAGGAGAACGTCCTCCCGGTGGTCGGCAAGTCGGACCGTTGGTCGGGCTACTATTTTGAGCGCATGATCCGTCTGCCCAACGGTCAGGGGAAGCCCGTCAATCAGTTGGCCGACATTGTTGCCAGGATAAAAAATCCGAACGTGAGGGCGCGGAACAAGTTTGAGCTGCAGATTTTCGACCCGCTCAGAGATGTCGACAATTCGCCGTATGGCGGCCAGTGCCTGAGCTTCGCTAGCTTCAAGTTGCGAAAGGAAAACGGCGTAGACGTTCTCGATCTGACGGCGATGTATCGCAACCACTTCTATATCGAGAAGCTTCTGGGGAATATCATCGGCTTGGGTCAGCTGATGGATTTCATCGCGAAGGAAGGGCGCGTCACGGTGGGGGCGATGACGCTGGTCTCGACTCACGCGCAGGTCGACAGGCCTGATTCGACCTCGACCGCCGAGATTGCTGCTCTTCTCGAGGCCTGCGCTTAGGCGACTCGCAGTTCACGTGCGGTGGGCGGATCGCCGAATGGAAGCGGTGGCGCCGACGCCTCCTCATCGACGCCGTAGAGGTCGTACATACTGGCGATGAACTCCGATTGTCCGCCGTAGCTTGGGTGCCGGACGGCGATGGTCTCGACGCCCAGTTCCGCCAGGGCGAGGTTCGCGTCGCGGCCAATGGCCACGATCCGAGTGGGCTCGATCATCTCGATGAGTGCCTCGAGCAGGGGCCAGGTGGCCTCCCGCTCTTGCCGCGTATGGCAACGGTTGGACATCGGATCGCCGTCCACATGCGGGTGGAAAGGAAACACGTTCCACAGCATTACGGGCTCCCCGATCCGCGAGAGTACCCGCCAGATAACGGCGGCGGTCCGTTCGGCCACGACCGGGCCGTCGGTTGCTCGATCAAGGTTCACCCCACCCAGCAGGGCGCCGCAGGATCCGAGATGGACCTCGTCCGTCAGCGGAATGCCGGTGCGACGTCCGCCGCGGTAGCCAAGGTCGCGCGCAATCCACATCGTCTTGACCCCACCATCGAGAGAGGCCTGTAGGAACTTCGCGAAATTGCCGCGTCGCGTCTCGGCGGCATCCTTGAGATCGTGGATCTCGCACTGTTCACCCCAGGGGTTGAACACGGCGGGCAGGTGGGTCGCGGCAAGCGTGTCGACGAACTGATCAGGAGTCATTTGGGCAGCGCCTCGATCTTCAGGCTATGATTGTTCATGTCGACGATCAGGCGACCGCAGCGGTGCTTGCAGAGGAAGCGGAACGCCTCGTAACCCTGCAAGATCGCCTCTTCCCAGAGCCACAAGGGACGCTCGCCCACTTCGTAGCCGGCGACGAACTGCCTGACGTGCTTGAGCATGTCGAGCGGCAATTTGCCCGGTCCGAGACCATCGAAAAAATGAAGCTCCTTCGCCTGGCCGAAAATCCAGGTGGTGACCCCTTCCTCGATCAGGATCGCGCGGGCGCCATCCTCAGCCTCATCGATCTTGGGGGTGCTCTTTCGCTTCAGGTGAAGCAGCGCCCGAATGACCGGAGACCATCCGAGAACTGCCATGTGGGCGAAATGAAAGACATCATGGAAACGATAGTTGTCGGCGACGGCGGCGTTGTCGGTGAGGCGGTCGCCAATGAAGATGTCGTTGCACCGCTGATAGACGAACCGTTGCTCTCCGATCTCGCGCTCGAAGATCTCGATCTTCAGAAAACGAGGGAGGCGCTCGTTCGGGTCGGCCGCTTCGTCAAAGGGGGTCGGGTACGCGCGCTCCTGGGGCCAACGGTCGAAGTTCTTGCTGAGATTCTTGACGGCCGCAGCCTCAAGCGTGACGCCTGCTTCCTTGGTCGACTGGAGTAATCGTCCCATGATAGTCGCAAGCCGGCGGGCGAGAAGGTCGCGGTTGTCGGATAGATTACCGGCGTTATGGTCCTCGATCAGGGTGCCGACATCCTGTGCCAACTGAAGCAGCGTGGTTTCGAAGGCAGGATTGCGCTTGACGGTGTGATTCAGATCGTCCGGTTGCAACTGCTCGAACGTGAGGTCCGGGCGTTCCCGTCCCCAATCTGACGACCCTTCGAGGGCGTTCGCAGCGATGGCGCTCAAACGAATGTCGCCGCGTGCCGCGACGGCGGCGAGGTACCATAGTACGTCGCCAAATTCCTCGACCACTGCGCTTGAGTAGCCAAGGTACGAATTGCGGTCGCGTTGCTTCTTCTTTGCGACGCTCAACAGGCCCCCAGTTTCACCGAATAGGCCGAGAAGCGGAAAGCTCATCGAGTTTCCGTCTGAGCGCTGGTCGGTCGAGCCCGCCTGAGCCGCATAGCTCGCGACGGTGAGGGGACTGAAGTCGTCAGTCATCAGCGACGGCCCTTCCTTCGATCCTGGATGGCCTCGTCAGGAACATCGATGCCGTAGGCCTGCAGCGCCTTCAATACTAGGACGCGTATCGGCTCGCGTGCGCTGGCCGCCTTGACCGCCAAGTCATGCTTGGTCGTCGACGGCACTTGGATCTGCAGATGTTCGTCGCGTCCAGTCGCCGCGGCTTCATAGGTCATGAAATCATGAAATCATGATTTCATAGGCGTGTAAATCGCTGGACATACAGCGTGACATTGCGTCGCCGGCGCTATTTCGCTCTCCTGCCTCGATGTTACCGCGGCTGGGCGGGCTAGGCCTTTTTGGGGGGGGGCGCCGGTGAAGGCAAAATCGGTTTACGTCGTCGGTGCGGGACTGTCGGCGGGGTTGGGCTTTCCAACCATCGCGAACCTGCTCGTGAAGATGTGGGCACGCTTGGACGCGAAGGGTCTCTCGCAAGACCTTGCTGATGTCATCCGTTTCCACCATCCAAATTTCAACGCGGCGCTGCCTGACAGCTTCCCGAACATCGAAGCGCTGCTATCGGAGATGCAGGCGAATAGTCAGCTATTCAGCTCTAGTCGTCCCGCGACAGGTAAGTTCACATCCGAAAAGCTCGATCAGCGTCAGCAAGAGCTTCTTCTGGAGTTGTCGGAGTGGTTCCATGAACTTCAGCAGTCATCGCTGAAAAAGAGTCCGCCTTGGCTGAAAAAATTAGTCGAAAAAATTCAAAATGAAAAGGCGATAGTCATTTCTTTCAATTGGGATTTGGTCTTGGATCAACTTCTATTTGGCGAGAACGTTTGTCCTGATTCATATGGTTTGGGCGTCCAGTGCGAAGGGCCGCAACTGATTAAGCCTCACGGCTCTCTCAATTGGTATCTCCACGATACGGGAAAGCACCTGCAGGGAGACAAAACCTTTTCGCTCTTCGGCGACAAGGAAACAGGCATGTACGCCTTCAAGCCTTTTCGGGCCCCGATCTCTAGCCGCCGACGATACATGCCCTTCATCGTGCCGCCTGTGTACAGCAAGCATTTTGAAGATGAGATCTCCCAGCACCTATGGCGAAGAACAGTCGATGTACTTAGCACCGCTTCGGAGGTGACCTTTCTGGGCTATTCGCTTCCAGAGGCGGATTTCCACGCGCGGTTCATTTTGCGGTGCGGGTTTCACAGCCAAGAATACGGCGAGCTAAAATCGGATGGCAACCGCGCCCGTCCGACCGGTCGGGCGCGGGTCGTCATCGTCGACCCGAGCGAAGCGGCTGCAAGGCGTGTCGCGTCCGCCGTTGGTTGGTCATGCACTTATCATAAGGCCAAAATCTCGGAATGGATGAAGGAGGAGAGTGCGGCACAGTCGGTTTAACGCAGATGTTTTCCGGTTTTTGGGCGGGCCAGAGCCGCTCTGGCGCTCGGGGCTCTAGGCGCGAACCGTGCGGAAGGTCACCGAGTAGCGCAGGGCCTCCACCTCCGGGATGCTGTGCTGCCAGTCGCTGCGCGAAGAGCCGCTCATCAGATAGGCCGAGCGCGGCGCGGCGATGATCGAGGCGCGATCCCATCTGTCGCCCACCTTGCGGCGCAGGCGGAACGTGCAGGGCGACAGCAGCGAGACGCCGGCGATGGCCACGGCTGGCGGCCGGTCACGATGCCAGCCGATGCCGGCGCCGGGCGCGTATTCGGTGACCAGGGCGTGGCGGAAGCTTTTGGCGGCCAGGCCCGTGAACGCCGCGACCTTCTCCAGCAGGGGCGTGAGGAAGTCGGGAACACCTTCGCCGGTCGCGACCATGGCGCCGTCGGCGGCGCGTCGCCAGCCGAACGCGGCCACGCGGCGATTGCCCAGATAACCCAGGTGTTCGTAGGGCTTGAAGTCGAGGCCTTCAAACTGGCGGACCAGGGCGCGCTCCTCGTCGAGGGTGATCAGGTCTGGCTGGTAGCGGAAGCCGTCGGGCATCGGTCGGCGCGGGGCCAGCGGCAGGTCGAAAAGGCTGGGTTGCAGGTCCATGATACTCGTCAGCCCGCTTGCCGGTCCGGCGGTGTCCAGCCGTAACCGTAGTCAGTGGGGTTCAGGCCCGCATCGAGCAGCAGGGAGATGGTGGCCCAGCGACGGCGTTCGGCCTCGCCGGGGTCGACCACGCCGGACATTGTCATGATCGGCATGCGGCCAGGGCATCGCGGACAGGGCAGACGGGCCTGGATCCGGGCCATGGTGCAGTTGAGATAGCGCCGCGCCCGGCCCAACATCGTGTCCCGGCGCCAGGTCTTGCCCGTACCGCAGTACTGGCAGCGAAAGCCGATCTCCCAGCCGCGCTCCAGAGCGTCGATCAGCCGGGCGTCGGCGAAAGCAGGATCGAGCTGCGCGGCCTTGCGCCGGTCGGCGTCGCTGGGCTCAGGCATGGGGCGGCGGATCCACGCGCCGGACGGCGCGCCAGTACGACCAGGGCTTGGCCCTGACGCGCTCCATCTCGAACCAGGCCTCCTCGCCCTCGAACGCCGGCACGTGCTCGGGCGAGACGAAGCCGACCCGCGAATTGCCGCGGCCCGTACCGTCGGGATGAAGGAAGTGCAGGGTCCTGGAGGTCTTGTCGGTGGTGTCGACCCGGACGCGGGTCAGCTTCATGACGCGGCGATCGGCGCGCGGCGCGGTCGGCGTCACGGGCGGAGATGGTGGTGGGATCGACATGGTTCAGTCGTAGAGCGAGGCGGCGAAACGGGTTTTCAGGCCCGAGCAGCCAGCCGGTCCGGGCCAGACCTCAAAGCGGCCCTGGCGTCGACCGCAGGGACAGCGCAGCCGGTCGGTGAAATTGATGATGGAGAAGTCGCCCAGGCGGCGCTCGAGCCAGGCTGTCGCGTCGAACTCGGCCATCTCGCCGCAGCCGCAGATCGTCCGCAGGTGACGGTCGGGCGCGACGCACTCGGCCAGGGTCTCGATGTCGGCCTCGAAGGGAACGTAAACTGAGGCGCAGGCGTGCGGCGTCGCACGCGAAATCGCGGGTTGGGATGGCATGGGGGGCTCCGATGTTCCTTATATGTTCTCCTTGGGGCCAAGAGAGTCAATCGGACTCATCGCGCGTCGGCGTCGCACCTGTGGGCCGCGTGTGGATGATTAGGGACGCCGCCAGGCGCCGCGGCCGGCGCGGCGCGCTTCATCCTCCGCCGTCGCATAGGCGCCCTTGCTGTAGCGTCGATACTCCGTCGCGAGGCCCGATCGGATCAGGGCGGCGTTGATGTCGGGGCTGGCGTCCGACCAGCAACGGCCCACGAAACGGCCATAGCGGTCGCGATCGACAAAGCGGCACCCGACGCGACCGCGCGTCAGGCGGATCAGTTCGTCGCGCGTTTCGTAGGCCAGCGGCTCGGCGGGGGTCTTGCCGCGGCGAACCTCCGGCGCATCGACTCCGAACAGGCGCACGCGCTCGGCGCCACAGCGCAGGGTGTCGCCGTCATGAACGGCGGGGGCGTTGCAGGCGATGATGGCGGTGAGCGCGGCGGCGATGATCATGCCCGCTTCTAGTCGCGTTCGGCGCCGTCAAGGAAGTCGGACGCGCCGTCGCGGACCCCTATTTGGTCGTCACGATCGCCGACGCGATCCCGGGCAACCAGCCGGCGCCGTCGCGCAGGCGAAATCCCGACGCGTACCCCCAGGCGCAGCCCTGGACGCCGACCGAGGCGAAGGCGGCGCTGACCGCGCCGTAGTATCGGACGCGGTCCTCGATCGGCACGCGCGGATCATCCTGCGCCCCGAACTCGCCCATCACCGGGACCCGGCCCGTGCGCGCCATGTAGGCGCTGACCTTGGTGAGGTCCTGGTCGAGCAACGCCTTGTCCGCCGCCGAGCCCCAGCGGCGGCCGAACGGCGGCGGATGCTCGACCCAGGTCGCGCCCTGATGGGTGAACGCGAAGGGGTCGTAGTAGTGGAAGGTCGGCACGACATAGGGATCGTCGGGCAGGACCAGAGTGGCGAGACTACCAAGGCCGCTCCAGTCGCCGCCGCCGATCAGCACCGGCCGGCGCGGATTGCGCTCGCGCGCCGCGGCCAGGGCCGGCGCCAGGACCGCGCCGAGGTTGGCGTCGTCCAGCTTGTCGTGCGGCTCGTTGATCAGCTCGAACCAGACGGTGTCCGGCGCCTGGGCGAACCGCGCGCCGATCTGGCGCCAGAGCGCGGCGAAGCGTTCGGTCTGGCCTGGGGGATCGGCCGTCAGCTCATCGAAATTGTGGGCGTTGAGGATGACTTTGAGCCGATGATCCGTGGCCGTCTTCACGACGTGCGCCACGCGAGCCATGAACGCCGGATCGATCGCGTAGGGTGGCGTCTTGGCCGCGTGCGCCGACCAGCGGACCGGGATCCGCACCGTCGTGAACCCGCCCTTGGCGATGAACGGGAAGTCGCCGTCCTGGATGGGGCGCCCCCAGGCGCCTTCGGTCGGCGCCTCGAGCATGTTGGAGAGATTGATGCAGCGCCCGACTGGAAGGGCGGGTCCGACGCGGGGCCGCGCCGGCGCAGCCGGGACATAGTCGAAGCGCGCCGGGGTCAAGGTCGCGGCGGCGGGCGCCGCGGCCGCGCCGGCGACCAAGGTCAGCGGCGTGGTCTGTCCGGCCTGGCTCCAGGTTCCGACATAGGCCTTCGCGCCCGCGTCCCAGGCGCCGACATAGCGGCCATGGGCGACCGGCAAGTCGAACGACAGGCGGCCGTCCCGCGCTTCGACATTGGCCAGCGGCAGGCCCATCGCGCCTTGGTCGACGCTGTCGAACGTGCCCGACAGAAGGCCGCCCTGGGCGGCGAGGTGGAGGTTCAGGCGCAGGGCCGTCGCGCCATCGCCGACCCGGCCGGTCCAGTCGCCGGCCGTGGGGGTCTGGGCCTGGACGGGCTGAGCGAGTACGGCGAGGGCGACGGCGCCGATCAGGCCACGTCGCACAGTCGCCCAGCCTCGCGTGATGGCTTCCATGGCCAAGGCGCGCCACGCTTACTTGCGCTTTGGTGCGCTCGGCTTGGCGGCTGGTTTGGGCGCGGCAGGCTTAGCCGTCGCGGGCTTGGGCGCGGCCGGTTTCGCCGCCGGCTTCGACGCGGGTTTGGCCGGCGGCTTGGCGGGCTTGGCCTTCGGCGCGGCCTGGGCCAGCGCCGAGGCCGCCGCCGTCTTCTCCGCGGCCGTGGATTTCGGATCCGACAGGACCTTGCTGGCCTTCTTGGCGGCGGCGGGGCTCGTGGTCTCGTTGGCGGCCGACGATTTTGGGCCGGCGCGCTGGGTCAGGGCCGCGCCCGCCGCGCTCTTTTCGGCGGCCGTGGACGTCGGGTCCGACAGCACCTTGGCCGCGTCGCTGGCGGCTTTCTTGCCGGTCTCCTTGGTCATGGAGCGCCCCTTGTCCGGGAGCCTAGCCAGGGCTAGCGCGCAAGTCGATAAGGGCGTCGGGCCGACCCTTGTCGCCCGTCAATCTCGGTCGCGTCACCGTCCATGGAGATCCTTCATGTCCAACGAGGACAGCCCCGCCATGACCTTGCAGGACATGATGTTGCGAAATGCGCCCATGATGGGAAAGGCCGACCTCTATTGCATGGGTCCCGCAGAGCTTGGCCGCCTGGCTGAGCAGGTGGCCGTGTTGCTGGGGATCAGTGATGGTGAGGCCAACCTAGTCGACACCGTCACGGTCGTTCTCGCTCCGCGACAGGCCAGCGATCCTGACGAGGCGCAACTGCGAGCAGCGGTGACCGCGGCGCTCACCGCCGCTTCCGTCCCGACGGACGACCCGCATTTTCCCGGCTGGTTAGCTCGCGCGCTCAAAGTGGTCAGTACATCAAATCTAGATCAGACGTCCGTGCTGGCCGCGTTTCCCGCACCGGCTGCCAAGCAGGCGGTCATGGTGCCCTATGGGGCTCGATATCGCGACGCCGCCTTGCAGCTTGACCGCCCCGATGGTCTTGGACAGCCGGAGACGATCTGGAGCCAGCACCTAGCGCGTCTGGCGAAGTCGTGCGTGGAGCGCGCGCGCCAAACCGCCATCTACGTCTTGGTAGACGCCGGAGAGGATTTCCCGTTCCGTCCGGAAAACCAGCTGCGTCTGAACCAGATCGACGACGATTGCGGGGTCATCGGCGGCGGCCCCGAGCACTCACCGGAGGCCGTCGTCGCCGAGCGCGCCGTCGCCTGGCTGCAGGCGATCCAGTCCGGACGGGTCGGTGACGTAATCACCGAAATCGATCGCTTGGCCTATTCCGATCTCGTCAAGTCGCGGATGAAGATTCAGCTGCTCTCGCAAGCCGGCCTGCACGGAGCGGCCGTGCAGCTTTTGAACGCCGAACTGGCCGGCCCGTCGGTCCTGCCGCCGGATGTCGCCATCGCCTATGCCCGCGTGGCTCACCGGGCCCATGACGGGGACCTCGTGGCCAGACTCTTGCGCCCGGCCGTTGCCTCACTCGAACGCGAAGAGGACCTGGAAACCGCCATGCGGTTGGCCCACGAAGTCGGCGTCGCCGATGTCGTGGAAGCCTGTGTGCAGAGGATGGGTGGTCGCTTCCCCCAATCCACGGCCTTGCTGGAATATCGCTTGATGGAGCGCCGGCGCGACGGCGACTACGCCGCCGCAGCTGCGTTGCTGCGGGACATCGCCGACCGCGCGGACGAGGCGAATTTCTACACATGGCTCGCAACCAGCCTGGGCTCCGCCGATGTCGACTACGACGCGGTCTACGAGGCTTTCGACGCAGATTGGGCCGCGTTCGCCGACATCGGCCGCGTCGCGCTGGCCCAACATGCCGAACGGCATGATCTGCTGCCCTTGGCCACGAACATCCTCATGTCGACGGGGGCGGACGATCGGCGAACGGCGACCGAAATCAAGCATCTGCTTCATTTCGCCAGCCAGAGGTTTCTGCGCCGCCGATCTGACGACGACGAGATCGAGGATGACCTGTCGCTCGTTATCCAAACGACCGCCTGGTACCTGGGCGTAGTACCTGGGGACGTCACCATTCGAACGTCCCTGGCCCGACTAGTCTCGGTCGAGACCAGTGGCAGTAGCGGCAGATTGGCGGCAGCCCATGCGCTCTTCGCCCTTGCCAGCCTCAGACCCGAGATCCGTCCAACGCCGCCCGTCGTTGGGCCGTTACCGACTGAAGAAGACCTGCGCGCCGTCATTTCCGCCGCCCGGGCTTGGATTGAAAGTGAGCCCGTTGTTTCGATCGGTCGTCTGACCTTTCCTCCGCAGTTGTTGCCCCGCGACTTCAAGCCGAGGATCGCCAGCGATCTTCTCGAGATGGTTGAGATGCAGGGCGACACGCTGGTCGATGACGCCGACGAGCGCGCGCTCAAGATAACGACCGCCGTTGCAGCGGCTCTTGCGCCTTACACCAACGAGCCAAACCTTGATCTGACCGCCATGAGGCTGGCAGGGGGCAAGCTTGTGGCGGCCGGGCGTCGCCAACAGGCGCGTGACCTGATCGAGGGGGTTCTTGAGCTCAGCGGAACCGACCCGGCGCGGCAGCGGGCTGCTTGGTTCGCCTATGGCGATGTCTACCATCGGACAGGTGATTTGCTCGAAGCCTTGCTGGCGCTGTCATGCGGCGCCGCACGCCGGGTACCCGTCTTAGCCGCGGAGGTTTGGTACGAGATTCAATCGCTGATCCGGGTGTTTCGAGATCTGGGTCTGAGCTTGCTGTCGCGTCGTCTCCTCGGCCAGGCGAGTGACATGCTGACGGAAAGCGGATTTGCTGAGCGCTACGCACACCGGCTCGAGACGGTGACCTTGCTGCTCGATTTCTCAGACCTGGGTTCGCACGATGACGATCCGGCCCAGTTAGAAGCCTTGGTCGAGCGGATCGCCGACAACTGCCGCGTGGTCTTGGAGAAACGGGATGAGCTTGGTCCGGTGGCCACGCTGCTGGTTCAGGCCGTGCGTCTGGCGCGAGCTCAAGCCGTTCAGACGCCTGCGGACGTCGATGATCTCATGGCGAGCGCCATCGATCGGCTCGGTGGCGCGATCGCCGACCAGGTTCGCGTCTTTGCCGCAGATCGCCCTGATGCGGCCGCGCTGGCGCAAATGGCGGGCCGGACGGAAAACGCTCGCTTTGCCGGCGACGCGGGATTCGACATGCGCAACCTGGCCATTCTCGCTCGTCGATTCCTGAATGGGGCGGCCGTGGGAGCGGTACAGGATGTCGCTTTCGCCATCGAACTGCTCGCTGACCAGGCCGTGACGCGATGGGACGAAATAGGTGACGCCGAGCCGGTCGACCTGCCTTCGCGCCCGGAGACACCGCTACGCATCGCGCGGGATATCGCGCGGACTGGGTTGGGTGTCACCCTATTGGGCCTCGACGAACAAAGTCGTCTGGTGCGGGTCGAAGTCGACGAAGAAGCCGGTGAAACCGTGCAGGTCGAAGACGAGCGGACTTTCTCGATAGCTGCGTTCCGGCAATGGTCGCGACGGTATCCCTACAACTACGGCTTTGATCGCGATGAAGCGAATGCCTTCCTAACAAGTCTGCGCTCGGTCGGCGTGAGCAGTCTGCCTCCCCGCCGGGCGGTCATGATCATGGACACCGCGCTCCAGTCCTTACCGGCGAACTTGATCCCCGTGGACGGCGACTTTGCAGCTCGCCATCGCGCGATAGCGATGGCGCCGTCGCTAACTTGGCTCGCTCATGCCGCTGCGCGACGCGATCGCGTCGCAAGTCCGCCGCGTGCCTGGATTTCGACAGCGTCCGCGCCGGAGCAGATGCCGACATTGGGTGTCATGGCCGAACGCCTGCAGTCGACGTTCGATCTGCACGCGATATCTTTAAATCAGGAACCAACGATCCCTGCCGATTTCGCCGGCGCCGAACTCGCCATCGTTGGCGCTCATGGCGGATTGCATCTACCCGACGGCCGGTTCTTCAAGGGGATCAGCGACGAGGCCGGGCTGGCCGAGCCTTCGCGCGCCCTGGCCCGGGCGTTGTCGGACGTGAAGGTCGTCGTGTTGTTGGTTTGCAGCGGCGGACGCGTCGACGCCATGCCCGGCGCGCAGACGACAATGGGTCTGGCCAAGCAATTGTTGAACGCCGGCTGTTCGACAGTGATCGGCTCTCCTTGGCCGTTGAGCGCCAGCGTTCCCGTCTACTGGCTTCCTGGGTTCCTCGCGGCGTGGAGCGTCGGAGCGCCAGTGATCGACGCCAATGCCGCCGGCAATGCGGCGGTCAGCGAGCGTCTCGGCGACACGGCGGATGTCCATTTCGCGATGAGCGTCTACGGAGATCCGCTTGTCCGCAAGTCGCCACCTAGGGCTTAAGTTGACGTGAGAGGTCGAGCCTCCGAGCTTCAATATCGAAGGTCCGTGGAGAAGCGCGTGTTTATCGCTAAAAGGTGTCGAGAAAGAGCACCTCGGGCAGCTGCGTTTGCGGCCACCACATACCCTGTGTGGTTTCAAGATAGCGCTGACAGAGGCCGATGATCTTTTGTCCGTCGCCCAAGGCGACCCGCTGGGGCGCCACTTCGAGCCGTTCCGCCATCACTGCGGATCGAAAGCCCGAGGTGGAGAGCAACAAACCCCGGGCGGCGGCACGAGAGACGACGATTTCCGCAAACTGCGTGACCTCGGGGCTTCCCACACGAGACGGCGCCGACCAGTGCTTGACCTCGACCAAGTAGGTCTCGCCGGCGGCTACTAGCTCGATATCGAAACCGCCGTCCTTGGCCGGGCGCGTCAAACGGGTTTGAAAGCCGAGACCTTCGCACGCTTCGGCCAACGCCCGCTCGAGATCGCGCCATTCCAGGTCCTTGAGATCGCCGGGCCGCAAGGCCAGTCGGCGCGCCAAGTCGGCCGAGAACTCCCGGATGAACGCGGCGAATGGCGGTAGCTGCGCCACCTCGTCTGGCGACGGGGCGGCCACGCCGGCCGCATCGGCCATGTAGCGCTTCAGGAACGGGCGGCCGCCGGCTCGCAAGACGAGACGACCTTCAGCTTCGAACTCCTGCATGCGCTGGCGGGTATATCGCCAGCTGCGGCCCTCCGGTGGGAGGCTCCCCATCAACTCATAAATTTGACGGGGGCGGACGCTCGCGATGGTCAGGTCCGATGCCATCCATGGACCTCGAGGATCGGAATCTGAATTCTTGTAGAGCGATGGGTTTGCCATGCGTGGTGCGGGTCTGGACGCCGGAGTATCATGCGGCATGGTCGGCATCCGATCGATGACGGGTACGGAGTCGAAGTTGACGGTTCATCATTGAGGCCCGGCGGGCGCCGGTTCCGCCAACACCGCATAGCCTAGGAATGGGTCGCGGATGCAGGTGGGATGGTAGTGGCCGACGATGTATTCCGGCGGCAGGGGACGGCGAATGGAGAACCCCGCGCCGCGAAAGCGCTCGGGTTCGAAGTCGTCGTCGGCCAAGCGCTCGAACATGTACTCCAGGGCCACGCCGGCAAACTCAAGCAGCGTGTAGCTGTGCATCGATGCGAACGGGACATCGCAGACGAACAGGGTCGGCGCTCCGAAAGCCTTGAGGCACTGTCGATAGTCCCGATAGCGCGGCAGGTGGGCGGCGATCGCGACCAGGTACTCGCCGCCATAGAGGAGGTAGTGGCCGGCATGATCGATCAGGGCTCGCTCGTTAGCGTCGAAATAGACGCGGCCCTCCCTGGTGTCCGTGCCGACAGCGCGGATGGCTTGGTCGAGATCGTCTTGCGAGAGTTCCGGAAATTGGCCACCCAAGAAGATCTTGGCGGCGCGCGTGTGGGCCGTCTGGGGATCCAGCGGCCGTAGGCCGTCGCGATAGAAGGCCTCGACATCGGCCGTCCGGGTCGCGTGGCAGGTCCGGAAGGCCCGAAAATGACGGGCGATGCGGTCCGCCGCCATCGTCTTGATGTCGGTGTGCGCGCCCGTGGCGTCCGCGATGATCGCGTCCAGCCATGAAAGGTCGTCGCCCACCAAATACTCCGGTGGATGGCGTTCAAACTCCCGACACACCCGAGCATCGAGCACGTCTTCCATGAGGCGCCATATCGTCGGGCGCCAGGTGTCGAACGCGTTGAAGTCCCAGACGTCCATGGCTGCGGCGAGCCGCTCCAGTCGATCGGAGGCGATCAAGTGCTGACGAGCCTCAACATCGGTCGGCAAGGTGGTCGCTCCGTCGGTCGATCAGTCTAGAGACAGGTCGAATCGAACGGCGAGCAAGTCGGAAGCGGCGGTCCTTTCCCTCCAGCGCCGCTCGCAATCGATGCTAGGCTTGCCGGAATGGACACCTACACCTTCGTTTGCCTGGCCGACAATCAGGTCGCCACGGCGGTCGACGTTCAGGCGCTTGCGCCCGACGCCTATGTCGCTCACGCGTGGAGCTTGCTTCGCGAGCATGCCAGCGCCGTGTCGGTGGAGGTCTGGCGGGACGAAGCGGTGATCGTGGTGATCGAACGCGACGGGGCTCGCATGCTTTCCAGCAAGGCCCGGCCGGCCGAGCACGCGCCGGAGGCCTGAATGGCCCTGGACATCGGTCCATCAGGGCCTGCCTGCGGACAGCGCCAGGTTCTAAGCCTCCGATCCGCCAGGAGGGCCCTTCATAAAGGCGTCGAACTCGGCCAGATGCTCGGGCGAAGGCGGGTCTGGATTGAGCATGATCGAGCGGATGTCGTTGGCGATGTCGCGCCGATTGATGTTCCCCAGGATGTAGCGGCCGTTCGAAAGCTCGAAATCGATGGCGCCGCACCACATGTTGATCCGCCCATAGCCCGGCGCGTAGGCGATGGCGTTCTTGCGGCCGCTGACCTCATGCTTGGCCAGGGCGATGCGAAGGAAGTGCATCCGCGCGTACGGCATGTGAATTCGCCGCAAATCCTCGCGCAGCTTGTCCACCCGCGCGGGTTCGGCCAGCAGGCGCTCCAGCTGCGCGGCGCGCATCAAGCGTCCGGTGTGCAAGAACCCGACATCCTTGCTTAGGTCGGCGATCTTGGTGGGCAAGCCGCCGTTCTCGGCCCATTTGATCGAGTCCTTGGCGCGCTGGCGCCAGGTCCTGAGCAACTCGTAGGCGGCGAAGATCCACATCTGCGATTGGGCCGACACGAAGGTGGCGTCCATCACAGGGGTGCGGTCGGTAGCCCAATAAGTCGCCAGCAGCTGATCCTCCAAACTCATGCAGAACATGTCGACCATGCCCAGGTTCGTCGCCTGCATGGACAGGTAGGGATCATCGAGCAGTTCAAGGCTGCGCAGCGCGGCGGGCAGGGTTGCGGGATCGATTTCGGATGAAGGCTGGTAGCCGCGGTCGTCGTGCTCGTCGGTATGCTCTTCCGGATCGATGTCCAAGACGTCCTCCATCGCTCGGACGCATGGTCCTGTGTCGATCAGTCGTGATCCTGGCACGGCCATCGCGCTGCGCGCGATGACTTTCCTTGTTTTCCTTTCCCCTGAAACGGGGGTGGGCGGCGCGCCCTTCTAGGCCCGCCTTGGGCGGCGGCAAGCCGGCCAGGGCCGGCTCCTCCACTGCGTTTCGGCCCTTCGGGTGCCACCATCCGGCGACGGGCCTCTTCGGCCGCTCTTCGCCGCCCACCCCCCTTTCCGGCGAAAGGATGCGGGGTTTTGGGGCGGGGAAGGAGCCCGCTCATGCGCCCGACCGGCCAACGCCGCAAGTCCGCCGCCAAGGCCTCGCCCTCCCGGCGGGAGCCATCCCGGCAAGCTGAAGCCAGCCTCTATGACGAGGTCACGCACCGGATCATCGACCAGCTGGAGGCCGGGCGCCTGCCCTGGGTGCAGCCGTGGGGAACGGCCGGGCGCGCGGCGCTGTCCCTGCCGCGCAACGGGATCACCGGGCGGCGCTATTCGGGCGTCAACATCCTCTTGCTGTGGGGCGCGGTCATCGAGCACGGCTATCCGTCCCAGGGTTGGCTGACCTTCAAGCAGGCCCTGGCCGCCGGGGGCTGCGTGCGGCGCGGCGAGCGCGGCACGAGCGTGGTCTATGCCGATCGCTTCACGCCCCAGGCCGAGCGGGAACGCGCCGCGCGTGACGGCGACGAGCCCGGCAAGGTGTCGTTTCTGAAGCGCTTCACCGTCTTCAATCTGGCCCAATGCGAAGGCTTGTCGGGCGTCGATCCCGAACCCGCGCCGCTGCCTGAGCGCCAAGCCGTCCTCCACGCCGAGGCGCTGATCGCCGCCACGGGCGCGGACTTCCGCGTCGGCGGACCGCGCGCCTTCTATGATCCCCTGTTCGACTACGTGCAGGTTCCGCCGCAACCGGCCTTCACCGACCAGATCAACTACTACCGCACCGCCTTCCACGAGCTGTCGCACTGGACCGGCCACCGCTGCCGCCTGGACCGCGACCAGTCGGGCCACCGGGGCGGCAAGGCCTATGCGCGCGAGGAGCTGGTCGCCGAAATGGGCGCGGCCTTCGTCTGCGCGACCCTCGGCATCGTCCCCACCGTGCGCCATGCCGACTACATCGGCGCGTGGCTGGAGGTCCTGCGCGAGGACAACCGCGCCATCTTCCGGGCCGCGTCCCAGGCCTCCAAGGCCGCTGACTTCTTGCTGGCCTTCCAGGCCGCGCCGTCGCCCGAGCCTAGCGCCGTGGCGCGACTCGCCATGGCCGCTTGATCCCGCCCTTCCGCGCGCCGGGATCAAGCCCCGGCGCCGGACGCCCTGCGCCAATCCCGGCGCATCCCCGGCCCCGCCCGCAGCCTGGACAGCAACACGGACGGGGCCGGTTCCACCCCTGAACAACAGGAGCAACCGCCATGAAACTCGCTTTCGCCGACCCCCGCAACATGACCATCTCGCCGCTCAACATGAACTACGGGCGGCCTGATCCGGACACCGCCGACATCGCCCCGTCGATCCGTCAGCGCGGGGTTCTGCTGACCATGCTGGTGCAGGAAAAGACGCAGGACGGAGCCGTCGTCCCCGGTCATTTCGAGATCGTCGCCGGGCGGCGGCGCTGGTTCGCGGCCATGGCCGCCATCGCCCAGGGCGTGGAGATCGATCCGGTGCCCATCGGCATCCTGGCGCCCGGCGACGACGCCGCCGCCATCGAGGCCTCGCTGATCGAAAACCTCGCGCGCCTCCCGGCCGACGAGGTCACCTGCTGGGAGACCTTCGCCAAGCTGATCCGCAAGGGCCGCACGCCCGAGCAGATCGCCGCCACCTTCCACATGACTGACGCGGTGGTCCGGCGCACCCTGGCGTTGGGCAACCTCTTGCCGCGCATCCGGGGCCTCTATCGCCGCGAGGCCATCGACGTGGCCACGGTCCGCTCGCTGACGCTCGCGACTAAGAGCCAGCAGAAGGAGTGGCTGGCCATGCTGGACGATCCCGAGCGCCGCGCCCCGACCGGCGCCCAGCTCAAGACCTGGCTGTTCGGCGGCGCCTCGATCCCGGCCAAGAACGCCCTGTTCCGGCTCGACGATTACCCCGGCCAGATCATCGCCGACCTGTTCGGCGAGGACAGCTATTTCACCGATCCCAACCTCTTCTGGACCTGCCAGAACCAGGCCTTGGCGGCCAAGCGCGAAGCCCTGTTAGCCGACGGCTGGAGCGCGGTGGAGGTGCTGGAGACCGGCAAGTCCTTCGAGTCCTGGAAGCACGAACGGGTCTCCAAGGCCAAGGGCGGCAAGGTGTTCCTGGCCGTCAGTTCGCGCGGCGAGGTGACGCCGCACGAAGGCTGGCTGAGCGCCAAGGAGGCCCGGCGCGCCGAAGCCGCCGCCGCGAAAGCCGCGCGCGGCGAGGGCGGCGCCGACGGTCCGAAGACCGACCGCGCCGAGGTCACCAGCGCACAGCAGACCTATATCGACCTGCACCGCCACGCCGCCGTGCGCGCGGTCCTGGCCGACCATGCGGGCGTGGCCTTGCGGCTGCTGGTGGCCCACGCCGTGGCCGGGTCGGCGTTGTGGCGCGTCGAGGCCGATCCCCGGCGGGCGGGCGCCGAGGCGGTGTCGGCCAGCCTCATGGCCAGCCCGGCCGAGGCGCGGTTTCGGGCCAAGCAGGCGGCCGCCGCCGCCCTGCTGGGCGTCGAGGCCGATGGCGCTCTGGTCGGGGGGCGACGCGACGGCGGCGCGGCGGGCGTCTTCGCCAAGCTCCTGTCCCTGCCCGACGCCGACGTCCTGGCGATCGCCGCCGTGGTCATGGGCGAGGCGCTGGCCGCCGGGAGCGCCGAGGTCGAGGCGGCGGGCCTGCATCTGAAGGTCGACATGGCCGCGTTCTGGAGCCCGGACGCGGCCTTCTTCGAGCTGATCCGCGACCGCGAGGCGGTCAACGCCATGCTCAGGGAGGTCGGCGGCAAGAAGGTCGCCGACGGCAATCTGGCCGAGAAGGTCAAGACCCAGAAGGCCATCCTGCGCGACTTCCTCGACGGGACGAACGACCGTCCCAAGGTCGCGCGTTGGACGCCGCGCTGGCTGACCTTCCCGGCCGCCGCCTACACCAAGCGGCGCTTCGCCACCGCCGAGCGCAGCAAGGCGGTCGCGCCCCTGCTGCGTCGGGTCAAAACCCCCGGCGCGGGCGAGGTCCCGACCCCGGCCGTGGCCCTGGTCAGCGATCCCAACCCGGCCATCCTCGCGGCCGAATGAGCGGCGGGGCGGGCGGCGGCCCGCCCCGATCCCTCCAAGACCCTGAGCCCCGCGTCTGGCGACGCGGGGTTTTTCTCATGGCGTTGGGCAGGCGGCGGCCCCCGCGCCGGGCGGCGCGAGGGCGGGGCCGGTCAGTCCTCGAAGGTCCTGATCAGGGCGAAGACGTCGTCGTCGTCCTGGCCGGCCGCGCGACAGAAGCCCGACCTCGCAGGCGGGCGAGCCGATGTCGGGATGGGCCAGGGTCAGGCCGACATACTCCTGGCCCGTGACCCGGCCGCCGCTGCGCCAGCCGGCGCCGATCTCGATCCCGGACGTCCCGTCCCGAGCGCGGCGATAGGCGGGCGAGGACTTGTCGCGGCCGGGCGATCCCGATGGCGGCCAGGCCATGAGGGTGACGGCGCTGGCCCTTGAAGGCGCCGGTTTCCGAGCGGGCGGCGTGGCCGAGCGGGCGATCATGGCGGGGGGCCTTGCAGCAAACCGTCGGACACGACCCCACGACGATGGCTTGGACCCTATGGGCGTCCCGTCCCGCCTCGAACCGTCGCGCCGAACTTTTTTCCCCGCCGCGCCCAAGACAAGAGGGCGCGGCTCCTCGCGCCCGCTTCGCTGCAAAAAAGCCCGTCGCTCGGGTCCTGCGCTGCGCTGCGGCCCTCCGGACCCTCAAGGGTCCTGCGGGTCAAGGCGGGCCGGGCCGCCCATGACGGGCGCCTGTCGCCGGGGATCGGCCCCGACGGATCGCTGAAAGGACCCCCGCCATGACCGCCACCCTCGGCCACGTCACCCGCTCGGAAACCGGCGCCTTCAAGGGCCAGCTCCGCACGCTCAACATCCGCGCCGACATCGAGATCGTGCCCGTCCGCGACAAGCCCTCGCCCGCCTATCCCGACTACCGGGTCGTGGCGTCCGGGATCGAGATCGGCGCCGGCTGGAACAACGTCGGTCAGGTCAAGGGCCAGGAATATGTCGGCCTGACCCTGGCCCATCCCGACATCGGCCCGCGCACCTACAAGGTCAAACTCGGTCGCGCCGCCGGCCAGGACGACGACGACGTCTTCGCCCTGATCTGGAACCCCGAGGACTGACCGGCCTCGCCCCCGCGCCGCCCGGCGCGGGGGCCACCGCCCGCCCAACGGCAGGGGGGAACGAATTTCGTAGGCGCGTTTGCGTACGTCCCGCCCGCGCGCTGGGCGCGGTCTGCTCGCCCCAGCGCGGCCAAACCCCATCAACCCTCGCCGCGCCCCACGAGGAAAGGGAGCACGGCGATGATGGACGAAGACGACGCGATCAACCGGGCCGCCCGCGCGCGCAAGGGCAGCCCGTTCCTCAACACCGCCCAGGCCGCGCACTATATAGGGCTGGCCGAACGCACGCTGGAGACCATGCGCGGCCAGGGCCAAGGCCCGGCCTTCCGGCGCCACGGCCGGTTCATCCGCTACCACATCGACGACCTGGACGCCTGGTCGCGGCGCAACGGTTCGCGCCGTGACGCCGAGCGCGAGGACCGCCATGTTTAGCCGTTGGCTCACCCCGCGCGGCCAGGTCCTGGCCGGTCTCTCCGCCGGCGCGCTGGTCGCCCTGGCAGCGCCGCTGGTCTTCGATCCCGCCCCGCGCCTGGTCTGGAACGCCAGCGCCAGCGCGCCGGTCGGTCTCTGGCGGATCAGGCCGGGCGCGCCGGTCCGCGTCGGCGATCACGTGCTGGCAGAGCCGCCGCCCGCCGCGCGGCGCCTGGCCGCCCAGCGCCGCTACCTCCCCGCCAATGTGCCGATGATCAAGGCCGTGGCCGCCGTCTCGGGCGACGAGGTCTGCGCGGTCGGGACCTCGATCGCGGTCAACGGCCGGCCCGTCGCCATGCGCCGCGCGGCCGACCGCCGGGGGCGTAAGCTGCCGTGGTGGTCGGGGTGCGAGCGGCTGTCGGGCGGCGCGGTCCTGCTGCTCAATCCCGCGCCGGACTCGTTCGACGGGCGTTATTTCGGGCCGGTCGGCAAGGGCGCGGTCATCGGCCGGGCGACCCCGCTATGGCTACCCTGATCGTCCTGGCGGCGGTCGTCGCGGCAAGCCCGGCGACGCCCGAACGTATCGACCAATGGCGTCCGTGGATCGCCGAGGCGGCCCAGCGGTTCGACATTCCGCAGGCTTGGATCGTGGCGGTGATGCGCGCCGAAAGCGGCGGGCGAACCCACCTCAACGGCGTGCCGATCACATCAAAGGCCGGGGCAATGGGGCTCATGCAGCTGATGCCCGGGACCTATCGGGAGTTGGCCAGGGCCCACGGTCTGGGACCCGATCCCTACGATCCGCGAGACAACATCCTGGCGGGCGCGGCCTATCTTTCCGCCCTACGCGCACGGTTCGGCTACCCCGGTCTGCTGGCCGCCTACAACGCCGGACCGGCCCGCTACGCCGCCCACCTGGAGACCGGCGCGCCGCTTCCGGCCGAGACCCGCCGCTATATCGAAACCCTCGCCCAGACCCCCGGCGAAGCGGCCTTGCCGCCCGCCGTGCTGTCGGGGACGCGATTGTTCTTCCCGCTACAGGCCATCGATCCGGACGCCACGCCCGCGCCGTCGGCCGGGCTGTTTGTCCCCCGGTCGGCGCGGGGCCGAGAGACGCCGTGATGGCGGTGTCGGGTTGCCGGGACGGGAGGGGAAGGATGGTAAGCGTCCGGCCGCTGCACGTCGGTCAGGTGTTGACGTGATTTCCGCTCTTCCAGGCCCAGGGCAGCAGCTCGTCGAGGCGGTTGACGGGATGGCCTTCGACCATCCGCTCCAGCACATCGCGCAGGTAGGCGAAGGGTTCGACGCCGTTCATCTTGGCGGTCTCGATCAGCGAGGCGACCACGGCCCAGCGGGCGCCGCCGCCGTCGCTCCCGGCGAAGAGATGGTTCTTGCGGCCCAGCGCGACGGGCCGGATCGAGCGCTCGACGGGGTTGTTGTCGAGATCAACGCGCCCGTCGGCGAGGAACAGGCAGAGGCCTTCCCAGCGGCCGAGCGCATAGCGGATGGCGTCGGCCAGGGCGCTTCGTGGCGGCACGCGGGCCAGCTCCCGTTCCAACCAGGTCTTCAGCGCCGCCACCAGCGGGCGGGAAGATTCCTGCCGCGCGGCCTTGCGCAAGGCCGCCGACTGTCCACGCACCTGGGCTTCGATGGCGTAAAGCTCGCCGATCCGACGCAAGGCCTCGACGGCCACGGTCGACTTGGTGGCCTCGGCGATCTCATAGAACTTACGCCGAGCATGCGCCCAGCAGGCGGCCAACTGGACCTCGCCGGACGCAGCCAGCGGCTCGAAGCCAGCATAGCCATCGACCTGCAGCACGCCCTTGAATCGCGCCAGATGAGCAGCGGGGCGCTCGCCTCGGCGGTCTGGCGCATAGACGTAGACCGCGCCGGGCGGCTCCGGCCCGCCCCAAGGGCGATCATCGCGGGCATAGGCCCACAGACGTCCTGTCTTGGTGCGCCCACGACCCGGATCGAGCACCGGGATGGGCGTGTCGTCGGCGAAGAGATGGCTGCTGGCGAAGAGGTTTGCGGCCAGCCTGTCGTGCAGGGCTTCAAGCCACCAGCAAGCCCCGCCGACCCATCCGGCCAGCGTCGAGCGCTCCAGATCGACGCCATGGCGGGCGAAGATCTTAGACTGCCTATAGAGTGGCGTGTGATCGCAGTACTTGCTGACCAGCACCTGGGCCAGCAGCGCGGGCGTGGCCAGACCGCCGGCGATTGGCCGCTCCGGCGCGGGCGCCTGAACGACGCTGGCGCAGGCGCGGCAGGCGTACTTGGGGCGCACGATCCGGATCACCCGCAACTGCGCTGGGACCCAGTCGAGCATCTCGCTGACGCTCTCGCCGATGCCATGCAGCGGCTCGCCGCAGGCGCAGACCTGGCGCTCGACATCGAGCACGCGCTCCTCGCGCGGCAGGTGCTCGGGCAAGGCTTTGCGCTTGGGCTGCATTGGCCGAGGCGCGGGCAAGACGTCAGGGCGGCGCGCTTCGACAGCGGCCAGATCGGCCTCGACATCTTCCAGGCCCAGCGCCAACTGATCGGGATCCAGGCGCTCGGAGCGGCGGCCAAACTGCGCGCGCTGGAGCTGCTTGATGATGGTCTTGAGCCGCTCGATCTCGCCGTCCCGCGCCTCGACGAAGCCGGCCATTTCGCGCACCAGTTGGTGCAGCAAGGCCGTGTCGGTAGGCAGGTTTTCCAGATCCAGCCGCATGCCCGATTCTACACTTTTCGGACTCCGCGACCAAGCCATTTCCCCTTGTGGCGCAAGGGTTTTGGCGGTGTCTCAGCCGGCGATGGCGGGCCGCCAGGTGCGCTCTGGGAAGCGCCAGTCGATGCCCTCGATGAGCATGGAGAGCTGCGCGGGCGAGAGCACCACGGCGCCGCCCGGCGTGGTGATCTGGGGCCAGACGAAGCGGCCATGCTGGAGGCGCTTTGTGAACAGGCAAAGGCCTGTCCCGTCCCAGTAGAGCAGCTTGATCGTGTCGGCGCGGCGGCCTCGGAAGGCGAAGAGATGGCCCGAGAACGGGTCTTCCTTGAGCACTTCCTGGACCAGCATCGACAGGCCTTCGAAGCCCTTGCGCATGTCGGTGTGGCCCAGCGCCAGATGCACCTTCACGCCCGACGGGATGAGCATCATCGGGCCGCCTCGCGCTCTTTGACGTACCGCCGGACGGCGTCGGGATCGCTGCCGGGCGGCGCGAACACCCGTCGTCCGTCGCCCAGATCGACGGCGATCGCCCCCTCGGGAATAGGCAGCGGTATGGCCGTGGCGGGGATTTCGCCGGCCGCCTTGAGGCCCTCGCCCGTGAGCCTGACCCGCGCCAACTGTGCGCGCTCGCCTTGGCCAAGGCCCATCTGGGCGCGCCAGCGGAAGAGCATGCTGGTGACAACGCCGTGGCGTCTGGCCACCGCGCTGACCGTGGCGCCGGGCGCTTCCGTCTCGGCGACCATGGCGCGCTTTTGCTCTTCGCTGAACGTGCGCCGGCTGGAGCGGCCGTCGCCCTCGCGCAGCGTGCGAGGCGCCTCCGTCAAGCCGGATTCAGCGCGGCCGGCCTTAGCACTAGTGCTTCGTCTGGACCCCACATACGGGCGGGCGCTGGGATGAACGAGCTCTCTCCAGTCGACCCCAAGGGGCTCTTCATCGAGCCTGCGACGCCATTGCCGCAGCGACGACGGCGTCAATCGATGGGCGCTGGCGTACTCGGCCGCGCTCAATCCGCTCCACAATTGGGCCTCGACGTGCATGGCCCAGAACGCCTGAACGGCCTTATTGCGGGCCTCGTTTGTCGAGCGTCGCGGCAACGGCTTTGCCTTGCGCGAAGGCTTGTGGCGCAAGGCGTCGGCGTCGCCGATCACTTTCAGCCAGCGCCCGAACGTCTCGCTGTTGAGCCGGTGCTGCTGGCAGTAGGCCGACCGCGAAAGGCCGCTCAGACGCCAGGCCTCGACGTGGACCGCCCACCACATCCGCAGCGCACGGTTTTGGTACCGCTTCGACGCCACCGCCGTACTCCCTCACAGATCAGGAGCCAGAGATGGTTGATCCCGCTGGACGAGAACAAGAGTGCAACAACCGGACGCAAACGAAGGATGCGCGGGTAAGGCAAGATAAAGCACCGGCGCCATCCCTGCGGTCCCGTCGCCTCAAGGCCTTGTCTGCACATCGTTTTCTTAGATGGCGGCATGGCGCCATGCGGACGGGATTGGCGCCATTCTTGGCCTAAGCCGCTGACGCGAAAAGACAATTCATAGCGCCAATTTCGGTGATCGGCGCGATCGGTCATAGGACTGGCGGGAGAGTTGCCATGGTCCAGAACGACGATTTCGAGCCACGCCTGGGCAAGCCCCGAGCGCTGGGCTCCAAGCAGGGCAAGAGCTATCTGTCGCGGGTGCTGCGCTCGGCCATGCTGGCCAGCGGCGGGGTCTTCGGCAAGGCGCCGCGCAAGCTCAAGTTCACCGGCGCGCGGATCGGCAAGGGCGCGGGCGTCGCCCGGGTGCTGTCCTCACGCGACCGGTTCGCCGCCTACCGCGCCCGCCGGGTGATCGTGAAGTTCTCGATTCCGAAGCTTGCCGGCAAGGGCCTGGACGCGGCCCGCGCCCACATGCGCTATGTCCAGCGCGACGGCGTCACCCGCGAGGGCGCGCCCGGCCAGCTCTATGACGCCGCCTCCGACAAGGCCGACGGCCGCGCCTTCATCGACCGGGCCGAGGCCGGCGGCGACGCCCGGCAATTCCGGTTCATCGTCTCGCCCGAGGACGGTGCCGAGTACGAGGACCTCAAGCCCCTGACCCGCCGCCTGATGGCGCGGATGGAAGCCGACCTCGACACCAAGCTCGATTGGGTGGCCGTCGATCACCACAACACCGGCCACCCCCACACCCACATCATCGTGCGCGGTCGCGATGACCAGGGCCGCGAGCTGGTCATCGCCAAGGACTACCTGACCCAGGGCTTGCGCGAGCGCGCCGCCGAGCTGGTGTCGCTGGACCTGGGACCGCGCGCCGACCACGAGATCGAAGGGCGGTTGCGGCGCGAGGTCGATCAGGAGCGACTGACGAGCCTGGACCGCGGCCTGCTGCGCGACGTCGACGAAGCGGGCCTGTTCTCGCCGCGCCATGTCGATCCGCTGCTCTATTCCGTCCGGGCCGGGCGGCTGCAGACCCTCGCGCGCCTGGGCTTGGCGCAGGAGCGCGCGCCGACCCGCTGGCGCCTGGCCGACGGTCTGGAAGACACCCTGCGCCGCATGGGTGAGCGCGGCGACATCCAGAAGACGCTGTACCGTTCGCTGGAGGCGGGCGGCGTCGCGCGCGCCCCGGCCGATCAGGTCATCTACCAGCCAGGGGGGCCGGGTGCCCGACCATTGGTCGGCCGCCTGGTCGCGCGCGGCCTGTCGGACGAGTTGAAGGATCGCCATTATCTGGTCGTCGACGGCGTCGATGGTCGCGCCCACTATGTCGAGATCGGCCGGGGCCTGGCGGTCGAGCCGATCCCGGAGGGCGCGGTGGTGGCGATCGCGCCGCGTCCGGTCGAGCCCCGGGCCGTCGATCATACCGTGGCCAGGATCGCCGCCGTCAACGACGGGCGCTACAGCCTCGACCTGCACCTGGCCACCGATCCGACCGCCTCGGCCGCCTTCGCGCAGACCCATGTCCGAAGGCTCGAGGCCCTACGTCGGGGACGCGCCGGGGTCGAGCGCCAGGACGACGGGACCTGGATCATCGCCGCCGACCACGTCGAGCGGGCCGGCGCCTACGAGAAGAAGCAGGCCCAGGACGCGCCCGTCGTGGTCCGCACCCTGTCGGCCCAGCGGCTCGACCAGCAGGTCGGCGCGGTCGGCGCCACCTGGCTTGATCGCGAACTGATCGCCGAGGCGCCCGAACCGCTGCGCGACGCCGGGTTCGGGCGCGACGTGCGCCAGGCGTTGGCCCAGCGTCGCCAATGGTTGATCGAGCAGGGCCTGGCCCAGCAGGAGCAGGACCGGGTGATCTATCGCGCCGGCCTCCTGACGCGTCTGCAACGGCGCGACCTGATCGCGGCGGCCGAAGGCCTGGCCCGCGAGACCGGGCTGGCCTTCTCCGAGGCGCGGCCGGGGCAGCGGGTCGAGGGCGTCTATCGGCGCGCGGTCGACCTGGCCAGCGGACGCTTTGCGATGATCGAGCGCAGCCGCGACTTCACGCTCGTGCCGTGGCGTCCAGCGCTGGACGGCCAGGAGGGCCGCGCCGTGTCCGGCGTGCTGCGCGAGGCCGGCGTCAGCTGGACCATTGGACGCGGGCGGGGCGGCCCCGCAATCGACTAGGCGGTGGGTTGCGTCCCGCAACTCAACCGGGCACTTTCAGCAAAGCTCGATCTCGCGCGTCGAGGCGATGCGTGTGCTCCATCCAAAGTTTAGCGCCATGACCTTCCTGTCAGGCATATCCCGATCGGCCGAATGGCTCCTGCAATTCGACGAGTCCGACCGGGAAGCCGCAGCCTCTCTCATCGACGAGATCCTGCTGGTCAGTGGAGAGGCGTTTCAGCGCGGAATGCGGCGGCTGCTGGACGAGGTCGTCGCGTCTAGGCCATCGGCGGATGGAAAGATCGCCCTCTATGCCGAGCGACCGGTCAAAAAGGTGTTCGGCAAGATTCCCGCGTTCTTTCCTGACTCGCGTCACGGCAAGGCGACGGGCCCCGGCGTGCAGCCCGTTCGAGCCGATCCTCGCGATCAGGAGATCGGCAGCGAGGGCGTGGTCGCCCAGCTGATTACCGACTACTGCCGACAGAACCCCGAGGTGGCGCTGTCCCATCCCGGCCCGGATAAACTGAGGGCCGATCGCGTCGGCCATATCGTGATTGTCACCGACTTCATCGGATCGGGCAAACGCGTCCACGACATGTTGGAGGCGTTCCGGTACGTGGCGACCTTGCGCAGCTGGCGGTCGGGCGGGCGCCTGAAGTTCACGGTCGTGGCCTATTCGGCTTTGACCGAAGGCCTCTACATCCTCGAGAGCCAGAAGTTGAAGCCTCAGGTCCGCCTGGCCGTCGGATGTCCGACCTTGTTTGGCGGGTTCGGCCGATCAGCTTCGGTCAAGATGGTCGATCTGTGCCGCCGCTATCCGCCCAGGCGAAACAATCCGTTCGGCTTCCGAGGCGGCGGGGCCCTGATCGCCTTCGCCCACGGCTGTCCGAACAACGCGCCCGCCATGCTCTGGAGCCGGGCCGACGGCTGGAGACCACTGTTTCATGGCCGCAGCACGGCCGCGACGGTGGAAGCCTTTCCTGTTAGCGAGACCCAGGCGTTGGACGAGCGGGCCCAACGTCTGCTCGGGGTGCGCAGCGCCCAGGAAGCCCTCTCGGCGCCGACCACGAAATTGTGGGTCTCGACGATGATGGTGCTAGCCGCCTGCGAGGACGGCGCCAGAGATGCCAAGGCGGTTTCGGGGCGCTCGAGTCTGGGCGTTGCCGAGACGGAGTCGATACTGCGCTTCGCGCAGGTCGCGCGATGGCTGACCGACAAGCTCACCATGACGCCGCTGGGGCGAAAGGAGCTTGCGCGCCTGCGTCGGCGAGGTCGGCGGCGACCGGTGCTTCCCAGCAAGGACAGTCCCTTCTACTATCCCAGTCAGCTGAGGGTTCCTTGAGGGCAATTAGGAATGCGCCGCGAAAGCGGCGATGGGCTTCTTCGCGGAAGCCTAGGGCGTCGGATTCTCGGCGCTCGTCTCGCGTAGCTCTCTTTTCATGCTGCGCAATACTGCAAGCCTTTCCTGGCGGTGTCTTGGGTGCGCCTTGCAGTATTACCCACCGGAGTGGGTCGAAGTAAGTGTCGTCCTGGAACCCTCAGCACTATCGTTTCGATGGCGAGCGCCAGGGCGTGCCCGGCGCGGTGATCGACTCCGCGCTCGCGATCATGGAGCGGATCCGGCGCGTCGATCCGCGGATGACGCCCGTCTTCACCCTGCGCCACCTCAGCGAAATGACGGGCACGCGCTACGGCCTGTTGCGCAGCGTCGTCGCGCGTCGGACGCACCCCTACAAGGTCTTCACCTTGAAGAAGGCGATCCCCGGACGCACACGCGTTCGCCTGATCTGCACGCCCAATCGGGAGCTTAAGACGACGCAGGACTGGATCGTCCGCAACATCCTCCAACACACCCGCGCCCATCCTGCGAGCTACGCCTACCACCCCGGTTCGCGACCTGAGTTCGCCGCGAGGATGCATTGCGGCTGTGATTTCCTCCTTAAGGTCGATATCGAAGACTTCTTCACCCGGGTGACAGAAGGTAAGATCTGCGAGGTCTTTGAAGGTCTTGGCTATCCGGACCTGATCGCCTTCGAGTTGGCCAGACTGACAACTGTCGTGGCGTCCGGCGGCAAGAGCCCCAGCGTTGACCCGGCCGTGCGCTGGCCAACTATCAAGGCCTATCAGCACGCTGCGGAAGGTTTCCTACCTCAAGGCGCACCGACCAGTCCGATGCTCTCCAATCTGGTCATGCGCCATCTGGACGATCGGTTCGCGGCGATGGCCGCTGCGGCGAACATGAAATACACGCGCTATGCCGACGACCTGGCGTTCTCGGCCCGAAAGCCGCACACGCGCGCCACGGTGGCGGCCTTCAAGCGCAAGGTTCTGCGCGAACTGTCGGAGGCCGGCTATAGGCCGAACCTGCGCAAGACGGCCATCCGCGGACCAGGCGCGCGCCGGATCGTCCTTGGCATGCTGGTCGACGGACCCGAGCCCCGGCTGTCGCGCGAATTCAAGGATGATCTGCGCCAGCATCTGCACTACCTGGCCAGCGAGGATTTTGGTCCATCGCGACATGCGGAACGGCAAAAGCTCTCCGTGTCGACCCTCTATCATAGGGTCCGCGGCCTGATCGGCTGGGCGATGCGGGTGGAGCCGAAGTTTGGGGCCAAGTGTCTGGCGCAGTTCGAGGCCGTGGCTTGGCCGCCGATCGACATTCGATCGCCGATCAACGCCATCGACTGGGACGAGTTGGCTTAGGCCAGGCGGTCGTGATCCACGAGAGCTTTCTGTCGATTGGCAGCCTACGGCGTGGCGCTGGATCTGGCCGCGTTGGCCTTGTCCTGCAGGCTCTGGCATCGCGCCATCAGCGCGTCGAAGGGCTCGGCGACGCCGTCCAGATAGCCGGCCTCGATCATGGCTTGGTAGTCGGCTTCGAGCACGGCGCGAGCCTCGCCCTCCGGGACCAACCGCAGGCCGCCTGCAACGGCCGCCCCGTAGTCGATGACTTCCCCGGCAGGATCGGCTTCGATGAAGAACTTGGACTTGTGGTCAGCCACGGCCTTGGCCAACTCCGGATCCGCGATGGCGACATCGGCGACGCCGGCCAGATCCAGCCGCGCTAGGTCGTAGCAGTGTCGGGCAAAGCCCGCCCCGCCCTTGAAGCGGCCTTGAACGCAGAAGACGTGAACCGCCGTGGCCTTCTCCCAGAAGGTTCGTTCGGCGGTCATCACGCAGGGCGTGGCCGCAGGAAACTCCAGCTCTTCGAAGGCCTTAGCCAGATAGCAGTCGACCGGACGCGGTGAGGCGGGCTGCCCGGTGGCGCGGGCGCCAAATTCCAGCTTCACTCGGGGGCGCACATAGCCGGGGTAGTCGGCCGCGGTCTCGTAAACCACGAGCAGGTCCTGACCGTCCTGTTCGACGTGAGCGGGAAGGCCGTCAGCCGCCAGGCGTTCGGCAAGGTATGGTGCGACCGTATCGCGGATGAAGCGTGGCAAGAGACGTTCGCGCACGCGTCGCGAAACGCTCTTGGCCTCTTCAGGCGTCAATTGGGCCGGGTCGCCAAAGCGTGGGTCGCCCGTCAGCTTGCCGATGTCGTAGGTCAGGTCGACGTCTTCGGAAAACCGGTCGATGATATCGTAGGCCTTGGATAGCGACGTGCCGCCCTTGAACACCAGGCCGTCGGCGAACGGCGCGGCGAAGAGCGCCTCGAGTGTCCAGACGACCCAGACATCCTTTTCGAGCAGATAGGACGCACGTTCGAGGCCACGCCCGGGCGCGGCCTCAAGCACCTCGCGACGATCATCCCGGGAGAGGTTCAGGAACCGGTCAGCCACGCGCCAGGCTCGAAACTTCCTGAGCCAGCCATGTGGGCAGACGACCTCGCAGGTTCAGGAGGGTCTGCACGGTCTCGGCCGGCAGTCGGCGCTTGAGAGCCTTGAGCGTTTCGGCGGCGCGTTCAGGGCCAGCCCAGGCGAGTGCACGGACGGCGTCGCCGGCCGGCTGGCCGGGCAACAGCAACTCCCAGTCCCGGGCGTGGCGAAGTTCGAGCTGTTGGCCCCCGATCTTCAGTCCCCGGCTTTTGCCCGAAGTGAGATAGATCGCCTTTATCGGTGTCTGGGTGGTCAGGCCCAGGGCGTTGGCGGCCGCCGCGCCATGGCTTGCGATGACCTCGCCGGTGGTGCTGGAAATCGCCTGCACCACCGTGGCGGCGGAGGGCGTGCGGGGGCCGTATTTACCCTGCCGAGGACGAAGGTAGAGGCCCCGACCGATGCGGCTCAGCGCGCCCGAACGCGACAGACGCACGAGCGCCTGATCGACGGCGGCGCGCGATCCCAGATGCAGCAACTCCTTGGCGCGAAGCGTCGTCCCTTCGGGCGCGGCTTCGGCGTGGGCGAGGATATGATCTGCGAGCGCGGACATGACATGTCTCCTTGTCAGAAAGTATCACATATTTTCTGACAAGCGCAAGACTGGCGCGCCCCGCGAAGATGCGCCCAGACTGAACCCGCCGGACAAGACGGCGCCTAGCGCGTCCTAGCGCGGGCCTAACCGCTGTAAGGGATTCCAGGACCCCGACTGAGTCTCGCCAGGTCCCGCGCCACACGTCGTGGCCGGGCGATCGGGACCCGGCGCATGACGCCCACCAAGCTCCTCATCGGCCAGATCCTCGCGGTCTTCGCGATCATGATGCTGGGCGTCTGGACCGCGACCCAGTGGGCCGCGGCGATGCTCGACTACCAGGTCCAGCTGGGCGAGCCCTGGGCGACGCCGTTCGGCCAGCCCCTCTATCGCCCCTGGCAGCTCTTCGACTGGTGGTTCCACTACGAGGCCTACGCCCCGTCGGTCTTCAACAAGGCCGGCTTGCTGGCCGGAGCCAGCGGTTTTCTCGGCTGCGCCTGCGCGATCGCCGGCTCGCTGTGGCGGGCGCGCCAGACCGGCCAGGTCACCACCTACGGATCTTCGCGCTGGGCCAGCCGCCGTGAAGTGACGGCCGCCGGATTGTTCGGGTCGAAAGGCGTGTTTCTGGGCCAGTTGGCTGGCCGCTACCTGCGCCATGCCGGCCCCGAGCATGTCATGGCCTTCGCCCCGACCCGCTCGGGCAAGGGCGTGGGTCTGGTCGTCCCGACCCTGCTGTCGTGGACCGGCAGCGCCGTCGTCCACGACATCAAGGGCGAGAACTGGACCCTGACCGCCGGCTGGCGCTCGACGTTCTCGCACTGCCTGCTGTTCAACCCGACCGACGCGCGGTCGGCTCGCTACAATCCGCTGCTGGAGGTCCGCAAAGGACCCGACGAAGTCCGCGACGTTCAGAATATCGCCGACGTGCTCGTCGATCCGGAAGGCGCTTTGGAGCGCCGGTCGCACTGGGAAAAAACCAGCCACAGCCTGCTGGTCGGGGCCATCCTCCACGTCCTCTACGCCGAAGAGGAAAAGACCCTCGCTCGGGTCGCCACCTTCTTGTCCGATCCTCAGCGCTCGTTCGCCCACACCCTGCGGCGGATGATGGCCACCAACCATTTGGGCACGCCGGACGCGCCCAAGGTTCACCCCGTCGTCGCCAGCGCGGCGCGCGAGGTCCTCAATAAATCCGAGAACGAACGCAGCGGCGTCCTGTCCACGGCGATGTCGTTCCTGGGCCTCTATCGCGACCCGACCGTCGCCTTGACCACCAGCGCCTGCGACTGGCGGATCGCCGACCTCGTCGACGCGCCCGTCCCGGTGACCCTCTACCTGGTCATCCCGCCATCCGACATCTCCCGGACCAAGCCGCTGGTGCGCCTGGTGCTCAACCAGATCGGCCGTCGCCTGACCGAGCGCCTCGAAGGCGACCCGGCCAAGAGCCGCAAGCACCAACTCCTGATGATGCTCGACGAGTTCCCCGCGCTGGGGCGTCTGGACTTCTTCGAGACCGCCTTGGCGTTCATGGCCGGCTACGGCATCCGCGCGTACCTGATCGCCCAAAGCCTGAACCAGATCTCCAAGGCTTACGGCGAGAACAACGCCATTCTGGACAACTGCCACGTCCGGATCGCGTTCTCATCGAACGACGAGCGCACCGCCAAGCGCATCTCGGACGCTCTGGGCACGGCGACGGAGCTGCGCGCTCAGCGCAACTATGCCGGCCACCGGCTCTCGCCCTGGCTCAGCCATGTCATGGTCAGCCGCCAGGAGACCGCCCGGCCATTGCTGACGCCCGGCGAGGTCATGCAGCTGCCGCCGGACGACGCGCTGGTCCTGGTGTCGGGCCTGGCGCCGATCCGCGCCAAGAAACTCCGCTACTACGAGGACGACAACTTCGCGCGCCGTGTCGCCGCGCCTCCGACCCTGCGCGATGGCGGCTATGTCGATCGTCCGCCGCCGCGCGGTGACGATTGGGGCGGACAGGTGCGTGGTCCTCACGCCGAGCTGGCCGGCGCGGTCGACGCCGAGGCCCTGCTGGACGAGGAGGGCGGTCTCCAGCAGCAACGCCATCCTGGCCTTTCCGAGGACGCCACGGTCCGGCCGAGCGGCGAGGATGTCGAGCTTGGTCTGGGTCTGGGCGAGGACGACGGCGACGTCGCCGCCGACCGCGCGGCCATGGCCCGCGCCCAGGCCAATGCTCCGGTCGCCCGCGCCCACGCCATGAACGAAGGGGCCGGTCGTGGCGACGAAGACCTGCTTCCGTCTTTCTGAGGGGGCGATCGTGAAGCCCCGCCATCACCTCTATCTCGACGACGCCCTGACCGCCGAACTCGATCGGCTGGGAAACAAGCCGGGGACCTCCAAGTCGGCCATCGTCGCCGACGCCCTGCGGGCCTATCTAGGCCGCCGCGCGGCCGGCGAGATCGACGACCTCTTCAAGGTCCGACTCGACCGGATGAGCCGGCAACTCGGCCGCATCGAGCGCGACCAGAAGATCCTGCTCGAAAGCCTGGCGCTGTTTGTCCGCTACCAGCTGACCGTCACCGCGCCGCTGCCGGAATCCGACAAGGCCGCCCAGGCCGTGGGCCGAGAGCGTTTCGCCCGCTTCGTCGACCAGGTCGGCCGTCAGGTCGCCAGCGGCCGCGCGACCCTGGATCAGACCGGGGAGGCGACGCCATGAGCATGGCTGGCGTGGAAACCCTGGACCGGCGCGCGGCGATGCTGCGCACGGCGATGGGACCCGACATCGCCGTGGCCCTCGCCGATCCGGCGGTGGTCGAGGTGATGGTCAATCCCGACGGTGTCCTGAGGCTGGACCGCCTCGGCGAAGGCAGGGTCGATACGGGCGTCAGCCTGGCGGCGGCCGAGGTCGAGCGGATCATCCGGCTGGTCGCCAGCCACGTCCGCGCCGAGGTCCATGCCGGCGCGCCGATCGTCAGCGCCGATCTCCCGCCCCGGGGGGCCGCTCTTTCGGGCGAGCGGTTCGAGGGGGTGCTGCCGCCGATTTCGGCCAGTCCTTGCTTTTCGATCCGCAAGCCGGCCAGCCGCATCCACACCCTGGACGACTACGTCGAGGCCGGCGTGATGGCGCCGGTGCAGGCGCAGATTCTGCGCCAGGCGATCGACGAGCATCTCAACATCCTGATCGCCGGCGCGACGTCGGCGGGCAAGACCACCCTGGCCAATGCGCTCCTGGCCGAAGTCGCCAGGTCGGGCGAGCGGGTCATCCTGCTGCAGGACACCCCGGAACTGCAGTGCGCCGCGCCCGATTGCGTGGCCTTGCGCACCCGGCCCGGCGTCGTCAGCCTGACCGATCTGGTGCGCTCGACCCTGCGCCTACGGCCCGACCGCATCGTGGTTGGAGAGGTGCGTGGTGGCGAGGCGCTGGACCTGCTGAAGGCCTGGAACACCGGCCACCCCGGCGGCCTCTCCACCGTCCATGCCAACTCCGCTCGCTCGGCCCTCTACCGGCTCGAGCAGCTGGTCCAGGAGAGCGTGGTCACCGTACCGCGACGACTGATCGCCGAGGCGGTCGATCTGGTCGTCTTCATCCGGGGCCGGGGAACCGGCCGCCGCGTCGAGACCCTCGCCCGGGTCACCGGTCTCGATCCCTCCGGCGACTACGTCGTCGTCGACCTCGACCCTCCACAGCTCAAAGCCCTCAGACAGGGAGAACCCTGATGTCGTACGTCGCCAAGGCGCGCGCGGTCGCCGACCCGCGCCCGCTCCACCTCACAGCCCTGACTTCGATCCTGATCCTGCTCTGGTCCGCTCAGGCCCAGGCCGCCGGCTCGGGCATGCCCTGGGAAGAGCCGCTGCAGCAGGTGTTGGAGTCGGTCGAAGGGCCCGTCGCCAAGATCGTCGCGGTCCTGGTGATCATCACCACCGGCCTGGCCCTGGCCTTCGGCGAGACCAGCGGCGGCTTTCGCAAGCTGATCCAGATCGTCTTCGGCCTGTCGATCGCCTTCGCCGCCTCCAGCTTCTTCCTGACCTTCTTCTCGTTCGGCGGAGGCGCGTTGATCGCATGAGCGCGCCAGCCACTCCTTCCAGCGGCGATGTCGAGGGTTTCGAAGTCCCGCTCCATCGCGCGCTGACCGCGCCGATCCTCCTGGGCGGTGCGCCGAGGTCCATCGCCATCCTCAACGGCACGTTCGCCGCGGCGCTGGGTCTGGGCTTGCAGCAGTGGATCGCGGGTTTGGTGATCTGGCTCGTCGGCCACAGCCTGGCGGTGTTCGCCGCCAAGCGCGACCCCGACTTCGCCGCCGTCGTCACGCGCCACCTGCGTCAGAAGGGGTGGCTGGCATGCTGAACCTGCGCGAATACCGCGGCCGCGCCGACCGGTTGGCCGACCATCTGCCCTGGGCGGCGCTGGTCGCGCCGGGCGTGGTGCTGAACAAGGACGGTGGCTTCCAGCGCACCTTGAGCTTCCGCGGTCCAGATCTGGAAAGCACCACGGACGCGGGCCTGGTCTCGGTCTGCGCCCGCGCCAACAACGTCCTGCGCCGGCTTGGATCGGGCTGGGCGCTGTTCTTCGACGCCGAGCGTATCCCGGCGCTGGGCTATCCGGACGGGGTCTTCCCCGACGCCGCCTCCTGGCTGGTCGAGGAGGAACGGCGGGCCGACTTCGACGGCCAAAAGGGCGAGCATTTCGAGAGCCTCTGCCATCTGACGCTCTACTTCCTGCCGCCGGTCGATCAGGTGAGCCGCGCCGAGCGGGCCTTGATCGAGCGCGCCGGCCCCGTTCAAGGGCGCGACTGGCGCCAGGAACTGGCGGCCTTCGTCGCCACTACCGACCGCATCCTCGACCTGCTGGCCGGCTTCATGCCGCAGGTCCGCGCGCTCGATGACGGCGAGACCCTGACCTACCTGCACGCGACGATCTCGACGCGCCGCCACCTCGTCGCCGTCCCCGAGATCCCGATGTATCTCGATGGCCTGCTGGTCGACACGCCGCTCACCGGCGGCATCGAGCCGCGCCTGGGCGACCAGCATCTGCGCACCGTGACGGTGCTGGGATTTCCGAACACGACGCGCCCCGGCATCCTCGACGTCCTCAATCACCAGGCGTTCGCCTATCGCTGGACGACGCGGTTCATCTGCCTGGACAAGGCCGACGCCACCAAGGCGCTGACCCGCATCCGCCGGCAGTGGTTCAACAAGCGCAAGTCCGTCGTGCAGATCCTGCGCGAGGTGATCAGCAACGAGCCCGTGCCGCTGACCGACAGCGACGCCGACAACAAGCTGGCGGACGCCGATCTGGCGCTCCAGACCTTGGGCGGCGATCACGTCAGCTTCGGCTATCTGACCACCACCATCACCGTCTCGGACAGCGATCCCTTGGCGGCCGACGAGAAGGTCCGGCTGGTCGAGCGCATCGTCAATGGCTTGGGCTTCACCTGCATCCGTGAGCAGGTCAACGCCGTCGAGGCCTGGCTTGGCTCGTTGCCGGGTCAGGTCTACGCCAACGTCCGCCAGCCGTTGGTCCATAGCCTCAATTTGGCGCACCTGATGCCGCTGTCCTCGGTCTGGGCGGGCCAGGAAGCCAACCGACATCTGGCCGGACCGCCGACCTTCCACGCCTTGACCAGTGGCGCGACGCCTTTCCGCTTCTCGACCCATGTCGACGATGTCGGCCATATGCTCCTGGTCGGCCCCACCGGCGCGGGCAAGTCGGTGGCCTTGGCCTTCCTGGCCCTGCAGTTTCGCCGCTATCCCGGCGCCCAGGTCTATGTCTTCGACAAGCGGTTCTCGGCGCGAGCTGTCACCCTGGCGATGGGCGGCAGGCACTACGGTCTGGCCAGCGACAGCGGCCTGGCGTTCCAGCCCTTGCGTGACATCGACCGTCCCGGCGCGCGGGCCTGGGCCAGCGAATGGCTGGCGGACCTGTTGGCCAACGAGCGCGTCCCGGTCACCCCAGAAATCAAGGACGCGCTGTGGTCGGCGCTGGTCAGCCTTTCGGGCGCGCCGCCCGCCGAACGGACGCTGACCGGGCTTTCGATGCTGCTCCAGTCCAACCCGCTGAAGGCGGCGTTGGCGCCCTACACGCTGGATGGGCCGTTCGGCCGTCTGCTGGACGCGGCCGAGGACGGGTTGTCGGTCGGCGATGTGCTGTGTTTCGAGACCGAAGCGTTGGCCTCGACGCCGTCCGTCGTCGCGCCGGTCCTGACCTATCTCTTCCACCGGCTGGAAGCGCGGTTCGACGGCCGTCCGACCCTGCTCGTGCTCGACGAGGCCTGGAAGTTTCTCGACAACCCGCTCTTCGCGGCGCGCATCCGCGAATGGCTGAAGGAACTGCGCAAGCGCAACGTCAGCGTGGTGTTCGCCACCCAGTCGCTATCGGACATCGCCGACAGCACGATCGCCCCGGCAATCATCGACGGCTGCGCCCAGCGCATCTTCCTGGCCAACGACCGCGCCGCCGAGCCGCTATCGCGCAAGGTCTACCAAGGGTTCGGCCTTAACGACCGCCAGATCGAGCTGATCGCCCGGGCCACGCCCAAGCGCCACTATTACCTGCAATCTCGGCTGGGCAACCGACTGTTCGAGCTTGGTCTGGGGCCCGTCGCCATGGCGCTGTGCGGGGCCTCCGATCCGGTGACCCAGGCCCTGATCGACAAGGTCTTGGCGGAACACGGCGAGGCCGGTTTCGCGGCCGCCTTCCTCACCGCCCGCGGTCTCGATTGGGCCGCTCCCCTGGCCGCGAATTTCGCATCCACCCCCATCGAGAAGGACGCCACGCCATGACCCCGCGTCTCAAATCCCTGCGCCTACGCACCTCCCACCACGCGCGTCTGGTTATCGCCAGCCTCGCCGCCGCCTCGCTAGTGCTGGCGCCGTTGCCGGGCCTCGTCACGCCCGCCGCCGCGCAGTTCACCGTGTTCGACCCGACGAACTACGCTCAGAACCTGCTGACGGCCGCCCGGTCGCTGCAGCAGGTCAACAACCAAATCAGCTCGCTGCAGAACGAGCTGACCATGTTGCAGAACATGGCCCGGAACCTGAAGTCGCTCGACTACACGGCCCTGGCGCCGATCAGGGACGCGCTGCAACAGCTCGACGCCCTAATGGCGCAGGCCAAGGGCATGGCCTTCACCCTGGCCTCGACCGAGGCGGTGCTTGCCGACTCCTATCCGACGACCCTGGATCCCAACGCCACGACCAGCCAACTGCTCGACCGCGCCCGCGCTCAAGCCAGGGCGGCGATGGACGGCTACCGCCAGACCCTGAAGGTGCAGGCCAAGGTCGTCGAGAACGTCCAGGCCGACGCCAGCCTGATCGACCAGCTCGTCCAGCGCAGCCAGGGCGCGGCCGGCGCCCTGGAGGCCCAGCAAGCCGCCAACCAGCTCCAGGCCCTGGCCATCAAGCAGGACCAGCAAATCCAGAGCCTGATGGCCGCTCAGTATCGGGCGCAGGCGCTGGAAAGCGCGCGTCAGGCCCAGGTCCTGGAGGCCGGTAAGCTCGCCGCCCGCCGGTTCATCGGCGAGGCCTCCGCCTATACCCCTCGGCCCTGATCGCCCAGCGACCAGGCAGCGAAAGGCCACGCCCGTGGACCCCGCACCGGACCTCAACATCATCGACCGCTTCATGGCGGCCTTCAGCGCCTACATCGACAGCGGCTTTGGCCTGCTGGGTCCCGATGTCGGGTTCCTGACCACGACCCTGATCGCCATCGACGTCACGCTGGCGGGGCTATGGTGGGCGCTGGAAGGCGACGACAACGTCCTGGGCCGGCTGATCAAGAAGGTGCTCTATGTCGGCGCCTTCGCGTTCATCCTCGGCAACTTCAAGACGCTCAGCGAGATCATCTTCCGGTCGTTCGCGGGCCTTGGCCTGACCGCCGGAGGAGGCGGGGTCAGCGCCGAGGATTTACTGCGGCCGGGCAAGCTGGCCAGCATCGGCTTCACCGCCGCCCACCCCTTGATCGCCAAGGCCAGCGAACTGACCGGCTGGCCCGAAGTCGTCGCCAACGCGGTGACCATCGCGCTGCTCGCCCTGTCCTGGGTGCTGGTGGTCCTGGCGTTCTTCGTGATGGCCATTCAGCTTTTCGTCACGGTGCTGGAGTTCAAGCTGACCAGCCTGGCGGGCTTCGTGCTTGTCCCGTTCGCCTTCTGGAACAAGACCAGCTTCCTGGCCGAGCGCGTGCTGGGCAATGTCATTTCCAGCGGCGTGAAGGTGATGGTGTTGGCGGTGATCGTCGGCATCGGCGCGGGCTTCTTCGACGCCTTCGTCGCCACGCTCGGTCCGGATCCGGATCTCGGCGACGCCATGACCCTAGTGCTCGGCGCCCTGACGCTGGCCGGCCTTTCGATCTTCGGTCCCGGCATCGCTTCAGGCCTGGTGTCCGGCGCTCCACAACTGGGCGCCGGCGCGGCGGTGGGAACGGCGGCCGGCGCGGCCATGCTCGTGGGCGGCGGCGCGATGTTGGGCGCTCGGGCTCTGGGCGCGGCGGGAGCCGGCGGTCTCGCGGCGGTTCGCGCCGGGACCGCGATGGGTTCGGCGGCCAGCGCCGCCTACCAGCTGCGTCAGGCCACATCGGGCGCCAGCAGCGCGGCGGGCGTCGCGTCAGGCCTGAGCGGCGTGGCGCGCGCGGCCGCCGGCGCCGCGAGTCAGCCGTTCCGAGACATGGCTGGCCGCGCCGCCAGCTCGCTTTCCGACAGCGCGCAGCGCGGCCGCGCCGGCGCCTGGCGGGCCACGGGCGGCTCGAGTCCCGTGGCGGGTGCGCCGTCGCCGGCCGCCTCGGGCGCCGAGGCCACCGGCGGGCAGGGCACCGCGCCGCCGGCGTGGGCGCGCCAGCTGCAATCGGCCCAGTCCGCTCATGTCCGCCGCCACGCCGTGTTGCAGACCATCAAGGACGGCGATCGGCCCGGCGGCTCGGCCAACCCCGATCTCAGCAGTAAGGAGGATTAAGCCATGCGCTTTACTCGCACGCCTCAGCGCTACGGCCAGACGCCGGATCCCGTGACGCCCTACCAGAAGGCCGGCCAGCTCTGGGACGAGCGCATCGGCTCGGCCCGCGCCCAGGCGCACAGCTGGCGCCTGGCGTTCTTCGGCAGTCTCGCTCTGGCGTCGATCCTGGCCGGCGGCGCGATCTGGCAGTCGGCTCAAAGCCGTATCGAACCCTATGTGGTCGAAGTCGATCGCCTCGGCCAAGCAAGGGCCGTCGGTCCGGCTGAGCAAGACTATCGGCCGGACGACACCGTCTTGGCCGGCCAGCTGCGCCGGTTCATCACCGATGTCCGGTCCTTATCGACGGATCCGGTCATTGTGCGCCAGCGCTGGCTTGAGGCCTACGACCTGGCGTCTGGGCGCGGCGACGCCTTCTTGGACGCCCACGCGCGCGCCAATGACCCCTTCACCCAGATCGGATCGCGCAGCGTGTCGGTTCAGGTGATCAGCGTGGTCCGCGCCTCGCCCACGTCGTTCCAGGTGAAATGGGAAGAGAGGACATTCGAGCGCGGGAGCTTGGCCAAGTCGGAGCGCTGGACAGCGATCCTGACCCTGGTTCGGCAAAAGCCCAAGACCCGCGCCGAACTCGAGCGCAACCCCCTCGGCCTGTTCGTCGACGCCGTCGATTGGGCGCAGGAGGCCGAGACCCGTCCGGCCGCGGCGCCGGCGCCGACCGCTGCGCCTTCGATGCCTTCCCCGCCCATCGTTGGACCCGTTCAAGGAGACCTTCAGCCATGAATGTCCGGACCCCCATCCTGCTGGCCTGCGCCGCCACGCTCGCCGGCTGCGCCAATGGCAAGACCCCGCCGCCGACCATCGCCTTCGACGCCGCCGACTTCAAACCGGCCCAGGTCGCGGCCGAACCGCCGAAGCCTGTCGAGATCGTTGAGATCCCCAAGCCGCTGCCCCTTCCGGGTCAGCTGCTGCCGGCGCCCAGCACGCGGCCGGAGGCCCAGCCGCCGCGCGCGCGGGTCGAGGCCGCCAATCGCGCCGCGACGCGCGAGCCCAGCGCAGCCGGCTATATCAACGCCGTTCAGGTCTATCCCTGGACCGAGGGCGCGCTCTATCGCCTCTACACCGCTCCAGAACGCGTCAGCGATGTCGTCTTGGAACCTGGCGAGCAACTGACCGCCGTGTCGGCCGGCGACACGGTGCGCTGGGTGATCGGAGACACGACCAGCGGGGACGGGCAGTCCAAGCGGGTGCACGTGCTGATCAAGCCCTTCGCCTCGGGGCTTTCCACGAACATGGTCGTCACGACCGACCGTCGCGCCTATCACCTGGCGCTGGAAAGCACCGACGCCACGGCCATGGCGGCGATTTCCTGGATCTACCCCCAGGACCGACTCCTAGCCTTGCGACGCCTAAACGCGGAAGCCTCAGCAGCGGAACCTGTCGCGGACCACGTCGCGATCGACTCGCTGCACTTCCGGTATGCGATCAGCGGCGACAGCCCAGCATGGCGACCCCTGCGCGCCTGGGACGATGGCTCGAAGGTCTACATCGAGTTCCCCGATCGTCTCGACCAGGGCGAGGCCCCGCCGCTTTTCGTCGTGGGCCCGCTCGGCGACAGCCAACTGGTCAACTATCGCGTCCGAGGTAACCGCTACATCGTCGATCGGCTTTTCGCCGCCGCCGAACTGCGGATGGGCGAGGCGCCTCAGCAAGTCGTCCGGGTTACCCGGACAGACGGCCAGTCCCGGGGAGGCGCGCGATGACCCAGGATCCTGACTCGCCCGGCGGGTCGCCGGAAGCGATGTCGCCGTCTAAGGTGGCGACCGACACCCTGAGTTTGCGCGCGCGGCCGCCACGCGTGGTTCGCTTTCGGCGCGGGCTGATGATCGGAGCTGCGGCCATCGGCGCGATCGGTCTGTCGGGTCTGGCGTGGTTCGCTCTTAGCCCGCGCACCTTTCAGATGACCAAAGCGGCCGACGAGCCGCAGGCCGCGGATCGGGGGACGCCGGCAGAGGTCGTCCGCCAGCTTCCGAGCGACTATGCCCAATCTGGCGCGGCGCCTCGCCTGGGGCCGCCATTGCCCGGCGATCTGGGGCGGGCCGTGATCGACCAGCAGCGCCGTGACAGTTTTGTAGTTAGCAGCGATCGCGCGAACGCTTCATCGGCTCGGCCAACCGCCGCTCAGCAAGCCGTCGAAGCCGAGCGTCAGCGACGGGCTGGTCAAGCCCGTCAAGCTCGCGAGGCGGGCGTCATGGTGCAGGTCGCCAGTCGCACCGACGCGGCGATCGCGCCCGGCGATCTCGTCGGCCCCTCCGCCGTGCCGACGGTGCCGGTCCCGTCGGCGGCCGCGATCCGAGATCCCAACGGCCAAGACCAGAAGGCGGCGTTCATGGAGGCCACTCCGCGCGCCGGCGACGTCTACAATCCGCACCAACTGGAGACGTCGCGCTCGCCCTATCAGCTGATGGCCGGCGGCGTCATAGCCGCCAGCCTGATCACGGGTCTCAATTCCGACCTACCAGGCTTGGTGATCGCGCAGGTCACAGAGAACGTGTTCGACAGCGCCACGGGCCGTTTCTTGCTGATCCCCCAGGGCGCGCGGTTGATCGGCAGCTACGACAGCGTGGTCGCTTTCGGCCAGAGGCGCGCCTTGCTCGTCTGGCAAAGGATCATTCTGCCCGACGGCGCCTCGATCCAGCTGGACAACCTGCCGGCCACGGATGCCGCGGGTTATGCCGGGCTCGCCGACCAAGTGGATTTCCACACCTGGCAGCTTCTCAAGGGCGTCGCGCTCTCGACCTTGCTCGGCGTCGGCACGGAACTGAACCTTGGTGACGGCGAGAGCGATCTGGTTCGCGCCATCCGGCAGTCGACCCAGCAAAGCGCCTCTCAAGCCGGCCAACAGATCGTCGGCAAACAGCTCGACGTTCAACCCACCCTGCGCATCCGGCCCGGCTGGCCGTTACGCGTCATCGTCCACAAGGACCTGATCCTGCGCCCCTGGCGGGCTTTGTAGAGGAGTTCATCATGGCCGATCTGAAGCTAGGCAAGTTGCCCAACCGCACTCCGGTCAAGCTCACGCTCAGCATCATGCCGGACGTCGAAGACGCTCTGGGGGACTACGCGACCATCTACAACACCCGCAACGGCGTCGAGGCCAGCCCGGCGGATCTCGGCGCTTCGATGATCGAGCACTTCCTGCTGAACGATCGAGAGTTCGTCGCCGCCCGAAAGACCTTGCTAGCCGAGCGCCAAGGGCTCGACCCAAGACCGGCCGGTGCAAAGGCGCCGGAGGCGAAGTCATGATCAAGCTGGTCATCGGCAACTTCAAACCATCGCGCGGCGGTGGCTGGGAAGGAGAAGTCCGGACGCTAGTCGCCAACGCCAAGGTGCGGTTCGTTCCGAATGACGATCGAGCCAGCCCCAACGCCCCCGCGTTTCGCGTCATGGTGGGAAGCTCCCGAGTCGGCGACGCCTGGGAAGCCCGCTGGGGCACCGATCGCGCGCGCAGCTTCTTCAGGGTGAGTCTGGACGACCCGTTCTTGCCCGCGCCCGTGTCGGCCGCGCTGTTCCCGGATGAGGACGGCGTCAGCGCACAGTTGGTATGGACGAGGCCGCCGAAGGGCGAAGACAAGGACCAGGCCCCGCGCACGACCGAGCCCCCGTCACACGACCAGTTTTGAACGCTTAGGGTTGATAATACCGCGGACGAAGTTGTCCCATTGCTTCATCGCGGCACGTTTCTCAGGCATGTAGCTCCACCGATCGTACGCTTTCGAACTCACATCCTGGAGCGTGTGGTTCTGAATGCGATCGCGGATTTCCTTTGATAAACCCGCTTTCCCGGCAAGCGTCTTCCAGGTCCGCCGTAGGTCCCGATTGGTCACTATGGGGATGACCTCGCGCTCCCGCTGGCGCCAGATGAAGCTGTAGAGCGTCTGGTGGCTGACAGGTCGGCTAGGGTCCATCGCCGAGGGAAAGAGCCAGCCGTAACTGTTCGGCTTAATCGCGTCCAAGAGTTCAGCCGCAACATTGGGTACGGGAATAGCGTGTGGCTTGCCATTCTTGGTCTTCGACCAATCGAGGATCCTTTCCTTGGCGTCCCATTGGTCGACGTGTAGGCGCGCGATCTCGTCGACGCGCTGACCTGTCAACATGATCAGGCGAACTGCACGCGTGTACGGCGGGTGCACCGGCGTGTCCGGGCATTCCAGCCAACGATAGAGGCGACGGAACTCCTCTTCGTCGAGCCATCGGTTGCTGGGAACATAAGGCTCAGTTGGAATGCTGGCGGCAGGATTATGCACTAGACCGAAGCGCCGCGGCGTTGTGCTTCGGTAGTCGTGTTCTGACTTGAGGCCCCAACTGAACGCCGACCGGATATATCCTCTGACGTGGTCGGCCATCGAACGGGCCCCACGATCATATATCGGACGGATGACATCGACGATCTCGACCGGCGTGATGTCGCGCGCGGGGCGATGGCGGCCCAGCGTGTCAGCAATCTTGTTCAATCCCTTTTCCGTCTCCTTCCAAGATGCCTTCCCCGATGACTTAAGGTGGCCCGTATAGGCCTCGAAGAGGTCAGCGACGGTGCCGGCGCGCGTGTCGCCCACCACTTTGATGCTGCGTCCTTTTTGGATGCTGTCGGCAAAGTCACGCTCGTAGACCTCCCTGGCTTCGCGCAGAGACATCGACGGATAAGTGCCGATCTTTCGCCGAGTACGCCTGCCATCGCGCCACTGTTGCGCCATCCAATCGGCGGTGACGCGAGTTGGCATCGGCCTAATCATGATGATCAACCGGCCGGTGCCACGCCCCTCTCCATCAGCCAGCGCGACCGCCTTCTGGGACTGTTCAACTTCCTTGAGCGCGCGACGGAGCGCGCCGTCTGTGAGGCTCGGCATGAGACTCTCCCGATGGCTGGTAAGTCGGGTGTCGTCGCCACTTACTGGGGTCGGTAATTGGTGGCGTAAGCGACTGGATCAACCCTTCTTAACGGCCTCAGCATGCCGAATTCTGACGGCTCTGAAAAGCAAAATATGTAGCAAAATCAACGTGGTTGTATGGGGGTGCGCGTGACCGAAAAATCGCGAGTGGGATGGTTGTGCAGGATGATGATGTTGCTGGACGACAGCTCCAGCGCTCGCCGCATGACCTCGCGCGGATAGACGGGCGCGTGGTCGACCGTGCCCCGGTTCATCACCTCGTCGGCGATCAGTTGGTTCTTCTTGTCCAGGAAAAGCACGCGGAACTGTTCGCGCGACTCATTGGCCAGGGCGACTCGGACATAGCCGAGCAGGGCGCTCCAGGAGCTGATCACCGGCCGTTTGACGATCTTGTCCCGCCCGGCTCGCAGCGTGGCCTCGTGCAGCAGCTTGAGATCCATGGCCGCCGTCTCGCCGATGCCCGGCACGGTGGCCAGCTCCTCGATCGTGGCGCCCAAAACGCCGCCCAGCGAGCCGAATCGGGCCAGCAGGCTTTTGGCCAGCGGTTTGACGTCGCCGCGCGGATAGGTGCGGAAGAGATAGAGCTCCAAGAGCTCGTAGTCGGGCAGGGCGACGAAGCCGCCCGCCTTGGCCCGCTGGCGCAGCCGCTCGCGATGGCCGGCGTGATGGGCGTGGGCGGACTTGCGGGCCGGCTTCTCCGGCGCGACCGGCTCAGGATCCGAGATGCTGAGCGACACCGCCTGGACCATGCGCTCGCCGCTTAGCTGTCGAGAACCAGGGCGGGCTGACGGTGCGCCCGCCGTTCTTCCGCGAGGCGACGCAGCCGGCGATCCTCCGCGAAGGGGATGAAGACCGCCACGACCAGGACGGGCACGGCGATCGCCGCGTACCACAGGAAGCCCGAGACCGAGATGACGCCGTCATGCAGCCGGAAGGCCCGCAGGACCAGCCAGGAACCGACCACGAAGGGCGTGTAGCCCCAGCACATGAAGCGCTGAAATCGTCTGCGTCTCTCAAGCTCGGTCATGGACTGAGCTTTGCGAACTTCGCAAAGATTGTCTATCGCAATAATGCGCCCATAGCGCGATCAGGCGCCCAGGATCGGCGGCTGGAACAGCCCGGCCGGCGAGGCGGTGAAGATCTCGTAGCCGTCTTCGGTCACGCCGATCGAGTGCTCGCACTGGGCCGACAGCGACTTGTCGCGGGTCACGGCGGTCCAGCCGTCGTTCAGCACCTTCACGGCCGGCTTGCCCAGGTTCACCATCGGCTCGACGGTGAAGAACATGCCGGGCTTCAGCACCGCGCCCTGGCCCGGACGGCCGAAGTGCAGGATGTTCGGGGCGTCGTGGAAGACGCGACCCAGGCCGTGGCCGCAGAAGTCGCGGACGACCGAGCAGCGCTGGGCCTCGACATAGCTTTGGATGGCGTTGCCGATGTCGCCGAGCGTCGCGCCGGGCTTCACGGCCTCGAGACCGCGCTTCATGCCCTCATAGGTGATCTCGACCAGGCGACGGGCGCGCGGGCCCACCTCGCCGACGCCGTACATGCGCGAGGTGTCGCCGTGCCAGCCGTCGACGATGACGGTGACGTCGATATTGACGATGTCGCCTTCCTTCAGGTTCCACTCGCCCGGAATGCCATGGCAGACCACGTGGTTGCGCGAGATGCAGACCGTCTTGGGATAGCCGCGATAGTACAGGCAGGCCGGCAGGGCGCCGTGATCCAGGATGAACTCGCGGGCCAGTCGGTCCAGTTCGTCGGACGACACGCCCGGCTGCACGTGCGGGATCAGCATGTCGAGGCACTCGGCGGCCAGCTTGCCGGCCTTGCGCATGCCCTCGAAGTCCGCGGCCGTGTGGATCTTGATCTGGCCCGTGCGGGTTTCGGCTTCGATCTCGAGGGTGTCGTCTAGGGTCATGCTCTACTCGGGCGTCGCCGCCGCGTTGCGGGCGGCGATCTGGTCGGCGGAAGGGGCGTATCTGCCCATTCTAGCACGGATTTCAACCCCAAGCCCGCCTTCAATGGCCCCCCTTCACTGAGGATTGATCCGTCGCACCGTGTCGGTCGCCGGGCGGATCTCCTTGACGAAGGCCGCGTCCAGGGTCGTGGGCCTGTCGCGGCGCACGTGGCAGACGCCCTTGTAACGCGTCACCCGGCCGGTCTCCTTCTCGGTCAGGTCCGCCGTGAACTTGACGTCCCATTCGCCAGGCTTGCCCGTCGAGACGGGGTCCATGTCGTTGGAGGCGACGCCAGAGATCGTCTTGAGGCCGAAGCGATCCTCCAGCTTTCCGGTGCAGGCCTTGAAGGCGAAGATCGCCCGCAGACCCGTCATCATGCCGCTCTCGGACTTGCCGGGCTCGCTGGGTCCGCACCCACACAGGGCGAGCGTCAGGGCGGCCGCGGCCAGGACATTCGTCTTCATGCGATCCCCTCAGTTCGCGCGCCCGGAATGGGTAGCGAAATGCGAGCGGATTGCAGCTTAAATCGCTGTTAGGTGAGCGTTGGTCCACAGGATCCGGCGGTCGATCCGCACGGCCTCCGTGCTCATGGCGCAGGCGTAGACCAGCACCTCCACGCCGGCCCTGGCCGCGGCGTCCAGGCCCGCCGCGAACTTCGGGTCGAGGTCGGCGCAGGCCTGGAAGGTCTGGCAGTCCTCGCGCTGGACGACGAACAGCACCACGGCGCGGCAGCCCCCGGCGACCTGGGCGGCGAGGTCGGACAGATGGCGGGTCGAGCGTTCGGCCTTGCAGTCGGGGAACTCGGCCAGGCCCGGCGAACGGCTGAAGTGACAGTTCTTGACCTCCAGCCAGCAGGGCGGGCGGTCCTCGTGGGTGAGCAGGAAGTCGACGCGGCTGGCCTGGGCGTATTTCACCTCGGGGCGGATGGTCGCGTAGCCGGTCAGTTCGGGGATGGCGCCATTGGCCAGCGCCTCGGCGACCAGCCTGTTCGGCAGCAGGGTGCTGATCCCGACCAGCGCATGGTCCTGTTCGACGCATTGCAGGGTCCAGGCCAGCTTTCGCTTGGGATCGTCCGACCACGACACCCAGGCGCCCTGGCCCGGCTCCCTGACGCCCAGCATGGCGCCGGGATTGGGGCAGTGGGCGGTGATCTCGCGGCCGTCGTCCAGCACCAGGTCCGCGAAGAAGCGCTTGTAGCGGCTGACCAGCCGACCATGAACGAGCGGTTGCGGGAGCAGCATGCGGAGCCTAAGTCGAAACGGTAGGAACGAAGCGACATAGGGGATCGAGCGGATGACGGCTACCCAAACGGGAACGGGCGAACGCGTGACGGCCGCCGTGATGATCATCGGCGACGAGATCCTCTCGGGCCGGACCCAGGACGTGAACCTGTCGGCCATCGCCAAGTACCTGGCCACCTACGGCGTCGACCTCTGCGAGGCCCGCGTGGTCCCGGACATCGAGGGCGAGATCATCGACGCGGTCAACGCGCTGCGGACCCGCTACGACTACGTCATCACCACCGGCGGCATTGGTCCGACCCACGACGACATCACCGCCGATTCGATCGCCAAGGCGTTCGGGGTGACGGCCCCCGAGCATCCGGAGATCATGGCCATGCTGCGCGAGCGCTGGGGCGAGCCTAACGCCGCCCGCCGCCGCATGGCGCACGTGCCCGAGGGCGGCAGCCTGGTGAAGAACCCGGTGCAGGGCCCCCCGGGCTTCCAGAAGGGCAATGTCTTCGTGCTGGCGGGCGTGCCGGCGATCATGCGCGGCATGCTGGAGGACGTCGGGCCGCGCCTGCGCACGGGCGCCGTCGTGCTGGCCAAGACGGTGCGGGTGACCGGCACGGGCGAGGGCGCGATCGCCGCGCCGCTGGAAGCGGTGGCCAAGGCCCATCCGGACATGTCGCTGGGCAGCTACCCGTTCTTCAGCCCGCCGGACATCTACGGCGCCAATCTCGTCCTGCGCGGTCGCGACGCCGCCGAGCTGGACGTGGCGGTCGCCGAACTGATCGCCGCCCTGACCGAGGCCGGGGCTCAGAATATCGAGCTGCTGGCGGATCCGGCCTAGAAGGCGTCTGGGGAGCGCCTATTCCTCGCCGGCGATGGCCTTGGCCAGGTCCACCAGATGCTTGCGCATGCCCGTCGACGGGATCGCCAAATACGAGCGCGCCAGGTCCGGGCCGCCAGGCTGCGACCAGAACGCGGCCATCTCGTTGGCCAGGTCGGCGGCGGTGGTGTCGGCCTCTTCGGGATCGTCCAGGCCTTCGAAGAAGAAGCCGATCGGCGTCTTCAGGAACATGGCCGTGGCGTGCAGCTTGCTGGCGCTGATCCGGTTGGACCCGCCCTCGTACTTCTGCACCTGCTGGAAGGTCAGGCCCAGGGCGTCGGCCAGCGACTGCTGGGAATAGCCGAGATCCTTGCGACGCATACGCAGGCGACGGCCGACGTGGATGTCGACGGGATCAGGGGTCTTGTCTTCAGCCATGCTCACAAACTCGGACGCGACGGTGGGGAGGAAATGACTCATCGAGTGGCGATACGCGAAAGCCTCCGTGATCTTGAGCGGAGTCGAGATCCCAAGAAACGTATAATCTATGCGGTTCGTCGTATTCACGCAGGGCGGGCAAGCCCTTCCGACGTACGCCTTTCGGTCACATCGCGCGGCGCGGGTTTCTCGCCCGGACCTCAACCGGCCAGAGGGCGGGATGGTTGGCGATGGTAGGGACGGTGGGACTCGAACCCACACGGATTGCTCCAACGGATTTTAAGTCCGGTTACATCGTTGATTTTATTGGGAAAAAGCCGATTGTGCTAGAAAAATGTGCTAAGCGCGGCTTTTGCCAATCATAATCGCGCGTTCGGCGCGGACTGTCCAGAGAAGGTAGCGGTAGGCGTCGTCAGACTCGTCGAGGCCGCACTCGACGCTGATAGTCGTCGGACCGTCTCGATGAGTCGCTCCGACTCTTTCCGGCCGAAGCTTCGGTCGCCAATCCGAGCCTGCGACAGAGCATCGTGGGTCGCTCGTTCGCTAACAGTGCACTTGAAGATAACATCAGTGATGTTAATTTCGCACGTGATGTTACGGACGTGGAAAGACAAGTGGGAGCAGCAGCTCGCGGAGAAGGCTGAGGCCTATCTGCGGGAGAGCTTCGGCGCGAGCGTTTGGTTGGTTCGTGCCGAGCCCGCTGGCTTGCCCTTCTTCATAGCCGATCAATACGCCCTCTGGCGCGCCGAGATCTTCGAGCGGTCCTGCGTGCTGATGGCCGTCCGGGCGGCCACGGGCGCGACGGCCGACGAGCTGGCCCGCCACGTTCATGTCGTCCGGGAGCGCAGCAACACCCCGACAGTGGTGTTGGTGTTTGAGACCTTGTCGCCATCGCGGCGCCTGAGCTTGCTGAAGCAGCGGTTGGCGTTCCTGGTGCCGGGGGCGCAGCTCTACATCCCCGAAGCCTTGATGGACCTGCGCGAGCGGGCGCCCAGGGCGCCGGTGCATGACGTCGAGACGTTTTCGCCTACCAGCCAGATGATCGTCATCGGCGCCCTCCTGCGGCGCGAGACCGAAGCGCCCAGCGCAACGGCCCTGGCCACCCGCTATGGCGTGGCCACCATGAGCGTGAGCCGGGCCTTCGACGAACTGCAGGCCGCCGGCCTGGCCGACACCTCGCGCACCGGCAAGCAGAGGGTTCTCAGGTTCGTCAGCCATGGCCTCGATCTTTGGGAGGTCGCCGCGCCGCGTCTGCAATCGCCCGTGCGCAAGGTTCGGACTGTCGGTATCCCCTTTCCCCAGCACTTCCCTGGCCGGGTAGCGGGCGAGAGCGCCCTGTCGCTTTATACCCCGCTGGCGTCGCCACGCGTCCAACGACTTGCCGTCGCCGCCGCCAACTGGCCCCAGCTGGTCCGCGACCACGGCCTGATCGCGCGCGAGCCGGGAGACCCGGCCGGCGACGAGGTCGAGACCTGGAGCTACGACCCGGCGGCGCTGGCCGATCGCACCGACCGCAATGTAGTCGACCGCCTCTCCTTATACCTGAGCACGCGCGACCACCCCGACGAACGTGTCGCCCAAGCCGCCGAGCAGCTCCTAGAGGACATGTCGTGGTCGTAGGCCTGAAGTGTTGGCGCGAGCACTTCGCCGACTATGCCGACCGCTACGTATTGGTCGGCGGCGTGGCGTGCGAGCAGGTGATGGAGGAGGTCGGTCTTACCTTTCGGCTGACCAAGGACTTCGATGTGGTGCTGCTCGTCGAGTTGCTCGACGCGGCCTTCGCCGACGTCTTCTGGGCCTTCATCGAGGCGGGCGGCTATCCGCCGCGTTTTCACACAGCCTCGGTCGAGTGGAGAAATGGGAACCACGCCCGGAAGCGGAAGTGGGTGCCAGCAAGCGCTAAAGGTGGACCTTGCTCAGCCCGATACGGAGCGGCCCAGTCCGACGTTAGCTAGGGGAGAGCGGGAGCCTGCCACTTCGTTTGGCCGGGGTCAGCTCTGGCGCCGACGCTCGCTCTCTTTGGATCGCATCGCTGGCTCGGGGCGGAAGCAATATCCTCGCAACCCTTCAAAACGCCTGCGACGCCAATGATCACAAGTAGTAGTTTTTGCATCAGCTGGCTCCATTGAACGATCCCTGTATTTCTCTGGAATTGCGCGCCGATCGGCGACAATCAACCATTGCCGTAAGAACAGGAGGCAAGATTATGCGCACTCCATCGGCTGATCATTATGATTGGGTATTGGAAAGCATGACGTCTGGGGAACGCGAAGCGCTTGAGGCGCTGATAAACGAAATTGTGGATCGCGAAAACATTTGCAATAACCCCGGCGCGTTGCGAACTCTGGCAGCGGAATATGTGCGATCTGGCCTTTCATGTCGGTCTGCAGAGCGACAAGGCGCTATGGACATTGCGGCAGGCCTCTATGAGCGCGCTAAGCGTTACCTGAACTGATCGTTGCTCTGTCACGTGTCGGCCAGTTCGGTTCCGAAAAGAATGCTAGGTCTCGGCTATCAACAGCGCCAGCCGCTCTCCGCAAACGACCCTGCTCGATCTAAAGAGGTTGTCGGCGCGTTCCTGCAAATGTTCTAGTTCTGCCGTCGTTATCTTGTATGAATCTTGATTGTAGCGCGCGTCGACGTAGGCGCGACTGAGCTTTTCGAACGGCCTTCGCAGAGCGCGGGACTCACGTAGCCAAACCGAAGCCAGCACCGGCGCCTGGGCCTCCGCCAAGCCGCGCAGGAAAGCGATGTTGTGAGAGCGTGGCGCGTAAAAGCCGGTTACCAGCAGCACGGCGAGATATGTCGCTTCCACAGCTTGGTGAATATTGAAGGCGGCTGTTTGGGGCCAGTCCAGATCCTGACCCCTGGTGATTGCATAGCGGGCCAGATGCAGCTTGGTCTTCACCGAGTTTGCCTGGCACTGGAAATACTTCCGCGCGAGGTCCGTGGCCGCGCTCGCAGTAAGCGGCCTGAACCGGCTGAACGCGTGACCGGGGACCTCGTAGAGCAGGATGCCCTGGTCGATGAGCTCGCGGAAGAAATGGACACCCGCCTCCAAGCCGCGGTTCATGGAGGCTAGGTCATTGACCATCAGATTGACGATGCGGCCGATGGAAGGATCGTGCTTGATCCGCTGTTCGGTTTCGTACCAGAAGTTGGCGAGGTCGGTCAGTTTCCCGTCGCTGACCACGACCAGGATGTCGAAGCCCGACAGATAGCCGTTCTCGGGTTCATCCACGAAGTCGCCGCGGGCGTACCTCCCAAACAGGATGATCTTGTGGATCTTTGCGTAGCGGCGCCAGACCGAGCTTCCCCCGGCCGTGGCCGTTTCGAAACCGCGCAGCAGGTGCCCAACGATGGTGGTCAGCTCTTGCTGCTGGCGGTCAGGCAAGTGATCGAGATTCGATTTCATCGCTGAGTTTCAGCCATAGCAATGAGGGCGTGGGGGCACCGGCAATGAGGCCATCATTTCGGTCGCACACGTTCGATGAAGGCGATCGTCTGGCAATAGCTATAGACGGCGCGAGCCAGACGCCTTTCAGCCTCGCAAACCGAAATGCCGAGATACCGCGCGATCGCGGGGTAGTCCTGATCATCCAGACGATGGCGCAGGAACACTTCTCGCGTTAGAGGCTCCAGGCGCAGGGCGGCATACTCACAGACCTGCAAAGCCTCGTTTGTATCGAAACTACCGCCCATCCAGAGACGCCAATACCGCCAACGCCAGCGTTGGGCGCGGTGCATCCACCACGGCCTGCGGAAACGCCACATCACCGAGCGCCCTCCATCAGCGGCGAGGCAGTGTCTCGGGGAATGACGACACGCACCGCCGCGAGCAAGCTGGCGATGGTCTGATGAGCGTCTAGCCAATCGATCGACGCAAGCACGTCGGCCGGCATATCTGGAAGGGTGTGGGTTTTATAGTAGGGGCTGAGCGCGGCCGCGATCTTGGCCAACCCGGGCGGCGCCCCATAGAAGCCGGCGCGCTTGGCGCTCTTCAGGGCTTTGGTGAGGTCATGGCGGACGTGAATGCGGTTCCAGTCGTCGCTGATCCCTCGGTGCAGCAGATAGGCCTTCAGAGCCAGCTCGACGGCGATGGCCATGAAATGGCGCGCGTTGTGGGGGAACAGCGGTAGAAGCTCATCCGTGCCATTGAGGAACCCCTCGGCGTTGCGGATGAACACCCTGCCGAGGTTGCGGTCATTGCGGCGATGCCGCCGATGGAGCGCGTCATTCCTCATGTCGGACGGCTCAACACCTGGAGGTCTCGCACCGCCCGGACGATCAAGTCGTGCGCCTCGGGGTGATCGTCGGGGTAGATCAGCGCAGCGGCGACCGAAAGGTTTGCGATTACCGCCGCCGCACTGGTCGCCCGCCGGGTCGGCAAGGCCTTGAGCAGCACGTCGCTTTCCAGATCCAGGGCTTCGAGCTGCGCGCCTATCTCCTCCAGCCTGCGCGCCTCGGGCAAGTTGCTCCGTCTAGCGGCGGAGAGGTTCTGCCTGTTGCACTTGGCGAACAGCTGGCCTTCGCATCGGCCCCAGGCGCGGCTCAGACGATTGCGTTCGGCCTCGATGGCGAGCCACTTTTCGCTCGCAGCGATAGTGGGATCGCTCTCGGCGGCGCCAGCCTGTCCGGCAAGCACCGGTGTGGCGGAGGCGCCGGCTAAAACAGCGCGTCTCGACATTCCGGGCAGGCGCGCGACCGCACCCCCCGTCTTTCGACGTGAGTCCATGGCGACAACCCTGGCTGCATGTTAGAGGTTTTGTACCACGCGACCAGTCTGAAGTCAAAGAAAAACTACCATATGGCAGAAAATTCTACTTCACCGATCTCGGCTGCTCAAATCCGAGCTGCGCGGTCTTTGATAGACTGGAGCGGTGAGCAACTGGCGAAGGCGTCGGGAGTCTCCCTCCAAACGATATGGCGTATGGAAAAAAGCGATGTCGGCCCTGGCCGTAGCTCATCCGTCAACGTCAACGCCGTGCGGCGGGCGCTGGAAGACGCGGGCGTCGTCTTCATTGATCCAGACGAAGCGGCCGTGCTTGGAGTCGGTGTCCGCCTGAAGGGCTGACTATGCTCGGATCAGTTAGGCCGAATAGCCAGCCTGCAGCTCTGGTTCTTACCGGCCTTGGCCGCCGCTAGCCGGCAGGCCTCCAGCGCTTCCCGATTGTCCCGCTCGAACTGCGACATCTCAACGATCCGAGCCCAATCCTGCGGGCTGACGCCGTGCATCATCTGTCCGCCCGCCGTCCAACGATCCTGCTTCAGCGTGGCCGCCGCCATCCGCTCGGCCACCTGCCAGCGATCGGGCAAGGCGCGCGCGATCGGCCCCGACAGCCCGACCCAAAGGACGATGCCTGCCATCACGCCACCGGCGCCGGCGGCGATCACCCACCTTCGCTGATCCCGTGCCGCACGCGGACGCGGCACGACCTCGCCCAGCGCCCGCACGGCATCGTCCAAACCGCGCTGCGCCCGCGACCAGTCGCCCTGGGCCTCCTGCCGGGCGCGTGTCGCGGCGGCCTGGACCTCTCCCGCCACACGGGCCGGCGTCAGGCTGAGCAACGGCGACTGCGCCAAGGCCTCGAAGCGCTTGTCCACCGCCGCGAGCTGCCCGGCCATCTTCCCCAAGGTCGGACCATAATCGACCGGCTCATGGCGTTCTTCCGCCGCCGCCAAGCCCTCGACGGCCCGCCGCAACAGGGCGACCTCGGTCCTCAGTTGACCAAACGCTTCCTCGGCCGGATCGCCATACGCCTCGTCCGTCACGCCACTTTTACCTTTCCCAACCGCGATCACGGTCCTTGCTGGGCTCGTCGCCGGGGCTTCGCCCGCGATCCTGGTCCATGCCCTTCTTCAAATCCTGGGCTGGCGCGCCGCGCGCCTTGTCGGGCGCCAGCCGCTCCATCTTCATCGCTGCGAGGGTCGGCCCGGTGCGGCCCTGGGCCGCCGCCGTCAGCAGCGCGGGGCTTTTCTCCACCACGCTGGCCAGGTGCTTGGCCGCGCCGGGCCACAGGCCCGCCACGGCCTGAGCGCCGCGCTCCAGGCCTTGCTTCTGGTGCTCCAGCATCGGCAAGCCGGCCTGCCGCATGCGCTGCACATCCATCACCGCCGCCGCGTAGCCGCGAACGGCGCGATGGGCGGCCCTGTCGTCTTTGGCGATGTCGGGGGTCTTGGTCTGCGCCGGCTTCGGATTGAACCCGGCGAACCGGCCGCGTCCGGCGCCATCGGCCGGGCCGTCGATCGACCGCCGCGCCGCGAATGTCTTGGGATAGTCGAGCGCCATCTCCTTGGGCCGATCGCGACCCAAGGTCCTCACGAGGTCGCGCCGTTCGGGGAAGTCCTGGCGGCTGTAGTGCAGCGCGACCCCGTCGCGGTGCCGGCTGAGCGCCACATAGGCCGCGTGCCGGTCCATATGGCCGCTGGCCAGGACATGGGTGCGATCGACGGTGACGCCCTGAGACTTGTGGATGGTGGCCGCGTAGCCGTGATCCAGATCGTTGTAGGTCTTCAGATCGACGCTGATGCGCCGCCCATCGTCGAGCCGCACACCCATGGCGCCCTGGCTGATGGTTTCCACCGTTCCCAGCGTGCCGTTCTTCACGCCCAGCGAGCGCTCGTTGCGCAGGAACATCACCCGGTCCTGGGCGGCGAAGTCACGCATGCCGCGTGTGGTCTTCACGCCATGGTCTGGCCCAAGCTCGCCGTCGGCCTTCATGCGCTCGCGGGCCAGGGCGTTGAGGGCGCCGACGTCTTCGCGGGTATAGGCCAGCATCATCCGCGAGGCCTGCGGATCGGCTTGGCGTTCGCTGGCCCAGCCGTCGATCACGGCGCCCCGCGCCGCGTCCTTGCTGTCATGGCCGTGGACCATGCCGGCCGCCTCATAGGCGGCGAGGGCTTGGTCCGTGCGCCCGGTCGCCAGATGCCGCGTGGCCTGCCGTTGCCAGTCCTCGCGCTGGCGGCGAATCTGGCTGATCTCGGCCGCGCCATGACGCTCGGTGAGAGCGCGGAACGCCGCGCCGGCCTCGATGGCTTGAAGCTGCTCGGCGTCGCCGACCATCACCACCTTGGCTCCAGCCTTCTCGGCGTGGTCCAGAACCCGCTGCATCTGCCGTGAGCCGACGAGGCCCGCCTCATCGATCACCAGCACGTCGCTGGAGGACAGCTGATCGCGACCGCGCGCCCAACTATATTCCAGGCTGGCTAGCGTGCGCGAAGGGATGGCTGATCCGCCCTCCAGGTTCTCGGCGGCGATGCCGGACAACGCCGCGCCCTGGACGCGATAGTCTTGTGCCTCCCAGGCCTCCTTGGCGACGCCGAGCATGGCGCTCTTGCCGCTGCCGGCGTAACCGACGACCAGCGACAGCCGCTCGCGGCCGGTGACGTGGATGAAGGCGTCGCGCTGCTCCTCCGACAACGTCAGCCCGGCCGCCGCGCTCTTGGCCAAGGCGGCGTCCTGCCGGCCGGCGCTGACACCATGGTCACGCCGCTCGGCCAGGGCCTCCGCCGACCGCTCCAGCCGCCGTTCGACGTCGAGCATTTCACGGCTGGTGAACCGCTCGCGGCCCTGGCCGTCACGTCCCAAGGCGACGAGTTCGGGCGAGGTCTTTATCGCGCTTCTGACTTGGTCGAACTGGTCCTTGCCGTCGCTGTGGCGATGGGCGAACCGGGCGAGGTCGTGGTCGGTGAACGTCGCCTGCTGGTGGGTGATCGCCGACAGGGCGATCCTCGGCTCTGCGATAATCCGCTCGCCATTACGCCGGGCGATCTCGCGATGATCCTGAGCGCGCTGCGCGCTCTCCCCGCGATCGTCACGCCGCGAGCCGGCCGGGCCGATCTTGTCCTGTGGCTCCAGGTCGATGCCCTGGTCCTTGAACGAGCGATGATCGATCCGCGCCTCGATCCCCAACTGCGCCAAGCGCTCGTTGACGTGCTCGCTCCAGGCGCCGCGCCAGTGGTTCAAAAGCTCGGTGCTGTTCCAGTCACGGACCTTGGCGCCGAACCGCGCCGCACCGTCTTCATCAACCGCGACCTCGCGCATGGTCAGCATGACGTGGGCGTGCGGCTTGGGGCCGCCGTCTTCGGCGATATCCCAATGCACATTGAGGTCGGCGACCATGCCGCGATCGATGAATTCGCGCTGCACGAAGTCGCGGGCCAGCGATATGCCCTGAGCCTGATCCATCTCGCGCGGAATGGAGAACTCGACTTCGCGCGCGAGCTGGGCGTCCTTGCGCTTTTCGCCGGCCTCGACCGCGTTCCAGAGTTTCGTCTGATCGGGCCACGCCGTGCGGGCCGCCTCGTTGGGCGCCAAGATCTCCGAATGGACGACGCCGGCCTTGTTGGTGAAGTCGTGCGCTCGGTCCAGGCGCTCGTCGTGCAGGCGAGAGGCGGAGCGATACGCGGCGGCGGCCACCGCGCTGGAGCCGTTGGCGCGGCTGATGACCTTGGCTGAGAAGTGATAGATCGCCATCGGCGTTCCTTCAGCTTCAACCCTACGCAACGCGTCTTCGTGCACGTCGGAACGACGTATAAGCGCGCACTCCGATCGCAGATCGGCCTGACTTGCTGCACGCGGGCACACTAAACGTCTTGCGCGATCGCTACAACCTTTGGTATTTATGAGCACGGGGCGGGCTCCATCGCAGGAGGCCTTGAGTTATGCGCAAACCCCGCGACATCGACGCCGAGCTGGAGGCTCTGGCGGCGAAGGCGAAACACCTCAAAAGCCAGAAGATCAGGCAACTAGGCGAACTCGTCATCGCCACGGGCGCCGACGAACTCGACCCGGAAGTCCTGGCGGGCGCGCTGCTGACGGCGAAGGCCTCCAAGGACGCCAAGTCGAAGGAGGCCTGGAAGTCGGAGGGCGAGGCCTTCTTTCGCAAGGGCGCCGGCCGCAAGCTGGCGTCGGCGCCTGCTAGCGACGCTGCGGGCGCTGGCCAAGACCCTGGCGCTGGCGCGACGGGCTGAAGCCGTCGCCGCGCGCCTCGATACGAGAGCCTGGGTCGTGCAGCGCCGTGAGCGCACACATCACCTGATCGAACTTGGCGGCCTCGTCACCAAGGCCGGCCTCGTCGAACTTACCGACGACGACCGCGCCGCCCTGTTGGGCGGGCTGCTCGAACTTGCCGATCAGCTTCAAGACGCCGGCCGCGCCGACGTGCTCGCGCGGTGGCGGCATCGCGGGCGGCATGTCTTTGAAGCCGATGCGCAGAGCGATCGGACGAAGCGCGAGGCGGCGACATGATCCGCACCATCACCCTGGTTGGCGCGATCCTGCTTGGCCTGTTCATCGGACGGCTGATCGGCGGTTTTGTGCTCACCGTCATCGCCGCCGTTGGGCCGGTCGGGTCTGGCGTGAGCATTCCGGTTCTGGTCGTCACCAGCTTGCTGGGCGGCCTGGCCGGCTTTCTGCGGTGGCGGCGCTGGTGGTCCGATGGCCCGGTCTCCGACGCGCATGGGTCGGCCCGGTTCAGTCGCGAGGACGAGATCGCCCGGACGCTTGGTGGCGACGAGGGCCTGATCGTCGGCCGTTCGATGCGGGGCAAGCTGCTTCGCTACGACGGCCCGGCGCACTTGCTGACCATCGCGCCGTCGCAAGCGGGTAAAGGCGTCGGGACGATCATTCCCAATCTCCTCACTCTGAGGCGTTCGGTTCTCTGTGTGGATCCTAAGGGAGAGAACACGCGCATCACGGCGGCGGCGCGCGCGCGGATGGGGCCGGTCTTCGTGCTCGACCCATTCGACGTATCGGGTCAGCCGTGCGCGGCGTTCAATCCGCTCTCGGCGCTGGACCCCGATAGCCTCGACCTCGTCGACGACGTGGCGGCGATCGCCGAGGCGCTGGTTTATGACCCGCCGAACCAAGTTGGCGAGGCGCATTGGAACGAGGAAGCCAGGGCGCTGATCTCCGGCGTCATCCTCCACGTGGTGACAACGGCGCCCGTTTACCAGCGCAGCCTGATGACGGTGCGGGATCTTCTTACCGCTGCGCCCGACGCCTTCGCCAAGATGCTGAAGGCGATGCAGGACAGCGGCGCGGCCGGCGGTCTGGTCGCGCGCGCGGCCAATCGTCATCTCGGCAAGAGTGATCGCGAGGCTGCGGGCGTGTTGTCCGCGGCTCAGCGGCACACGCACTTCCTCGATAGTCCGCGCATGGCGCGGGTCTTGGAGCGGTCGGACTTTTCGCTGAGCCAATTGCGGACCGGGTTCGTGAGCGTGTTCCTGGTCTTGCCGCCTGAGCGGCTGCGAACCCATGCGCGCTGGCTGCGGCTGATGGTGGTGCAAACGATCGGCGCCTTGGCGCGCGGGCCGGTTGGGGCGGAGCGCACTGGTCCGCCCGTGCTGTTGATGTTGGATGAGTTCGCGGCGCTCGGGCATCTGGAGCCGGTGGAGCGGGCGTTCGGGCTGATGGCCGGGTACGGCGTTCAGATCTGGGCGATCCTGCAGGATCTTCATCAGCTCAAAAGCGCCTATGGCGATCACGCCGGGACCTTCCTAGCCAATGCTCGGGTCATTCAGGTGTTCAATGTCGCCGACATCGACACGGCGACCTGGGTGTCCCGATCGATGGGCGTCACGACCGAAGTTTACAGCACCAGCGGCCAGTCCAAGACGCAGGCCGGAGACAAGCTCTTTTCCACGCATGGCAACTCGACCAACGTCAATCTCGCGCGACGCGATCTCGTCACGCCCGACGAGGTCATGCGGATGGATAGTGGATCACTGATCCTGCTCCGCCCTGGCGCGAACCCGACGCTGGCGCGGAAGGTTCGCTACTACAGTGATCCGGAATTCAAAGGCCTGTTCTGAGCGCCTTCGCCTCATCGCGCCCAAAAAACGTGGACCTTGTCGTGAGCCGTCCGGAGCGTGAACACCTCGCCGCTCAGCTCCGCGTCCCGCGCCATGGCTTCGTAGTCGATATAGAGGCGGAGGGGCTCCGGGATCATGACCGTTTCTTCAGTCAGTTCCTGAAAGTAGTCAGCGAGACATTCGAACGCGCCTCGGTACCCGTCGTCGAGCGCCTCGCTCGCCTCGTCGATGTTCCCGCCGAGATGATCGAGCACCAGTGCGCCAAGCTGGCCGCGCTCGCGAAGAAACGATGCGATTTCGACGACCCGCCCGATGTCCTCGTACTCGCCGATGGTCACGCCGCCAAAGCCGTCATGATCATGGATGGCGAACTCTTCCGCGCCGGCGACAGGCGAGGCGTTGAGCATAGCTGTGATGGCGTCTCCGACGGTCTCCTCGTCCTCGACGTCGATCCACGCCCCGTGAAGGCGGCCGGCATTGTAGGCCGCCAGGCAAGCGACAAAGATCCTGGGCGATAGCCGGTCCGCTGCGTTGGACATTGTGATCTCCTTCGGTCGTTGGGTTGCGGACGCAAAAGGCGCGTCTGAAACCCGACGCCCGTCGGCGAGACCGGGGGTGCAAGCGGAGGAGCGGCTTCGCGGGGAACCGGCTGCAGGTCCGCTGGCGCGCGAGCGACGTCGGCCGAAGCTGGGCGGAAGCCGCTTCGCAGCGCGCTGGGGGCTGGCCCTAAGTCCCCTGTGGGGCGCCGACAGAGCCGACCAGTTCCCGGCCATTACTGGATCGGCCGCTCGCCAATGCGCGCAGTCCCTATCCGCCTGCTCCCGTTTACCGAGTATTGGGGGCATTCAAGAGCGGGGGCGCAAAGACCTGTCGCATATTCTTGCGACGCTTATGACGGTTCAGCGAGGCGCGGCAGCGTTCACCGTGTGCATTCCGTCACAGTCGGAGGCGCCGCTGCTCGATGATTTAGCGTGCTGAAGTCGTCATTATTCACCCGGGCGCCCGTCATTAGGGCTGAGAATGTCACTTGAACGCGCAGAAATCGCCGCGCCGCGAAGAAAGGTTGGTTAACAACCACTGAGGGCGGTTGTTTGCGGAACGCTGATTTAGTAAAGGCTTGTTAAATCATCGGGCAAAGACCCGGATACATAACACTGGTGGGGACCACGTGCTGATAGCCTCTAATCCGTCAGCGGATCAGCGAACCTGCGCCGTGAAAGCGTCGCCGGTCGCCAAAGATCCGCTAAAACGAGCGATGGACATTCTGGTCGCGGGCGGCGCTTTGCTGTTCTTCGCGCCGCTCCTCGCTCTCGTCGCTATTCTGATCAAGCTCGAGTCGCCCGGTCCGGTGTTGTTCCGGCAATCCCGCGGCGGGCTGAACGGTCAGGCCTTTACGATCTTCAAGTTCCGCTCGATGCGGTGTCAGGAGAACGGTTCGAAGGTCGTCCAGGCCAAGCGCGACGACGATCGGATCACGACGCTCGGCAAGATCATCCGCAAGACCAGCATTGACGAGCTTCCCCAGCTTATTAATGTTTTGCGCGGCGACATGTCGATCGTCGGCCCGCGTCCGCACGCGCTGGCTCATGACGAGCAGTACGGCGCCGCGATCGCCAACTATCATCTGCGCTTTCGCGCCCGGCCGGGTCTGACCGGCCTTGCCCAGATTAAGGGCCTGCGCGGCGGCACTAGCGCGGTCGAAGCGATGGCTGCGCGCATCGACGCGGACAACGAGTACATCGAGCGCTGGACGCTGAGCGGCGACGTCAAGATCTTATTGATGACTGTGCCCCATCTGCTGATGGCTGAGAACGCCTACTAGGCGCTGATATCGGCGACGAGGAAGAGTAGGCTTCGTCGCGGTTGGGGGAATTCATGCAAACCGTTCTGGTGGCTGGCGGCGCCGGCTATGTTGGCTCGCATTGTTGTTTGGCCTTGGCTGCTGCCGGGTTTACGCCCGTAGTGTTCGATGACCTTTCCAACGGTCACCGTGAGCATGTTCAATGGGGGCCCTTGGAGGAAGGCGACATCCGCGACGGCGTTCGCCTGGACGCGGTCTTCGCCGCTCACAAGCCGGTGGCTGTCCTACACTTTGCCGCCCGCATCGAGGTCGGCGAGTCCGTCAAGAACCCCGGCGCCTTCTTCGACAACAATGTCGGCGGCGCTATTGCCCTGATCGAGGCAGCCCGCCGAGCCGACGTGAATGCCATGGTCTTTTCCTCGACCTGCGCCACCTTCGGCGATCCGGTCACCCTGCCCATGGCCGAGGATCATCCCCAGGCGCCGCTGAACCCATACGGTCGCAGTAAGCTGATGATTGAGCAGGCCCTGGCCGACTACGATCGTTATGTCGGCTTCAAGAGCGCCGTGATGCGCTACTTCAACGCCGCCGGGGCCGATCCGGAGGGCCGCATAGGCGAATGGCACGAGCCTGAGACCCATGCCATCCCGCTGGCGATCCAGGTGGCGCTCGGCCAGCGCTCGCACTTCACGATCTTCGGCGACGACTACGACACACGCGACGGCACGGCCGTGCGCGACTACGTCCACGTGCTGGATCTCGCCGACGCTCACGTCTCGGCTCTGCGCCGACTACTCGCTGGCGGATCGTCGGAATCCTACAATCTCGGGACTGGCACGGGCACGACCGTGCGTGAGCTCGTTGATGGTGTGGGGCGAGCCGCCGGTAAACCGCTGCCTGTGCAAATGGCTTCGCGCCGCGCCGGCGATGCTCCGATCTTGGTGGGGGACAACGCCAAAGCGCGAGACCAACTAGATTGGCGCCCGTCGCGTGATCTCGACGCTATTCTCACAAGCGCTTGGCGCTGGCACCAAGCTCAGGCCGCGGCAGGGCGATAGTGGGCGGCTGGACCGACTGCCTCGATCACCGAGCCGGACCGCCGATGAGGCTTATGAATGACCTTGGCTAGGAAGCCTTTTCGAGGAATGCGTCGATGCGCGTAGCGATGATTGGCACGGGTTATGTGGGCCTGGTCTCGGGGGCGTGTTTCGCCGACTTTGGTCACGAGGTGACCTGCATCGACAAGGATCCCAGCAAGATCGAGCGGCTGGAGAAGGGCGAGATTCCGATCTTTGAGCCGGGGCTGGATGACCTGGTGGCTCGCAACGTTCGAGAAGACCGGCTGTTCTTCACGCTGGAAGGCGCCGAGGCGATCAAGAACGCCGACGCGGTGTTCATCGCCGTCGGCACGCCCACCCGTCGCGGCGACGGCCATGCCGACCTCAGCTACGTCTACGCCGCGGCCGAAGAAATCGCCGGCCTGATCGACGGCTTCACCGTCATCGTCACAAAGTCGACTGTGCCCGTCGGCACCGGCGACGAGGTCGAGGCGATCATCAAGAAGGTTCGGCCGGATGCCCAGTTCGCCGTGGTCTCCAATCCCGAGTTCCTGCGCGAAGGCGCGGCGATCGAGGACTTCAAGCGCCCGGACCGCGTGGTCGTCGGCACCGACGACGAACGCGCCCAGGCGGTGATGCGCGATCTCTATCGCCCGCTGAGCCTGAACGAGACGCCGCTTGTGTTCACTGGCCGTCGCACCAGCGAGCTGATCAAGTACGCTGCCAATGCCTTCTTGGCGCTGAAGATCACCTTCATCAACGAGATGGCGGATCTCTGCGAAGTGGTCGGCGCGGATGTTCAGCAGGTCGCTAAGGGCATCGGCCTCGACAAGCGCATCGGCGGCAAGTTCCTCAACGCCGGACCCGGCTACGGCGGCAGCTGCTTCCCGAAGGACACCATTGCTCTGGTGAAGACCGCCCAGGACTACGGCGCGCCAACCCGACTGATCGAGACGACTGTCGAGGTCAACGACGCCCGCAAAAAGGCCATGGCCGGCAAGGTCGCCAAGGCGATCGGCACGGACGACCTGACCGGCAAGACGATCGGCGTGCTGGGCCTGACCTTCAAGCCCAACACCGACGACATGCGTGACGCCCCCAGCCTGGACATCGTCCCGGCCCTGCAGGCGCTCGGCGCCAAGGTGCAGGCGTTCGATCCGGAGGGCGCTCGCGAAGCTGCCCACATGCTGCCCGGCGTCGACTTCAAGGCTGGCGCCTACGAGGTGGCCGAGGGGGCAGACGCGCTGGTGATCATCACCGAGTGGGATCAGTTCCGGGCGCTCGACCTGGACCGTCTGAAGCTCTTGATGAAGGCCCCGGTCGTGGTCGATCTGCGCAACGTCTACAAGCCAGCCGAAATGGTCCGCTATGGCTTCACCTATGCCTCGATCGGCAGAAGCTGAAGTTGTCAGCCTCTCCAGTCCAAGAAAATTCCCGGAGTATTCAAATGACCAACGTGATTGTCTTTGGTGCTAGCGGCTTTATCGGTACCCGTTTGGTCAAACGTTTAGTGGAACGCGGGATGAATGTCGTCGCGATCGACATCTTGCCCCCGCGCGAGACATTGCCGGGTGTCCGTTACGTCTCGCACGATGTACGTCAGGCGGTGCCCGAAGCTTTCGGACTGGAAGAGGCTGTCATATACAACTTGGCGGCGGTTCACCGGACGCCAGGGCATCCGGCTCACGAATATTACGACACCAACATTTTCGGTGCGTTGAACGTCACGCAGTTCGCCGACGCTATCGGCGCGAAGAGGTTCGTCTTTACGAGTTCGATCTCCGTCTACGGCCCTCGGGAAGATGTCGTCGACGAGAGTACGCCCCCCGCGCCGACATCGGACTACGGCCGCTCGAAACTGATGGCGGAAGGCATCCATCGTCGCTGGGCCGCGACGGCCGCCGACCATCGTCTGGTGATCGTGCGTCCGGGCGTCGTGTTCGGCCCGGGGGAGAGGGGGAACTATTCCAATCTTGCAGGTGCACTGAAGCGCGGGCTGTTCGCCTATCCCGGCCGAAAGAACACAATCAAGAGCGGCGGCTATGTCGATGAACTGCTGAACGCACTGGATTTCGTGCTCTCACGGGAACTGCCGGAGGTCACGTTCAACTTTGCATATCCGAGCGAGAGCACGACCGAAGATATCGTCAAGAATTTTGGAAAGGTATCCACCATCAAGACTGAATACCCGGTGCTACCGATCGCGCCGCTGCTCGGTGTGGCCTGGTGTTTCGAGGTCCTGGCTGGTCTCGGCCTCAAGACGCCCATCCACCGTGAGCGTATCTGGAAGCTAGTCCGATCCACACGTATCAAGCCCAACTGGCTGACCTCTAACGGGTATCAATTCGAGAGCGACGTCGAATCTGCCCTGCGAGCTTGGTCCGAAGAAACGCGGGGAACTTTCGCATGAACGAGTCCCACATCGCCTACGTGGCCTCAAAACCGGTTCGTGACGAGTTCCACGAGTTGGCCGGCTCGTTGCTGGTGCTGAGCAACTACTACCATCCGGAACCCACTGGAAGCGCGCCGCCGATTACCGATTTGTCGCTATGGCTGGCCGAGAATGCGCTGGAGCCGGATGTGCTGGCGGCCCGTCCCAGCTACCCGAAGAACGCGGTCTATGACGGATATGAGGCCGGCCAGCGCGACCATGAGGACTTCAATGGGGTCAATGTGCGTCGTGTGAAGTCCTATGTCGCCAGCTCTCGCGGAATGGTTGGGCGGCTGCTGTCAGAGACGAGCTTCGCGGCAGCCGCGCTGATGGTGCGGAAGAAGCGCTATCGCGGCGTGGTGTGCGTGTGTCCTTCGGTGTTCGTCGTCTTGATCTCGCCTTTCTTCCGAGCGCGGGATGGACGTGTGGTGGCGATCGTGCACGACATCCAGTCGGGCCTGGCCGCGAACCTGAAGTTCGGCATGGCGGGAGGGCTGACCCAGCTCCTGCGCAAGTTGGAGGCGTGGGCGCTCAATCGGTGCGATCGGGTGATCGCCCTGACGCCGGGCATGGAGCAAGAGCTTCGAGCACTGGGCGTGAAGGGGAAGATCGACATTATCCCTCCCCAGGTTAACGTTCGCGAGATCGTGCCCATGCCGCGCGCTGGAGACCGTCCGCTTCTCGTTTATTCAGGCAACCTGGGGCGCAAGCAGGGTCTTGATCAGATTCTGGCGCTGGCTGCCGAGCTGCTGAAGCGCGCAGTGGAGGCTGATATCCTTATCCGGGGAGAGGGGTCAGAACGTCACTCACTCGAGGAGCAGGTGGCGAGCGACGGGCTTTCGAATGTTCGTTTCGCGGACCTTGCGCCGCGTGCAGAACTGAGTGCGGCCATGGGGGTCGCTACGTTGCATTTGGTTCCCCAGAGCCCGGGCGGCGCCAACTTCGCGCTACCGAGCAAAATCTTTTCGATCATGGCGGCCGAGCGTCCGTATATTGCGACAGCCGAAAAGGGCACGCCATTGGCCCTGGCCACGGAAGCATCGGGGGCCGGAATCTGCGTTGAGCCGAACAAGGCTTCGCTGTTTGCCGACGCCGTGGAAAATCTTATCGCCAACCCAAGCCTTCGAACCGCCCTCGGGCGCGCAGGGCGACGATACGTTGAAGCAACGGTAGATCGAGAGGTTGTTTGTCGGAACATCCTCTCCACCCTTAAGTCGCGATAGACTTTTTGCCCTAGCGGGCTAGGCGCGTCGTTGCTCGGCGATGAACACGGGAGTTCGATTGAGCGCCACGTAACGACACCGCCTTTGAAATGATTATCAGAGACAGGCCGACGATAAGGCCGCCATGGACCAGTCGAATGGCGAAGCTCGTCAGATTGCCATCCGGGATATAGAGCATGAAGATCGGGAAAAAGCCGTAGGCCCAGATGCTCTCGCGCGTGCCGAAGAATAAAAGGTACCAGGCAGACAGTGCGAGCACGCAGGCCGCGAAACCGAAGGCGACGCTTTGTAGTCCACCGATCGCGAAGAAGACGCCTACCAAGCCATAGTTCGTATTGTTCACCTCAGCAATGTTACGGTTGTTTTGGAGGTTCTCAAGTTCGATCTGCCCAGCGCCTACTCCACGTTGTGCGCCTAGCGATTGGGGGAGCACGGCCTTTAGTGATCGGGCTGCATAGCCCCCATCCAAGCCCCGGCGGCTGCCGGCGGATACGAGATTATCCACTTGGCTCGGCGTGAACCGATTAATGAAGCCCATCGGAGCGCCGTAGTACATTCTGTGAGTGTACTTGGCTTCTTGACGCTCCGTGAAATTCTTAATCCTGTACCAGCCGTCGTTATAGGCAATTTCCGAGGCCGCCTCAGACATGGCGGCGATTGTTCCACCAGAGCCCGCTATCATGCGAGAGTAATTGATCAGTGGATACAAAACGGCCGAGGTTATTGCGAAAACGGTGGCGATCACTGCAATGCCAGCGACCGGAGGGCGAGCTCTATAGTAGATATAAAATACAGCTGGGAAGATAGCGGCCTTCAGAACCTCAGCTCGACCGCCCATCAAGAGGCCAATGAGCGCGTACAACGCCAGTAGGCCAATGGATCGTCGATCGAAAATGCGCCGGCCTTCGGACTTTATTCGACGATCAACCACGAAGGCGATGACGCCGAACAAAGTCAGTTCACCAATGTAGGCGGGCAGAACGCTGGACCACAATCCGACCGCGACGACAAGGCGCGCCACAATCCCAGCGACGCCAAGGCAATAGCCAAGAGTCGAGAGATCCTCGCGCCGCGGATCCCGAGCGAAGCCGCCAAAATCTACGTTCGAAAGCAAGCGCCAGCCAAACGTAGCAATCAGCGCGGAAAGCGCGGCTACGAGAAGGGCAAGCGTTGTCATGATGGGCTCGGCTAGCCCTTCATCCGACGGTTGAAGTAGCAATACCTTGACGTACTGGCTGAATACAAAATTCTTCAGAAAGGCGAATATTAGAATGATGATGATAAGGCGAGGCGCTCGACCTGGATTCATTCCAATCGCAAACAGCGCCAGAAAAATTCCAAGCTGGAGAGCGCAGTAGGCTGGCGACGATCCCAACGCCAATGAGATCAAAGAGAGCGCAAAGGATGCGCCTAGATACCAAATTTGCGGAACTCGCATAGTGGCCCTTCGCGTGCCTCAAGTGTCATCGCTTAGCTAGCATGCGTACAAGCCGAACGCTAAATGTTTGCGTTCGTAGGGTGCCTTGTGGCAAGGCAAGAGACGGCCAGTCATGCGTTCGAGGGGGGCTGCCATGCAATCTAATGAGCGACCGTTTCTTTACACTGTGCGGTGGATAAGCGCCGCAATAGTGACCTTCGGCCACGCCCTCTCGCTGGCGTTTGCGATTAAGCCGTTTGGCCATGGAGCCAACGTTTTCGAGCTGGCCGTAAAATACTTTGCGGATCTCGGCCATGCTGCCGTGATGCTGTTTTTCGTAATCAGCGGATATCTGGTCGGTGGCGGCGTATTGCAAAGGCTTGAGAAGTTTAGCCTGTCACAATATGCGATCAGCCGGTTCTCCAGAATATATATCGCGTTGGCACCCGCACTTATTGTGACCATCGTCTTGGACGCGACGGCATTTATGATCGACAGTCAAAGTCCGATCTACAGGAGTGCGTGGGCCGGTCCGATTGGGCATGGTGCCATATTTGACGGGTATACCCTGCAAAACATTGCGGCCACGATTCTATCTTTGGAAAACTTTCTAGGGGAACCGTTCGGATCAAATCGGCCGCTTTGGTCTTTGGGTTACGAGTGGGTTTTCTATTTTGTATTCCCACTCCTGCTGCTTGCTTTTCCTTTCAAGAAGACTCCTGGTCTCATCAAAGTGGCGGTGGTTGCTATCGTCGCTTCGGTTGTCGCGGTTGCGTTTGGCCGAGCTTTCATGGCGCTGTTCTGGCTGATCTGGGTTTTCGGCGCAGTAGCGCGGGAGCTTGGCTCGCGAGGCCTAGTCCCGCGGTGGGCCGCGCTTATCGGCGGCGTTGTCGCGTTTTGTGCCTTCGCCGCATCGCCGCTCATAGATCATCGGATCGCTGACCCTCTCATCGGACTGGGGTTTGGTCTTTTTGTTTCCAGGCCTTCTTTGCTTGATTTGAATATAAATGCGCGTGCTGACAAGTACTTGGCCGATTTCTCCTATTCTCTATATATTGTGCACATGCCCGTGATGACGTTCTTGTGCTTCTTGTTGGCGAGATTTGGCTTATTTTCGATCGCTCGAAACGAAATCGGCCTGCGTGGACTGATCACGTGGTTGTTTATAAGCGCGGTATCTGTTTTCGTGGCCTGGGTTTTTGGCGAGCTGTTTGAGAAAAACACGGATGCGTTGAGGCGTTACATTTCGTCTCTGTTCAATAGGGTTTCTCGATCCTCCGAAGTCGGAAGCGCTAACTAGCGCCTGGATCAGTTTCACCTTCCATTTTGATCTACTCGCCACTTCAAGGGGATAAGATGCGGCGGTACGAGACCCTGGACTCCCTCAGAGGAGTCGCGGCGTTGATCGTGGTGTTCCACCACTGCTGGATGACCGCTTCACCGAGCTACTGGGAAGCCAGTTTCCTGGGGATTCCACTCCTGGGCTCCTGGAACCTTTGGCTTCATCAGACGCCGCTCAAACTGTTCGTAGGAGGCCGCCCGCCCGTCATCCTGTTTTTCGTGCTCAGCGGCTTTGTCCTGACACTGGCCCTTCGGCCAGGAAAGGGCAGTTATCTTGAATTCGCGCTGCGTCGGCTTTGCCGGATCTATGTCCCGTTCTTTGTCGCCATCTGCGCCGCAATAGGGCTCTATATGGCGATCCGGCCAAGCAACGTCCTTGGTCTAAGCGAGTGGTTCAACCACTCCTGGAGCCTGCCTTTGTCGCCTGCTCTTGTGACGGGGCACTTTCTGATGATCGGGAGAGACTCTTACATCACGTTGGACAATCCAATGTGGAGTCTTGTTCACGAGCTGCGCATCTCGATGATCTTTCCGATACTGGCACTCTTCTGTGTGAGATGGCCGCGTCTCACCTTGCTCGGCACCTTGGTGATCTATGGATTGTCGGTGTCGGTCCTGCCTCTTGTGGCACCGGACACAGTGGCCCGTTCTTTGGCGGAGACACCTCAATATCTTCTGATGTTTGCTGTGGGCTCGGTGATGGCCAATCACCGCGTCGAGTTAGGTGCGTGGATCGCGCGTCAGCCGAATTCCCTGGTCTTAGCCGCCTGGTTAGGCTGTCTCGTTCTATTGATGGCGCCGGGAACGCGCATAGCCTTGAGTACGCTGTGCTTTACGGCAGGGGCGGCCGGACTGTAACCCTCCGCCGAAGGCCGCCTTGTCGGCGTGAGGGCTGATGCGGATGCTGCGCGCTTAAGTCGTACCTATGAGC
>NZ_JBXAKU010000020.1:0-83292 GCF_058798735.1 Caulobacter sp. GW822-FHT07D08
TAGGCGCCCAGGCGCTCGAAGATCTCTGGCCGCCGCCGCGCCACCTGTCGCAAACCACCGGTCAAGACCTGTTCGACAGGATAACGCAGAGCCATCAACATATCGGCCGCGAGGTGATCGGCCGATGGACGTGATCGCCCTGTCCAAGTCGTCTTTCGGCGATATCGCGTTGACATGAAGCGCCCTCTTGAGGGCTCGGGATATGCCTTGCCGCCTGCGGCGCGCGATAGGGCGTTGAAGGGGTCGCGAGCGCGCACAATGAGCAAGTCGAACCTTGCCGATGATCAAGTCCGCCAGGACCCGACCTAGAAATCCTCCCAGGTTTACAGGGCGACCCCATGGGCTCGCGCCGCGCCGCCGCCGAAGCTTGGCCGATAAACGCTCGCCGTCGCGCGCTCACCGCGGACCGGCGGCGTCGAAAACGACCCGACCAGACGAAACTGGGCCATGGATCGCGACAGTTCGGCCGCTTCATTGGCCAGCGAAACGCTGGCGGCGGTGCTCTGCTCCACCATCGCGGCGTTCTGCTGGGTGACCTGATCCATCTGATTGACCGCCGTATTGACCTGCTGAAGGCCGGTCGCCTGTTCCTGAGCCGAGGCCGAAATCGACTCGACGATGCCGGTGATCCGTCCCACCAGGTCGGCGATATGGGTCAGGGCCGCGCCGGTTTGGCCGACCAGATCCACCCCCGCATCGACCTGACGCGAGGAGGCGCCGATCAGCAGGCGAATTTCCTTGGCCGCGCCCGCTGAGCGCTGGGCCAGGGCGCGCACCTCTTGGGCGACCACCGCGAACCCACGGCCCGCGTCACCCGCCCGGGCGGCCTCGACCCCAGCGTTGAGCGCAAGCAGGTTGGTCTGGAAGGCGATTTCGTCGATCACGCCGACGATCTGACCGATCTGGCCGGCGGAAGCTTGGATGGCGCTCATCGACTCCACCGCGCGACTGACCAATCCGACGCTACGATCGGCCTCGTCCTTGGCGGCCGAGACGATCTGGTGGGCGTCGGTGGAGCCCTCGGCGGTCCGCATCACCGTCCCGGTGATCTCGTCAAGGGTGGCGGCGGTCTCCTCAAGGCTGGCGGCCTGTTGTTCGGTGCGCCGCGACAGGTCGCTGGCGGCTTCGCTGATCTCCTGGGAGCCGGAGCCAATCGCCTCGGCGTTCAGGATGATCAGTCCCATGGTGTCGTTGAGCTTGGCCACCGCGGCGTTGAAGTCGGCGCGAAGCTGTTCGTATTCGGGCGCGAAGCTCTGCGTCAGCCGCTGGGTCAGGTCGCCAGCCGATAGCTTGCCCAATCCATCAGCGATGGCGGCGACCACGGCCGCCTGCTGGGCCGCCGCCAGAGCGCGTTGGGCCTCATGCTCATGCCGCTCGTCCTCGGCGGCGGCGCGTTGGGCGGCGGTCAGGGTCTCCAGATCCAACTTCTCGATGGCGTTCTGGCGGAAGATCAGCACCGCCTGGGCCATGTCTCCGACCTCGTCGCGGCGACCGATCGCCGGGATTTCCACATCGTGGCGGCCGGCGGCCAGGGCGCCCATGGTTTGGGTCATGGCCGCCACCGGAACCGCGACGCCGCGAGTCAGGAACCAACCAGCGAGACCGGCGAGCGCCACCACGACGCCCGATCCCAGCCATAGGGTCAGGGCCGACTGACCGACCGCGGCGCGATGGGCCAAGGTCCGCCGTTGATAGACTTGGTCGATATTTGCCGCGATGGTGGCGCTCAGCGCTTGGGCCGTGGCCAAATTGCCGCCGCCGATCATGGCGACCGCCTGCGGCAGCTCTGCCGGGTCGCTCGCCAGCCGAATCTGCGTCAGGGCCTCGTCGCGTCGCCAGGCGTTGGCGGCGGTGTCCATCTGACCGACCAGCGCCAGGTTCTTGCGATCGGTTGCGACCTGACGCAGATGCCTAAGCGCGGCGTCATAGGCGCGGCCTTCCTGGCGATAGTGTTCCACGAAGGCGGGATCTTGCGTGGCGACGAACGCGCGCACGGCGCTTTCCTGCGCCAGAAGCGCGGTGTCCATCGCGGCGCGATCTTCCATCACCATGTTGGTGACGTCCTTGGCCGCCGCCGCGGCGGTGATGGTCGAAAGATTGAAATGGACGATTGCGCTGACGCCGATGAAGACGGCGATGATCGCACTGAAGGCGACGGACAGTTTTCGCGAGATGCGAAGATGCGACAGCATGGGGATCTCGGGGGTGACGAAGGCCTCGCGCCTGGATGAGGGGCCTGAGAAAGCGCGAGGCAAGCGAGCGCCTGGTCCACGCACCAGGATCGAACGCCGGGGCTGCCAAGAGGACCGCATCCAGCGTCATGATCACCCTTACATAGGACGCGCCGGTTGCGATTGACCTCCGTCAGCTTCGGTCTGGTTGAATGTCAGGAGTCCGGGAGGCGAAAGTATAGCTTGGCTTTCCCGAGGACGGATCGCCCCCTTCCACGACAGGGCCACGGCCGCTCCAGGGCTCGCGGGGTGAACAGCTCGGTCAGCGCTGCGGTCGCCCCGTACTCAGCAAATGCCGCGCTATGATGTCGCGCTGCATCTCGCTGGCTCCCGAATAGATGGTGGCGGCGCGCAGGCTCAGCCGCCGGGCCATGGCCCGCGCTCCGGCGTCCAGCGCCTCGCTCCCGGCCAGGTCGTCTGCCACGCCCAGGGCGCCAAGCGCTGCCGCCGCCGCGTCGCCGGCGATCTCCATCGCCAGTTCGGCGACCTGCTGATTTAACTGGCTGCCCACCAGCTTGAGCATGGAGGGCGCGATCTGATCGTGGGGGCCAGGTCGGCCCGACGGAAGCGCCGCCAATTCCAGCTGCTCGAAGGCGTCCACCTCGATCGCCAGACTCGCCAGGCGACGGCGCAGGTCGGGATCGACGCCGGACCCGGACTGGAACAGCCGCTCGGCGGCGTGGCGATGAGCGCGACGCACCAGGGCCGCGGGGGTGTTGTTGGCGCGAGCCAACTGCATCAGCCGCTTGGCCATAGACCACCCATCATTTTCAGCCCCAATCCGGTTCTCTGCGGGGACGATCACGTCATCGAAGAAAACCTGGTTGAATTCATGCTGCCCGGCCAGGTCGAGGATTGGCGAAACCGTGAGCCCGGGGCTGTCCATGTCGATCAGCAGGAAAGTTAGTCCCTGCTGACGGCGCTCGGAATCGGCGGTGCGAAAGATGCCAAACATGCGGTTGGCCAGATGCGCGCCTGTGGTCCAGATCTTGGTTCCATTGAGATGATAGGCCTCGCCGCGACGGACCGCGCGACAGGACACCGCCGCCAGGTCGGATCCAGCCTCCGGCTCAGAGAATCCCTGGCACCAGAGATCCTGGCCCGACAGGATCGCTCCCAGATAACGCGTCCGCTGCGCGTCGCTGCCCTGCTCGATCAGTAAGGGCCCCAGGCTCCGCAGCCCCCCAGCGAATAGCACCGGAGCGTCGTTCAAGGCGCATTCTCGGTCGAACAGGAAGCGCTGGCGAGCGCTCCAGCCCGTCCCGCCCCACGCCACCGGCCAACCCGGCGCGATCCAGCCCCGCGCGAACAGTCGCGCATGCCAGACCCTGCACGCCTCGATTTCGGAATGCACGCCAAGAGTTTGTCGGCCGGCCTGCCGAAGATCGGGCGTGAGCGCCTCCTCGAAGAAGGCGCTCACCAAGGCCAAGAAAGCCTCTTCCGACGCCGATCGCGTCGTATCCGGCTCGAGAAAGGGGGCTGCTCGACGAACCACTAAGCCGATCCCGGGTCCGCGCGATCCGCGGTCCTTTCCTCCTAGGCCGCCCAGACCCCTCGCGCCTTGATGGACCGCAAACGCCGTCGGTGAAGTCGCCGCTCGTCGGCTTGACGGGCGCCAAGCCTGACCACCCCAGCCGTGCGCCATCGCCGCGCACCCCCGGTTTGTCCTTGCTTGGCGCGATGGCGCGCCTATCGTCCGCGCCGCATGAACCCACCTGCCCCTCCCTCTTCGATCGGTCTGGATGACGGTGACGTCGGCGCAGCGAACCGATGGCCGATGATCACCCTGACCCAACAGCCCTTCGCGCCCGGTTTGCTGCTCGACGCCTTTTGCCGCGGTCGCGCCGAGGTCGGCGCGATAGCGAGCTTCACGGGCCTGGCGCGGGCCGAAGGCGGCGCGGCCCAGATCCTGGAGCTGGAGGCCTATCCAGGCTTCACCGACGCGGTGATCGCCGATTTCGCCGAAGGGGCCAAGACGCGGTTCGCGTTGGTGGACTATCAGATCGTCCACCGCACGGGCTCCATCGCCCCCGGCGAGGCGATCGTCTTCGTGGCCACCGCCGCCGCCCATCGCCGACCGGCGTTCGAAGCCTGCGACTTCCTGATGGACTATTTGAAAAGCCAGGCGCCGTTCTGGAAGAAGCAGCACGGCCCGCACGGCGTAAGTTGGATCGAGCCCACCGCTCAAGATCATGACGACGTTGGCCGATGGGACAACCCGCGCCTTCGCGCTGAGGGTTCTGACCGATGACCCGCCTGACCCACATCGACGACGAGGGACGGGCCCGGATGGTCGACGTCACGGACAAGGCGTCGACAACGCGCGAGGCCGTAGCGGTGGGCTTCGTGCGCATGGCGCCCCAAACCCTCACTCTGGCGCTATCGGGGACCGGCCGGAAGGGCGAGGTTCGGGCCGTGGCGGAGATCGCAGGGGTGATGGCCGCCAAGAAGACCTCCGATCTGATCCCACTGTGCCATCCGCTGGCCCTGAGCAAGGTGGAGGTCTCGGTCGAGGCAAGCGATGGCGGTTTGGCTGTGACCGCGCGCGTCAAGACCACCGGCCCGACCGGGGTGGAGATGGAAGCCCTGACCGCCGTCTCGGTGGCCTGCCTGACGATCTATGACATGCTCAAGGCCGCCGAGAAGGGCATGGTCATCGAGGCCGTGCGTCTGACCTCCAAGAGCGGCGGCAAATCGGGACCCTGGCTGTCGTCGGCCCCGGACGATGCTGGCCAATCCCAGCGCCTGCCGTGACGATCGTCTCCGTCGCCGGTGGCGCCGAACACAATAGAGGTCCAGGCTGAACTCGCGTCCAAGCGACCTTGATCTCGCGCAAGGGCTTGGTTTTTCAAATAGCCCAAGGTGCGACCATGACCGAAGACTCCCATTTTCAGCAACTGCTGAAGACCGCCGCCGCCCAGGTCCAGCCCCATCGCCTGCTGTTCGTGTTCGCCGGCGCCGAGCTGCCCGATCATCCGAGCGCGGCGCAGCGGGAAAACTTCCTGGCTGGGCGCGGCGGGGCCTTGGCGGCGTTGATGTGCGTCGACAAGGCCGCCAGCGAACTGACCGATTTCGACAGCTTGGCGCGCGAGTCCAGGGACGCCGGACCGCCGTGGCAGGTGGTGTTCGCCGCCGCCCTGTCTGGCCGCGACGGAAGCCCTCCGGCCAAGGCCGAGATCGACGCGGCGCTCAAGACGATGGTCGAGGCCGTCCGGGTCGGCGGCGTTGGCCAATACGCCGCCTTTGGCCCCGACGGCGATCCGCTTCATTTCCACTGAGCCGGCCGCCGCACGCGAACGCGGCCGATCAACCCCGACCCGTGTGTGGTGAAAGGCCGCCTAGGCTGTTGTTTCGTCGGCTTTGCAGCGCCGCGTCTGACCGTTAGCGTCAGGAGACCGCCGGTTAGGGAGACCCGCAAATGTGCGATCTCTACGCCCTCATGAAGGCGCGCGCCGAAGTCGCCGCCTTGGCGCGCGCCATGAGCGACCTCAACAACAACCAGCCGCCGATGCCGGGCATCTACCCGGACTACGCCGCGCCGATCATCACCCATGGCCAGGACGGCGGCCGGGTGATGCGTGACGCGCGTTGGGGCATGCCCTCGTCTAAGCAGGCCTTGTTCAAGGCCGCGACGGAGCGGGCCGACAAGCTGCGCGCCAAGGGCACGGAGTTCGACTTCGCCGAATTGCTGAAGATGGAGCCGGACAAGGGGACCACCAATGTGCGCAACACCACCAGCGAGAAAACCGGCAAGACCAACGCGCACTGGGCGCCCTGGCTGGGCGCGGGGAGCCGCTGCCTAGTACCGTTCACCTCCTTCGCCGAGCCGGACCAGGATCACGAGAAGACCCGCAAGAATATCTGGTTCGCCCTTGATGAGAGCCGCCCGCTGGCCTTCTTCGCCGGCATCTGGACGCCCCATGCCTGCGTACGGATGAAGAGCAAGGGCTGGGAGGAGATCGTGGCCTACGGCTTCCTGACCACGGACGCCGCCGAGCCCGTGAAGACCTACCATTCCAAGGCCATGCCGGTGATCCTGACCGAGCCGGAAGACTGGGACCTTTGGATGAGCGACGCGCCTTGGACCGAGGTCGCCAAGCTTCAACGTCCGCTCCCCGAGCGCCTGAAAATCGTGGCCTTCGGCGGCAAGGGCGACGAGGTCATTCCAGCCTGATCGAGGTCACCGCTCCGGCGGCGCCCAGGACCAGGGACCGTCATAAAGGTGGGGGAAGATCGCCACGTCCGTGGAGCCGCATCCCTGATCTCCGGAACACGACAGGCGCGCGGCGATATCGGCGATCTTGACGTGGGTCCGATCCCCGAACGTCTCCAACAGCGTCTCTGGCGTCCATTCGATCAGCCGCGGACATTCCCGGCAGCAGATGGCCAGCGAGTAGCCTTTTGTGAGAAAGGTCGAGACCGTGTCAGCGCCGACCTGACCCAGGTGGAAGCGTCGAATGAGCGCTTCGGGCGGGCGCTTCAACGTCGAGGGCGGAGGGGTGGGCGCCAAGGAGGATCTCCGCTCACTGACGTGCAAAGCGCGGCGGCCTAACCGGCGCGGCGCAGGGTCTCGTCTACCGTGGTTCCAGGCAACTGAACATAGAACCAGGCCAGCTCCGGATGACGCTCGGCAAGATCGGCGAACACGCGCCGGATCTTGCCGGTCAGCGCTGGAGTCCTGACGCACATCGACACCACCAGGGCCGCGCTGGTGCGCAAGGTCGGATTGCGAAGCGAGGCGCGCTGGTCTTCAAGCCGGCGCCGATAGCGGTTGGCGCTGAGGCCGTCGGGCAGATCGGCGATCGCCCGCTCCACGTCCTTGAGGGTCTGCGCGATGGTTTCGGCCAAGCCGATTTCCAGGGCCAGGAACAGAAACTCACCCTCTACGCGCGACACGCCCTGCTCTCCCATACGACCAAGATGGCGCGTTCGTTTCACGCCTTTTGGGTCGCGCGTTCAAGGAGAAAGTTCCTGTTTCGTTCACAGACTGCTACAGAGTTGGGGACATGGAGTCGCCGCCTCGCAAAATCATCCATATCGACATGGACGCCTTCTACGCGTCCATCGAGCAGCGCGATGATCCCAGCCTGCGAGGGCGGCCTGTCGTGGTCGGCTCGCCCGCCGCGCGCGGTGTGATCGCCGCGGCGAGCTACGAGGCCCGAAAATTCGGCGTGCGCTCGGCCATGCCCTCCGGCGCCGCCCTGCGCAAATGCCCCGAGCTGATCTTCGTGCCGCATCGCATGGAGGTCTATCGCGGCGTTTCCCAGCAGATCCACGCGGTCTTTGCCGACTACACCGACCTGATCGAACCGCTGTCACTGGACGAGGCCTACCTCGATGTCACCGCCGATCTGGCCGGCGTCGGCGCGGCGACCGAGACCGCGCGGCGGATCCGCCAGGCGATCCTCGACGAGACGGGACTGACCGCCTCGGCCGGGATTTCCTACAACAAGTTCCTGGCCAAGATGGCTTCGGACCAGAACAAGCCCAACGGCCAGTTCCTAGTGGCGCCGGGCCAGGGCGAGGCCTTCGTGGCCACCCTGCCGATCGGCCGTTTCCATGGCGTGGGCCAGGTCACCGAAGCCAAGATGAAGGGGCTTAAGATCGCGACCGGCGAGGATCTGCGTCAACAGTCTCTGGCGTTCCTCGTGCAGCATTTCGGCCGGGCCGGGCCCTGGTTCTACGCGATCGCCCGCGGGATCGACACGCGGCCGGTCAATCCCGACCGCGAGCGCAAGTCCTCCGGGTCGGAGACAACGTTCCAGACCGACCTTGTCGACACCAGCCGGATCGAGGCCGAGGTCGCCGCGCTCGCTGACAAGGTGTTCGCCTGGTGCGAAAAGGCTGGCGCCTACGGACGCACGGCCACGGTCAAGATCAAGTACGCCGACTTCGAGCAGGCCACCCGCCGACGCTCGCTCCCCGGCGCCATCACCGATGCGCAGACCCTACGCCAGGTCGCCCAGGATCTGGTCCGCTCGGTTTATCCGCTGCGGCTGGGCGTACGGCTCTTGGGCGTCACCGTCTCCAGTTTCACCAGCCCGCCGCCGACGTCGCAGACCGCCCTGCCCGTCTAGGCCGCGTCCAGGGCCGTCTCGCCCTGCCGGCCCTTACGACAGCTTCGGTCGCCCCCTAAAAATTCCGAGTCCGCCCAAACCCTTGCGCCGCCGCGATCTTGGCCCAGGCGTGCGCCTGCGCCGCACCCCTGGGCTGATTGACTCTCGCCGAGCCACGAGAACAAAGATGGAACAATATCATTTCATCCTCATGTCCCTCCGCTCCTCCCCCGCCGCGCTCGACGCGCTTCGCCGTCAGGTCCGCGCCCTCGAAACGCAGGACCGCACGACGCGCGCGGTGCTGCCGTTCGGCATCCCGGCGCTCGATGCGCGCCTACCGGACGGCGGCCTAGCCTATGGGGCGCTGCACGAAGTGGCCGGCGGGGCCGACGGCGCCTTGCACGGCGCGGCGGCGGCGAGCTTCGCGGCCGGGCTCCTGGCCCGCGCCGAGGGCGAGGTGCTGTGGTGCCTGCGCCAGCGCGACCTCTTCGCGCCGTTCCTCAGCCAGGTCGGCCTGCCGCCTGAGCGGATCATCTTCGCCGAGGCCGGCGATGAGGCCGGGGTGCTGGCCTCGATGGAGGAAGGCCTGCGTTGGCCGGGCCTGGCCGGGGTGATCGGCGAGGTCGGCAAGCTGTCGATGACCGCCTCGCGCCGGCTGCAGTTGGCGGCCGAGAAGAGCGGACAGATGGCGATCGCCATTCGACGATGGCGGCGGGTCGCCGACGCGGCCGACCTGGGCCAGCCGACGGCGGCGGCCACGCGGTGGCGGGTCTCGGCCCTGCCCTCCTCACCGCTGCCTGTCCCCGGCGTGGGCCGTCCCCGCTGGTTTCTCGAACTTCTCCGCTGCCGCGCCGGCGACGCCTTCGACATCGAGCTGGAAGCCTGTGACGCAAAGGGTCATCTCCGTGTTCCTGCCCCGCTGGCCGACCGACCGGTTGGCCCGGATGCAGGCGCAGACGCTGGGCAAGAGCGCGCCGCCGCCTGATGCGCCGACCATCATGGTCGGGCGTGTCGGCCGCCGCCGCGCGATCGCCCATATGAACCTGGCCGCCGCGCGCGCGGGCCTGCGCGTCGGCCAGCCCGTCGCCCACGCCACCGCCCTGGTCGCGGGCCTGGCGCTCTACGATCTCGACCCCGAGGGCGACCAAGCCGCCCTGCACCGCCTGGCCCTGTGGGCGCAACGTCTCTACTCGCCGACCGTCGCGGCCGATCCCGGCGATGGCCTGGTCATCGACGCCACCGGCTGCGCCCATCTGTTCGGCGGCGAAGACAAGATGCTGATCGATATCCGCGACCGCCTGGCCAAGGCCGGATTCGCCGCGCAGATCGCCATCGCCGACAGCTGGGGCGGGGCCCACGCCCTGGCCCGGTATTCCAGGCGATCGCTCTTCGTGGTCACCCCCGGCGCCACCGGTCGCGAACTGCAGGACCTGCCGGTGGCGGCCTTGCGCCTGCCGGCAGATCTCGTCCCGGCCTTGTCAAAGCTCGGCTTCGACACGATCGGCGAGCTGGAGGCCACGCCCAAGGGGCCCTTGACCCACCGCGTGGGCCTGGAGCCCGCCCGGCGCCTGGACCAGGCCTTCGCCCGGCAGGCCGAGCCGATCGAGCCGGTCCTCGCGCCTGAAACGCTCCGGGCCTGCAGGGTGTTCGCCGAGCCGATCGGCGCGCCCGAGACCCTGGCCCGCTATGTGACGCACTTGACCGCCGAGCTCTGCGCGGCCCTGGAGGCGGCCGGCCTGGGCGCCAAACGGCTCGACGCCTACTTCTTCCGGGTCGACAACCGCATCGAGACCGCGCGCATCGGCATGGCCGCGCCTACGCGCGACGCCAAGCGGCTGGCCAAGCTCCTGTGCGAGACGCTGGAAAACGTCGATCCGGGCTTTGGCGTCGACAAGATCCTGCTGGCCGCGCCTGGCGCGGAAGGCCTGGCCTACAAGCAGGACGAGGCGGCGATCGGGGCCGGCGCGTGCCAGGCCGCCGACCTCTCGGGGCTGATCGACACCCTGTCCAATCGGCTGGGTCCCGAGCATGTCTATCGGCTGGTCAGCGTGCAAAGCGACGTGCCCGAACGCTCGGTGAAGAAGGCGCCGGCGCTCGAGCGTCCCAAGGCCTTCTCCTGGCCGGCCGACTGGCCGCGCCCGACCCGGCTTTTCCCGCACCCTGAACCGATCGAGACCGTCGCCCTGCTGCCGGACGCCGCGCCGGCCTCGTTCACCTGGCGCGGCATGCGCCGGCGGGTCCGCCGGGCCGACGGCCCCGAGCGGGTGTTTGGCGAGTGGTGGAAGGCCGACGCGGAGCTGGCCCGCTCCCGCGACTATTTCCAGGTCGAGGACGAGGCGGGCGAGCGGTTCTGGATCTTTCGCGACGGCGACGGCGAGGATCTGGCCACCGGCTCACAGCGCTGGTTCATAGCGGGGGTGTTTGGGTGAAGATCTCCGCGCAAGCGCTTGAGGATCTTGGCGATTATGTCGAGCTGCAATGCGCCTCGCACTTCTCGCTCCTGCGCGGGGCCTCCTCGCCCGGCGAGCTGTTCGACGAGGCGCGGGCCCTGGGCTATCGCGCCTTGGCGATCTGCGACCGCAACAGCGTCGCCGGCATGGTCCGCGCCCATATCGCCGCCAAGGCCACGGGCGTGCGGCTGATCGTCGGCTGCGAGCTGGTGTTGCGCGACGGCATGACCCTCGTGGTTTTACCCACCGACCGGCCCGCCTATGGCCGCCTGTGCCGACTGCTGTCGCTGGGCAAGGCCCGGGCCGGCAAGGGCGAATGCGATCTGACCCTGCAGGACGTGACGGCCTACGCGGAGGGTCTGATCGCCATCCTGATCCCCGACGCCGCCGACGACGTCGCCGCTGCCCAGCTGAGAACGCTCAAGGCCGTGTTCGGCCCCGACACCCACATGGCGCTCACCCTGCGCCGCCGGCCGGGTGACGCTCTGCGCCTATATGAACTGGAGCAAATGGCGCGAACGGCCGGGGTGACGCCCGTGGTCACCAACCGGGTGCTGTTCCACGAAAAGGCCCGCCGCCTGCTGCAGGACGTCGTCACCTGCATTCGCGAAAAGACCACCATCGACGATGTCGGCTTCAAGCGCGACCGCCATGCCGACCGCTACCTGAAGGCTCCGGCCGAGATCGTGCGGCTCTTTCCGCGTCACGCCCAAGCCATCGCCGCCTCGGTGGCGATCGCCAAGCGTTGCCGCTTCTCGCTCGACGAGCTGGCCTATCAGTATCCCAATGAGGTCGCCGAGACGGGCAAGACGCCCCAGGAGACGCTGGAAGATCTGACCTGGGAAGGCGCGGCCGAACGCTTTCCGGACGGGATTACCCACGAGGTCAAGGCCATCCTCGATCATGAGCTGAAGCTGATTGGGACCCTGGGCTACGCGCCCTACTTCCTGACGGTCAATGCGATCGTCCGCTACGCCAGGAGCCAGGACATCCTGTGTCAGGGCCGCGGCTCGGCCGCCAATTCCGCGGTCTGTTACGTGCTGGGGATCACTAGCATCGACCCTGAGCGCAACGACCTGCTCTTCGAGCGCTTCGTGTCCCAGGAGCGCGACGAGCCGCCGGACATCGATGTGGATTTCGAGCACGCCCGGCGCGAGACCGTCATGCAATGGATCTTCGAGACCTACGGCCGCGATCGCTCGGCGATCGTCGCCGTCGTCCAGCGCTTTCGGCCGCGCGGCGCGGTGCGCGATGTCGGCAAGGTGCTGGGGATCCCCGAGGACATGACCAAGGCGCTGTCGAGCCAGGTCTGGAGCTTCTCGCGCGAGGAGATCGAGGAAAAGCACGCCCGCGACCTGGGCCTGGATCTGACCGATCGCCGCCTGCGCCTGACCCTGGAACTGGCCCAGCTGCTGCTCAACACCCCGCGCCATTTCTCCCAGCACCCCGGCGGCTTCGTGCTGACCCAGGATCGGCTGGACGAACTGACGCCGATCGAACCGGCGCGGATGGACGGCCGCCAGATCATCGAATGGGACAAGGACGACATCGACGAACTGAAGTTCATGAAGGTCGATGTGTTGGCGCTGGGCATGCTGACCTGCCTGAAGCGCGGCCTGGATTTACTGAAGGATCACAAGGGGATCGACCTGGATCTTGCGACGATCCCGCCCGAGGATCCGCGCACCTATGCGATGATCCGCAAGGCCGACACCCTGGGCGTCTTCCAGATCGAAAGCCGCGCACAGATGGCCATGCTGCCGCGCCTCAAGCCTCGATCCTTCTACGATCTCGTCATCGAGGTGGCGATCGTCCGACCCGGCCCGATCCAGGGCGACATGGTCCATCCCTATCTGCGCCGGCGCGAAGGCAAGGAAGCGGTTTGTTATCCCAAACCGGAGCTGGAGAAGGTGCTGGGCAAGACGCTGGGCGTGCCGCTCTTCCAGGAACAGGCCATGCGCGTGGCCATCGAATGCGCCGGCTTCACGCCCGGCGAGGCCGATCAGCTGCGCCGGGCCATGGCCACCTTCAAGTTCACCGGCGGGGTCAGTCACTTCAGGACCAAGCTGGTGGGCGGCATGGTCGAGCGCGGCTACCCACAGGACTTCGCCGAGCAGACCTTCGCCCAGCTCGAGGGCTTCGGCTCCTACGGCTTTCCCGAGAGCCATGCGGCCAGCTTCGCGCTTCTGGCCTACGCCTCCTCCTGGCTCAAGTGCCACCACCCGGAGATCTTCTGCGCGGCCCTGCTCAACAGCCAGCCGATGGGCTTCTACCAGCCGGCGCAGATCGTCCGCGACGCCATCGAGCACGGCGTCGAGATCCGGCCGATCTGCGTCAACGCCTCGCGCTGGGACTGCACCTTGGAGGAAAAGGCCGATGGCGCCTTCGCCGTGCGCCTGGGCCTGCGCATGGTCGGGGGCCTCGCCGAGGAAGACGCCGCGCGCCTGGTCCTGGCGCGCGCCGAAGACCCCTACCGCGTGATCGACGATCTCTGGCGGCGGGCTGGCGTCAAGACCGGCGCCCTCTCGCGCCTGGCCGAAGCCGACGCCTTCCAACCGAGCCTCGGCCTGGCGCGGCGCGAAGCGGCCTGGGCGATAAAGGGCCTACGTGATGTCGCCCTACCGCTCTTCGACCAGCCCGGCGCGGCCGAGCTCAACGAGCCGCCGCCGGCTCTGAAGGCCATGACCGAAGGCCGCGAGATTATCGAAGACTACAGCCATGTCGGCCTGTCCCTGCGTCGCCATCCGTTGGCCCTGCTGCGCCCCGACCTCGAAGGCCTCAAGCGCGTGCCCTGCCGGGTCGCCGCCGACGCTCGCGATGGCCGGTTCATCAAGACCGCCGGCCTGGTGCTGGTGCGCCAGATGCCCGGCACCGCCAAGGGGGTGATGTTCATGACCATCGAGGATGAGACAGGCGCGTCCAACCTGGTGATCTGGAAGACCCTCTACGAGAAGCAGCGCCGCATCGCGCTGGGCGCCCACCTGATCGGTGTCGATGGGCGCATCCAGCGCGAAGGCGATGTCGTCCACCTGGTGGCCTACCAGCTGCACGATCTCACGCCCCTGATGGCCACCTTGCAGGATCGCGGCGCCGACGCCGGGGACCTGGCCTGGGCGGCGCGTAGCCGCAATTTCTGCTGAGGATCGATGATCGACGTCCAGCCCTCGCTGTTCGACCTGCCGCTGGCGCCGAAGACGCCGCTGCCCGCGGGTTTCCGCTATCAAGCCGAGCTGATCAGCGCCGCCGAGGAGCGCGAGCTCGTGGCCAGCTTCCAGGACCTGCCGTTCAAGCCCTATGAGCACCTGGGCTACTTCGGCAATCGCCGGATCGCCGGTTTTGGCTGGCGCCAGGACGAGGCCGGCCGGATGGTCGAGACCGGCGAGCCCATCCCCGATGTGCTCTTGCCGCTGCTGGCCAAGGTCGCGGCCTTCACCGGCTTGGACCAGGCCACCTTCCGCCATGCCCTGGTGACCGAATATTCACCGGGCGCGGGGATCGGCTGGCACCGCGACCGGCCGCCGGCCGTGGCCATCGCCGGGGTCTCGCTCGTCTCGCCCTGCCACTTTCGTTTGCGGCGCAAGGCCGGCGATCGTTGGGACCGCGCCACCATCCTGGCACAGCCGCGCTCGGCCTATCTGATGAGCGGACCGGCGCGCAGCGATTGGCAGCACTCCATCCCGGCGGTCGAGGCCATGCGCTATTCGGTGACCTTCCGAACGGTTCGGCGTTAGCCCGCGCCACCGGGGCCGTCGCTCTGGCGCGGAACGCTGGCGGCCCGCCGACGGTTGTCCTGGCGTGCGGATCGCGACCTACAACATCAACAACGTGCTGAGCCGTTTCGACCCTCTGCTCGAATGGCTCGACGACGCCCAGCCCGATGTCGTTTGCCTCCAGGAGCTGAAAACCGAGCAGGGCCGCTTCCCCGCCCAAGCGCTCGAACAGATGGGCTATGGCGCGGTGTGGAAGGGCCAGCGGACCTGGAATGGGGTGGCGATCCTGGCGCGGGGCATGACCCCGGTCCTGACCCGCACCGCCCTGCCCCGCGACCCAGACCCTTCGCAGGCCCGCTACATCGAAGCGGCGGTCAACGGCGTGCTGGTCGGCTGTCTCTACCTGCCCAACGGCAATCCGCTTCCTGGTCCCAAGTTCGACTACAAGCTGGCCTGGTTCGAGGCGCTGAACGCCCACGCCCACGCCCTGCTGGACACCGGCGCGCCCGTGGTGTTGGCCGGCGACTACAACGTCGTCCCGACCGAGGCCGACCTCTACCCCAACCACTCCTATGGCGGCGACGCCCTGTTGCGCCCCGAAAGCCGCGCGGCCTTCCAGCGTTTGCTGGATCAAGGCTGGACCGACGCCCTGCGCGCCGCGCATCCGAACGCCGCGCCATGGACCTATTGGTCCTATCTGCGAGAACGCTGGCCCAAGGACAAAGGCTTGCGGATCGATCACCTCCTGCTGTCGCCGGAGCTGGCCGACCAGCTCCAAGAGGCCGGAGTCGACCGCTGGGTCCGAGGCCTCGATCACGCCAGCGACCACGCCCCGACCTGGATCCAGCTCGACCGATGAAGGCCTCGCCCCTCGTCACGCCGGATGGCCGCTACATCGTGGTGCGCGGAAGGTTGTGGCGGACCAGCAATCCCCGCCTAACGCCGCACCGCCGCCAAGCCCTGGTTGACGCCTTGATGGACGCCCGCCGCGCCGTGCGGACGGCCCTGACGAGCGGCGATCCCGCCGCCCTCGCCCAGGCCCGCGCCGCCGTCGACGCCGCCAAGGTCAGCCTGGGGGAACGCGGTCCGGTCTGGTGGGATGACGGCGCGCCCAATCTCAACCGTCACATGGCCAGAACCACGCCATACGCAGAATGGTTCGCGCGGCACGGTGACGCCTAGCGCCGCCGTGCGACCGGGCCTACCTTAGCGCCATGCCCTCGCGCCAACGCCCCACTGCTCGCCTCCTGACCCCCACCGGCTGGACCGGTGTATTCGTCGCCGCCTTGCTGGCGGCAGGCTTGGCCTTCGCCGCCCTGAGCGCCCTGCCCCGCGCCTAGCGCGTCCAGAACACATGGACCTGATCACGGCCGGTCTCGACCGTGAATACCTCGCCGTTCAGCCGCGCGTCGCGAGCCATGGCCTCGTAGTCGATATAGAGGCGCAGGCTCTCCGGAATGACCGTGGTTTCTTCGGTCAGCGCCTGAAGGCAGTCGGCCAGACTGGCGAAGACGCCGTGATACTGGTCGTCGAGCGCGTCAGCCGCCGCGCCCAGATCACCGCCGACCTCGGCGAGCACCAGGGCGCCGAGCCTGCCGCGCTCGCGCAGGAAGGTCGCGATTTCGACGACCCTGGCGATACTGGCGTACTCGGCGATCTCCACGCCGCCGAACCCCTCATAGTCATGAATCGCGAACTCCTCGGCCATCGGCTCGGGCGAGGCCGCCAGCATTTCCCGGATCGCGCCCCAGACCGCATCGACGTCGTCCGAGAGGTCGATCCAAGCGCCGTGCAACCGGCCGCCGTTATAGGCGGCTAGGCACGCGACATAGATACGGGGCTCAAGATCATCAACGGCTTGTCCCATGATCCTCATCCTTGAAGGCAGGGGTTCGACATCGAACCCTTGCCCGTCGGCGAGACCGGGGGTGCAAGCGGAGGGGCGGCTTCGCGGGGACCCGGCTGCAGGATGGCCAAAGGCCGGCCGAAGCTGGGCGGAAGACGATCCGAAGCGCGCTGGGGGCGGAGCCCCAAGGCCAGAGCCGCCAGGCGAAACATGCCCGAGATGATCGGGACCTTCTTCACTGGGCGATGCAATCGCGGCACCAACGCCTATATCCACGCGATCCACTTCCTTCGGATCGCGCCATGACCAAGCCCTTGAAGATCGACTTCGTCTCTGACGTCTCCTGCCCGTGGTGTGTGGTGGGGCTAGGCGGTCTGGAAACCGCGCTCGATCGGGTCGGCGATCTGGTGGACGTCAAGATCCAGTTCCAGCCGTTCGAGCTCAATCCGAACATGCCGCCTGAAGGCCAGAACATCGTCGAGCACGTGGCGCAAAAGTACGGCGCCACCCGCGAGCAGTCGGCGGCCAATCGCAAGGCCATCCACGACCGCGCCGCCTCGGTGGGCTTCACCATGGCTACCGACGAGAACAGCCGGATCTACAACACCTTCGACGCCCACCGCCTGCTGCACTGGGCTGGCATGGTCGGCGGTCAGAAGGCACTGAAGCGCGCCTTGTTCGACGCCTATTTCACAGACAACCAGAGCCCGGCCGAACATGAGGTGCTGGTGCGCGCGGCGATGAAGGCGGGCCTGGACCCGCACGAAGCCCTGGAAGTGCTGACGTCGGGCCGCTACGCCCAAGAAGTCCGCGACGCCGAACGCGCCTGGCAAGCGGCGGGCATAACCTCGGTGCCGGCCGTGGTCATCAACGACCGCTATCTGATCTCGGGCGGTCAGCCGGCTGAGTACTTCGAGCAGGCCCTGCGCCAGATCGCGGCCGAAGCCTGACCCTCGCCACACCGGGTGGCCGGACGTTCTCACGCGCTGGCCTGTCGGCGACCGTTCTCAGGCGCCCATCGACACCGATAGGATGGGCCCCGCGCCACCCCGCCGCAGTACTCGAACGTTGAGGGGTAGCCGGGACCGGCCTAGGTGCATGCCCCGACGCTAGCGGTGAAAAGAAGTCCGCCGCACCGTCTAGTAGCGCGGGAACTTCGAGAAGAGTTCACGCACCGCCGCGATGGTCGATTTGACGGTGTCGACAGTCCCGTCGGCCAGCCCCGCCTTGACCCAGGGGTATTCTGCGCCCTCGGCCAAAATGCTCTCGAAGCCCTTGCTCCGCTCGCGCCAGGTGAAGCGGCCATAGGGCGTCCAGAACCAATCCATGCCCCTGACACGGATGTGCTGGTAGGCCGCCTCGATCGCGACCAAAAGTTCGACCTCGTCAAACAGGTCCTCAAGCCCGGTCGCACTGACGGCAATGTCACTGATCTCGGCCTTGAGCCGCTCGAACATGAAGTCACTGGCCGGGGTCCGTTTGTTCTCGAACCCTTCCAGGATCTTCCATTCGACCGTCTCGTAAGACGTCAGCGGCAGCAGGGCGACGAAGGGCTTATCCTTGTCGTCATATCGGATCCGGGCGCGCATCACCTCCAAGGCCAACGTCCAGCGTTCCCCCGCCGCGCAGCCGACCAGGAACCAGTAGAAGCAAAAGCTGGCGCCCAATGCGCGCAAGGCGACAAAATAGGTGAACCCGCCACCCGACAGGTCGCGGAATTGCAGCTCGCGCAGGACGCGGATAACGGACTTCGCCGCCTCCTGAGTGCCCCAGCGTCCGGCGACCAGGCAGACGCGCCGCAGGATCTCGCACTGTCCCAAGAAGCGCCGGACCAGATCGTTCAGCGTCTCCGCCGTCGGGGTTCCGGGGGGATGGAAGTCCGGATCGGTGACGAACCGCCGAATTTTGGTGGCTTCGGCGGCGAGAAGCTCGGTCCATTCCAGCGCGAAGGCGTCATCGCGACAGTATCGCTTGGCCAGCGCCACGGCCATGGCCGCGCTGGTCGGATGCGGACGCCCCGCCGCAGCCAGGGCCTGGAGGGTGCTGTCCAGGCGCGTTAAGAAGCTGTCGGCGTCGGTGATCTGAAAGGATCGACCCTGGCGTTGGTCTATGAGGTCGGTGGCGAGCTCTGCCGGGTCGCCCCGCGCGGCCCAATAGAAAGGATAACGGCGGCTGGGCGCGCGTAGGATCGCGCTGCGCAGGGCCGCGTCCCATTCGCCCGACCAGCCCACGGCGACGAGGCCGAAGCGGTCGAACACCTCGTCCAGCAGGGCGTCCATGGCCGGTGAGTACGTTTCCAGCTCGACGTCGGTGTTCTTGATCCGGCTGTCGAGGTAGTCGCCGTGGACCTTGATCACCGTGCAGCGCGCATGGACGATCGGCACTGCCCCAGCCAGCGCGTCCTCGTGGGCGATCACCGTGGGCTCGACGCCGGCGTCGCGTAGGGCGTTCTCCAGCAATCGGTCGAAGTTGGTGGTGACCAAGACCCGCACGCGCCCGTCGGCGACGAGACGGGCGATGGCGTGATGAGCCTTGGTCGGTCGCCGCGCCTTGTCGTCGTCGGCCTGCGGTTCAAGATAGCGATGCAGGATGTCACGGCGCTCACTTTGGGTGGAGGCCAGGGCGTCGAGCAGTTCCGAATAGTTCGGCTCGCGGCCCGCCTCCTTGCGGTACCAGGCGACCACGTCGTCTTCGCTCTCGGCGCCTTTCACGGCGGCGTAGCGGCGCACTAGGTCCAACGTGATCTCCCAGCCGGTCGGGATGCCCGCCGCGCGCGAGAGCCCGGATCCGACCAGAAGCGCTAGGCTCCCCGGGCTATGATGGAGCGACAGGGCGAGGGCTTCGAAGGGGTCCAGGTCGAGCAAGGCGAATCCACTTGAAGGAGAGAGCGTTACAGTATCGCCCCTTCCCCTTGCGCCGCCAGCACGACAGTTTCGGACGCAGAACCGGTCTGCCCGCCGTCAAGAGATCCATCACGCGCCCGCCGACGCGACCTACTCTAGCTCGGTCTGGCCGCCGCGCATCCACACCATGGCCCAAAACTGCTGGCTCCAATCGGTCTGGTGGCCGTCGAGATAGGCCGAGCGTCCCAAGGCATCGCCGAAGCACGCGATCTGTTCTGCGAAGGCCGCATCGGTCGGATGCGACGCCAGCCACACCCGGCCAAGCAGGTACATCAGCAAGCCGTGAAAGAGCGTAATCCGCGTAGCCTTCTGAGGGTCGTAGACGCATGGCCCCAGCTCAAGCATGGCCAAGAATGGCTGGTCCGGCTGGTCGGTGTCATGAACGTGTCGCAGACCGGCTTGCCATTGGGCGAGGTCGCTCGAGTAGTGGGCGTAGGACTGCAGGGCACGCACAAACTGGCCCATAAACGTCGACCAGGGCTCGCTCCCGAGGCCCGTGCCGTAGGCTGGCCAGACCGCGCTCTCGAGCCACTGACGGAGGTCGCCTGGCCTAAGCTTGTCCTTATCCCAGAGCAGCAGCTTGGCCTCGACGTCGGCATGGCCCACAGACGCCCAGCTCGATGATGCCGATTGCCTCAACACATTGCCGGGTCAGGGACAGGGCGTTGGCGTGCATGCCGTCGCGATTGGCCTGATTGGCCAAGGTCAGGGTGTTGCCCACGAACCAAAGCGCCTGCATCGGGGCGAAGCGGACCTGGTCGACCATGGCCACGGCCGAGGTCGCCTCGGCCATGCGCGCCATGATCTGGGCCGTCAGGACCTCGGAAAGCTTGAACCATTCCGGGAAGGGGCGAGTGCGGGCGAGGTCAGTCCTCGTCATAGCCGAACCGCCCCATGGCCCGTTCGAGCCCGTCGAGGAACGCCCGGGCCGCGTCGCGGGTGAGCAGGACCGAATGGCCTGACCCCATGTTCAGATCACCAAGATCGCTGAACCGGATGTTGACGCCCTCGTGGCTGCTGACGGTGAAGATCTCCACCTGGCGCTTGAAGCCGGGCTTGGCGTCGGCCTCGCGATCGATGGTCGGCTCGACGGAGTCGTGGAAGATAATCGTGCCCATGGCGGCATCCTGAATCGCACGGTGAAGCTGCAAGGATGGCTTATCGCCACCCTGGTAGCAGCCTCGAAATGCAACAGGGACCGCTCGTCTTCATTCCTCGACGAAGAGGAACCGGAAATGTCCGAGCACGTGGGCCGCTAGGTCGTGATCGGGAAACCGCTGAACAGCGATCTTCCAAGTTGCCCTAGCCCTCTCCCAATCACCGCTGTTCCAGAACACACCGCCGAGGTTGAACCAGGCCAGGTCGTAGTCTGGATCCGCAGCGATGGCCTTCTCATAGGCTACGATCGCCTCGCTGGTGCGCCCCAGCCGCTCGTAGGCCGCCGCCAGCTGATGCCAGCTCTGAGCATCCGGCTGCAGAAGCTCGGCCTGTTCCTGAAGAAGTGGGAGACTTTCCTCGTGGCGTCCGAGGAAATTCAGCGCCGTTCCAAGGCAATAGCCGTAGTGACCGCCCTCGAGCTCGTACGCCTTGCGGTAGCACGCCTCGGCTTGCGTCCAATTTCCGTCGTCCTGAGCCCAATGCCCGAGGCGGTCCCATAGGAAGGCCGTTTCCTCTGCGCGCACATGCACGATGTCACGCTCGAAGCGGACCTTGAAGTTCTCGAACGCCTCAGCCAGGGCGCTATGGGATCTCAGATAGAACGCCGCCAACAAAGACTCGCGAACGCCGCTCGGATCGTTAGGGAAGGCTTTGAGATATCGCGCCCAGAAGGTGACAGCCAATCGCGCATTGTCCGTCGAGGCTCGGCCGAACATGGCGACCTGCTTGGCGCAAACCGGCCAAATCCAGGCCTCGGATTTGGCGTTGCTCAGGAGCTGATTGATCTCCCGAAAAGCGCCCTTGCCGTCCTCCAGACTGAAAAGGATGTTCACTCGCCAGCCCGAAACGGACTGCTGCTTGCCCAGTCGATTATCGGCGAACGCAATATGATCGAAGTGTTCGAGGGCTTTGGAGTATTCGCCGAGCCGATGTTGGTGACAGCCGAGCGCGAAATGGGCCTCGTTAAGGTTGGAATCTATTTCGAGCGCGCGCTCATAGTGCTTCAGGGCCTCCTCCCGCCGATCCAGGCGCTCAAGGCTCGATCCCAAGTTCTTGTGGCACTGTGCAGCCAGGGCGGCCGGGCCAGAATCCAGGAGCCGCAACGCCTCCTCGTACTCGGTCGCGGCCGCTTGCTCGTTGCCGAGCGCCGAATAGCCGTTGCCGATCGAGTAATGGAGCCCGCTGGCCTCAAATTGCCCGCGGCCCAACCTGGACCTCAGGAAGACGATCGCTTCAGACACCCTCTGCAGATCACGACTCTTGTCCGCCATTCCAAGATTGATCTCGGCCATATGGCAGAAGGTCATACCGGGATGGTCCGCGCCTAACACGGCGCTGAAACGATCGAAGGCGTCGCTGATGATACCCTCCGCGTCATCCTCGTAGAGATGTTGCAGTAGGGCGAGCGCATCTTCGCGATTGTCCGGAACCTGCAACTCTGGCGAGGTCCGACGCAAGACGTCGGGGATTTCGGCCAGCGGGACGGCCAGCTGCGCCGCGCGCTTGTTGCGCGCACCGACCGCAGCGGCCCTGGCAATATCCGCAAGGCCCTGCAAGCGCTCCTGGGTCAGGCCATCGCTGAACGTCACAGTGACGGACTTCTGGCCCGACCAGCCTCCACCGCCGTGCGTGTACTGGCGAAGGACAGATTCCGCAGGCCGGAAGAGCAGGCTACCCGTAGGGGCGTGAAAGCAGACATAGATCGCGTGCGGCTGCATGAGCAGGTAGTTCAGATTGACCCGCCGCACTGACACGCTCACCGAACCATCTCTGTTCAGCTCGCCTTCGGTCCCCTTGAGCTGGACGTGGACCGTTACGTTGGTGGCGTGGTCGGCGCCCACGACTTCGAGCCAGTAGTCGACGCCGTAGTCCTTTCGCGCCGAGCCTTGGATGATGAAAGCGCTTGAAGAGCCGATGGCCTGGCGGAAGGCCAAATCGGCGGCATCATCGAGGACGTGATTGCGATCGCGTCCAGGAAGATCGTTTAGCTCATCCATCTCAGCAGCCCACGGCGTCTTCAGCTAAGCCGGCGGCGGCTAAAAATCGTTCTTCATTTGCGACGATTTCAGCGCAAACCTCGTCAGGATGGCGCGGCGAGAACATGTGTTCCAAGGCATTTCGCCAAGTCAAAAAATTGTCGGCAGAGGCATTATCGTCCTTGAGCGGATAGTAGACCCCGTCGGGTTCCCCGTGCCTGTTATCCAGCACCAGCATGCGGGTTGGGCTGATCGGAAAGCTGATCATGCTCTCCGGGTCCTTCAGACCGCGGAATTGAAGCGACGGATGGGTCACGCTCACAGGATTGTCGGACGTGATGAACACCGGCTTCTCGGCGACCAGCATGACCATGCGCATCTTCAGCAACAACGGAGCCATGTCGCCCGCCGACCCGACATAGTCGTTCCAGGCCGCCTTCATGTTCTCGTCATCGGCGTCCCGGAACGCCGGCCAGTCGGAATGATCGACTTTCCGACGGACACCGCCGATCGTCATGGAGTCAGGCAGAGGCCCATCGCCATCGAATGCTTCGACGAAGCGGCGATGCATCTGCTTCCACTTCTCGAACTGGACGGGGTTTCGCACATAGGTCGTGGCGACGATCAGGGCGAGCATCTTGCGGATCGGCGGCCAGTCCAGGTCGATGTCCTGGTTGCAGAGCGCGGCCCAAATCGGCTCTCCGAACCACTTTTCGAGGTCGGCGAGCTTACGCTCCAAGGAATCGTTACGCGTTCCGCCCCCCTGCATCGGGGCATAGAGATGGAAGCGGACGGCGACCTTTTCGATCGACTTCAGCTCCGGCTCCCCGCTCGTACGGCCAAGCCGCCAGATCTTCTTACCCTCGGGGTCGGCCGCGAAGGCCTTGAGGTAGGATTGCGAGACCCAGTGGCATTTTTTCGTGACCTGCTGACGCATCTTCCCCCCTTCCCCAATCGATCTCACGCCGATGCGTCATTGTCGGACACATCCCTACTTCGGACATGCCGCACGTCGCCCACGCGGTCAGGAATCGATAGGCGGACCGCAGACAATCCAGCCGACCAAACGGCGCGATGCGCAAGTCTTCAGCCCGCAGGTAGCGTTGGCCTCACCCTCCCCGACCCTTTCGCCCACGCACAAACGCTCGGTCGCTGGCCATAAATTGATCCAGCATCGGCACGACCAGCCGAACGGGTTCTGCGACCTTGCCGCCGGTCTGGGCGGCGTGGGCCTGAGCATAGGCCACCAGATTGCGATAGGTCGCCGGTGGCACATCGAGCGTCATCTTGACCGGCGCCTCGTCCTCCAGCGGCCGCAGCTTCAGCTTGCTCATGGACGAGCTCCCACGCGGTAAGGCTCCAGAACCAAATCCTTGGTCAGCAGGACACGCAGCGGCGCGCCTGGACGGATCGTAAGGGTCGGGGCGCGATCGAGACTGCGGCCGACCACCTGGTCTCCGACATCGGACACCGCATCGGAGCCGCCGCGCCGGATCGCCCGAACCAGATCGGACTCATCGGTGGACGAGCCGCTTTCGGCCCCGATCGCCAGCAAGGTGCTCAAGCCCGCCGCGGCCAGGATCCGGCCGCTATGACGATCAACACCATCCTGCAGGCCCGCCATACCTTGAGCGTCGGCGGCCGGAATCTTGTCGAGGACGATCGATCGGCCAGACGGCAGGATCAGGCGCGTCCAGCTCACCCGCAGGCGGCTCTGACCGGCCTGGACTTCGGCCTGGTACTCACCGACCAAGCGCGCACCGGCTGGGATCAGGAGAAAGCCACCGCCCAGGCTGTCGTAGACGTCCTGAGTGACCTGGGCGATGGCCACACCCGGAGCATCAGACCGAAGGCCCGTCACCAAGGCGGCGGGGATCACCGCGCCGGCCTGGAGCACGTAGGGCGAGGCCGGAGCCTGGAGACGTTCAAGGCTCGTCGTGCGCGGATCATGTGGAGGGGTCGACGGGCTCGATGACGCGGTCGCCGGCGCCCCACCGCGCTCAGCGCGATCCGCAACGAAAAGTCCGCTCTGCCGTGCCGCGCGGCGGACCGCAGCACGGGCCTCGCGCTCTGGATCGACCGGCGCGACGGCGGCCGGAGGCGTGGTGGGCGCGGCGATCGGCGGCTCGCCCCCTGCCCCACCCGCCCGTTCCCCCCGCTGGGCGGCCAGGATCGGCCGGCCAAGGTCTCCCGGCAGCGGTGGCCCCAAGGCGGGAACCCCGGCCGGGCCGGTATAGCCCTTGGGCAAGGCGGTCACGCGCTCCGAGGGCGTTGCCACGGGCGTCGTGTCGGCGGCTTGCGGGGCCGCGCGCCGGTGTTCGAGCATCGACCAGCTGACTGCGCCGACCAGCCCGATCGAAACGATCGTCGCGGTGATGATCAGGGCCCGGCGTGAGATTCGGGCTACCGGAACCGGCGTGGCGCGCAGGCGCAGGGACTTAGCGATGGCCTCCTCGGCCTCGTTGCGCTCGCCGCTCATCGCGAGACCTCCGGCGCACCGGCCTGGCGGACGATCCTGACGCGCAAGGCCTGCCGTTTGATCCCGAGCCTCAGCTCGACGCGATCGAACAGGCGATCGAGCACGATCCGCCGATCTTCGATCCGATAGTTGATCAGCTCGCTGCTCTTGCCGTCGACGCCGAGCCGATAGAGCGGCGGCAGGTCATCCAGCACGACGCCGGGTCCGAACTCGACATAGGCGCGCTGGCCATCGTCGAAGACCGCGACGGGCCGCCAGATCGGATAATCGCCCTCGATGCGGTAGGCGCGGTTCACCCGCGAGAGGTCGAGCACGGTCCGCGCGGGCGGCGCCTCGACCAAAATCGGCGCCGGCGCCGGATAGCGCCACGAGACCTGGGCCTGCCAGGTGCGCGCCGAAGCGCGAAGCTCCAGATGGTAGGTGCGGCGATCGGTGTTGATCAGGAGATTGGTGGCGAGATCCGGCGCCGTCGGCTTGATCAGCACATGCACCCGACGCTCAACGCCAGCGCCGCTGGCGGTGTCGCCGATCACCCACCGCGCAGTGTCGCCGGCCGCGATCGCGCCTGCACCGACCAGGGTTTCGCCCGGCTCCAGGACGATGTCGGTGATGCGTCCCAGGGTGGCGACCACGGGAAAGACCGTCGTCGGAGCCCAGTCGAAGTGGGCCATGCCCGCTGGCGCGGCCAGCCGGGCATCGATCGCGATCGGTCCGGCCCAGGCGGCGGACGACAGGAGGAGGCAGGCCCAGCCTGCGGATGACGCCGGCCGGATCATGCGCCGAACTCCTTGGACCAGGACAAAGCGGTGACGAACACGCCCAGCGGATTGGCGCGCAGGCCCTCGGCGGTGCGCGGCGGCTTGATCGTCACGGAGAGGATGGCGGTCCAGCGGTCGGTGGCGACGAGCTGGCCGCCCTCGAAGCGCTGCTCGGTCCAGGCGAGACGGAAACTGTCAGGCGAAGCGCGGACCACGCTGGTCACCGCCACGGTCGTCTGGGTCTTGCCGACCTGGCTGAAAGGATCGGCGCGCCGGGCATGATCGGACAGGGCCGCCGCGCCCTCGGTCGAGGTGAAGTCGTAAGCCCTTAGCCAGGCCTGGCGCATCAGGACCGGATCGGTGGACACGGTGCGCACGTCGGTGATGAAGCGCGCCAGCGTCCAGGCGATCATGGCGTCGGTCGGCCGCGCGCCCTGGATGGCCGGCGCGGCGATCCGCGGCTCGCCGAGCTTGTCGACCTCGACGACCCAGGGGGTGACGCCACCGCGCAGTGACAGGGTGACAAGACCCGCCGACAGCCCACCGCTCAGCGCCAGAAGGCCGAGCGCCATCAGGCGCCAGTTGAAGGCCTGGACGCGGGCCGATCCGAGACGTTCGTCCCAGGCCTGTCCAGCGCGTTGGTAGGCCGTTTCCGGCGCTGGGGTCGCGCCGTAGCGCGCCGATCCCTTGAGCAGGCTCATGATCTATCCTCCGAAAGGCTGGGCGCCGCACCGGCGCTGTGGTCATGGCCGCTGCCGGCGGCGTGGACGGCCATGGCCGCGCCATGGGTCATGGTCTGGCGTTGCTCGAGATCGCGGGCCCAGGCGGGCTGCTCGGACGGATCGTCGGGCTTGGCCGGCGAACTTGCCCCCGCCGCCGCGCCACCGCCGCTCGGGCCGCCGGAGCCGCTGCCAGGTGGTGGCGAGGAGGCCGGGCCAGACGCGCCAGCCGTGCTGGCGCCACCCCCGCCGGATGGAGAACCGGGCGGCGGGCCGCCGGTCGGCGCGGCTCCGGCTGGCGGCGGGCGTCCGCCACTGCCGGCCGCGGCCGCAGCGCCGGCGCCGGAACTGGCGACACCGCTGGCGGCCATCTGGGCGGCGGCGGCCCCGGCCATGGCCATGCCCCCAACCACCAGGCCCGTGCCAACCGCAGCGCCGGCGCCCAGTTGAGGCGCGCCCGAAACCAGGCCCGAGGCGACGCCGGGCCCAAAGATCGACAGGCCCAGCAAGGTCAGGGCGGCCAGCGCCATGGCTAGGACCTCTTCCAAGGTCGGCTGACCGCCGGCGGCGCGGGTAAATTCGGAAAAGAGCGAGGAGCCGATGCCCACGACGATGGCCAACACCATGACCTTCACACCGCTGGCGATGACGTTGCCCAACACCTTCTCGGCGAGGAACGCGGTGCGGCCGAAGAGGCCGAAGGGTACGAGGACGAAACCGGCCAGTGTGACCAGCTTGAACTCGATCAGCACCACGAAGATCTGCACCGCGATGATGAAGAAGGCGACGATCACGAAGAGCGCCACCAGCAGCAGGACGACGATCTGGACGATGTTCTCGAAGAAGCCGGGAAAGCCGCCAAGCTCGGCGGCCGCTTCCAAGAGCGGCTTGCAGGAAGAGACGCCCAGCGCCGCCAGCCGCCCCGGCCGCAGGAAATCCTCGGCCGAGATCCCCGCGCCGGACGCCTTCAGGCCAAGGCCCGAGAAGCTCTTTAGGACCACCAGGGAGAGCGCCTGGAAGTTGCCGATCAGGAAGGCGAAGAACCCGACATAGAGGGTCTTCTTAATCAGGCGGGCCAGGACATCTTCGTTCGAGGCCCAGGCCCAGAAGAGCGCGGCCAGGGTAACGTCGATGGCCACCAAGGTGGTCGAGAGGAACGCCACCTCGCCGCCGAGCAATCCAAAGCCAGAGTCGAGGTAGCGGTTGAAGGTGTCGAAGAAGCGATCGATGACGCCGACGTCGCTCATGACGCGGCCCCATTGAAGAAGCGCTGCCGGGCCGAGGCCCAGGCCGCGCGACAGCGCGGGTCTTGTCCCCCGGCCTCGCCAAGCGTCTGGCACCGCGCCAGCTCAGGGTCTTTCGGCGCGACGATGGATCGCGCGGCCGATGAAGGCTGGGACGCCCCGCCCGCCAAGACAGCGGCGCCCAGTAGGATGATGAGTGCTGTCCCCCAGACGAGGGCTCGGGTCACGGCGTGCCTGCGCTCCCCGTGAACTTGGAGAAGCGGGCCTTGGCGTCGGCGCGCGCGGCGGCGCGGTCGGCCGCTTCCAGGGCCTGAGCCCGGCCTTGGGCCGCGCTGAGCGCCAAGAGGTCGGCCAGTTGCTGGGCTTGCAGGGCCAGGAGCTGGTTGCCAGCCTGGGCCGCCTGCAAGCCGCCGACGGCGCCCTGGCTCTGGCCGACCAGCGCCGCTAGCTGATCGCGACTGGCGCCCATCCCGCCGACCACGCCGGCCTGAACCTTGAGGGCGTCCTGGAACCCAGCCACCGCCGCGCCCCAGCGCGCATCGGCTCTCTGCGTCAGGGCCGCATCCGTCACCGACAGGTCGACCGTCCCGTACTGGGTGCGAAAGGCCTCGCGGATCGACTGGACATCGTAGGCCAGGCCCTGGGCCTGGCTCAGCAAATCGCGCGTGCGGTCGATCTGGGCCTGCAGCACGGCCAGTGACGAGTACGGCAGGCTCGCCAGGCTCTTGGCTTGGCCGATCAGCATCTGCGCCTCGTTCTGGAGGGAGCTGATCTGGTTGTTGATGCTCTGGAGCGTCCTAGCCGCGGTCAGGACGTTTTGGGCGTAGTTGCTCGGATCGAAGACCGTGAACTGGGCCCGCGCGACGGGGGCGACGGCCAGCAGGCCCACGCCCATAGCCGCCGCCAGTCGGCGACGTGAAAGGATCATGACGATGTCTCCGGAGAGGCCGACGCCGGGGCGGCCGATCCGCCCGGTAGGAGGGTGGCGGCCCAGGACAGGCGCTTGGCGCGCAGCCAGGCGGCGGCGAAACCGCGCTTTCCATGGCTCTTGAGCAGCTTGCCGATCAGGGCCTGGTCGGCTTTCGAGGAGGCCGCGCAAAAGGCCAGGGCCACAGGCCCCAGGCCAAGATCGAACAGGCGGTCCCCGACGCGCGATTGTAGGTAGTAGTCGCGGGCCGGCGTGGCCCGGGCCAGGATCTCAATCTGCCGGGCGTTGAGGCCAAAGCGCGCGTAGGCCTCGGCCCCTTGCGGCTCCAGGGCGCGCGGGTTGGGCAGGAAGATCCGGGTCGGGCAGCTTTCGATGACCGCCGCGGCGATAGCGCTGCCGGTGACGTCGGCCAGGGACTGGGTGGCGAAGACCACCGAAGCGTTTTTCTTGCGCAGTGTCTTCAGCCACTCGCGCAGTTGGGCGCCGAAGGCTGGGTCGTCGAGCGCCAGCCAGCCCTCATCGATCAGGATCAGGGTCGGGCGGCCATCGAGACGGCGACCGATGCGGTGGAAGAGATAGGCCAACACCGCCGGCGCGGCGGCGACGCGCGCCAGGCCTTCGGTTTCGAAGACCTGGACATCGCCCTCCCCCAAGCGCTCGCCCGCGCCATCCAGGAGCCGGCCATGCGGACCGCCCAGGATGAACGGAGCCAAGGCGGCCTTGAGGGGCGGATTGGCCAAGAGCGCGACCAGGCCCGTCAGGGTGCGCTCAGTGACCGGCGCTCCGGCCAGGCTCCCCAACGCCGCCCAGAGGTGCTCGCGCACGGCCGGGGTGATGGTCACGCCTTCTCGAGCCAGGATCGCCGCCAGCCACTCTGCGGCCCAGCCGCGCTCCTCGGGCTGATCGATCATCGCCAGCGGCTGCAGGCTCGGGGCCTTGCCGCCCTCGCCCGACAGGTCATGGAAGTCGCCCCCCATGCCGAGCACGGCCGCGCGACTGGAGGCGCCAAAATCGAAGGCGAAAACCTGAGCGCCGGGATAGCGCCGAAACGACAGGGCCAGCATGGCCAGCAGGACGCTCTTGCCCGCGCCGGTGGGCCCCACCACCAGGGTGTGGCCGACATCGTCGACATGGAGGCTCAGCCGAAACGGCGTGGAGCCAGCGGTCCGCGCAATCAGCAGCGGTGGCCCGTCGAGATGCCGGTTGCGTTCAGGGCCGGCCCAGACCGCCGACAGCGGGGCCAGATGCGCGAGGTTCAGGGTCGACAGCGGCGGCTGGCGCAGATTGGCGTAGGCGTGCCCTGGGATTGTTCCCAGCCAGGCCTCGACGGCGTTGACGCTCTCACGGATGACTGTCAGCTCGCGCCCCTGGATGACCTTTTCGACGAGGGCGAGCTTGGCGTCGGCCCGCGCGGCATCCTCGTCCCAGACCACGATGCTGGCGGTAACGTAGGCATAGCCGACGGCGTCGGCGCCGAGATCCTGAAGCGCGAGGTCGGCTTCGCCCGCCTTGTTGGCCGCGTCGTTGTCGACAAGCGCCGAGGGCTCCTGGGTCAGGGCTTCGCGCAGCAGCACCAGCACCGACTTGCGCTTGGCAAACCACTGGCGGCGGATCTTGGTCAGCAGGCCCGTGGCCAGGGTCTTGTCCAGGCACAGCGCCCGGGTCGACCAGCGATAGGCGAAGGCCAATCGGTTGAGGTCGTCCAGGAGCCCCGGCGTGGTCGCGGGCGGAAACCCGACCACGGTCAGCGTGCGCAGGTGCGCGCGGCCAAGGCGGGGTTCGAGACCCCCGGCGAGCGGCTCGGTCGCCAGAAGATTGTCGAGATAGATCGGCGTCTCGGGAACGGCTACGCGTTGGCGCGTCGTGGTGACCGCGCCATGCAAGACGCTCTGGGTCGCGGCGTCGTCCAGCCACGCCAGACCCGGCATCAGGCCATCGAGCAGCGCCAGGAAACGGTCGGTGCGATCGACGAACGCGGCCAGCTCGGCGCGCCAATCGACGTCCGCGCTGCTGCGTCCCTCGACGAAGAGCCCTTCAACCCGGCCGCGCTGCTCGGCCGGCGGCAGATAGCTGAGGGTCAGGAAGTAGCGGCTCTCGAAGTGCTCGCCGCTGCCCAGGAAGTCGGCGCGCCGCTCCTCCTCGACCAGGGCCGAGACCGGATCGGGAAACGCGCTCGTCGGGTAGGCCGCCGACGGGTCACGCCGGGCCTCGACGAAGATCGCCCAGCCCGACCCCAGACGCCGAAGCGCCCCATTCAGCCGCGCGGCGACGGCGGCGACTTCGGCGTCGGTCGAGCTGTCGAGATCGGGGCCGCGGAATTCGGCGGTGCGCTGGAAGGCGCCGTCCTTGTTGAGCACGACGCCGGGCGCGACCAGGGCCACCCACGGCAAGTAGTCGGCCAGGCGCACCGGCTGGCGGCGATATTCGCGAAGGTCGAGCATGGCTCAGACCTCCAGGTGGGCCGGCAGACGCACGTGGCGGCGACCGACGTCGAAGATCTGCGGGTCGTGGCGCGCGGCCCAGACGGCCAGTCCATGGCCGACCAGCCAGACGAGAAGCCCGACGATCCAGAGGCGCAGGCCAAGGCCCAGGGCCGCGGCCAGGGTGCCGTTGACCAGGGCGATCGCGCGCGGGGCGCCGGCCAGCAGCATCGGTTCGGTCAGGGCCCGATGGACGGGCGCGGCGAACCCCAAGGCGCGATCGCCGGCCATCAGACCAGCGCTCCGCCGCCGAACGAGAAGAATGACAGGAAGAAGGAGCTGGCGGCGAAGGCGATCGACAGGCCGAAGACGATCTGGATCAGCTTGCGCGAACCGCCGGAGGTCTCACCGAACGCCAGGGTCAGACCCGTGACGATGATGATGATCACCGCGATGATCTTGGCCACCGGTCCTTCGACCGACTCCAGGATCTGCTGCAGCGGCTCTTCCCAGGGCATGCCCGAACCGGCCGCCTGGGCTTGAGCGCTGACGAGCGCCAGGCCAAGCGTCGGACCAGCGACTATCCACGGCCCCCGCTTGGGAAGCCGATCGCGAAAGCGGCGCGCTCTGGGGGGCAGGCCGGGCGTCCGATGAGCAGGCATGGGGGCGCGCGGCAGGGCAAGGCTCGTGGACACGAGGCCATCTCCTTCAACAATATCGGGGTTTGGGGGGCTTAGAGTCTCAGGCGGGGCTGAGCTGATAGGCGCCGTCGGGGCCAAAGCCCTCCAGGCGGACAAGGTCGATCAAGCGTCGCTGTCGCCCGCGTCCGGCGAGCACGGCGATGACATCGATGGTTTCGGCGATCAGGCCGCGCGGCACGGTGACCACCGCTTCCTGGATCAGCTGCTCCAGGCGAAGGAGCGCGCCCAGGGCCGAGCCGGCGTGCAAGGTGCCCACACCGCCGGGGTGACCGGTGCCCCAGGCCTTGATCAGGTCGAGGGCTTCGGGACCGCGGACCTCGCCGATGATGATGCGGTCGGGCCGAAGGCGCAGGGACGAGCGAACGAGGTCGGTGAGGCTGGCCACGCCGTCGCGGGTCCGCAGGGCCACCTGATTGACGGCCGCGCACTGCAGCTCGCGCAGGTCCTCCAACAGGATGACGCGGTCGCCGCCCATGGCGATCTCGGCTAGGAGTGCGTTGACCAGAGTGGTCTTGCCGCTCGACGTCGGCCCCGCCACCAGGATATTGGCCCGGTCTCTTACCGCGACGGCCAGCACCTGCCCTTCCCGCTCGGTCATGATCCCGGCGCGGACATAGTCGTCCAGCCGGGAGACCAGGCTGGCGGGTTTGCGAATCGAGAAGGTCGGGGCGGCCGCAAGGGGCGGCATCAGGCCCTCGAAGCGCTCACCCGTGCCGGGGAGCTCGGCCGACAGCCGCGGCTGTTCGGCATGGATCTCGGCGGCCACGTGGTGGGCGACCAGCCGCAGGATCCGTTCGGCGTCATCGGCCGAAACCGACAGGCCCGCATCGACCAGACCCGCATCGAAACGGTCGAGCCACACCCGGCCATCGGGATTGAGCATGACCTCGGCCACGCCGGGATCTTCGAGCCGCGCCAGGAGCAGCGGTCCAAGTGCGGTGCGCAGCATTTGGCGGCTGCGGTCGCGCCCGGCTTGGGTTTCGGAAAGGTCCACGTCGGATCCCCGTTGCTTACGGGGATGAGTAAGAAGACCTGCAAATCGCCGATCTCAACAGCCAAATCGCCTGATCGGGCCCTGGCGTACAAAGACAGGCAAACGGCGGGATCAGTCCGTCCGGCCTAAGCCGAAAGAGCGCGCCCAGCCGCCACACCGACCGCTCGTCCGCGCGGCGCGGCGCTCCGATGCGCGAAGGACCAGGCGTCCGCGAGCAGATCCACCGCCACCGCCTCGTCGATCGCAGCCAGCTGCATCAGAACGATACCCGCCTTGCGCCGACGGCCCGGTTCGGGCGCCAAGCCAGGGCTCAGCGAAAGCGCCCAAGCCTGGCGAGATGAAGCCACCTTGACGACCGCCCAGCCCGCCGCCGGCCAACCCAACGTCGCGAACGCCTTGCCGCCGACGCGAAACTGCACGGTTTCGAGGATCGGCTTGGCCTGGACGCTCGGGCCAAAGCTCATCGCCAGCGCTGAAAATTCGTCAGGGGTCATCGGATCCTCGTTGGCGGCGGGATCAAAGTCCGAGTCGCCATTCCAAGGCAAAGTCGGGTCAATCGACGTCAAAGTCGGTCGTGCACCATAACCAGACATTGGCTTCCCGCCGGAAACCCGACCTAATCGTGTTACTCTAGGCCACCGGTGCAGACCTCGTGGACGCAACCGCGAAGCCAACGGTGCGCGGCGTCGCCATCCGTCCGAGGATGCCACAGCAGGGACACCATGAACCCAGGCAATGGGACCGGCAGCGGAAACCAGAACATGCCGGCTCGCAGCGCGCGGGTATGGCGTTCGGGGACGGTGGCGATCAGATCAGATCCCCGTGCGAGGGCCAGCGCCGCTGCGAAGCCGCCGGCCTCGGCGGCGATGTCCCTCACCACGCCGGACGCCGCCAGCCAGGCGTCGATCGGCGGCTTTTCGGAGCCCTGCAGCACGACGTCGACGTGACGCCAGGCGCCATAATCCGCCGAACTCACCGGTCCAAGGCTCAGCGGGTGCCCGAGCCGCGCGACGCCCACATAGTGATCCTCGAACAGCCCCTGGGCCCGAACCTCTGGTCCAATCGTTAGCTCGACAACGCCGGTCTCCAGATCGACGCTGCCATCGCGCAGCGGCGTGCTGTCCTTGTCGAGCTTGGCGATAAAACGGAGCCGCACGTTCGGAGCCTGTTCGGACACCCGTGACACCAGCTCGGCCCCAAAGTTCTCCACGAAGCCTTCGCGCGCGCGAAGGGTGAAGGTGCGGGCCAGGTGGGCTAAATCGAGCCGCTCCACCGGGCGCAGCACCGCCGCAGCCTGGCCAACCAGCTGACCGACGTTCTCGCGCAGCGCCAGCGCTCGGGGCGTTGGCACCAAGCAGCGGCCGGCCCGGACAAGCAGTTGATCGCCGGTTGTCTCGCGCAGCCGCGCAAGGGTCCGGCTCATCGCCGAAGGGCTGAGCTGCAGGCGCTTGGCCGCCCGCGCGACGCTGCCCTCCACAAGCAGGACATCCAGGGCCACGAGCAGATTGAGGTCGGGTGTCGACATCGGTCGAGCCTAGCACGACCTCGCTTCTGATATGGCGTTAAACGCACGAATGAAGTGCAAATGGTGCGCGTTCCGCCCCATCGAGCTCACGGCTATGTCTCGGTCAGAACCGAAGGAGACAGCCGTGACCAAGACCGCCTTGGAAGCGTTCATCGACAACGTCCGATCCGACTGGGGGCCGTTGACCAGCGACCTCGTCGCCGCGTGCAGCCGTCATTTGACGGCGCTGCTCCAATCGCCGGTGACCGAAGCGTGGTTGGCGGATCTGCATGCGGAGCCGCCGCTCAGCAAGGCGCTGTATCGCGATCCCGATCACGGCTTCATGCTGCTGGCCCACGCCGAGCCCGCGGGCCTCTACCGGCCGCCGCACGACCACGGCCGCAGCTGGGTGATCTATGGCGTCCAGCGCGGCCAAAGCGAGATGGGGACCTATGGGCGCCTGGACAGCACCAACAGGACGCCGCGCTTGGTCAAGCGCAACACCACTCTGGTCCAACCCGGCCAGGTGCAGGTCTATCTGCCAGGAGACATTCACGACACGCGCTGCACGAGCGGTCCGGCCCTGCTGTTCCGCTTCACCGAACGCGACCTGAAGGTTGAGGACACCGAAGAGCACAGGATTACGCGCTACGAGAAACGGAACGGCGCGTGGACGCTGGGCGCACCATGACCGCGCGCTCCGTCCAGGCGATCGCCGCGGTGCTGGCGGCCACGATGCTGGTGGTTCTGGATGCAGCGATCGCTAACCTGGCCCTGCCGTCGATCGGCCAAGCCTTGCAGGTGTCGCCTGCGAGGTCTGTCCTAGTGATGACCGCCTACCAGCTGGCGCTGGTGATGGCGCTTCTCCCTTGCGCCGCCCTCGGGGAGAGCCTCGGCTTTCGGCGGGTCTTCACCGCAGGAGTAGCGCTCTTCACGGCGGCTTCGGCGCTCTGCGCCGCCGCGCCGTCCCTATCCTGGCTTGTGGCGGCGCGATTTCTTCAGGGGCTCGGTGGCGCGGCGGCGATGGCTCTGGGCGTCGCCCTGCTGCGCCAAGTCGTGCCGCCTCACCGCTTCGGGGCTGCCATCGGCTGGAATGCGCTGACTGTCGCACTCGCCACGGCGACCGGTCCCTCCTTGGGCGCGGTGATCCTCTCGGCAGCAAGCTGGCCCTGGCTGTTCGCCCTGAACCTACCGATCGGCGCCGCGGCGCTCTTGGCCACCCGCGCCCTGCCCCGCTCACCTGGCTCCTTGCGACCGCTGGATCTCGTCAGCATCGTTCTCAACGGCTGTGTCTTCGCCGGCTTGGTCGTCGGCGTGGACCTGCTGGCGACCCGTCCGCACCTTTCCATCGTCTTGTTGCTCGGCGCCGGGGCTGCGCTAGCCCTGCTGGTGCGTCGCGAAGCCCCCAAGGCGTTGCCCCTCGTCCCACTGGACCTGTTGCGCGTGCGTTCCATAAGCCTCTCGGCGACCGCCTCGGTGTGCCTGTTCACCGGCCAGACAGCGGCCCTGGTGGCGCTGCCTTTCTACCTGCAGCACGGCCTGGGCCTCAGCGCATTGCAGACGGCGCTCTGCATCACCCCCTGGTCATTGACGGTGGCGATCGCCGCGCCGGTCGCTGGCCATCTGTCCGACCGTGTCTCGACCGCCTGGCTCTGCGCCTTGGGCGGCGGCGTTCTCGCCCTGGCCCTTTGCGCGATGGCGATCTGGGCCACGAGCGCGCCCCGGATCCTGGTTCCCTGCGTCATGCTGTGCGGCCTGGGCTTTGGCCTGTTTCAGGCGCCCAACAACCGCAATCTGTTCCTGGGCGCACCTCCGGAACGTAGCGGGGCGGCCGGCGGCCTGCAGGGAACGGCCCGTCTGACCGGCCAGACCGCCGGCGCGGTGCTCATGACGGCGCTCTTCACCGCTACCTCCGTCGACCTTGCGCCGAGACTCGGCTTGGGGATCGGGGCGGCACTTGCCTTGACCGCTGGGGTCGTCAGCACCCTGCGCGCCGGACGCGAGGCTTTGTCCATCGCGCCGTCCACGCCCCTATGATCGTCGGTCTGGCGCCAGGAGCGGAAGTCGGCTCCGCTCCAGCTCTCCGGACTTTCAGCTCCGGCCGCTATTGGAAAAGCCGCCTCCAAGCCGACGATAAGGTCTTCGACAATATCCCTGGGGATTGCTGTCCGCAGGGTCTCGCCTTGGGCCACCTAGACTGTACTGATGCATGCCCAAGGTGGATTAGGTGGCGTTCATGCGTTTTTCCCTGCGATTTGCGATCTTCGCGGCGGCCATGGTTCTGAGTGCGTGCGGTGATGCACGACGCCCCACCGCCGTAAACGGACCCGTCGCCGAGGGAGCCGCCAACGCGGTCGGCGCCAACGCGCCGAGCGCGGCCGGCGGCTTCGTCATCGAGAACAGCACGGTGATCCCGCTGCGCTCAGCCGACTCAGGGCGCGACTATGAAATCTACATCAAGACCCCGCCCGGGTACGACGAGCCAGCCAATGCGGGCCGCCGGTATCCCGTGCTCTATCTCACCGATGGCCCCTACACCTTCCAGGTCGCTTCAGGTCTGACGCGGGTGCCGTTCAATCACGGGCGTTTTCGGGAGTTCATCATCGTGGGCCTGTCGTACGCGCGCGGCGAGGTTGCCGCCGACAGCCGCAGACGCGATCTGACGCCCTGGCGCGATCATGAGATCAACGGCGTCACCGGCGGCGGTGAAGCCTATTTCACCTTTCTGAAGCAGGCTGTGATGCCGCTGGTGGAAACACGCTACCGCGTCGATCGCGTCGACCGCACCCTGGCGGGGCAGTCCTACGGCGGTCTCTTTGGACTGTGGGTGGCGTTCCATGAGCCCAAGCTCTTTCGCAACTACATCTTGACCAGCCCTTCGATCTGGTTCGCCGACCGGGCGGTCCTGCAAAGCGAAGCGGCCTACGCGGCGACTCACAAGGACCTGCCGGCCAGAATCTATCTGGCGACGGGTTCGCGTGAGCATCCGGGGCCCGGCGGATGCGCCGATTGCGACAACGACATGGTCGCCGACCAGTCGCGCCTGGCGGCGATGCTGAAAAGCCGCGCCTATCCGAGCTTGGAGATCAGGACAAACGTCGTGGACGATGGTTTCCACGAAACCACTTTCCCGATCGGCCTGATGCAGGGCCTGCAGTGGCTTTACCTGAAGAGGTGATCTGCTCGAGCCCCGCCCCTAAAACGGAGCGGCCGCTGACCAACCCCTTCGCTAATTGGGCGTTCGACTGTCAGTCGCGGTCGCCATTAGCTGCCTCTGGCTCCCAACCTAGGATCGGACTTTTGGCCACCACTTAAGGCCTTCCAGATTGCCGCTCGCACCACCTCGCAATAGGTTCTTTGCCATGACGATGATCCGCACGCGCTTTCCGCAGGGCTGAACGCGTCCGTCTTTTTTGGACGGATTCGTCGGCGCGAAGCTTCGCGCCTTGCCCTTCTCAGACGACCGTCGCCTTCGGCGGCGCCCAACGCGCATCGCCCCCATCATGGCCCATCACCAACCCCGCCCGCTCCGCGTCGAGCGCCTCAAGCCTTTGAACGTCACCAAGCTTGTGAAGAAATACTTGTCTGGTTGCATGTAGAAAGCCAAGTAAAGCGATGTTGATATTCGATCTAATCATGCTAGCCGCAGTGCTGGTCCTGGCGGCGTGGCGGCTGATCGCGCCGGCCTGGCGGCCAAGGCTGCGGATCGCCGCTGCCGGCCTGGGCATCTTGCTGGCGGCGGCCAAATGGGCCTTGTACGGCTTCACTTGGCAGGATCTGCCGGCCCATCTCCTGTTGGCGCTGAGCGCCCTGCCGCTGGTCCGCACGGGCGTCGTGTTGCGCTGGATCGGTCGCCTCGGTCTGGTCGGGATCGCCGTCGCATGCATCGGCGTCTGGATCCTGCCCGCCGTCCCGACGCTACCGCCGCCCGACGGCCGCTACGCCGTCGCGACTCAGGTCTTTCGCTGGACCGACGCGTCGCGGGATGAGCCGCATACGACCGACACGGGCGACCGGCGAAGCGTGATCGCCCAGACCTGGTATCCGACGACGCGCCGTTATCATTCCGGCGGCGCGCGTCTCCCCTACATCGACGGCATCGGCCACATGCCTAGCCAGGTCGGCATCATGCCCGGCTTCATGCTGCATCGCTACGGCCAGATCGATACCCACGCTGTGGCCCTTGCACCGCTCGCGCACCGCGATCGGGCCTGGCCGGTGGTGATCTTCTCGCCGGGCTACGGCGCGCCCCGCGCCGTCTATACCGGACTGGCGACCCGGCTCGCCAGCCGTGGCTTCGTCGTCTTCGTGCTGGACCATCCCTACGAGTCGGCGGTGACCCAGCTTCCGGACGGCCGGGTGGTCGGGCTCCAGGAGATCTTCCCGCCAGATCGCACCCAATTCATGCCCGACCAGCAGATCGTGCGGACCGCCGACATTCGTTTCGTCATCGACCAGCTCGCGCGCCCGGAGGCGCTGTCGCCGCTGCTGCGGGGCGGCCGGATCGAGGCCGCGAAGGTGGCTGTGATCGGCCACTCCTTCGGTGGAGCGGCTTCAGCCATGGCGATGAGCGAAGACCCGCGTATCGTGGCCGCCGCCAACATCGATGGCACGCCCTATGGGGACCTGCCGGACCGTCAGCTGACCCGGCCCTTCCTCTTGCTGCAGAGCGACAATGCCGAGACGCATCACGGCGACCTCTTCATCAACGGCAACGGCAAGCTACTCGCCCGCATGACCGGGCCGGGCTTCCACTTTGAGATCAAGCACGCCAACCACTACAGCTTCACCGATGCGCCCGTCTTCTTCGCCCCGCCGGGGCGCTGGCTGTTGGCGCAGGTGGTGGGCGGCGGCCGCGGGCCCGCGGCCACACAGCAGGCGGCGGCCGACATTCTCGCGGCGTTCCTCTCGGGCCCACTCACCGGCGTGCCCACCAACCTGGCCGCGACAGCCGCTCGTTATCCCGACGTGTTGGGCGGACCCGTGAATCCCACATCCGGCGCCGCACCAGCGTCGAATGACTGAGGTTTTCAAAATGCCGATCCGCGGCCGACAGTGGTCTGGACTGGCAGTTCCCGGTTGTTCGATGCTCATCCCGCGAAGAGCGCGTGCTCCCTCACCCGACAAGCCCTGTATCTACACGTTGCTCCAAATGGAGAGCTTCGGGCCGATGGGGTCGCGGCGTTGGGCCGACGATAACGACTGTTCCGCGCCATGAGCGGAAGTTGCTACGCCTCCAACAACCGGACCTCAGCGCCCTCGCGATAAAGGCCAGGCAAGGCGCCCTATATCGACGTGGTGGCTGCGCCCGATGCGACGTTTCAAGCTTGTAACTTGATCGCACGCCGCCGGCCGACGAAGGTTTTCTCCGGCCTGATCTGCGAAGGCCGGGCTCGCCAGCGTGCTCGTTTCGCGCGGGTATCGGCAACCCCACGCCAGCGAGCCAATCTTGCAGCAGTCTCCAATCACTCCGTCGTCCACCCGAAGCTTCGGCGCGCGTCAGGCCGGATGGCGTAGCCCGGCCTTGGTCGTCGCGCTGGGCGTCCTGGTCGCGGCGCCCAGCCTTGCGATCGCCCGACCGCAATCGAGCGTCGCGGAGGCCGCCAAAGTGATTGCCTTCGATACGCCTATCAAGACCTTGAACGGGACGCGGCTGGTCGCGCCGCGCGGATGGTCTCTCCTCAAGACAGCGAGCGCGATACGTCTCGACGCGCCGGAGAGCGGATCTTCGATCCTTGTCTCCGACACGGTCGGAGGCGAGGCCGATGTGGCGGTGGCGGCGGCCTGGTCAGCCTATCGCGCCGCCGCCGCGCCCGCGCTGAAGGGCGCCAAGGATCGTACGGTTCGCGACGGCTGGGACCAGGTTCGCGTCTACAGCTACCAACCGCCGGCCGGCGAAGAACGCACGATCTGGGCCCGGGCGCTGCGTAAGGGCGACCGCTGGACTGTGGTCATTCAGGACATGGCCGACGAGGTTTTGGAAAAGCGCGATTCCCAGGTTGAGGTGATCCTCAACAAACTGCTGCCCTCCGGCTATGAGCGCGAGTCCTTCGCCGGGCGGACCGCACACAAGATTGATGCGGCGCGTCTGGCCGCCTTGACGGAACTGATCGAAACCGCGCGGGCCGACCTCGACATCCCTGGCGTCGGCTTTGGTCTGATCCAAGACGACAAGATCCTGTTCGAGGGCGGCTTTGGCGTGCGCGAGCTGGGCAAGCCCGAGCCTGTCGACGCCGACACCGCCTTCATGATCGGCTCGAACGGCAAGGCCCTCACCACGCTCATGCTCGCCAAGCTAGTCGAACAGGGAAAGATGGACTGGGAAACGCCCGTCTCTTCGCTGTGGCCCGCATTCCGCTTGGGCGACGCCGCGACGACGGCCCAGGTGCGGGTCAAGCATCTGGTCTGCGCCTGTACGGGCCTGCCTCGCCAGGACCTGCCGTGGATCTTCCAGGGCGACAAGGCCCAGGCCTCCACCGTCCTAACCTGGCTGTCGACGATGCAGCCGACCAGCGGCTTTGGCGACCTCTATCAATATTCCAATCTGCTCGCGGCCTCGGGCGGCTATCTGGGCGCGTACGTCCAGCAACCCGATCGTGAACTGGGCGCGGCCTATGACGCGGCCATGCAAGCGCTGGTGTTTGACCCGCTTGGCATGTCGCGCACGACCTTTGACTACGGAAAGGCCCTGGCGGGCGACCATGCCGCGCCGCACGCCTTGGACATCGATGGCCGCCAGCAGGTCGCCGTGATGGGGCTCAACGCCGCCGGCATCCCCTCGCGCCCGGACGGGGGCGAATGGAGCACGACGCGCGATATGCTGCGCTATGTGCGGATGGAATTGGCCAAGGGGCGGCTTCCCAACGGCGAGCGCTACATCGCCGAGGGCCCGCTCCTGGCGCGCCGAATTCCCCAGGTCACCGAAGGCAGCGACGAATATTACGGCATGGGCCTGAAGATCGACCGCATCTGGGGCGTGCCGGTCATCCACCATGGCGGCACGCAGTACGGCTATCGCGCCGACATGATCTGGCTCCCCGATCAGGGCGTCGGCGCGGTCATCTTGACCAATTCAGACTCCGGCGCGGCGCTACGCTCGGCGTTCCGGCGGCGACTTTTGGAGGTCTTGTTCGACGGCGAACCTCGGGCGGCGGCCGACCTGGCCAACTACGGCAAGGCGTTTAAGGCCAGCCGCGGCGAAGGTCGACAGACCCTGACCGCGCCGGCCTACCGCGCGGTCGTCGACAAGCTCGCGGCCCGTTACGCCAACGCCGATCTGGGTGATCTCGTTGTCCGGCGTGAGGGCGACAAGACGGTGTTCGACTTCGGCGGTTGGGCCAGCGAGGTCGCTAGCCGCAAGAACGACGACGGGACCGTCACCTTCGTCACCATCACGCCAGGCGCAGATGGCTACGAGTTCGAACTCGCCGACATCTCCCAGAGCCGAGGTCTTCTCATTCGCGAGGCTCCGCGCGCCTATCGGTTCGTAGAGACGCGCTAGCGCGAGAGCATCCTGCCCTCGAACGATCAAGTCATCGCGGTCAGGGCTTGTGGCGCGCAAGCGCCAGAAGCGGACTCTCCAACTTCTCCACGAACACGACGTTCGACAATATGTTTGCGTCTGCGCACGGAGTAAGCCGGCGGTCCGCCGGACATCCTCGCACCCCGCCGGCATTGCTTGGCACCGTCGTATCTAGACGCAGGCTGGCCAAGCCGCCCAGCCCTAGCCTCCCGAAGGACCTCGCCATTGGCCAATCAGCGCCGCGGCGTCCCGCCTTGGCGAGCGACCAAACAACCGAGCATATTCGCGACTGAACTGTGATGGGCTTTCATAGCCAACGCGATCAGACGCCTCAGCGGCTCCCAACGCCTCGCTCACCATTAAGCGTCGCGCCTGGATAAGGCGGATTGTCTTATGGAATTGCAGCGGGGTCATGCTGGTCACCGCCTTGAAGCGTCGATGGAAGGCCGAGACGCTCATGGCCGCAAGACGCGCCAGATCTTCAATCGGCGCAGGATGATCGAAGTGTTCACGCATCCATCGCACGGCCGTATGAATGCCAGAGAGCGCTGTGCCGGGCGTGGCTATGTCGCGCAACAGCCAGCCGTTCGGCCCCTGGAGCACGCGATAGAGGACTTCGCGTTCATAGGCGGGCGCGAGGATGGGAATGTCTTCCGGTCGCTCCGTGAGCCGCATCAGCCGCATCCAGGCGTCGAGCAGTTCCGGCGTGATCGCGGCGACGGAGAAGCCAGCCCCCTCCCCGGCCAAAAGAGGTGCCTGCTCCAGGAGCGATGCGATCACGGCGCGGTCGAGCGTCAGGCTTACGGCGAGATAGGGCTCTCCGGTCGGCTCGGCGTGGACGGTCCCTATCGCCGGCAGATCGACCGACATCACGAAATAGGTCGCCGGATCATACCGCAGCGTCTGGTCGCCGATGGTCATCGACTTCGATCCTCGAAGGATCAGATTGATCATCGGTTCGTAGACCGCGGCCAGTTCATGCTCAGGGATGACCCCCTGGGCCATCGCCAATCGCGGTATGCCAGTCTCGGTCCGCCGGTTCTCAGCGCGCGCCGCGAGACGGCGCAGCTCGTTCAAGGGCTGTTCCATGCACGCTGCTTGCGCGGCCGTTTGGTCCTGCGCAAGCACTAAGCAGGATCAGGCAAGGATCAGGCAGGATCTCCCAGCGCCGAAAGAGACCCACCGGCCTATCTCCCACGCCTCGATCAGCGCGGAGAGCGAACATGTCAGTCGTCATCATCACGGGCGCGAGCCGGGGCCTGGGTCGGAGCGCGGCCCTGCAGTGCGCCCAGCGCGGCGTGGGCGTGATCGTCACCTACAACAGCCATCCCCAGGGCGCCGAGGCGGTCGTCGCCGAGATCCAGGCGATGGGCGGCAAGGCCAAGGCCCTGCCGCTCGACGTCGCCCAGGTCTCGAGCTTCGCCGCGTTTCGCGACGCCGTCAGCCTGACGCTTGAGGCCCATTGGGCGCGCGACCGCTTCGACTTCCTGGTCAACAACGCCGGCCATGGCCTCTTCGAGCCGATCGCCAGCGTGACCGAGGCCCAGTTCGACGGGCTCCTGAACGTGCATCTGAAGGGGCCGTTCTTCCTGACCCAGGCCCTGCTCCCGCTGATGGCCGACGGCGGGGCCATCGTGAACATCACCAGCGCCACCACCCGCGTCGCCACGGCGGGCGTCGCCCCCTACGCGGCGTTCAAGGGCGGGCTCGAGGTCCTGACGCGCTACATGGCCAAGGAGTTTGGCGATCGGCGCATCCGCGCCAACGCCGTCTCGCCGGGGGCGATCCGCACCGACCTCGGTGGAGGCCTGAACGCCGAGTTCGAGACACTGCTCGCGGGACAGACCGCCTTGGGCCGCGTCGGCGAGCCGGACGACGTCGGCCGGGTGGTGGCGAGTCTGCTGTCCGATGAGAGCGCCTGGATCAACGCCCAGTCGATCGAGGTGGCTGGCGGCTACCTGATTTGACGCGAGCTGGGGGGCGCGATCTAGCCAAGCCCTCGCGGCGAGGCCGCCTCAGCGTGCGTCAGAGAGGGCCAGACATCGGGCCTGGCCCCCGCCCCAAGCTTGGAGACTGACATGACTGACGAAATCGCTGTTCGCGAGGTTATGGCGCGCTATGTCCGCGCCGCCGACCAGAGAGACGGCGCCGCGATGGCGGCGCTGTTCATCGAGGGGGCTACGGTCGAGATCCACTACGATAAGGGCGGCGCGGGCCAGTTGCTGGGTGTCCTGGAAGGGCGCGAGGCGATCGCCAACGCGGTCAGCGCGATGATGCGCCCCCACCCTCCCCGCGGCTGGAGCCACCACACGACGCACGACGCCCTGGTCTCGATCGATGGCGACGTCGCCGAACTCGACACCCAGTTCATCGTGTTCAACGTCTTGGGCGCGGAGGAGCCGGCCGAGGGATGGCCCGCCACGGCGGCCGGAGCCCAGGGCGCCATCACCCCGATCGAGTCTGGCTACTACCGGCCCACGCTGCAGAAGCGCGACAGCGCATGGCTGATCCAGACGCACAGGATCTATCACGACCTGCCGATGGCCTTTCCCCGCCAAGCCGACTGAACGGTCCCCGTTGGTTCAAGGGCGCGCGGCGCGGCTTCAAGCCGCCCGCGCGGACCGGGCCGATCATGCAGGGATCCGCTCGTCGAACCCCGCCTCCGAGCGGTGTCCGCCAGCCAACCGGAAGGTCATCCCCATGTCCCTGACGCTTTACCACTTTCCCTTGTCCGGCCACTCCCACCGCGCCCGGCTGTTCCTTTCGCTGCTCGGCGAGAAGGTCGACATCGTCGACGTCAACCTGGCCCAGGGCGAGCACAAGTCGCCGGCCTTCCTGGCGATGAACAGCCTGGGCCAGGTGCCGGTGCTGAAGGACGGGACGGCGAGCATCGCCGACTCCAACGCCATCCTGGTCTATCTGGCCAAGAAGACGGGCCGCTCGGACTGGTTGCCGGAAGCTCCGCACGAGGCCGCGCGGGTCCAGCGCTGGCTGTCGATCGCCGCCGGCGAGATCGCCGCCGGACCGGCCTCGGCGCGACTGATCACCCTGTTTGGCGCCAAGCTCGATCCGGAAAAAACCATCGCCAAGGCCCACGCCATCCTCAAGGTGATGGACGAGGAGCTCGCGCGGTCGGACTACCTGGCCGGATCCCGTCCCACCATCGCCGACGTGGCGGCCTATTCGTACGTGGCCCACGCGCCGGAGGGCAACGTCGCGCTCGACGACTACGGCGCCGTGCTGGCCTGGATCGCCCGGATCGAGGCCTTGCCGGGTTTCGTCCCGATGCCGGCCTCGGCCGTGGGCCTGCGGGCGTGACACCCCGACGTCGACCAGATCTCGAACACTCGGCGCGCCTGTCTTCGGGCGCGCCGGGCCCTCGCCCGGCCAAGGCTCCCGAGCCTAAAGCCGAACCCGCGCCATCACCGATCGAGGGGCGTCTCCTGATCGAGATCGAGCGAGGCGAGAGCCTCCATCTCGCCACCTGCTGGCTCGCCTGAGACGACCCAACCCCTTGGAGGTCCCACGATGTCCATGCCCTCACTTCCCGTCTGGCCGCACGCCCGTTCGCCGTTCCATGCCGGCGAACAGGCGGTGCAGGATCGCGTGGGCGTGCGCGACAGGATCGAGGCTCTGGGGCGGAAGGTGATCCGGGGCGAGATGCCCGAGCAGCACCAACAGTTTTTCGCACAGGTCCCGTTCCTGGTGTTGGGCGTGCGGGGCGAGGACCAATGGCCCTGCGCGACCTTGATCGCCGCCGCCGCCGGCTTCGCGCACGCGCCGACGCCGACAAGGCTGGCGGTCGACGTTCGGCCTCATGCGGAAGACCCCGCCGCCGCGGGTCTGCGCCTGGGCGGAGCGGTGGGCGTGCTGGGCATCGAACTGCCCACACGGCGTCGCAATCGCCTCAACGGCCGGATCGAAGCGCTGGATGACAAGGGCTTCGTCATCGCCGTCGACCAGAGCTTCGGCAACTGCCCGCAGTATATCCAGACGCGAACGCTCGAAGCCGCCCCGCCCCGCAAACCGGATGCCCAAGAGCCCGCCACTCGAAGGTCGGGCCTGGACGAGGCCGCGCGCGCCCTGATCGCGACGGCCGACACCTTCTTCATCGCCTCGGCCGCGCCGCCTAGCGAGGCCGTTGGCCCCGTCGGCGGGGTCGACGTTTCTCATCGCGGCGGCAAGCCAGGCTTCGTGCGGGTCGAGGGCGACGTCCTGACCGCGCCCGATTTCGTGGGCAACTTCCTGTTCAACACCTTGGGAAACCTCACGCTCGATCCCCGCGCGGGGCTGGTGTTTCCCGACTTCGCCACGGGCGATCTGCTGCATCTGGCCGTGACGACGGAGATCATCTGGGACGGTCCGGACGTCGAGGCCTACGCCGGCGCCCAGCGCCTGCTGCGCTTCACGGTCGATCGCATGGTGCGTGTCCCCGCGAGCCTGCCGCTTCGCGCCGTCGGCGCGATCGGCCTTTCGCCCTATCTGGAGCAGACCGGATCGTGGTCGAGCCCCACGCCGACCGACTGGGCGTCACGGGATTACAAGCGGCTTCGCTTCGCCCGGATCGTCGACGAGACCCGGTCCGTGCGCTCGCTCTGGCTCGAACGGGAGGATGGCGGCGCGCTGCGAACCTTCACCCCCGGCCAGTTCCTGCCGATCCGGTTGCCGATCGGCCGCAACCGTTTGACGCGCACCTACACGCTCTCGGAGCTGTTCGACGGCCACGTCTATCGCCTCAGCGTCAAGCGCCAGGGCGCGGCGTCGGGATGGCTTCACCAAGCCAAGGTCGGCGACACGCTGGAGGCCCTGCCGCCAAGGGGCGGCTTCGTACTCGACGCCCCGTCACAGCGGCCAGTGGTCCTGATCTCGGCCGGCATCGGGGTCACCCCGATGGTGGCGATGCTCAATAGCTTGCTGGCCGACACGCCCGATAGGCCCGTCTGGTTCTTCCACGGCGCGCGGAGCCGGGACGAACACGCCTTCGCCGACCATGTGGCGAGCCAGGCCAGCCGCCATGCCAATCTTCGCGTGATCACCGCCTATAGCGCGCCGCGCGATGAAGACCTGGCGCGTGGCGTGCTCTCGGGCCGGATCGATCTCGACCTGATCCGCCGGACGCTGCCGCTCGACGACTACGAGTTCTATCTCTGCGGCCCGCCTGACTTCATGCGGGCGCTCAGCGAAGGTCTGCCCAAGCTTGGGGTCGCGCCCGAACATATCCACAGTGAGGCGTTTGGCCCGGCGCCCCTTACTCCGCAGAACGCTCGGGTGGTCGGCGAGCCGATACCCGACACGCTCGTGACCTTCGCGTCCATTGGCAAGACAACGCCTTGGCCGAAGCAAGGCGGCAGTCTGCTGGACCTTGCCGAACAGGTGGGGCTCGAGCCCGCCTCCGGTTGCCGAATAGGGGTCTGCGGCGCGTGCCGGACCGCGGTGCTGTCGGGCAGCGTCGCCTACGACGCACCGCCGACAGCCGATCATGCGCCGGATGAAGCGCTCCTATGCTGCGCCAGGCCCGCCACCGATCTCGTTCTAGACCTCTAGCGATCAAAGGCTTCCCATGACCAAACCCCATCCGACCCAGGCCATCGAAATCACCCGCTTCCATCTCGCCGAGGGGCTGACGATCGGTGATTTCATCCGCGCCAACGCCGATGTCGATCCCTGGCTCTCGCGCCAGCCCGGCTTCGTGTCGCGGCGTATCGCCCAGGACGCGGACGGCGAGGTCATCGACATGCTGGTCTGGCAGAGCGCCGCGCAAGGTCGGGCCGCCGCCCGTCGGCTGATGTCCGAACTGGCTGACTCGCCCGTTCATGACACCATCGACCAGGGGACCGTTTCATGGACGGTCGCGCCGGTGTTCCACCGCCTCGATGCGGAGACCGCTCAGGCCGAGTGACGGAACTGGAGGCGGCGTTCAGCCAAAAGCGCGCGGCCCGGCTTCAAGCGCGCTGATGAGGCAAGGCGCAGGGTCTGGGGACGCGACAGGTTGCTGCGCGCCGACATCTTCAAGGAAAAAAGACATGAGCGATCCCCAACCCCTCTCGCGCCAAGGCGCGGCCCTCGCCATCGTCGTCGCCGCGCTGCTGGGCGCCCAGCCCAGCGCGGCGGCCGCCCAGACGCCCTACGCCAATATCAACAAGGCAGCCGCCGCGGCCGACATCACCCTCACGCCGCTGCGTGGTGGCGTCTATCTCGTCGAAGGCTCCGGCGGCAACATGGCCGCGATCGGCGGCCCCGAGGGTCTGCTGCTAGTCGACGACGGGATCGCTCTGTCGAAGACCAAGATGCGGACTGCGCTCAAGCGCGTGGGCAAGGGTCCGCTGCGCTATGCGATCAACACCCACTGGCATTGGGACCACACCGACGGCAACGGCTGGGCGCGCCAGGACGGCGCGGTCGTGGTGGCCCACGCCAACACCGCCCGCCACCTGGAGGAGACCATCCGCGTCGAGGAATGGGGTCACACCTTCACCCCGGTCGCGGACAGCGGGCGCGCGGACGTGCGCATCACGGCTTCGACGACGATCGCCTTCGCCGGCGACCAGCTTGTCCTCCGCCCGTACGCTCCGTCCCACACCGATGGCGACCTATCGGTCTATTTCCAAGGTGCCGACGTCCTGCTGACGGGCGACACCTGGTGGAACGGCCTCTATCCGTTCATCGACTACGTCGCCGGCGGCGGCATCGACGGGATGATCGCGGCCGCCGACGCCAGCATCACTCAGGCCGGACCGCGCACCATCGTCATTCCGGGCCATGGCCCCGTCGGCGGTCGCGACGATTTGGTGGCCTACCGCGCCATGCTCGCGACCATTCGCGACAACGTCGCCCGGCTCAAGGCCCAAGGCCTGACGGTCGATCAGGTGATCGCCGCCCGTCCCACCGCCGCCTTCGACGAGGTGTGGGGCAAGGCGATCATCAGTCCCGAACTCTTCACGCGCCTCGTCTATCGCGGCGTGTAACCGGATCCGAAGCCCAACTCCCCCAGACGGTCGTCGCTCCCGCGCCTAGCGGCGCGACGGCCGGGGCTTCGGTAGGCTCGTCGCCCTCACCCTCCCCCAGACGGGGGCGACGAGCCGATCATGCGACAGGATCGCCGAGCGCATGGCGCATGGCCTCCAGCGTGGCGATCATCGCCCGCATGGCGGCGGGATTGTATTCGCCCTGCCCCGGCGCGCCGTGGTGGATCTCCACGGAACGTCCCCCGCCCAGATCCATATGGAACGTGTCCGGCGTCACGAACCGCTGGCCAGCCGGGGCGCCATCCGGCGCCAATTCGCGCGCGCCGGCCTCGGTGTCGACCGCGCCGAGCTGCTCTAGCTGCCCATTCAGCAGCGCCTTGAGCCCAGGATCGAGATCCCCGCCCGAAGGCCCCAGCAAGGTCAACGAAAAGCCGTTGGAGGTGTCTGCGCCAAACAGGCTCGTTGGGCTTTGCAACGACGCCGTCTTGGGCGGGGCGATGGGATCGGTAGGCGAAGGCGAAGACGACGGCGCTGGCCCCTTTCGCGTCAGGGCTGCGATGGACTGTCCGGCCGTCAGACCCATGATGCTCATGATGGAAAGCTCCTCAGTCTGTAACTGCGGACGCCTTCGCAACAAGCGGGCCACGGATCAGACGTACAAGGCGCGACCTACCCGTTCCCAAAATCGCCGCGCGGGCGGCGGGATCTGCCTAAGTCGCGCCCGAACGTGCCTGTCGGCGGGTTGAGTCGATTACCTGGGCGAACGTTCAAATTCCGCCAGGACTTCGGCCAAGGCGTCGGGGGCGGATAGAAATGGCGAGTGGCCAGCATCAAGCAAGGCGCGCCCGGCCAAGGTCAGGCGCGCGCACATCGCCGCCTGGGTCTCCAGCGGAATCGTCTCGTCGCCGGCGCTTTGGACATAGAAGCGGGCGATCGCGGCCGGCGGATCGCACGGTAACGGATCCACCGCCGGCCCCAGCGCCTGCCAGGTCGCGCAATGGTCGGCGGCCCAGGCGGCCAGGTCGGCGGGACAGCGCGTGTAGAAGGCCGCGATGCGGTCCTCCCGATTCAGCGCCGCCACGCCTCTTTCGGCGTCGATGATCATCCTGGGAACCGCGCGACCAGCCGGGCCAAGGTCGAGCGCCTGGAGATGCGTCTCGCCGGCCAGCGGCGCGCTGGCGGCGACATAGACGAGCGCTTCAACGCCCTGAGGGCGCATCGCCGCGGCGGCGGTGATCGCCGCGCCGCCGAGGGAATGGCCCACCAGCCAAACCGGATCGGCTCCCATGGCGGCCGTAATCGTTCGCGCGCAGTCGTCCAGGCCCACCGCGCCCAGCGCGTCCGGCGCTTCACCGACGCCTGGAAGGTCGACGGCCTCCACCACGTGCCCTTGGCGCTCAAGCAGATCCCCGAGGCGCGACCAGCACCATGCGCCGTGCCAGGCGCCGTGGACGAGGAGGAAACGCGCCATGGATCAGGACTCCGAACAGGTGAGGACTTGGAGGTATGAAAACGGCTGCTCGCGCTCGCGGGCGACCGCGGCAAGGTCGGCGACCAGCACCTTGGGGTTCAAGGCGACGTGCGCGGCTCGCAGACGGGTGGCGACCGCCCGCGCGATCGGCGGCTCCTCGGACCAGACCGCCGCGCTCGGACGGCCCGGCAGGGCGTTGGCGATGGCGATCGCTTCATCGAGGTCGCCGTAGGGGATCACCGTCGCGACCGGCGCCCAGGGCTCGGTGCGGAAGAGGCTCATCGTGGGCGAGACATTGGCCACCAAGGTCGGCCCCATCACAGCGCCTTGCCGCGACGACGCATCATCGCCGCGCACGACGATTTCGGCGCCGGCGGCGGCCGCCTCGGCGAGCAGCGATGCGGCGCGCGTCCGCGCCGCGTCGGAAATCAGCGGTCCGATCACCGTGCGAGCGTCTCGCGGGTCGCCGACGGGCAGCGTGCGGGCCAAGCTGGACAGGGCCTCGACCAGTTCCGGCTGGCGATGCCGCGGCGCCAACAGGCGGCTCGGGTTGGACGGCCCCTGGCCGCTGGCCAAGAACAGGCGTGGCCCGAGCGCTGAGATCACCGCGCCGAGGTCGGCGTCCGGCAGCAAGATGCCCGTCGCGCGACCTTGCAGGCTCAGGACGAGCGACTTGCCCGTGGCCGCGCGTGCGCGCGCCAAGTCTGGCGCCAGTTCGGCGGGGCCGGAAAAGGCCAACCAATCGATCTGGGAATGCGCCGCCATCCCGAGACAGGCGGCGTCGTCGGCGACCAGGATGTTGAACACCCCGTCGGGAAGCCCCGCCTCGGCCAGTAGTTCGCCCAGCCACTGGCCGTCCAGCGGACAGGCCGGCGGAAGCGCCAAGATCATGGAGCAGCCCGCGAGCAGGCTCGGCAACAGCCAGGATAGGGCGTCGGGCTGAGTGGCGTTCCAGGCCGTGATCGCCGCCACGACCCCTGCCGGTTGTCGCGGATCGACCAGTTGCCCGCTGACCGCCCCGCGCGCTTGGGCCAGCCGGGCCTCGCCGGCCTCCAGGGCCTGGGCCATCAGGTCGCGCGCCGCCGTCACCGGCAGAGCGGTCTGGCGGGCGCTCAGCAGGACCAGTTCATCGACCCGCGCGCTGTAGAGACTCCAGAAGCGCTCGAGGATCGCGAGCCGGCCCTGATGGGTCGCTCCCGACCAACCGCGCCGCTGAAACGCCTGGCGCGCGGCCTGGACCGCCAACTCGATGTCGTCCGGGCTGGCCAAGGGCGCCTGACCAAGCCAGGCGCCGTCGTAGGGAGACCGGACCTCAACGCGCAGACGGCCGAGCGGCGTCTGTCGCCGGCCGTCAATGAAATTACGCCGATAGGAGAGCATGTCGGTATGAGCTCTTTCGCGATCGCCACGCGGCCACGCAAGGCGCTCCGGACGGCTTGTCAAAGCCTGCGGCGCCGGCGGCGCGGCCGCCAGTTCAAGGGTGTGAAGCGGCGTGAAAGCGTCGGACTCAGACCACCGCGGACAGCATGACGGCGGCCCTCCGGGCCGGGGGACCGTCTCGGTCGGGCATCTTGGACAGCAGTTGTCGCACACGCTCACGCGCCTCGCCACGCGTCGCCTTCTGGGCGTCGCGCGCCAGCAGCGCCGTGGCCGCCGCGAGCTCCAGGCTAAGCGCCGAGCCTGCCCGCGCGGCCTCCAGAGCTTGCATCACATAGCCGCGCCCGACCTCTTCGCCATCGCTCGCCAGCACCTCGCTGGCGATCAGATAAAGCCTTGGCAGGTCGTAGTGCTGGCCGATCGCTCTGGCGTCCTCCAGCGCCGAGAGGATCCTCCGGCGCGCCTTGGCTTGATCGCCCAGGGCGTGGAGCCCCAGGGCGAGGGTTCCGGAAAACGCTGGCGAGAGGATGCGGTGGGCTTCCCGATCCAGCCGCTCCAGCGCCTGACCGAGCCCTTCGACCCCTTCGGCGTATCGCCCGCGACCGATATCCAACTCACCGGCCAAGGCCAGGCCCACGCCATGATAGGGGCCAATGCCGTGGCGGGCCGAATGCTCGACCAGGCGCGTCACTAGGCCCTCGGCCCTCTCCCAGTCCTCGTCCCAGAGCGCCACCGACGCGGTGTAGATCAGCGCGATGCACAGGCTGACCGGACGGCCTCCGCGCTCGGCTTCGGCCACGGCGGCCACGCACACCTCGATCGACCGCGCGCGCTCGCCGCGAAGCCACAGCGCGCGGCACAGCACGATCATCGCGCGGACCTTGTGGTCGTAGCCGAAGACATCCGCACCGTCGGCGTCGGCCCCAGCCCAGTAGGCAAAGCCGCGGTCGATCGCCTGCTGGGCCAGACGCTGATCCGAAACCAGGTGGAGCGAGGTGCCGAGCATCCATTGGGCCAGCGCCGCCCCGCCCGGATCTCGCGCGGGGTCGCAGAGTTCGGCGCATTGGCGCCCACAGTCCAGCGCCGCGGAGAACTCGCCCAGCCGCGTGAGAAAGATATGCTGGCCCGCGAGCAACTGCACCTGGTCGGAGCGCGCCCCTAGGCGCTCGGCGAGCGCCAGGCCGCGCTCGATCGTCTCGCGAACGGCGTCGTGGTTGCCCCGACCGAACATCCGGGCGATGGCGACGGCTTCCAGCAGCCTCAGTTCCTCGCTCCCGCCGCGGCGCGCCTCGGCGAGCCTGTTCAGCGCCCGCACGCACCAAGACTCGCACTCCTCCAGTTGAGCACGCGACAGCAGCAGAGGCGCCGCGCCAACGGCCAGGTTCGAGAAGAGGTCGTCCGGGCGGGCGCCTTCGGCCCATCGCAGCGCCGCGAGCACATCGCCGATAGCAGGCGGCGTCGACGGGGCGCGTCTTTGGAAGAGCGAAGCGCCGGGGCCGCCTCCGTCGGCGAGGCGCGCGAGAACCTGCGTGGCGTGGCGCTCGGCGATGACCTCCGCCTCGCCGCTGCGCGTCAGCTTGGCAAGCGCGTAGGCCCGGGTCGTGTCGAGCAGCCGGAACTGCACGGGACCCGCGCCGCCGTGGGAGGTCCAGACCAGCGACTTGTCGACCAGACTGGTCAAGGCGTTGGCCACATCGAGCGCGTCATCGCCCACGTCTCCGGCCACGGAATGGGCATCCTTCAAGGTGAAGGGGCCGGTGAACAACGCCAGCCGCCGCAGCACCCGCCGGTCGCGTTCGCCCAGCAGATCATGGCTCCAGTCGAGCAGCGCCTGCAGCGTCTGGTGGCGCGGAGCCGCGTCGCGGCGTCCAGGCCATTGCAGGCCCAGGCTCTCGTCGAGCAGGTCGGCGACGCCTTTGAGGCCAAGGGCGCCCACGCGACTGGCGACGAGCTCGATCGCCAGCGCCACGCCATCCAGCCGCCGGCAGATGTCCCCGGCCAGGCGCATTTCCGCCGCCGTCCATGGACCCCGCCGACCGCTGACCTCGGCGCGCTCGATAAAGAGCTGCACCGCGGAATAGCCGAGCGGTTCCCGCGGGGCGCCAGCGTCGTCGGCGGATGGAAAGGCCAGGGGTTCGAGCAGGTGGACGGTCTCCGCCTCGACCCGCAGGGCCTCTCGGCTGGTGACGAGGACGCGATAGGCGTCGAGCCGGCGGGTGAGCCGATCGCAGAACGCCGCGGCCGCTTCGACGAGATGTTCGCAGCAGTCGAGAACCAGCAGCAGGCGATGGCTGGCCAGGGCGGTGAGCACCGTCGACTCGAGTTCGCGGCCCGGGCCGTCCAGGCCCAGGGCGGCCGCCACCGCCTTGACCAGACTGGCTTCGTCATCTGCCGCGCTGAGATCGACAAACACCGGCTCGACCGCCGCTCGCGCCTTGAGAGTGTGGGCGACCAGCGCCGCGACGGTGGTCTTGCCCAGACCGCCGGCGCCGACCAGGGAGATCAGGCTCCGCTCGCCCATGGCCGCCACGAGGCGATCGACGACCTCGTCGCGGCCGATCACGCGCGCGGCGGGCAGCGGCAGGCGTGTGGAGAGGCTCCGCGCTGGCGGCGGAAGCGCGGAAGGCGTGGCCTGTTCGGCTTCGAGGTCGAGCCAACGCACCGGCGCGACGAAACAATAGCCGCGCCCGACGACGTTCTCGATGTAGCGCGCGCCCTCCTCGCCATCGCCCAACGTCTTGCGCAGGCCCGAGACCGCGACCCGCAGGTTGGATTCCTCGACCGTGAGGCCCGCCCAGGCGCGCTCGATCAATTGTCGATGCGTGAGCACGCGGCCGTGCTCGCCGACCAGAGCGATCAGGACCTCAAGCGCGCGCGCGCCGAGAGCGACGGGGACACCCTGCCGCGTCAGCAATCGCTGCTCGGGCGCGAGCACATAGGGCCCGAACAGCGCCTGGCGCGCGCCAGCCGCTTCGCCCGAGTCGATAGCGCGTGCGTCCCCCAAACGGCCTGGCCCCTATCAAGGCGTGGATAGAGCCACCGCGGACACAGCCTTGAGTGTCGCGCGGCCCCGCAACTTAACCACAGTCAGGGTCCGAGGACTTGTCCGAAAGCGCTTTCGTCCAAGTCACACCGCGGTTCTTGGCGCTCGACGTCCGGCGCCTGCAAGCCCTGAAGTCGCCCGAAGATAACGCCGGCCTCGCCGCGAGCGAGAACAGCGGTCAGGTCCGCCCAGGTTTCCGAGCGGACCGCCCGGTAAGGCCGAACGCGTGGCGGGGGCGGCGGCCTCACGCGACCGCCTCCGAGGGAGTCCACGAGGCCGGAGCGGTTCGGCGCTCACCCCGGTGATCACGTCGCCAGGCGGCCGGGGGGCAGCCATAATGCTTGCGAAAGGCGCGAGTCAGGTGGGCCTGGTCGCAGAGCCCGCAAGCGTAAGCGATTTGGGCCAAGCCTTCGTCGCTGCTCAGCATCATGTGCCTCGCACGCTCCAGTCGCTGGCGCATGATGTAGTCCGAAGGCGTCAGGCCGAAGGTGACGTTGAAGCAGCGACCAAGCTGGCTGGTGCTGATGCGGATCACGCTGGCCAGCTCGCCGACCTGGATGGTCCGCTCGATATTGGCCTCAATGAACTCAGCCAGGCGGCGCATACGCCAGCCGGTGAGGCGCGCGCCCTTGGCGCGGGGTGGCGCGATCTCGGGAGCGGCCAGCGCGACATGCAATTCGCGATCAATGATCCGATGTGCCTGGCCCAGATAGGTGCGCGCCGCGTGCCGGTCGCGGTCCAGTGACTTGAGCGCGTCGTCGATCAGAGCGCGGACCATATCGTGGCCAGGCGCGCCCCAGGTGGGATGGTCTGTCAGGGCGATGTTGCGCATGGGAGCCTCCTTGTCGTGATGACAGGAGCATCGACCGGGATCGCGCCGAGCGCGCGTTAAGCGCCGTGACCGGGCGTGAGGCGTCGCGAAGGATGTCGCAGCCCCTCGCACAACGCCGTTCGCCGGAGGGCTTCACAAGGCTTCACATCGCCTGACTCGGGGTTCGGCGAGGTCCGTGCGCAGATCGAGGGGCGAAGGGCGTCAACGTCTCTCGCCCCTCCAACAGATTGCAAAGAGGCCGCCATGCGCCCCCCACTCCCCCCATTCACCCTCGAGACAGCCCGGCAGAAGGTGCAAGCGGCCGAGAATGGCTGGAATAGTCGAGATCCCGCCGCCGTGGCTCAGGCCTATACGCCCGACGGCGTCTGGCGGAACCGCAGCGACTTCCTCACGGGCCGCGAGGCCATCGTCGCCTTCCTGACCCGCAAGTGGGAGAAGGAGCACGACTACCGGCTGATCAAGGAACTGTGGGCCTTCACCGAGAACCGCATCGCCGTTCGCTTCGCTTATGAATGGCGCGACGCGACGGGCGCCTGGTTCCGTTCCTACGGCAACGAGAACTGGCAGTTCAACGCCGACGGACTGATGGAATGGCGCCTGGCCAGCATCAATGACCTGCCGATCAGCGAGTCCGAGCGCCTGTTCTTCTGGCCGCTCGGCGCGCGGCCGGCCGACCACCCGTCGCTCTCCGACCTCGGTCTCTGATCCCCGCCATCCGGCCCATCAACCTCTGGAGAAAGGAACCCCTAATGACCATGCTCAGCTGGAACGACTATCGCGATCAGCTCATGAAGGGCGTCGGCGAACTCGGCAAGCTGTCGCCCGACACCGTGCGCGGCTACGCCACGCTCAGCGGCGCCGGGTCCAAGACCGGCCATCTCGACGCCAGGACCCGCGAGTTGATCGCCCTGGCGGCGTCCATCAGCCTGCGGTGCGATGGCTGCATCACCGTCCACACCGAGGCGGCGCATCGACTGGGGGCCACGCGCGAGGAGATCGCCGAAGCCCTCGGCGTGGCCATCGCCATCAACGCCGGCGCGGCCTTGGTCTATTCGACGCGGACGCTGGACGCGCTGGACGCCTTGCAGGCGGTCTAAACGTCGCGGTCGGACGGCGCGGGGTCCTGGCCCCGCGCCGATCCAGGCGTGGCGTCCGAGACCGTCTTGGTCGTCCTCACGTCCGAGCGCCGCGACGCCAGGCGGCCGGCGTCTGGCCATAGGCCTTGCGAAAGGCGCGACTGAGATGGGCTTGGTCGCAGAGGCCGCAAAGCTGCGCGATCTGCGCCAGGGCGTCGTCGGTCTCGAGCATCAGGCGCTGGGCCATGAGCAGGCGCCTTTGCATGATGAATTCGGACGGCGACAGACCGAACGTCGCCTTCAAGGCGCGGCCGAGTTGCCCTGTGCTCATCTTGGCGGCGCCGGCCAGTTCGGCGCTATATAGCGTGCGCCCGATATTGCCGTCGACAAAAACGGCGATCTGGCGCGCGCGCCAGGCCGGCAGCACGCAATTGGCCGAGCCTTGCGCGGCGCCGCTCTCATCGCGCGACGGCGTCTCCAGCAGGGCCCGCGCCCGGGAGACCAGGACCTTGGCGGCCGTGGGATCGGCGGGCAACGCAGTAAGCGCCTGATCCAACAGGACGGCGACCCTCAGCTGCAGCGGCCGCGTCACCCGGGGTTCGGAGACGGCTAACGCCATGGCGATGCGCCCGATAGCGCGGCTTCACGGCGCACAACACAGCACAACACCCAGGGCGACCGCAGGCGACCTAGTCTGCCGCCCAGGTTCAACGAAGACCGTCGAGCCCCAAGGAGTTCTCCCCAATGAAAACCTGGTTCATCACCGGCGCGGCGCGCGGTCTCGGCGCCCAGATCGCCGAACGGGCCCTGCAAGCTGGCGACAACGTCGTCGCCACCGCGCGGGATCCGGGCGCCGTCGCGACGCGATTTGGCGAGCGCGCCAACCTGCTGGCCGCGCGACTGGACGTGACCCAACCGACGGAGGCCAAGGTCGCCGTGCAGAAGGCCCTGGACCGGTTCGGCGCGATCGATGTTCTGGTCAACAACGCCGGCTATGGCCTGGTGGGCGCGGTCGAGGAGGCCAGCGCCAGCGAGATCGAGCAGCTTTTCGCCGTCAATGTCTTTGGCCTCCTGGCTGTGACACGCGAGGTCCTCCCGTCCATGCGCGCCCGGCGCAGCGGCCACGTGATCAACATGTCCTCTATCGGCGGCTACCGGGGCGCGGCGGGCTTTGGGGTCTATTGCGCCACCAAGTTCGCGGTCGAAGGCCTGTCGGAAGCCCTGCAGGCGGAACTGGCGCCGCTGGGCGTCCATGTCACGGCGGTCGAGCCAGGCTATTTCCGCACCGACTTCCTCGATCCGGCCTCGTTGAAAATCAGCGCGCCGACGATCGCCGACTATGCCGAGACCGCCGGCGCCGTCCGCGTCCGGGTGGGCGGGCTCAATCACCAGCAGCCCGGGGATCCGGCCCGACTGGCCGACGCGATCCTGTGGTTGGCCAACGCGCCGGCTCCCCCGGTGCGCCTGCCGCTCGGCACCGATACGATCGCCGCGATCACCGCCAAGCACGCCCGCGATAGCGAGATCCTCGCGACCTGGGGCGGATTGGCGGCGGACACCGGCCATCAGGCCGAATAGACGTCGACAAAGGCTGTCGGCGGCCCACTGCGGGCCGCCGACGCAGGGGTCAGGGATGGGCGACATCGACCACGACCTTGCCGCCAGCCCGACCGCTCGCCAGCGTTCCGTAGGCGGCGTCCAGCGCGTCCAAGCCAAAACGGCCGCCATGCAGACGCGGCTTCAAGGCCCCCAAGTCCGCCAGGGCCGCCACTTTGGTCAGGATCTCGCCGAAGTGGCTGCGGCCTTCACCGCTCAACAGCGGCTGTAGCGTGAAGACCCCCGAATAGGTCGCCTGCTTGAACGAGAGCGGCGCCAGCGCGTGCACGCCCCAGCCCAGGCAGCTGACCACGTGGCCGAACCTTTTGACGGCCTGGAACGACGCATCCAAGAGGGCGCCGCCGCCGGTGTCGTAGACGACCTCGAAGCCCGCGCCGGCGGTAAGCTCGGCGACATAATCCTCGACCGATCGCGCACCGTCGATGGCGACCGCGCCAAGGCTGCGCAGGTAGGCCTGGTCCTGCTCGCCCAGGGCGGTGGCGAAGACTCGCGCGCCCTTGGCCAGCGCGATCTGGACGGCCAGATGGCCAACACCGCCCGCGCCGCCTTGGACAAGCACGGTCTGACCCGGCCGGATCTGGGCCCGATCGACGAGGCCTTCCCAGGCGGTGATCGCCACCAACGGAAGGGCGGCGGCGGCGCGCGCGTCGAGGTTCGCCGGCCGCTTGGCGAGAAGGCGTGCGTCGGCGGAGACGTACTGGGCGTGGGCGCCCTGCAGGCCCCCGACGCCGCCGATGAGACCGTAGACGCGATCGCCGGTCGCGAACCCTTCAACACCCGCGCCAACGGCTTCCACCTCACCCGCCACGTCCATCCCCAGCACCGCCGGCAACGGATTGCGGGCGTGCGCCGCCTGTTCGGCGCGGATTTTCAGGTCGAGGGGATTGAGGCCGCTGGCCTCGACGCGGACAAGCACCTCGCCTGGGCCAGGCGTCGGGCGGGCCACTGCCTGGAGGGTGAAGGGGCCGTCGCGAGAATCGACGACGGCGGCGGTCATGGTTTGGGTCGGGCGCATCAGATTAGCTCCGGTTAGGTTGAGCCCAGAAGATCATCCAAACAGTATTGACTGGAATAGAAGACTTGGCACGATAGCCATTCACTTTTGAATGGATGAGGCATGGCGCCGCTGGAGTGGAACGACCTCCCGATCTTCCTGGCGATCGCGCGTGAGGGCACGCTGGGCGCGGCGGGTCGCCGAGTTGGCCAGTCGCAGCCGACCATGGGCCGGCGACTGAAGGCGCTTGAGGCAGCGATCGGCGCGGCGCTGTTTCAGCGCACCGCTGACGGTTTCGTCCTGACCGACGAAGGCCAGACGCTGCTGGCCCATGCCGAACGCATGGAGACCGAGTCGCTGGCCTTGCTTCGAACTTTGTCGGGCAGCGACGCGGCGCTGGCCGGCGAGCTTCGTGTTTCCTGTTCGGACTGGTTCGCCCGCGTGCTGCTCGCGCCGGTTCTGGCCGAACTGGCTGAGCTCTACCCTGCCGTGGTGGTCGAGACCTTGACCGATCCACGCATCTACAGCCTGGCGCGACGCGAAGCCGACCTTGTCGTGCGCATGGTGCCGTTTAGCGAAGCCGAAGTGATCGCCCGCCGCCTGGTGACGATTCCCTATGGCCTATATGGTCGCCCCGAGGCCTGTGTCGAACCGCTTGGAGACGGCGCGGGCCATGCGTTGGTGGTGATGGACAGCGCGTTCGGCGGCATGCCGGACGTGGCGTGGATCACGCGCCGCCTGCCACAGGCCAGGATCGCCTCGCGCAGCAACAGTCGCGAGGTCCAGGCCCAGCTCTGTGCGCTGGGCGCGGGACTGGCGGTGCTGCCGCGCCCGCTCGGCGACGCCGCACCGGGTATCCAGCGCATCGAATTGGACGAGAACCCGCCGAGCCGCACGCAATGGCTCGGTTATCATCGTGATCTGCGACGCCTGCCGCGACTGCGGGCCCTGGCCGATCTGCTGATCGCGCGAATTCCAGCGCTCGCCGCCTAGCCGTGTCGGAGCCCCAACCTTTGAAGGCTGGCAGGGCGTCACGCGCTGGCTTCAGGGCGCTATGGGTCCAAGATGGGGCTCGATGCGCTCAAGCCCTTCTCCGACGCCTCGACCAGTTTCCTCCCAGAGCCGACCGTTTCGGTCACCAACAGGAGGTTTGAAATGAGCGAGCGTTCAGCCAAGAACCAAGCCGCGTCACGACGCGCGGTGATGACGTCGGGCCTCGGCCTTGCCGCCCTCGCCGCGGCGCCGACGCTATCGCCGTCCGAAACCCAAGCCGCGATCGCGTCCACGCCATCGCGGGCGAGCAGCGGTCTGGTCAAGACCCAGGACGGCATCGAGCTGTTCTACAAGGACTGGGGGCCGATTGGCGGCCAACCGATCGTCTTCCATCATGGCTGGCCGCTGACCGCCGACGAGTGGGACACCCAGATGCTGTTCTTCGGCGGCCAGGGGTTTCGGGTCGTCGCCTTCGATCGGCGCGGGCACGGGCGCTCGACCCAGACGGACGACGGCAACGAGATGAACGCCTACGCCGCCGACACCCACGCCATGGTGCAAGCCTTGGGCTTGGCGAACGCGGTGCATGTCGGCCATTCGACGGGCGGCGGCGTGGTGACGCGCTACGTGGCCCGCTTCGGGCGCGGCGACCATGTCGCCAAGGCCGTGCTGATCGGCGCCATACCGCCGATCATGCTGAAGACACCGGCCAACCCCGGCGGCCTGCCCATGGAGGTCTTCGACGGCTTCCGCGCGGCGCTGCAGGCCAATCGCGCCCAATTCTACCGGGACGTTCCCGAGGGGCCGTTCTACGGCTTCAATCGTCCTGGCGCGAAGGTCAGCCAGGGCTTGATCAACAACTGGTGGCGCCAGGGCATGGCCGGCGGCGCCAAGGCCCAGTACGACTGCATCGCGGCCTTTTCCGAGACCGACTTCACCGAAGACCTGAAGACGATCGACGCGCCGGTGCTGATCATGCATGGCGAGGACGACCAGATCGTCCCGATCGCCGACAGCGCGCACCTAGCCATCAAGCTGCTCAGGAACGGCACGCTCAAGACCTATCCCGGATTCCCGCACGGGATGGCGACGACCCAGGCCGATACGATCAATCAGGACATACTCGCCTTCATCCGCGGCTAGGCCGTCGCCAACTTGCGATCCGAATAGCGCTTGCTTGTCGGTGCCCCCCTGTCTTGCTCCTCGTTGGCGGTAAGACGGGGGTGCGCCAGGTGTGGCCGATGCCGGCCGACACCCACGGCCATCCGATAAGCGGACTCTCCCAAGGTCCGCGATGAGTCACATTTCACCTTCCCCTGGCCTGTCGTTCAGAATCTCCGCGCGCAGCAAACGACCAGAGGCGAGCCGGCGGGAAAGCGCCTCCAAGAAGCCGGCGTATCGCTCTTGGCCTTTGGCGCTCTGAGCCTTCTGGTCCCCGCTGCTCAAGCTTGGTGTGGCCGTGAGCCAGGCCTTGACGAAGAGCGCGACGGCCTCGTTGGAGATTGTCACGTCTCGCTCCAGTCGTTCGATCGAACGACTGATCCGGTCGAGCCGGCGGGTCACCGCCGCCTCAGACACCTCCTCGCCGTCCGGCGACAGATAGGCGGCGACAGCGGCCTGAACGATTTCGGACTTCGACCGTCGCATGCGACGCGAGGCGGCGTCCAAGGACAGGGAAAGATCCCTGGCCAAAAACACCTTCGTCTGGACCTTCACAGCGGGATGCCGTCATCAGGATCCATGGCCGCGATGCGCGCCGCGGCTCGGAACCGGCGGGATTGCTCAGCCTGGACCGTGTCGTCTTCGTCGAGCTCCGGCTCCAGCGCCGCCTCGATCGGCTCAGAGGCAACTGTCGGCGCCGGGGGATCGAGCTCTGGTTCGAGACGCAGACCGCCTTCGTCTTCTTCGTCGGCCTTTGCCCGATCCCCAGTCCCGGTCGCGACGATCGTTGAGACCCATTCGGACACCTCCGCTGGGAGGAGCACCGCCGGCTTGTCCGGCGGCGAGGCGACCCGCGCGACGAGCTCTCGATCAACGTAGTAACGGGCCTTCTTCGCCCGGATTGGCGGCACGCCGGAGACCTGAATGATCGCATCGTCGGCCGGCAACTGCATAACTTCGCCCGGGGTCAGCAGCGGCCTGGCCGTCTCCTGGCGACTAACCATCAAGTGACCGAGCCAAGGCGACAGCCTGTGCCCGGCGTAGTTTTTCATCGCCCGCATCTCGGTGGCAGTGCCGAGACTGTCGCTGATCCGGCGCGCGGTGCGTTCGTCGTTGGTCGAGAACGCGACCCGGACGTGACAATTGTCGAGGATAGAATTGTTCTCGCCGTAAGCCTTGGCGATCTGGTTCAAGCTTTGCGCAATCAGGAAGGCCCGGATCCGGTAGCCGGCCATGAAGGCCATCGACTGCTCGAAGAAATCGAGCCGACCCAGCGCCGGAAACTCGTCCAGCATCAAGAGAAGCTCAGGCCGAAGACGCGCCGCCTCCAAGCCTTCCGTAAGCCGCCGGCCGATCTGGTTGAGGATCATTCGGATCAATGGCCGGGTGCGGCTGATGTCCGACGGCGGGACCACGAGGTAGAGCGAAACCGGCCGCCCTGGCATGACGAGGTCATCGATCCGCCAGTCGCAGCGTGAGGTGACGGCCGACACGATCGGGTCTCGGTAGAGACCCAGGAAGCTCATCGCGGTCGACAGCACCCCCGACCGCTCGTTCTCGCTCTTGTTCAGCAGCTCCCGGGCCGCGCTGGCGACGACCGGGTGGACGCGATCTCCGAGATGGGGCGTAACCATCATGGCGCGCAGCGTCGCTTCGATCGTCCGGCGAGGATCGGCCAGGAAGTTGGCCACGCCCGTCAGCGTCTTGTCGGTTTCGGCATAGAGGACGTGGAGGATCGCCCCTACCAGCAGGCTGTGGCTGGTCTTATCCCAGTGCGACCGGCGCTCCAGCGCGCCATCCGGATCAACCAGGATGTCGGCGATGTTTTGCACATCGCGCACTTCGGTCGCGCCGCGCCGTACCTCGAGCAATGGATTATAGGCGCTGGAGAGCGGATTGGTCGGATCGAAGAGCAGGACCGGGCCGAGCTTGGCCCTGAAGGCAGCGGTCAGCTGCCAGTTCTCGCCCTTGATGTCGTGGATCACGGCCGAGCCGGCCCAGGTCAGGAGGCTTGGGACGACCAGGCCGACGCCCTTACCGGAGCGCGTCGGCGCAAAACACAGGACATGCTCGGGGCCATCGTGTCTCAGATAGTGTTCGCCCAGCCGCCCCAGGAGGACACCATCCTGGCCAAGCAATCGGGCCGTCCGCGCGTCGCCCTCGTTGGCCCATCGCGCCGAGCCATAGGTGGTCACCTTCTTGGCTTCGCGCGCGCGCCAGATCGACATGCCGATCGCGACGAAGATGGCTGTCACCGTGCCGCCCGCCGCCATGAACGCGCCGCTTGCGAACACGTCGGGCGCATAGGCGTCGTAGACGAACCACCAAAAGAAGAAGGCTGGCGGCGGGTAGACCGACCACTGGCCGAGATGAAACCAGGGTGGTCCAAGCTGCGGCTGAAAGCCCAGCCGCCAGGCGGTCCATTCAGTCGCGAACCAGACGCCAGCCAAGGCCAAGAGGCCAACGACCAGGATCTGGCCCCAGAGGATCTTCGTTCCACTCATGGAGGGGACTCACTGTTAAATCCCTCTCCCCCGCTTGCGTCCGAGCGCCCAATCGACCCCTCCGCCCGGGGCCATCGTCCCTTTCACCTCCTGCCCGAGGCGGTCGTCCAAAGCCTTTGTCCAGGGCACCAGCTGGAAGCCAAGGCCATCGTCGATCATGGCGAACCGGCCAGACGCTAGATCCACCCGTCGCTGATAGACGCCCTGCACAAAGTCGCCTGGCTTCGCAGGATCGGAGGACGCCTGACCGGCCGCGACGATGTTGTCGGAGACGCGGGCTAGCTCCTGCGCCCGGAGCGCGGCGAGCAGTCCCGGCCGAAGACGCCCTGCCCTATCCGCCATTCCCAGACGCTGTAGGTGCGCGCGCCGCGCTTCGAGGGCCTCGCGGACTTCGTGGCCAAAGCCGTGAGAGGCCAGCGCCGCCGGATCCTTGACGACGAGCTGTCGATCCAACCAGGTCGCACCGGTGGCGGTGACTTGCCGCTCGATCGTCAGGTCGGCGCGATGCACCAGCTCCAGTCCGCGCCTGCCATCCTCCGCCGTCCAGCGTCTGAGTTCGACGAGGCCTCCAACCGGCGTATCGCCCGCTGCGCCAAGATCCCGCAGTCGAACGTGGTGCAGTCGCCCATCCACACCGTCGACGACGACATAGGCTTGCCCATTGAGTTCGTCGTGGAGGCCTCGATCGGCCAGGCGCCCGATGAGCGGCGCCTCCAGATCATCGCCATGGATCCGCATGTCGGCGGGATCGCGTTCGCCCCGCCAGGTTCGGTGCAGGGTCTTGATGATATCGCCGCGTTCGCCAAGGGCGCGGAGGCGCGCCTCCAGGTCATCGGCCAGGCGCCACTGCCCATCAGCGCCCTCCGCCAGACCCAGCTTCTCGAGAAACCGGGCGCGCCCGATCAGTCGCGGCGGGATCTGGTGTTCGTGCTGGGAAGAAGGACGCAGATCGACAAGTCCGTCCGGTCCCATGCGCTCGCGCAGATTGCGATCAAGACTTGTCCAGCGCTCGGCCTCGACTTCGCGATCTAGACTGGCAGCCAGTTCGGCCGTCGTTCTAGGCCCCAGCTCCAGCGCCACAAGCGCCTCTGCCCGCTGCCGCATCCCTTGGCCGATGTACTCGCGGTCGATGACCAGATCGCGCCCCTGATCGTCAACGCCGCGAACAAGGACGTGAACGTGCGGGTGCTCGGTGTTCCAGTGATCGACGGCGACCCAATCCAGTCGCGTGCCCAGGTCCTTCTCGGCCTGCGCCAACAGCTCGCGCGTGGTCGTCCGCAGATCGTCGAGCGCCGCGGCGTCCTCCGGAGAAACAATGAATCGGAAGTGGTGCCGGTCGCCTTCACACCGGTTCGCAAAAGCGTCGTGGTCGGCCGCTCCGTCGCGATCGAACATCTCTGCCGGCGTCCCGTCCTTGGTGACGCCTTCCCGTCGCAGATAGCGCAGATGGTCCGACAGCGGCGCCGCACGGTATCGGGCTCCCGCGTGCCTGACGATCCGGGTCTTGATGATCACCCGGCGCCCGGCCAGGCGGGATCGAAGGCCCGCATCTCGGCCACGTCCTGACTTGCGGAAGCGTCCTCGCCCCTTCAGGTCGACGGCGCCGAGTCCGCTCTTTCGAGCGCCGGCCAGCACCTCGCGGACAAATCCTCGGGCTCGCGCGGCATTCGCGGCGCCCCGATCGCCGATACGGCCGAGACGCAGGAAAAACTCCTGATCGTCAGACATAGCGACCGTTCCGGCCGCAGGCCCCGGATAAGCCTATGAAAAACCTCAGAATTCTCTGAAGTCCGGGACCTACGCGCTGTCCCAGGTCCCGAAAAATCACCAACAACACCAAGGACATGGACCTGAAAGGTCCCGGTCCTTTTATCTCGCCATCTCCCCCCGCCCAGTGTTCAGCCCTCCCCCGCTCTTCTCCCGACCGCTTTCCAAGGACCAAATGCTGCACGGCGCTCATGGCCTACGCTCCTAGTCCGCGTCATCCAGGAAGATCATTGCCGTCGCCCCCTCGGGTCCTTTGCGATCGGCGCCAGCACGCTCGACGAACAGGCCAGCCGCTCGCCAATCACCAGGCCTCACCTGGCGAACCGTCCAGGACGCAGTCCCTCGATCGGCCAACCGGGCCTCAATACGCGCGACGTAGGCGACGGTTTCTGGCGGCAATCGCTTGGCGCCCGCGAGATAGGCCTGGTAGCGCGTCGGCCCGGCGTTGTAGGCGGCGAGGAAGCCTTGGCGGCCAAAGCGATCATAGAGTTCGCGCAAATACGCCACCCCGGCCAAGACGTTGTCGCGGCGATCGAAGGGATCAACGCCTAGCCCGAGATCAGCGCGTAGCTGACGCCAGGTCGCCGGCATAAGCTGCATCAAACCCATGGCGCCCTTGATCGAGACGGCGTTGCGCTCGCCGCCGCTCTCGACCGCGATCACCGCCTCGATCCACGCTACAGGAACGCCAAACCGAAGCGACGCCTCGTCGATCGCCGCCACCAGCCCGCCAACATTCCTGGGCCGATCTTCCGCCAAAGCGAACACGGCGGGCGTCAGGGCGAACCCGACCCCCAGCGCAAAAGAGCATGCGGTCGCGCGCCAGGCGCGCGGCTTCCTTGACGTCGTTCCGGCGCATGAAAGCGTGCAGCCGTGCTCGCCGCCGTCAAGGGAAGCGCGCGTGGCGCGCCGGCCGTGTGGCCGCCCTTGACCGCGGCTGCGCGCGGCCGCCGACGTGGTCTTGGCCGGGACGAGGAAAGGTCGGTCAAGACGGCCGAACAATGAAAGGAGACCAAGAAGCGGCATCTCAGCGCTACCAGGTCCACAGCGGCCGGAGCCGGCCGATGACGCATTGGCGAGGAAGTGGCCCGAAATAGCGTCCGTCCAGGCTTCGCGGCGCGTCCGGATTGAGCAGGAAGACCTCGCCCACCCCCAAACGATGACAGGCGGCGAAAGGCGCAAGTGGGCGGCCAACCAGGTCCTGCCTCAAGGTCTTGGCGACCGCGCGACCGTCGATGAAGACCGTCCCGTCGCGGCCACAGACCAACTGCCCCCCGACCGCCGCCACGTGCTTGATCAGCGGCACATTGAGCGGGACGTAGCCGCGGATCGCCATCCATCGCGCCAAGCGCGGCGGCGGACGAACAAGCGCCAGTTCCCCGACTTTTGGTTCTGCGCCGACCAGCCAGTAGAAGCCGATCGGCGCGCTGGCCGTGGGATTGAAGATGAGCCGCTTGGTCGGCGGGACGAACCCTACCGCCGCCATGAGCAGGCAGGCCGCGCCGCCGATCAGTAGAAGGCGCTTGGGACGCCGCGTCATCGGCCCAACCTCCGACGCAGGATCCAGGCGCGATGACGGGTACGATCGTAGCGGCGGGGGGGCAGACCCACGCCAATTCGCGCGCCGACATGACGCCAGTGATCGGGCGCCACATCCTCGGGTCGAAGGCCCAGGCCCTCAACACGATCGATCGCATCGAGGACAGCCTGAACCCTCGTCCACCCACTGAGACTGAGCAGGATCTCGGCGCCCGGCGCGACGAAGGGATAGGTGGTGAACGTCTCGCCCTTATCCACGGCCCGCAAGATCGCGATGCGGGACTCGACCGTGCCGTACTCGCCCGATCGCCAACGGACCAAGGCGAAGATCGCGCCTGGCCTGAATTCCAAGATACGTCGGCGACGATCGACGATGCGCTCCGCGGCCGCGCGACCAAAGCGGATCCAACGCTCGATTTGCCCCTCCAGCCAGAGAAGTTCGACTTGAGTGGTCATCGCGCGCCGCCCTTCGGCCGCGGGGGCGTCGTCAAAAACGGCGTCCCGACGGCGGCGTGACGCTTGGCCGGCGGCACGAACTGGGCGTTGGGGTCGGTGGTGGAGGTGCGCGCGCCGCGCTCGGACCAGGCCTGTAGATCCTCGATTGTGTACACCACTCGGCCGCCAATCTTGCGGTAGATGGGACCCGTTCCGTACGATCGATGCTTCTCCAGCGTGCGATCTGAAAGGCCCAGGAAGCGCGCGGCTTCAGGCGTTCGGAGATGGCGTTGCGGGGGTGAACCGCCGGGATGGGTCATGGCGTATCCTCGGCGACGCTCGGATATGGCCGGCGTCGTTCGGATAGGCTGGCGGACTGGAGAGGCTTGGGGGGATGACGAACTCAGGCCCCCCTGTTTTCGTCACCCCTAGAGCCCGCCGCCGAGAAGCTTGAGGTAGCCCCCCTCCATCAGCGCCCTCCCCGTTTGGACCAAGCGAATGGTCGAGGCGCGCAGGGACGCCGTGCGCCACGCTTCGTCGCCGACCGCCTTTTCGCCGAACAGCGCCGCGGCGATAGCGCGATAGCTATCGCCACGCAGACGGCCATCCAGCGCCGCGAGGCAGCGCGCAAGCCGCGCGCGTTGCGCCGTTGTCAGTCGGGATTTGAGCGGTGGGCGTCCCCGCGTGGCGCGATCCAGCGCTTCTGCCGCGCGCACGCGAAGCCCGAAATGCGCGTCATAGGCCAACATGACGACAACAGGCCCACTGACGTGATCAAGGCCGCGCAGCAAAACCTGGAGGCCAGCCGCCAACCGGATATGCAACCCGTCCTCGGCGGCGCGCACGCGGCCGGGCGGCAGGTTCAGGACGACCGAGCGGCCAGAAGCTTCATCTGGCGCGAGGGGGACAACGATGCCCGGCGCGACTTCCGATCGCCAAAAAACGTCGGCTTCGGATGCCCTCACCTCCGGATCGACCGGAAATCTAAGTCCCCACCGCGCATCCACGGCCCGCGCCCCACTGGCCAAGGCGCTGGCAAACTCGCTTCGGTAAAGGGGATTTCGCCGCAAAAATTCCCAAGCGAACCCCGGGACATCCAAGGTCGCATGCGCGCGCCAGCCGCCATCGGCATCGCCGCCGGGCGGCCGTCCCGATCCCGACGGAGACGCGAGCGCGGCCATGAAGGCATGGCGCCAGAAGCGCTGCCGAGGCGCACAGCGTGACTATTGCTTTGCTCTCGCTTAGCCTCACGAAAATTGGCAGTTGCGGAAATGCCCACGGCGATCTGCGGGCCATTCCGGTGATCGTCGCGCGGCCAAAGCCAGATCACTGCGCCAATTTGCGCAGACTACTTCCGCGACTTTCTGCTCAACACCTGTGCGATCGTCCTGTCGATCCAGTCTAGGTCGTCGAGATCCAAGCCAGAGAGTCTGTCGAGGATCTTGGCCAAGGGATCACCCTTTCGATCCCTCACCGCAAACTCTCCGGCGCCGAAGAAGTCGCGAACATCCACTTTTAGAGCTTGGGCCAGCCCCTCAAGCGTCTTGAGACTCGGTGTAATCTCGCCGCGCTCGATACGCCCAATCGACTCCAGTGCCTTGCCAATCTTGTCGCCGAGCTCGGCTTGCGTAAGCCCCGCCATCTCGCGGTGGTGCCTTACCATCGCTCCAATTTGACGGCGCAACGTCGACATGAACCACGCATCCCAAACTGACGAAGCTTGGGAATGTCAGGCGACCGACACGACATACTGAGGACGCATCACATCGTAATTCGCCATTTAACGACTTCACACATCTCATGTTCTGCGAGATTCTGTGGGCCAATCTCTGGTTGGAACATCCCGTGGACGGCTCGCTCCCCCCCACGCCCCGCTTGGCGGACGTCAACGCGGCGCTCGAACGACTCTGTCGGCGGCATGACCGCTGGCTGCGCGAGAAACTCACGCGGCGCTATGGCGCCGTGCTCGCCGACGATCTCGCCCAGGACACCTATCTGCGCGCGGCGCCGTACGAGGTCGCCGGAAAGATTCGTCATCCCAAGGCGTTTCTGATGGAGATCGCCGACAATCTCGCGCGCGACTGGTATCGAAGCCGACGGCGTGAAGCTGGCTCGGAAGAGTCGGAACAAGCCATCCGGGAGGCTGCCGACAGCGCATCACAGGAGGCCGCGCTCAACGTACGACAGATCGTGCTAGCCCTGCCGGATAAGTTGCGCGATGTTTTCATTCTGACCCACATCGAAGGCTTGTCCTATGCCGATGTCGCGACGCTCAGGAAGATCCCTGTGACGACAGTCCATCACCGCATGCGCCAAGCCCTGGCCTTGACGTCGAAAGCGTTGAAGGGCTCGAACGCGCCGTCATGACCACGAAGACGCAGGAAACCGATCAGCGCGAACTCCAAGCCGCCGACTGGTTCGCGCGTCTCAGCCGCACGCCGATCGAGACCCGGGAGTTGGTTGAGTTTCAGCGATGGAGCCGCGATCCGGCCAACCTCGAGGCCTACAACCGCATCGAGGACGTCAGCCGCGCGGTGCGCAGCCTGCGCGATGACCCCGTCATGCGCGCCGCCGCGAAGGAAGCGCTCGCCCGTCCACCGGAGAAATCGAAGGCCAGGCGCGCCGCCGACTGGCGCATTTGGGGCGCGGGCCTGGTGTTTGCTGGCGTGGTCACCGGCGCCGTCCTCGTTCGCGAACACTTCGCGGGCGACGCCTACAGCACGCGCGTCGGTGAAATCACGAGTCTACGCCTCGACGACGGCACCCAGGTCCGTCTCAACACCAACAGCGCGCTGCGCATCCGTTTCACGCGCGGCCAACGCCGCGTCGACCTCGTGCGCGGACAGGCCTATTTCGATGTCGCCCACGATGCGGCGCGGCCTTTTGTCGTGGCCGCCGGACCGGCGAAGGTGCGCGCCCTTGGCACGCAGTTCGACGTTCGGCGGGCCGGAGCGGAAGTGCGTATCGTCCTGGCCAAGGGCCGCGTCGCCGTCACCGACGCTCTGGCCGGAAAGGACGGCTGGACCCTCGCGCCAGGCCAAGGTCTCGTCTTGCGCCCGTCCGCCTCGCCGCGTCCGGTCGCCGTCGACGTTGAGGCGCTGACCAGTTGGCGCACCGGCACCCTCACCTTCCACAACGTGACCCTGGCCGAGGCGGTCGATGAGCTTAATCGCTACAGCAAGACCCAGATCCTGCTGGATGCGTCCGCGCCGCGCGCGTTGGTCATTAACGGCGCCTTCCGCGCCGGCGACACCCAGGAGTTCATCTCGGCCGCGTCGCTGCTCTACGGCCTTAAGGCGCAAAAGCGCGCCGACGGAGCCATAGAACTGAGCGCGCGGGGCGCGCCGACATGACGTCATAATTTTTTCACGAGCGAACTACCCGAGCCCCCTTTGTCTTGCGTCCCCCCCTCACTGCTGACGGCAAGAGCGCCTCGCCAAGACGGCGCCCGCCAGCCTGGGGGATGAGATGGGACGGTTCCAAGAGCTGCTGATGGGCGGCGTCGCGATGACGGTGATGTTGGCCTCGCCGGCCTGGGCGGCCGATCCGGCGGAAGCGCCGGCTTCAGTTCGGATCAGCGCGGGGCCGCTGGACGCGGCGATCCTTAGCCTAGCGACGCAGACGCAAGTGCGGATCCTGTTCTCCCGCGACCTGGTCGCCGGCAAACGCGCCGCCGCGATCGAGGGACGGTTCAGCGCCAAGCAAGCCCTCGACCAGCTCCTCGCGGGAACGGGCGTCGAGGCCCAGACGGCGAGCCGGGGCGTGCTCGTGCTGCGCGCGAGCCGCCTGCCCGTCTCGACGACGCCGCCTCCCGCCTCCGCCAATGGGCGTCAGGCAACCCCACCGACCGCGGTTCCGCTTACACAGATCCGGCCGGTCGACGCGAGCGAAACGGTCACCGAGCTTTCGGAAATCGTGGTCGGGACGCACCTGCGGGGAACCAAGGACGGTCCCTCGCCGGTGGTGGTTCTGGACCGGGCCGAGATCGATCGCGCCGGCTACGCCACAGTCGCCGACGCCTTGTCGGCGGTCCCGCAAGCCTTCGGCGGCACGACCAGCGACGACACCAGCACCACCGCTTCGGACCCGACCACGACCAACGGCAACCGCGCCACGGCGGTCAACCTGCGCGGCCTGGGCGCCGACGCGACCTTGGTGTTGATCAACGGCCGCCGCATGGCCGGCGCCGGCCTGATGGGCGACTTCGCCGACATCTCGTCAATCCCGTTGGCGGCGGTGGCGCGGATCGAGGTGCTGCTCGACGGCGCTTCGGCGCTCTATGGGTCGGACGCCGTCGGCGGTGTCGTCAATGTGGTGATGCGCGAGCGCTACGAGGGTGCGGAGACGCGAGCGCGGATTGGCGGCTCGACGCGCGGCGACCTTGGTCAGCGGCAATTGGCCCAGACCTTCGGACACGGCTGGACCAGCGGCTCGATCCTGGTCAGCGGGGAGTATCAAAGGCGAGACATGATGATGGCGTCTCGCCGCGACTACACGGCGGACGCGGACCTGCGGCCCCTCGGCGGCACGGACCATCGGCTCTACTACAGCCAGCCGGCCACAATTCTCGGCGTCGACCCCGGGACCTTCTCGCTCGTGCCGACATACGCCGTGCCGGCGGGTCAGGACGGCACGACCCTCAAGCCGACCGACTTCTTGCCCGGCCAGCGCAATCTGGCCAATTGGCGAAAGTCGATGACCCTGTTGCCGACCCAGGAGCGCGGGAGTCTCTATGTCGCCGCGACCCAGGAGCTCGGCTCGCGCGTCACCCTGAACGCCGATGCGCGCTATAGCGATCGACGCTACACGGACTATTCCGTCGCGCCACAGACGACGCTGGTGGTGGGCCGCAACAACCCCTACTTCGTCTCCCCGAACGGCGCGTCTTCGAACTACGTCGCCTATTCATTCCTCAATGAGACCACCGGCCTGAAAAGCGCCGGCAGCGTGCAAAGCCGCGGTCTGTCGCTTGGAGCCAAGGTGCGCCTGCCCGGCGACTGGCGACTGGACGCCTATGTCCAGCACGCCGAAGAGCTTGGCGTTAGCCGCTCGACGACGATGCTCAACTCGGCCTTCCTCAATGAGGCGCTGGGCAATACCCCCGACAATCCGCAGACCGCCTACAACGCCGCGCGCGACGGATACTTCAATCCGTTCATCGGCACGGGCCGCAACAAGCAGGCGATCCTCGACTTCGTGACCTCCGGCTGGGAGACGCGGCGCACGATCGGCCGTCTGGACACCGCCAGCGTGACGGCCGACGGCGCGCTCTTCCGCCTGCCGGCCGGGCCGGTGCGCCTGGCGGTTGGGGCCCAGCTGCGCGAGGAACACCTCAAGACAATCGGCTTGTCGGCGACCTCCGGGGTCACGCCCGTCGCCAACTTCTCGCGCTATGGCGAGCGCACGGTCGGCGCGCTCTTCGCCGAGGCCCGCGCGCCATTGTTTGGCGCGGACAATCGGCGAACGGGCTTGGAGCGCCTCGACCTGTCCCTGGCCATTCGCCGGGAGCACTACGAAGGCGGCGCCACCAGCACCGTGCCCAAGCTTGGGCTCGTCTGGTCGCCGATCCAGGACTGGAACCTGAAAGCCACCTATGGGGAGTCGTTCCGCGCGCCGTCCCTGGGCGAACTCACCGACGCCCAGCGCGTCACGCCCGTCAATATCAGCGTCGGGGCGAGCACGATCCTGACCCTGCTGCGCTATGGCGGCAATCCCGATCTCCAGCCCGAGACCGCCAAGTCCTGGACGACGGGTCTGGAATACGCGCCCGCGGCCCATCCGGACATTCGCCTGAACGCGACGCTCTGGAACACGACCTTCAAGGGCAGGATCGGTCAGCCGGCGATCAACAACCTCTCCACCGTCCTGACCGCGCCGGACCTCGCGCCCTTCCGTCAATTCATCAGCCCGACGACGAACCCGGCCGACCTGGCCCTGGTCAAGGACCTCCTGAAGCAGGCGTCGTCCTCGGTCGCGGGCCTCTATGCGCCGGAAGCCTATCTGGCGATCGCCGACGCACGCTACGTCAACACCGGCGACTTTTTTGTTCGTGGGCTCGACGTTTCGGGGACCTACGGCTTGCGCGTCAACGGCGACCCGCTCGTGCTGACGGGCAACCTCTCCTGGATGCTGTCCTACAAGCGCAAAATCACGGCCGCCGCCGAAGGGGTCGAACTGGCCGGTATGGCCGAATACCCCGCCGACCTGCGCGCGCGCCTGTCGGCCACATGGTCGCATGGCCCCTACAGCCTCACCGGAAGCTTGAACCACTTGGGCGACCTCCACACCGTCGCGGGCCCCCGCATTCCGTCCCAGACCACGGCGGACCTTCAGCTCCAGTATGCGGCGAAGGCCCGGAGCGGCTTCGCCAATGGGCTGGTGGTCGCCCTGACGGTCCAGAACCTCTTCGACAGCGACCCGCCCTTCTATGACTCGCCGGTCGGGGTCGGCTACGACCCGGCCAACTACGATCCGTCCGGACGCGTCATCGCCCTGCAGCTGACCAAGGCCTGGTAGGCCCCCGCCTTTTCCTGAAATCCCGGAGATCCGTGATGCGAACTTTCGCAGCGCTGGCGTTCGCCTGCGCGCTGGGCGTCTCGCCCGCCCGCGCCGAGCGCCCCTTCACCGTCGAGGACCTCGTGTCCCTCGAAGACCTTGGCCGCGTCGCGTTCTCCCCGGACGGGCGATGGTTGGTGGTCGAGCGCCAAGGCCCCTTCAAGGACGCCCCCAACTTTGACCACGAGTGGCTGCACGGACAGACGCTCAGCCGCCTCCTGGTCGTGGACGTGATTGCGTCCGGACCGGCGCGGCCGCTCCTGCGCACCGATCCGCAAGGGGGCGATACCTTTGGGGCGTTCTCGCCTGACGGCGCGCGGGTGCTGGTGTTCCGCTTGAAGGACCACCGGCGGGAAATGGGCGTCGTCACCCTGTCGACCGGAGACATCCGGTGGTCAGGGCTGACGGTCGAGGCTGAGTTCTGGTCCGCCGCCGCGCGTTGGCGAAACGACCATGAGGTCATCGTGATCGACAAGCCACCCGAGGTCGCCTCGCTGTTGCTGGGCGCGGGATGGCAGACCCAGGCGCGACTTTCGGCGGCGTGGCGCGATCAGGGCCGAGGACGCTATTCGGGCGTTGTGCTGGGGAGCGGCCGCTATCGGGATCTGACGCCGGCCCCGCAGGCCCTCTCGCTTGTCGCCTTCGACGCGGTCAACGGCGCGGTGAGACCGCTGGCCAAGGGCGCCTTCTCCGACATGTTGCTGTCGCCCGATGGCGCCAGCGCCGCGATGCTCGAGGAGGATCGCCTCACCCAACCCGACGCGAGCACCCCCCAAGCGCTGGGCGGGCAATTGGCGCGGTGGCGGCGGCTGAGCTTCATCGATCTGAAAACCGGCGCACGGACCATCCCCTGCCCGCGCTGCGACGTGCTGGCCAGGAGCTGGGCCTGGTCCAGCGACAGCAAGGCCCTGGTCGCTGCCGCCCGGGACGGCGACCGATATGCCAGCCCGTATGGCTACTGGCGGTTCTCTCCCCCCGGAGCGGCCGAACGGCTCGCCCCGGACTTCCTCGTCAATGAGGACTCGCGCGACCTCATGGTGCAACCGCGGGGCCAGGCGGCCTGGGTCGGCGGCGAACCGGCCGGCCTGGCGCGCCGGTCCGGCGACGCGCGCGTGGACTGGTGGACGCTGGGCGCGACGCCGCGCAACCTCACGGCGCGCCTGGACAAGCCGCTGGGGCTGGCCGCGGCGGCCAGCGGCGACGCGCTCGTGGTCCGTACGGCAAGGGGAGCCTTCCGCCTTGGCGGCGCTGGCGAGCCCAGACTTTTCGCGGGTCCGGACGCGCGCCTGACACCCGGGCAGACGCTTGTCGGAACCAGGCCGTCGGCCCTGCTCGACCCGCGCGGAAGCAAGACCCGTGTCTTCGCGGTCGATGGCGCGACGGTCCCCGCCGCGCCCGTCGATCCGGCCCTGCAGGTTCTGGCGTTCTCGCCCCGCTCGGGGGCGGTGGCGGCGACGGCCAGGGACGCCCAGGGCGTCACACGCCTCATCGTCCTGCGCCGCGGAAGCTCCCCTGTTCCCGTCACCACCATCAACCAGGACTTGGCCAGCGTGCGCTTCGCCCAGGCCATTGCCGTCCCGCACACGGGCATCCATGGCGAGCCGTTGACCTCGTGGCTGTACCTGCCCGCCGGCCACTCGGCGTCCGATGATCGCGGCCTGGTCGTCGTCCCCTATCCTGGCAATCGCTACGACGCCGCGCCGGCAAGCGACGCGCCGGGCGCGGCCTGCTTTGACACCTGTATCCAGCTCATGGTCGCCAAGGGCTACGCCGTGCTTGCGCCCAGCCTGCCGCTGGCGATGGACGAGCCGCCGGCGCCGCGGCTGGCCGAAGGCATGCTCCTGGCCGTGGACGCGGCGCGCCAGCAGCAGGCTGGGCTATCGGCGACCAAGCTTGCCGTCTGGGGTCACAGCTATGGCGGCTATGGCGCCTTGCTCGCGGGGGCGGAGTCATCACGCTTCAAGGCCGTGATCGCATCGGCGCCGATCACCGACTTGGGATGGATGCATGACACCGGCCGGCTCGGCGCCTTGGCCGCGCCCGAAGCGCACCTGACGCTCGGCGGCTTCGCGGCCTATACCGAGGCTGGCCAAGGCCGGATGGGCGCCAAGCCGGAGGATGCGCCCGACCTCTACCGCGCCAATAGTCCCCGCTACCAGGCCGGCAAGATCACCGCGCCGGTGCTGATGTTCTTCGGCGACCTCGATTTCGGGGTCATCATGGCCCAAGGCATGTTCTCGGCCTTGGCGCGGGACGGCAAGGACGCCCAGCTCGTGGTCTATCGCGGCGAACAACACGTGCCGATCAGTCCCGAGAACACGCGCGACCTTTATCGCCGAGCCTTCGCCTTCCTGGAGGAGGCCTTCGGTGGACCCGAGACCGTCGACGGCGCCCCCTCTGCGCCCTGATGGTGGGCCGCTGCGATCCTCCCCTCCCAGTGGCCGATCCAGGCCTCCAGGGTCGCGGCGGCCAGGATCTCGACCGTGGCGTCCTTCCAGACCATGGCCTCGACGCTCAGCGCCGCGTCCAGGCGCTGAGTATCGACGAGCCCTTCGGCCGCCACTCGCCCCTCGAGGAGAAATGGTCGCAGGAATTGGAGGCTGGCGGCCAGGCTGCGTCCCAGGAACACGCTGATGTCGCCCTTGGAACGCCTTTCGACGATCGACGCCGGCAGGCGATCAGCGAAGGCTTCGCGCGCATAGCTGCGCTCGGTCTCGCCCGCGCTCAGCACCGTGGCGGGTATGCCCAGACAGAGCTCGATCACTGGCTGGCTGAGCAACGGATGGGCCAGGCGCGCGCGCTCGGCGCGGCGCGTCGCGCCATTCAAGGTCAGGCTCATGACCAGGCCGGCGACTTGAGCCTGCTTGCCCGCCGCGGCCGCCGCGCCTTCGACGATCCAAGGGTGCTGGGCGTGGGACGCGGCGCGCTTGACGATCCCGGACGGCGAAACCATCGCCTCGGGCGAAAAGCGGCCTGGTCGTTGGCGCAACGCCTCGGCGGCGAGGCTCCAGACTGAGCGCCGGGTCCGGCGGGCGACCTCGGCGAGGCGTCTCAGGCGCGCGCCTTCGCAGGGCGCCCCCGCCAACAGATCCGCGGCAAGGCTGGCCGCGCCGACCTGCAGGAAGACCACGTCGCCGCCATGGCCCGTGAAGAGAACGTCGGCCTGCGCGCTCGCCAGCGCGTCGCTCAAGGCCTGGTCATAGCCAGGATCCAGGGCGTTGAAGTTGGGCCTTACGGAGCTGGCGCTCAGATCGAAGGTCGAGGCGGTCAGGGCGAAGGGCGTGCGACGAACCATTTGCAACGGCGCGCCGGCGCGCTCGGCCGCCGCTGTCGCATAGGCGCGCTCATCGGCCTCGGCTTGGTCGCGAAAGAAGTTGATGGCTTGGTCGGCGGGGCGTCCCACGGCGGCGAGGCTGGTGGCCACGATCGCCGAGTCCAGTCCGCCGGAGATCTCGCAAACAATCTTGCCCGTATCGGCGGCCAAGGCCGCGACGACGCCGTCGACGCAGGCACGCAGCTCCGCGCGGCTGGCCCAAACCTCCTGGCTTTTGCGATGCGCGAACCGGGCCGGCGACCAGAGGACCTGCTGAAGCCGACCGCCCGGCCCTGAGCGACAGGCGCCAGGGTCTACCGCGAGGAGCCCGGTGAGCGGCAAGGCCCCGCCGCTCCTGGCCGGGTCGGCGAGAATGTCGCCGATCCGGTCCCAGTCCAGGGCCAGATCCGGCGGCGCGGCCAGGCCTTCGGGGATGGTCGAACCGATCGCCGTCACGCCGCCGCGGCTCCATACGAAGGCCTCGATCGCCCCGGTCGGGTCACGCAACACGGTCGGCGGCTCGCGACGATCGCGCGCCAACACGGCGACGTAACCGCCCCAGGCCTTCTCGATCAACCAACCGCAAGCGTCCTGAGGATCGTGTTCGACCAGACTGGCGAGATCGGCCTGCGCCAGGGGACCCGCGCCGGGCCTGGCCCGCGCAAACACCTGTCCGACGAGGACACCGCCAACGCCCTGGGCCGCGCCCAGGGCCATTATCGGCGCCGCCGCGCCCTGAGTCAGCACCGCGAGGGCGAACGCCTTCATCTCAAGACGCCAGCCCCGTGCTTGCAGGTCGGCGACCATCGCGTCGAACAGTTGCCCAGGCTGGCCCGGCTCATGGACGAGGACGAGGTAAGACATCCTAGCGCGCCATGATCGGGTGATAGGCGCTGACGCGTTCGGCTTCGTCGTCAAGTGCGACGTCGCCGGCCTGGAGCCAGCAGTGCGCGCGGAACGGCCAGGTGCGCACCCCAAACATCCAGTCGACCGAATGGCCGAGCGCCACCAGATAGGTTCTCAGCAGATGGCTGCGATAGAGGCAGAGCCCGTCTAGCGGCAGCCATGGCGCCAACCGCCGAAAGATCGTCAGATCTCCCAACAGTCGGGCATCGGGCGCGGCCGCACCGACGACGCGATCGGGCAGCAGCCGGTCGAAGGGGCGCCGCCGCCCTCGCGCGGCGACCACGGCGGCCCTGCCCAGGGCTTGCCAGTGCCGCCAACTCGGCTGGGCGGTCGCCTGACCCGCTTGGCCGATCAGGGCGCGGGCTGTCCGAAGCGGGGTCGCTGGCGGACTTGGCCGGAGCGGCGCGATCGCCTCTGCCGTGGCCAGACCCGCGTCACACAGGCCATCCGCCAGGGCGCGTTCCGACGTCGACAGGACAGAGCCCTCGATCGTCAGGACCGGGCCAATCTGAGGCAGACAGAAATAGGCGTCGGCCTTGACGTCGAGAAAGACAGCGTCGCCGTCGATCATGACGCCGTGAATGTCCTCGCCGAGACGAAGCTGCATCGCGGACCTCTGAAATTTGGAGGATCGACAATGGCCGCCGCACGCCCCCGCGGCGGCCCGAGTGGGGTCAGATCGGGTCGTATTTGAAGATCATGTTGTCTTCGAGAAAGAGCGTTCCCCCCGCGGACTGGGTGAGGGCCGAGGCCTTGCCCAAGCGGGTCAGGGCGAACTGAAACGCCATAGACGGTTCTCCTGATTGAAGCGCCGCGCCGGTCGCGGCGATCAAATCAGGCCAAGCCGATCACCTATATTCAAACCTATATTTGAGCCGGCGCTGAGCCAGCCGCGGCAAGGCTTGTCGCCGAATGCGTCATGTCTTCGGGAACGGCGCCCCGCAACAGCGGATCAGCGGGCTGGCCCCGGCCTGTCAAGGCCGGACCGCGAGCCGCCCTCGTCAGCGGCCCGCGGCTGGCCTTTTACATCCAGCGCACGGGACCGAAGTCCTCCGGCACCAGCATGCCGCCGCCGGCCTGGGTCAGGGCGCAAGCCCGTCCCAGGCAAATCAAATGAAATCGCACGGTCATGGCGTGCTCCTTCCGCTTCGAGGTTGAGACGCCCGGCCAAACGACGCTGTCGAGGCCTGGTCGAAAGGCGGCGCGGGACGTCTCCGGCGCCCCGCGCCGACCCCGGGTCAGCTGCCGGTGTAGCGCTGGGCGGGGTTGAACTCCTCGGGCACGATCGGCAGGCCGCCGCCCTGGGTCAGGTGCTTGGCTTGCCCGAGACGGATCAGGCGGATGGTGGTGGTCATGGTCGCCTCCTTTTGGCGTTGTCACCGCGTGTTGCGGTGTCACCATCGGGCGCCTTTAGTTGAGTATATTCAACGCTATATTCGCGGGGAGCGGAGAAGCCCATGGGCGAGGATCTCCCCGCTCCGTTCGATGCGCCGAGCATAGTGACGCCGCACCGCATGGACGAATGTTGGTGCGCCTTCGCCGAGCGCCACGACCAGCCGGGCCCCCGCTCCGGCGCTATCACCGCAAACCGCCGCCTCGTCGGCGCCAAGCGGCGCGAGCTCCGTCAAGACGCGGGCGAAGGCCCGGCTGAGCGGCCGACTTCCGCCCTGATCGACGATGTCGGCAAGCACTTTGCCGGCGTCGACGTCGTCTCCAAGAACGCGCGAGGCGGGTCGGCGGCGATAGGCGGCCAAGACCAGCAGCAAAGCCAATTGATAGGTGTCGGCCAAGTCTTCCGCATCGTAGGTGGCGGCGACATACCCACTGCGCGTGCGGCCGACCATGTTCTCCCCCGCGAGCCAGGCCAGGGCCTCTCTGACCGGTGTCTGGCTAACCCCAAGTTCGTCAGCGAGCAAATTGATCAGCAAGGGCGCGCCCTGCAGCGGACCAGCCGTGACCAGACGCTGGCGCAAGGCCTTAATCGTACGCTCGAACGGATCACGGTCCCGGCCCAACCAGTGGCTCCTCGCAAAGGCAGCAAGGGTGTCGGGGGCGCGAGATCGCGTCGACCCCGCGCCTGTCGAAAGGGCGCATTCCAGGCCACGATCGATGTCTAGACGGGTCGAGGCGCAACGATCGGCCGCGGACCACGCGGGCGTTTGCCGATGACATCGGCGATCGCTGCGTAAAAGCCCGCAAGGGCTTATCTCACGCGCGCGAAAGCGCAGCAATTTTGGCCCGCGCGGCGCGCCGCCAATATGGTCTGAAGGCTGACAGTCAATCGACAATTGCACTCAGCCGGCAGTGGAGGACTAATACCGATCTAGAGTTGTTCAGTGGTGTGGAGTAAGGCATGTCAGGCTCGCCGTCGACGCCGTTGGCCCGCCAGGCGCGCCTACTCAAGCGGATCCTGAAACTGGTCCGCAAGGAGCGGCGGATGTCCCAGCAGGAAGTCGCCGACAGCATGCATATGCCCCTGCGGACCTATCAGGACTTCGAGGCCGGCGGCGGCGCGCTTGACCTGCGCAAGCTTCGATTGTTCGCCCGCGCGACGCGTTCGGATCCGGTGGCCCTGCAGCTGGCCCTGTTCTTCAAGCGGCCGGAGGTGGCGCTCTATACGCTCGACAGTAAGCTGCCGATGACGTTCTGGATCGCCTTCTTTGAGCTGCTGACCAAGGTTGGACCACGCCTCAACGTCGTGCCGCCGCGCCTGGTGCTGTCGGGCATGCGGCGGATGACCGAGGAGATCGATGATCATCTGATCCGCCACGCCGCCAGCGCCGAGAGCTTCCTGGAGAAGGCCTGGGCCGACATCTACAACGACGACGGCGACGATGAAGAGGCCGCCGATCCCGACGAGGACGATGACGGCCCGGACGAGGGCGCGCGCTAGCCTGGCGGCGGCGCGGCGGCCGGCGGCGGATCGGCGCGCCGGAACCACACGAGCGGCAGGACCCCGTCCTCGGCGGCCATGATCCGGCCGCTGATCGGTTCGGGCCAGGTGGGATCGTCGAGCTTGAGGCTGAGCACCGCGCCGCTGGCGTCGCTGACCCGCCAGGCCGCGCCGCAGTCCTGATCGCGAACCTGGGCGATGAAGTCAGGCGCCTTGGGCGAGAACTTCTCGGCCGGGGTCAGGGTGACGGTGACATCGAGGGCCAGGGTGGCGATACGCCCGGTGAAGCCGTCGCCCTCGCGACGGAAGTGGCCGATGGTGGTCATGGAAACATCCTTGCGGCTTAAGGACCCGCCCAGAGGGGGCGCCGGTTGGCCCGTCTGGCGGCGGCTCGAGGACCAGCTGGGGGGAGTTGAGCTGGTCGGTCGAGCCGCCGCCTCGCCGCGCGCCGGGGGGACGAGCGCGCGACGACGGCGCGGGTGCGAAATGGACGCCTGGGCGGGCGGTTGGAAGCGTCCTCGCGTGACCCGCCCCACCGTTCTGATCCGCAAAAACCGGGGTCTCAAGACGTCCGGACGGGCCGTCGTACAAAGACAGGCCCTGGCGTGGAAACGGCGGGTCGGACTTGTCCCGGACCGCCGCCGCCATCCCAAGATTGAAGGCGCGCGCCGCGCCCGCCCCGCCGGATCGGCGGGGCGGGCTGGCCGCCTTAGTCCTCCTTGTGGCCGTTGCTGCGCGACCAGACCAGGGTGTGGACGTCCTCGATCACCACCAGGGCGGCGTTGATCGCGGCGCCGAACGACGGGTCGTCCAGGCGGACCGACAGGTAGTCGTTGTTATCCTTGCTGACCTTCTTCCAGGCCGCGCCCAGGTCGGCGTTGCCGGCCGTGACCCGATAGTCGGGGCTCTTGTCGCTGGACTTGTCGGCGACCGGGCGGAACTGAACCTTCTTGAGATTGATGGCCAGGGTGTGGATGGCGCCCGTGTACGAGCCGTCAGCATTGAGGGTGAAGGTGCCGATGGTAGCCATGGTGGTCTCTCCGATCTGAACCGGGCCGCGCCGATCGCGGCCTCGATGGCGATCGCTGGACCGGGGCCTTAGTCCGCCCCGCAGGGCGCGCCCTGCCCCCGCTCTTGGTCTTGGGGGCGCGCTCCCGGAGCCTTGGCGGAGGACCGTAGGCGTTGAAGTTTCTTGTCTCGCGAGGAATGGGGCGCTCGCCCCAGGGGAAGAAAGTCCAAGACCAAGGTTGCGGGGATGGACCGGTCCCCGGTCAGATCAGGCCAGAAGAGGACGCGGTCGACGCGCCCGGCTCAGATCTGCTGGAGAGACCACCATGGCCGCCGGCGGCGCCGTTCATCCGAACACTGACGGCTCTTGCACGGGCGTCGTCCGCGCCCTGGCCTCTAGCTCAAGGGTCCAGGCCCGCCCGGTCATCGACAAGTCCAGCGACTAGAGCCCCGACTGCCAGGTCGCGGCCATCAACGCCGACCCAGCGCGGCCTGGAAGGGGTCAGCAAAGGACAATACGACGATCTGTCGGCCCGCCCTGGGCGCTCCGTCGTTCGGCGCCGCGATCAACGCCGCCCTGGTGGTGATCGACAGTGTCCACACCCTGGTCCGGTCGCGCAGCAACGGCCACACGGCGGACTAAGGCGGCCAGCCCGTCCGCCGATCCGGCGGGGCGGGCGCGGCGCGCGCATCTTCCGACGCCATGGCGCCGGGCCTTAGGGTGGAGGTCGTGGCGAACCGGTCTATAGGGCCGCCATGACCGCCCTTGCCCTCCTCGCCGGCGCCGTGATCGCCTGCACCGCGCCCACCGTCCACGACGGCGACACCTTGCGCTGTGGCCAAGACCGCATCCGGCTGTTTGGGGTCGATGCGCCGGAAGTGCGACGGGGATCGGCGGCGGCCGAGCCCTTGGCCTATGAAGCCCGTGACCTCCTGGCGAAGCTAACGCGCGGCCGGGTCGGCTGCCGGGTGGTGGCCCAGGACCGTTATGGGCGTTCGGTGGCCCGCTGCTGGTCCAGCGCCAGCCCCGACATCAACGCCGCGATGATCCGCTCGGGACTGACCACCGAATGGCGCGCCTACAGCAAGGGCGCTTACGCCGCCGCGCAGGACGAGGCCCGCGCCGCCGGGCGCGGGTTCTGGGCGCCCGGCGCCCCGGCCCGCCGCGCGCGATAAGCCACGATGGCGCGCGCTCAGACACAGAAACGCGGGGGGGCCCAAAGAGCAGAACCACCCCGAAACAA
>NZ_JBXAKU010000021.1:0-78500 GCF_058798735.1 Caulobacter sp. GW822-FHT07D08
AAGATGCAGAACATCATCCGCGCCGAACGCGACGGCGTCGTCAAGGCCGTCAACGCCAAGTCCGGCGATCCCGTCGCCGCCGATGAGGTGCTGGTGGAGTTCGCGTAAGTCAGCGCCTAGATTGCCGATACGAGTCGGAGCCAAGGCGAAATGAGCGAGCGTAGCGAATGGGCGGAGCTGTTCCTGTCGTCGAACGGCAGGCTGTCGCGCACGCCGTTCCTGATCGCCGCCGGCGTGCTGATCGGCGTGGCGGTGCTGTATGAGGCCATCGCCGGCTATACCCTGCACTGGCTGACCGGCTGGCTGGTCTATCCGGCCCTGCTGTTCTCGGGCGCCTGCGTGCTGTCCAAGCGCCTGCACGATCGCGGCCGTTCGGGCTGGTGGTCGCTGCTGGTGCTGGTGGCGGTGATCGCCGTCTGGCCGCAGCCCGAGCACTTCCTGGACTTCATGTTCTGCCTGGTGATCGTCTGGGCGATCGTCGAGCTGGGCGTCATGGGCGGCGAGCAGGGCGCCAACCGCTATGGGGCCAACCCGCTGAAGACGATCTCGATCTAGGTCGCACAATTCTTGTCATCCCGGCCGAAGCGCAGCGTAGGGCCGGGACCCAGGGGCGGCGCGCACCGCGTTCCTTCACCCCTGGGTCTCGGACAGCCGTGATGACGAATATTTTGGCCGACGGGCGGGGATTGAGCGTGCTCTATATCCCCTGGCCGCGCGAGGATGATATCGCATGGCCCTAGACCGGCGCGTCCGCGGCCTCGACCGGGCCGAACACCTTCTCGAAGCTGGCCTTCAGGGCCGCGTCGGCCTCGTCCAGGGTGACGGGCAGGCCCAGGTCCACTAGGCTGGTCACCCCGTGCTCGGTCTGGCCGCAGGGCACGATGCCGGAGAAGTGGCCAAGGTCCGGCTCCACGTTCAGGCTGATGCCGTGGAAGCTGACCCACTTGCGCAGCTTGACGCCGATGGCGGCGATCTTGTCCTCGCGGCTCCAGCCCGCGCCCTTGCGCTCGACCCAGACGCCGACCCGTCCGTCGCGCAGCTCGCCGGTGACGTTGAAGGCGGCCAGGGCGTCGATGATCCAGGCCTCCAGCGCCGCGACGAAGGCGCGCACGTCGCGGCCGCGCTTGGTCAGGTCCAGCATGACATAGGCCACGCGCTGGCCGGGGCCGTGATAGGTGAACTGCCCGCCGCGGCCGCTCTCGAACACCGGGAAGCGGTCGGGCTCGATCAGGTCGGTCGCTTTGGCGGAAACCCCGGCCGTATAGAGCGGCGGATGCTCCAGCAGCCAGATCAGCTCGCCCGCCGTTCCGTCGGCGATGGCGGCGGCGCGGGCCTCCATGGCGGCAACGGCTGCCGGGTAGGGCACGTAGTCGGCCGAAACCGCCCACCCAACCGGCGCGGCGTCCTCGCGTCCCATGGTCGGAATCCCAGTATTTTCAGAGCTTAACGGGAGAGCAAGCATGTGGCCCTAATCTTGCGATCGAGACGGTGGCGACCCAGTCGGTCGCGTGTGTCAGTTCAAGGGTCTTACTTCGTGAGCCAGGTCAACGCCGTCAATGTCGAGATCTCCGTTCTGCTGGGGCGCTCGATCCTGCCTATGCAGCAACTCCTGCGCATGGGTCGCGGCGCGGTGATCCCGCTGGACGCCAAGACCAATGACGAAGTGTGGATCCTGGCCAACAATCACCCGATCGCCCGTGGCGAAATCCAGATCAGCGACGACCGCATCGCCATCCAGGTGACCCGCGCGGCCGACGTCTACGACTACATGGCCGGCGGCGCCTAATCCGTCGCAGGGGGTAAGTTCGACATACTCGAACTTCCGACTTCCCAAATCCGATTCAGTTTGCTACCTGCCGCCCCTCACCACGATGCGGTCGTGGCGGAATTGGTAGACGCGCAGCGTTGAGGTCGCTGTATCGCAAGATGTGGAAGTTCGAGTCTTCTCGACCGCACCAGTGTTGAACAGAGAATAGAGCGCTCCCGGCGAAATCGGTTTCCGACTCGCTAGGGGCGCTCTAATCGTTTCTGGCCCTGATTTCGCCTCAGGGTCGCTTCATCGGACGCAGCCCACGAACCCACGCGCTCTTAGAGCTCAGGAGGCCCCCATGACCCGGGACACCGCCGAACTGACCGACGACGTGCTGGACGACATCGCGCTGGACCAGATCCCCCTGGCCAAGTCCGAGACCCCCGAGGAGCTGGAAGATCTCGCCCTAGGCGACGACTACGCCCTCAATCCCGAATATGTCGAGATGGTGATCGACGCCGCCGACAGCGGCGACAGCAAGCGCCTGCGCGAGCTGGTGGGCGCCCTGGACCCGGCCGACGTCGCCGACCTGATGGGCTTCCTGACCGCCGACTATCGCGAGCAGGTGATCCCGCTGCTCGATCCCGAAGCGCTGGGCGAGATCATCTCGGAGCTGGAAGACAACATCCGCGAGGAGGTCCTGGAGGCCACCCCGTCCGTGACCCTGGCCCGGGCGCTGGAGGAACTGGACACCGACGACGCCGCCGACGTCATCGACGACCTGGACGACACCAAGCGCTTCCAGGTGCTGGCCGCCATGGGCGAGCTGGACCGCGCCGCCATCGAGACGACCCTGTCGTACGAGGACGAGACCGCCGGCCGCCTGATGCAGCGGGAATTCCTGGCCGCGCCGGAATTCTGGACCGTCGGCCAGACCATCGACCACGTCCGCGACGCGGGCGATCAGCTGCCGGAGCTGTTCTTCGACGTCTATGTGGTCGACCCGACCTACAAGCCCGTCGGCGCGATCCCGATCAGCATCCTGCTGCGCAGCCGCCGCGAGACGCCGCTGGCCGAGCTGATGGAAGCGGCGACCGAAATCGATGTCGGCATGGACCAGGAGGAGGTCGCCTACATCTTCGACAAGTACCACCTGATCAGCGCCCCGGTCATTGATCCGGGCGGGCGGCTGGTGGGCCAGATCACCGTCGACGACATCGTCGAGGTCATCCGCGACGAAGCCCAGGAAGACATCCTGGCCCTGGCCGGCGTGTCCGACGCCGGCCGTGACGCCTCGGTGATCGAGATCGTCAAGTCACGCCTGCCCTGGCTGATGCTGAACCTGGCCACCGCCACCCTGGCGGTCAGCGGCGTCGCCATCTTCCAGGCCGAGATCGCCCAGCTGGTGGCCCTGGCCATCCTGATGCCGATCGTCTCGTCCCTGGGCGGCAACGCCGGCACCCAGACCCTGGCCGTCGCGGTGCGCGCCCTGGCCAGCAAGGAGCTGACCACGGCCAACGCCCGCCGGATCGTGCTGCGCGAACTGCTGGTCGGCCTGGTCAACGGGGTGTGCCTGGCCCTGGTCATGGGCGCGGCGACCTATCTGTTCTTTGGACCGCAGGACCATCACGGCAAGCTGGCGATCATCGTCGGCTCCGCCCTGATCGCCAATATCTTCACCGCCGCCTTGGGGGGCATCCTGGCGCCCCTGGCCCTGGAGAAGATGGGCCGGGACCCTGCGGTGTCATCATCGATCTTCGTGACCTTCCTGACCGACTTCACCGGCTTCTTCGCCGTGCTGCTGATCGCCGCCCTGTTGCTGCACTGACGCCTTTCTCGCGCCCCTAGGGAAAACTGGCGCCGACCTTGCGCCGAGACAGGCGAACGCATCCGCGTCTGTCTCAAACTGGGTCAAACTCCGCGATGAAACCGCGCCATCAGGTCACCCGGACGGCCGTCGATCTCATCAAGAGATTCGAGGGCTACCGTCAGAAGGCCGCGCAGCTCCCCGACGGGCGCTGGACGGTCGGCTATGGCCACACCCTGACCGCTCGCGAGGGCGCCTCCGTCTCTGAAAAGGACGCCGAGGCCCTGCTGCTGTACGACCTGATCTCGGTCGCCCATTCGGTCAACGAACATACCTACGCGCCGCTGAACCAGAACCAGTTCGATGCGCTGGCCTGCTTTGCCTTCAATATCGGTCTCGACAACTTCCTCCGCTCGGGCGTGCTGCGCCGGATCAACGAGGGCTCGCTGTTGCAAGCCGCGTGCGCGATGGAGATGTGGCGCAAGGCCGATTTCGAGGGTGAGCGGATCGTCATCGACGCCCTGGTTCGCCGCCGGTCGGCCGAGAAGACCCTGTTCCTGACCCCGGCCAACGGCGAATGGGTGCCCGCGCCCAGCCCCGTGTTGCGCCCGAAGGTCGACTACGACGCCAGCTGCGCCGTGCCGAAACAGACTCCGGTCGCCGTCAACGCTCGCACCGAGGGCGACCGGGTCGTCGCCGAGCGCGAGGAAGGTCTGCCGCTGACCGTGGTCGTGCCCGAAGAGGACGGTCCGACGGCCACCGAACAGTCGGCCGCCGCGGTCGCCGCGCGCCTGGAAGCCATCTTGCCGGAGACGCCGCTGGCCGCGTCGACGACGACCGCGCCTCAACCGGTGCGCCAGGATGATCTGGGCCTGCCGGAACCGCCGGTCCCGGCCCAATCCGCGATCACCGAACCCGAGCCGGTCCTGTTCCAGGACGAGACGACCACGGCGCCGATCGAACCGGCTCCGACGGAGCCCCCTGTGGCCGCTCCGGTCGAGTTCACGCCGTTCCGCCTGACGCCGCAGCCGGTCGAGGAGGTCGAACGGCCGACGCCGGTCGAGAGCTTCGCCCCGGCCTCGCAGCCGGTCCAGAGCGAGCCGACCCTGTTCGGCGGCCCGGCCGCCAACGCGTCGGTGTTCAACCTCGGCGGCTTCTCGACCAGCGAAGAGGTCGACCTGCGGCCGATGGACGTCTCCATGGTCCAGGCCGAGGCCCCGCGCTTCGGCAACACCAGCCTGCTGGTCAGCCTGGGCATCCTGGGCCTGGCCCTGTTCGGCGGCGGCGTACTGTGGATCCTGACCGTGGCCGCGGGCTCGGACAGCGGCGTGAAGATGTTCGGCTACGGCGCCAGCATGATTGGCGCGATCTGTTTCGTGGTTTCGGCCTATCTTCTGCTCCGCCGCCTTGCCGGGCCCGATGTGAGCGACGAATAGTTTTCTTTGCTTCCCTCGGGGAAACTGAGCAAGAACGCCCGCAAGGTTCAGCGCCTTGCGGGCGTTCGTGCTATGGGAGGACGTATGAGCACCAATTTCGCACCCTCGATGGATTTCGCGCTGGGTGAGACGGCCGACGCGATCCGTGAGACCACGGCCCGTTTCGCGGCCGACAAGATCGCGCCGCTGGCGGCCCAGATCGATGAGACCAACGAGTTCCCGCGTGGTCTGTGGATCCCGATGGGCGACCTCGGTTTGCATGGCGTCACGGTCGAGGAAGAGTTCGGCGGCCTGGGCCTCGGCTATCTCGAGCACGTTGTGGCCATGGAAGAGGTGTCCCGCGCCTCGGCCTCGGTTGGCCTGTCGTACGGCGCGCACTCCAACCTCTGCGTCAACCAGATCCGCCGCTGGGCCACGCCCGACCAGAAGCAGCGTTACCTGCCCAAGTTGATCAGCGGCGAGCACGTCGGCTCCCTGGCCATGAGCGAAGCCGGTTCGGGTTCGGACGTCGTCTCGATGAAGCTGCGCGCCGAACAGCGGGGTGACCGCTACGTTCTGAACGGCACGAAGTTCTGGATCACCAACGCCCCGCACGCCGACACCCTGGTGGTCTACGCCAAGTCGGGCGAGGGCAGCCGCGGCATCACCGCCTTCATCGTCGAGAAGGGCATGAAGGGATTCAGCGTCTCCAAGAAGCTGGACAAGATGGGCATGCGCGGCAGCGACACCGCCGAGCTGGTGTTCGAGGATTGCGAAATCCCGGAAGAGAACGTCATGGGTCCGGTCGGCGGCGGCGTCGGGGTGCTGATGAGCGGTCTCGACTACGAGCGCGCCGTGCTCAGCGCCGGTCCGCTGGGCATCATGCAGGCCTGCCTGGACATCGTCCTGCCCTATGTCCGCGACCGAAAGCAATTCGGCCAGGCGATCGGCTCGTTCCAGCTGATGCAGGGCAAGATCGCCGACATGTACGTGGCTCTGAACTCGGCCCGGGCCTATGTCTACGCCGTGGCCCGCGCCTGCGACGCCGGCAGGACCACGCGCTTCGACGCGGCCGGCGCGATCCTGATGGCGTCCGAGAACGCCGTGAAGGTGTCGCTGGAGGCCATCCAGGCCCTGGGCGGCGCCGGATACACCAAGGAGTGGCCGGTCGAGCGCCTGCTGCGCGACGCCAAGCTCTACGACATCGGCGCGGGCACCAACGAGATCCGTCGCTTCCTGATCGGCCGCGAACTGATCGGGGCCTAAGACGTCAAGAAAAAGGGCCGCCCCGATCGTTCGGGACGGCCCTCCATCGTCGTGGCCGCTTTCGCAGCGCGTGACTTAGAAACCTTGGGCGCTCAACGCCTAGGCGGAGACCTCACTCGTAAGGCTCCAGGTCACGACTTGCGACCGCGGTTGGAGACAATGAGACACTGGTCACCTCCTTTCAGTTGGTTGAACAACACAACTCGAATATGGACCCGATTTCCCGAATGAAAAGGGGGAGTCGACCGCGACGAGACGTCGCGCTGGTCATGCCTAAAAGGCGTGCTCAGATCGTCAGTAGCTTGAAGCCCAACAGGATAGCCGCCCACAGCGCGAACGCCGCGCCGATGGCCAGGGGGCGGTTGAGGTTGATACGACGAGCACCAGTCACCCGGGCCGTATGGCCGTTCGGGGTGAGGTTTATGGGCGTGAGCATGCCGCGTGAATCCTTCCCTTTAATCCCTCTTTTGGGGATCTGACTCGGACCGTATGGTAAATCCTCGCCTTTGAGAAGAATTCTTCACAAAAGCCTTTGGTTGCACGACCGACAAATTGTCGCGGGCTGACATGGGAGCGCCGATGGCCAACTGGGATCCGGACATCTACGCCCTCTATCGGCGCTATCGCGAGCGACCGGCGCTGGACCTGCTGACCGCCATTCCCCGCGACCTGGAGCCGCGCGAGATCTGGGACCTGGGCTGTGGCCTGGGCGAGCAGGCGGCCCTGCTGGCCGCGCGCCATCCGGAGGCGCGAGTCCTGGGCATGGACTCCAGCCCCGAGATGCTGGCGAGGGCCAAGGCCTTGGCGGCGGGGGTCGAGTGGGTGCTGGGCGACATCGCCAGCTTCACACCCGAGGGGCCGGCCGACCTGATCTTCAGCAATGCCGCCCTGCAGTGGGTGGATGACCACGCGAACCTGATCCCGCGCCTGGCCGCGAACCTGGCCTCCGGCGGCGTGCTGGCCGTGCAGATGCCGGTGGCCGACGGGCTGGGCTGGCGCGGTGCGTTGACCGACATCGCCGCCGACGGGCCGTGGGCCGCGCGGCTGACCGGCGTCGAGGGCGTGCGCCACGCCAATCAGCCCGAGGACTACTACGCCTGGCTGGCTCCGACCTGTCCCGAGGTCGATATCTGGACCACGACCTACCTGCACGCCCTCCATGGCCAGGATCCGATCGTCGACTGGACCATGGGTACGACCCTTCGGCCCTACCTCGACGCCTTGCCGGACGGCGAGAAAAAGCCCTTCCTCGACGCTTGGAGGGCCCGGCTGGCGCGCGACTATCCGCGCCGCGCGGACGGCGTGACGCTGTTCCCGTTCAAGCGGCTGTTCATCGTCGCGCGGAAGGCGTGACGTCCGCGCGCTTCTCGGCCAGGCTGGGCCGGCGGCGCAGTTCGTCGACGGGCCGGTTCAAGGCGTCCAGAGCCTGGCTGGCGGCGATGTAGCCGGCCTTCACGGCGGGCTCGAAGGCGCGCCAGTCGCGGATGTCGACGCCTTCCAGTTTCGGCGTGATCAGCACGTCGGTGGCCTCGCGGGCGGCGGCCAGGTCGCGGCCCGTGGTCACCGTCGCCGCGCGCATCAGCAGGGCCACGATCGGCGGGCCCTTGCGCCACTCGCCCGAGAGGATCCAGCTCCACAGCGAGGGCGGCACGACGATGTCGTCGGCGGTGATGCTGCGGCCGCGCGTGACGTCGACCCCGACGATGGGTCCCAACTGGAACGAACGCATGACGTCGGCCGGGAAGTTCTTCATCACGGCCCCGTCGACCAGCACCTGACCCTTGTCGGTGGCCGGCGGCAGCACGCCCGGCAGCGAGATCGAGGCCCGCAAAGCCGATTGCAGATCGTCGGTGCGGTGCAACTGATAGGCGCCCGAGGTCAGATTCGACGACACGCAGAAGAACGGCAGCCACAGGTCGCTGATGTCGACCGTGCCGAAATGCTCGTCCAGGCGCGCCTTGACCTTCTCGCCGCGGGTCATGGCGATGATGGGGAAGGCGATGTCGTCCAGTGGGCTGGTGTCGACGAAGGCCTTGCGGATGCGGTGCTCCAGTTCGCCGTCGTCCCAGCCCATGGCGATACCGGCCGCCACGATGGCGCCCATCGAGGCGCCGCCGACGAAGTCGATCGGTACGCCGCGCTCGCGCATCGCCTGAATCGCGCCGATGTGGGCGTAGGCTCGCGCGCCGCCGCCGGAGAGCACGAGGCCCACCGATTGACCGGTCAGGACTCGCGCCAGGCGCTCCATGTCGGCCACGCCGTTCTCGCGGAGATGAAACAGCCGCGCGGCCTGGGTCGCCGCCATCCAGGCGGCTGAGCCACTGGGCCGCGCCAGGCTGGCCGATTGCAGCAGGATCAGGTCGACTAGCCGCTGGGCCTGGAGCGGGCCCGAGGCGTAGGAGGGGATCTCGGCCGGCGGCGCGCGGTCGCCGCGTCCGATCCGGAACAGGCGATCCACCTGACGGCCGACCACGTGCTTCCAGGCGGTCTCGTCGGCCTCGGCGACATAGAGGACGAAGTCGTGCTCGCGCTCGACATTGCTGAACCATTCGGTCGGAGCCAGCAGCGACTCGCCACCCTCGACGGTGACCGAGTAGCCCAGGGCCTCGATGCAGCGGCCCAGGCGGTCGACGACCGGCCGAATGGCCAAGCCAGGCTCGATGGCGATGAAGCCGAATACCGACGGATCGCCGATCGCCGCGTGGGTCTGGGCCTGGCGGGACCGGCGGATCATCAGCCGCGACAGCTCCAGCATCACGTGCGGGTCTTCCTCGGCCGCCTCGAAGAAGTCGTCGCGGGGCAGGGAGACGACCTCGCTGTCACGCAGGGCCACCATGTAGGCCGAGTGCGCGCTGCCGCCGACCAGGGCCATTTCGCCGGCCGGTTCGCCGGGGCGGATGACGCCCAGGAACTGCGGCTCCTGGCCCTCTTCGCGGCGGAAGGCGCCGAGGCGTCCGGTCTTCAGGAAATATAGCTGGTCGGCGTCCTCGCCGGGGCGGAAGAGGGTCGCCCCGCCCGGCAGCGAAAACCACGCGGCCGCCCCGGTCCGCCGCTCTCGGGCAAACAGGCGCGCCAGGGCCGAGTCGTCGGGCAGGGGCGTTTCCACGGCGCGGACGCTAGCGGTTTCGGGCAGGCTTGACCACGGGGGCGCGATCAGGCGCAACTGTTGATCCCGCACACGAAATGTCCGAGAACGGATTTGGCTCGGAATCTTTCTGTTCGGGGTCCAAAAAACTACGACTTCCTGGATAGGGTGGAAGAGGCTAAGCGTCGGTCATGCCGAAGTTGAACTCCGTTGTCGACGCGTCCGGTGACGCTTTCATCCGCAACGCGGCCCATAACCGCGCCTTGGTCGAGGAATTGCGCGCAAAAGTCGCGGAAGCGGCCCTGGGTGGTCCCGAAAGCTCGCGTGAGCGCCACGCCTCGCGCGGTAAGCTGCTGCCCCGCCAGCGCGTCGAGCGCCTGCTGGATCCGGGCTCGCCCTTCCTGGAGATCGGCCAACTGGCGGCCTGCGACCTCTATGGCGGCGAAGCGCCCGGCGCGGGCATCATCTGCGGTGTCGGCCGGGTCTCGGGCCGAGAAGTGATGATCGTCGCCAACGACGCCACCGTGAAGGGCGGAGCCTACTTCCCGATCACGGTGAAGAAGCACCTGCGGGCCCAGGAGATCGCCGCCCAGAACCGCCTGCCGTGCGTCTATCTGGTCGACAGCGGCGGCGCGAACCTGCCGCACCAGGCCGAGGTTTTCCCCGACCGCGACCACTTTGGCCGGATCTTCTTCAACCAGGCGCGGATGAGCGCCGTGGGCATCCCGCAGATCGCCTGCGTCATGGGGTCGTGCACCGCCGGCGGCGCCTATGTCCCGGCGATGAGCGACGAGACGGTGATCGTCCGCAACCAGGGCACCATCTTCCTGGCCGGCCCGCCGCTGGTGAAGGCCGCCACGGGCGAGGTTATCAGCGCCGAGGAACTGGGCGGGGCCGACACCCACGGCCGCCGCTCGGGCGTCGTTGACCACGTGGCCGAGAACGACGAGCACGCCCTGGAGATCGTCCGCGCGATCGTCGCCAACCTCAACACGACCAAGCCCGACCAACTGGTCATCACCGAATCCGAGCCGCCGCTGTACGATCCCGAGGAGATCTACGGCATCGTCCCGACCGATGTCCGTGCCCCCTATGACGTCCGCGAAGTGATCGCCCGCATCGTCGATGGCAGCCAGTTCGACGAGTTCAAGGCGCTGTACGGCGCGACCCTGGTCTGCGGCTTCGCCCGCATCTGGGGCCAGCCGGTGGCGATCCTGGCCAACAATGGCGTGCTGTTCAGCGAAAGCGCCGTCAAGGGCGCGCACTTCATCGAGCTGGCCTGCAAGCGCAAGATCCCGCTGGTGTTCCTGCAGAACATCTCGGGCTTCATGGTCGGCGGCAAGTACGAGGCCGGCGGCATCGCCAAGGACGGCGCCAAGCTGGTCACGGCGGTCGCCTCGGCCGAGACGCCCAAGTTCACCGTGCTGATCGGCGGCAGTTTCGGCGCGGGTAACTACGGCATGTGCGGCAGGGCCTACAGCCCGCGTTTCCTGTTCACCTGGCCCAACAGCCGAATCTCGGTGATGGGCGGCGAGCAGGCCGCCAGCGTTCTGGCCACCGTCCACCGCGACGCCGCCAAGTGGACGCCGGAGGAGGCGGAAGCCTTCAAGACCCCCATCCGTCAGCGCTACGAGGATGAGGGCAATCCGTATCACGCCACGGCCCGGCTCTGGGACGACGGCATCATTGATCCGGCGCAAACCCGTGACGTGCTGGGCCTCGCAATCTCGGCCAGTCTCAATGCGCCTATCCCGGAGACGACCTTCGGCGTTTTCCGGATGTAGCGTTTAAAAAGGAACGAGCCCGCCATGACCAACCCGATCGCCGATCCCATCGTCGAGGTGAACGACACCGAGACCATGACCCCGCTCGTCCATATCGAAAGCACCCTCGCGGGGGCGGTGACGGTCTGGATCAACCGGCCCGACAAGAAAAACGCCTTCGACGCCGAGACCATCTCGGGCCTGCGACAGGCCTTCGAGACCCTGCACGGGGCCGAGGGCGTGCGGATCGTCTTCCTGCGAGGCGTTGGCGGCGTGTTCAGCGCCGGCGCCGACCTCGACTGGATGGCCGCGTCCATCGAACAGGACGAGGACGACAATCGCGCCGACGCCCTCGAGCTGGCCCACATGCTCAAGGCTCTGCACGACATCCCGGCTCTCACCGTGGCCCTCGTCGAAGGTCCGGCCTTTGGCGGCGGCGCCGGCCTGGTGGCCGCCTGCGACCACGCCATCGCCCTGATCGACGCCAAGTTCTCGTTCTCCGAGGTCAAGCTGGGCCTGACCCCGGCGACCATCAGCCCGTACGTCATCCAGGCCCTGGGCCCGCGCACGACCAAGCTGCTGTTCGCCACCGGCCGGGTGTTCGACGCCGACGAAGCCTGGGGCTTTGGCCTGGTCGACGAGGTGTTCGAGGACCTCGCCAGCCTGGAAGTCGCCCGCGACGCCCTGATCGAGGAAATGGCCCCCTGCGCACCCGGCGCGATCGGCGAGGCCAAGACCCTGGTCAACGACTTCGCTGGCCAGAAAATCGACAAGGGCCTGATCGAAGAGAGCGCCAAGCGCATCGCCCGCCGCCGCGTGTCGGAGGAAGGCCAAGAAGGGGTGCGCGCCTTCCTCGCCCGTCGTAAACCCGCCTGGGCTGAATAAGACTCAACTTCAGCGACGTTTGGGGGACGTAGGGCGTGATCACGGGAGCTGAACTGGAAGCGGCGGCGGCCGACTCGGCGGGCGGCTATGTCCGGCCGAAGAGGAAGCCGTTCGACCACAAGGGCGAGCCTTGCAAGAATTGCGGCACGCCCCTGGAGGGCTGGTACTGTTATTCGTGCGGCCAGAACGCCGACACCCATCATCGGTCGATCCTGCACCTGATCTGGGAGGCCATCGAGGGGATGTTCCACCTCGACGGTCGCCTGGCCAACACCCTGCCGCTGCTGTTCTTCAAGCCGGGCAAGCTGGCCAAGGACTACATGGAAGGCCGGATCGTGCGGCACGTGCCGCCGTTCCGCACCTTCCTGGTCGCCTTGCTGCTGTTCATTTTCGCCGCCGAGCACGCCATCCACGGCATCCGTCACCAGATGGAGCTGAAGGAGGAAAAGGAAGCCGCCCAGCTGGCGACGCCGGCTGGCCGCAAGGCCAAGGCCGACGAGATCCGCAAGGAGGCGACCGAGGCGCGCGCCGAGCGTTTGACCGAGGCCGCCGAGGAGCGCGACGCCGCCCTTAAGGAAGAGGGCGCCGACAAGGCCAGGATCGCCGCGACCTACGCCGAACGGATCAAGCGGTACGAGGCTCGCTACGCCGACAAGATGGCGCAGGCCTTGGCGCTGGAGAACAACCCGAACGCCGCCGCCGAAGCCTTGGCCGAGAGCAAGCGGAAGATGTCCAGCGCCGCCCAGCAGGTCCGCGACCTCAAGCTGGACGAGGCCGAGGTTCTGCCGAACGGCCAGCAGAAGCTGACCGGGACCACGATCGACGGCGTGCAGGTCAACGTCACCGTTCCCGGCGACGTCAAGGGCCACAAGAACTTCGCCAAGGACGCCTCCAAGGGCTGGCTGAAGGAGAACCTGGCCAAGGCCATCGAGAACCCGGATTACTACCTGTTGGTTCTGTTCGGCTGGGCGCACCGCCTGGCGGTGCTGCTGCTGCCGATCACCGGTCTGTCCCTGGCGCTGGTCTATGTGAACAAGCGCCAATACTTCATCTACGACCATCTGCTGGTGGCCACGAACCTGCTGTCGTTCTCGTTCCTGATCTACGCCGTGTGCATGGTCTTGCCGATGTCGGCCTGGCCGGCGGCGTTCGGCATCGCCGGCCTGTGGGGGCCGATCAACCTCTTCCAGACGATGCGGGGCGGCTACGGCTCCAGCATCTTCGGCGCCCTGCTCAAGACCTGGATCGTCTGGACCATCGGCGTCACGTCCTTCGGCCTTCTGCTGCTGAGCCTGATGGTCTTCACCCTTTCCCAGATGTAGGTCTCCGCCTTGATCTCCTCCGTCCTGATCGCCAACCGAGGCGAGATCGCCCGTCGCATCATCCGCACCGCCCGTGAGCTGGGCGTGCGGACGATCGCCGTCTATTCCGAGGCGGACGCCCATGCGCCCTTCGTGATGGAGGCCGACGCCGCGATCCTGATCGGCCCGGCGCCGGCCAAGGAGAGCTATCTGGATCCGCGGAAGATCCTGGCCGCGGCCCGTCAGATGGGGGCCGAGGCCATCCACCCCGGCTATGGCTTTCTCTCCGAGAACGCCGAGTTCGCGGAGAGCGTGATCGAGGCGGGCCTGGTCTGGATCGGTCCGCCGCCCTCGGCGATCCGGGCCATGGGCCTGAAGGACGCCGCCAAGAAGGTGATGATCGAGGCCGGCGTGCCGACCACGCCGGGCTATCTGGGCGAGGACCAGTCGGTCGAACGGCTCACGGCCGAGGCGGCCAAGATCGGCTATCCCGTGCTGATCAAGGCCGTGGCCGGCGGCGGCGGCAAGGGCATGCGCAAGGTCGATAAGGCCGACGACTTCGAGGCCGCCCTCGGCTCGTGCCGCCGCGAGGCCGCCGCCAGCTTCGGCGACGACCGGGTGCTGCTGGAGAAATACGTCACCCGGCCGCGTCACATCGAGGTGCAGGTGTTCGGCGACCAGCACGGCAACGTCGTCCACCTGTTCGAGCGCGACTGCTCGCTGCAGCGCCGCCACCAGAAGGTCATCGAGGAGGCTCCGGCCCCGGGCATGGACGAGGCCACGCGAGAGGCCGTCTGCGCCGCCGCGGTCAAGGCCGCCCAGGCCGTGGGCTATGTCGGGGCCGGCACGGTCGAGTTCATCGCCGACGCCTCCGAAGGCCTGCGCGCCGACCGCATCTGGTTCATGGAGATGAACACCCGCCTGCAGGTCGAGCATCCGGTCACCGAGATGGTCACTGGCCAGGACCTGGTCGAGTGGCAACTGCTGGTCGCCTCGGGCGAGCCGCTGCCGCTGGAGCAGGACGAGATCACGCTGGACGGCTGGGCCATGGAGGCCCGCCTCTATGCCGAGAACCCGGCCACCGGCTTCCTGCCCTCGACCGGCAAGCTGAAGCACTTCCGCCTGCCGGAAGGCGACGTCCGCGTCGACAGCGCGGTGGAGGAGGGCGGCGAGGTCACACCCTTCTACGACCCGATGATCGCCAAGCTGATCGCCCACGGCGCCGACCGCGAGGACGCCGCCCAGCGCCTGGCCGAGGCCTGCGCCCTGGTCGAGGTGTGGCCGGTCAAGACCAACGCCGCCTTCCTGGCCAAGTGCGCCAGCCACCCGGACTTCATCGACGGCGCCGTCGACACCGGCTTCATCGAGGCCCGCCTGGACGAGCTGGTCGAGCGGTCGTTCAGCGACGAGCCGGCCATGGCCGCGATCGGCTGGCGGCTGGACAGCTTCCTGGAAGCCGAGGCTCGCCGCGACCCGTGGGAGAGCGCGCCGTCCAAGCTGCTGGGCTTCCGCATGAACGCCCCGCGCGCCCCGATGCATCTGCCGATGTCGGCCGACGGCAAGGCCATGCCGCTGCGGGTCGCCCTGATCGGCGGCGGCTCCGAGGACTGGTCCTGGGACATCCGCCACGCCGACGGCGCGACCTTCGACGAGGTCACCCGCCTGCCGACCACCTATGGCAAGGGGCCGATCCAGGTGTTCGAGGGCGGCGACGTCCAGACCTTCGATTTCGAGGCCAAGGTCGGCGGGGCGGGCGAGGGGGCGGCCTCGGACGGGGTGATCCTGTCGCCGATGCCGGGCAAGATCGTCTCCGTCGCTGTCGAGGCCGGCCAGACCGTGACCAAGGGCCAGACCCTGCTGACCCTGGAAGCCATGAAGATGGAACACGCTTTGGCCGCGCCGTTCGACGGCGTGGTCGCCGAACTCACCGCCGTGGCCGGCGGCCAGGTCAGCGAAGGCGTGGTGCTGGCGCGGCTGGAAGCGCTGGCCGGCTGAGGCCGCTATCGTCTCCCTTCCCCCTGGATGGGGGAAGGGCCGGGGATGGGGGTGACCTGCCGCGCTGGCCGCCCCGCGCTGCATCGACCGTCGTATTCACCCCCACCCCTGCCCCTCCCCCATCCAGGGGGAGGGAACGTGTTTCAGCATCCTCGCGCCGTGCGGCTGCGAGTGGGTGAAAGGGACGCGGAGCGCCGGGCGACGCCCGGAGTGTGAGGAGAAGAATACCGTTTCGACGAAGTCCGAACGCCCCGCGCGACCGTTATCCGCCAGCGTCCCGTCGGGTGGCCCTGTTCAGGCCTTACCGGGACCTGGGCTCTTCCGTTTCCGGAAGCGCCCAGAGGTCGAAGAGGGCGGGCTTACAGCCTGACACGCCCCTTTGCCTTCGACCACGCCAACGGCGGGCGGGTGAGCCCAGCAAGCTCATCCCCGGATCGTCCGAGTATCCCCCTCGGACCTGACCCCGCTCGATCACCCCCCGCCGCCGCAACGGTCGCTGGCCATGCGCCCTTTCCTCGCGACGAGGTGCAAGCATTATGGCACCGCGCTGAGCGCCGATCATTCAGCGGCGTGTAAAATCGACAAGTGTCTGATTTTGCTGGATCCGAGATCGCGAATGCCGGGGATGGAGCGCCCTGAACGCTCTTTCTCGGAGAGATGGATTTTTGGCGCGATAAGCGCGAGTCGGGGAGAGCGGCCACCAAGATGCCGACTGGGAGGTCGCCTTTCACCGGGGCAGGGAAAGTGTGTTGGCGGTCCGAAGCCGCCCCTCGACCCCGGTTGAAATCACCGATCTGGCGCTCCATCGCCCATGGCGCCGGCCCGGAACCCGAAGGCTCTCTTTCGTGAAGGGGGCGGCCCTGGATCTTCACACGGTCTCGCCCCTTGGCGGCCCCCAAAACAGCTGCCGCGGAAACCTTCCGCTGGCCGCGAAAGGTCCTTTGAGACCGACCAACGGTGTGATGTCGTCCGGACAAGGTGTGGTTGAGTCGGGATGAGCGAACCTTCAATCTTCTTCTTCGAGGTCAACGAGCGTCAGGGGGTCTTTCACCGGCGCGCGTTCCTTTTGGGTGGGCTTGCGGGCGGGGGTCTGCTGGCCCTGGGCGGACGCCTGGCCCAGTTGCAACTCGTGGAAGCCTCACGCTACCAGAAGCTCTCGGCCGGCAACCAATTCAACTACCGTCTGGTGCCGCCGCCGCGCGGTCTGATCCTCGACCGCAACGGCGTGTCGCTGGCGTCCAATCGGCCAAACTTCCGGCTGATGATCAACAAGGACAAGGGCCTGGACGCCGAGGCCGTGATGACCGACCTCCAGAAGCTGGTTCCAATCGACGAGGCGCGCCGCACACGCGTTCTGAAGGAACTGGCCCGCACCCCGCGCAAGGCCCCCGTCGTGGTGATGGAGGACCTTTCGTGGGAAGAGTTCTCGCGGATCAATATCCGTGAGCCGGAGCTGCCCAATGTCACCGCCGACATGGGCGAGGTGCGGGTCTATCCGTTCGGCGGCGCCTTCGCCCACGTGATCGGCTACGTGGCCAAGGCGTCGGAGCGGGATCTGAAGGCCGCCGAGGGCGACAGCACGCAGGATCAGGTTCTGCTGCACAATCCCGGCTTCCGGATCGGCAAGCAGGGCGTGGAGAAGGCCTTCGACACGGCGCTGCGCGGCCACGCCGGCGCCACCAAGACCGAGGTCGACGCCCAAGGTCGCGTCGTGCGCCTGGATCCGGCCGGCGATATCGCCGCGACGGCCGGCAAGGAGATCCGCCTCACCCTGGACGCCGACATCCAGAACCGCGCCCTGGAGGTGATGGGCGAGGAAAGCGGCGCGATCGTGATGGTCGATTGCCGCAACGGCGACCTGCTGTGCATGGCCTCCGCGCCCAGCTTCGACGCCAACCAACTGGTCAAGGGTCTGTCGGGCCCCGAGTATCGGGCCTTGGCCGAATACGAGCGCAAGCCGCTGCTCGATAAGACCATGACCGGCGTCTACCCGCCGGGCTCGACCTTCAAGCCGACCGTGGCGCTGGCGGCGTTGAGCGCGGGCGTCAATCCGAGCGAGCGGGTGGTCTGCACGGGCGGCTGGTACTTCGGCGGCCGCACCTGGCACTGCCACAAGAAGGGCGGGCATGGCGCGCAGAACATGCACGACGCCATCAAGAACTCCTGCGACGTCTATTTCTACCAGATGGCGCTGCGCATCGGGCCGGATCCCATCCACACGACGGCGACCGCCATGGGCTTCGGCCAGACCTTCGACCTCGGCATACCCGGCCAGCGCAAGGGCCTGGTCGGCTCGCGCGAGTGGAAGAAGAAAGCCTTCAAGAAGGACCCGACCTGGCACCCCGGCGACTCCGTGCCGTACGGGATCGGCCAGGGTTATATCAACGTCAACGCCCTGCAGTTGGCGGTGATGTGCGCGCGTCTCGCCAACGGCAAGCGGGCGCTGAACCCGCGCCTCGTCAAGTCGATCGGCGGGGTCGACCAGCCGCATGGCGACGCCGTGGCGAACCTGCCTATTCCGCCCGAGCACCTGGCCATCGTCCGCGCCGGCATGGCGGCGGTCGCCAACGACCCCACGGGGGGCGCCTACAAGCAGAGCCAGCTTGGACTTGGCGATGTGCTGATGGCCGGCAAGACTGGCACGGCCCAGGTCCGCCAGTATTCCCAGACGGGATCGCGCAGCAACCAGGGCATCCCCTGGCGGTTGAAGGACCACAATCTGTTCATCGCCTTCGCCCCCTACGACAACCCCCGCTACGCGATGTCGGTGCTGGTCGAGCATGGCGGCCTGTTCGGCTCCAGCGCCGCCGCGCCCCGGGCCCGCGAGGTGATGCGCGTGGCCCTGCTGAAGGATCCGGAAATCCGCGCCCGCATCGAGCAGCCGACGCCGCTGCCGTCCTTCGAGCCCGAGGAGAACGAGGCGGCGGAAGCGCCGACGCCGACCGAGGGCGGCCTACCGCCTGGGTGAACGCGCCTCGCCGACGTCCTCACATCCGAAAACGCGCATCGGAAACCCAGGCGTCCATCCCAGCCCCCAAACGAAGACCGCCGCTGCGGACGGCCTCCCACAAGGCGTCCGAAACGGCGGTATGGAGCCCTCCGGGCTCGGATCACGCCCCCACATGAACGCGATAGCTAAGGGATAACGGTGTCATATGGACCGTCGATGGCTTTCCCCAATCGGGCGAGAGCGGGCGGACGAATGCGTCGGTTGCCTTACCTTGGAAGCGCGCTATCTAGCGCCCATGGCGTTGCACATCATCAAGCTGGTCGTCGGCTGCGAGACGATCGAGGATCTCCTGGCCTGGCACAAGGACGAGAACCAGCCCTGGATCATGCATACCCGCATGACGCCCAAGCGGATCGACGAGGTGCTGGATGGCGGCTCGCTTTATCGGGTGTTCAAGGGACAGATCCTGTGCCGTCAAAGGATCCTGGCCATCGATACGGTCGGGGAGGGCGCGGCCTCGCGCTGCGAGGTCACGGTCGATCCGCCGATCATCCGCGTGGCGCCCCAGCCGCGTCGGGCCTTCCAGGGCTGGCGTTATCTGAAGCCCGAGGACGCGCCGCCGGATCTGACCGAAAGCGAGGCCGCCGACCTGCCGCCCGATCTCGCCCGTCAACTGCGCGAACTGGGCGCCTGGTGACTTTCGCCGAAGAGAACTTTTGAGGGTGTTATTAGTGAAGCGGCAACCAGGCCGGGTGTCATCTTGTCGCACGGATCGCGGAGGGATGACGATGAAGGCCAGTTTTGCCGCCTTGGGCGTTGGTATGCTGTTCGTGGGTCTGATCGTGGGGCTGCTGATCGCCCTCAAGCCCATTTAACCCACGGCCATATTGTCGATCAGCCGGGTCTTGCCCAGCCACGCGGCGACCAGGATGCGGCCCTGGGTCTGGCCGATCGGGCCAGGGCCCAGCCGCGAGAGGTCGGTGGCTTCGCGCACTTCCACATAGTCGACCTGTCCGAAGCCGGCCGCCTTCAGCGCGGCCGTCGCCGCGTGCTCGGCCTCGTCGATCCGGCCGCCCGCGGCGACCGCGGCGGCGGCGGCCTTGATGGCCGTCGGCAGGGCCACGGCGGCGGCGCGCTCTTCGGCTGACAGGTAGGCGTTGCGGGAGGAGAGGGCGAGACCGTCCTCGGCCCGCGCCGTCGGGGCGCCGATGATCTCGATGGGGATGTCCAGGTCGCGGGTCATCCGCTTGACCACCTGCAGCTGCTGATAGTCCTTCTCGCCGAACACCGCGACGTCGGCCTGGCTCTGGATGAACAGCTTGGCGACCACGGTGGCGACGCCGCCGAAGAACTGCGGCCGGGCCGCGCCCTCCAGCGGTTCGGAGACGCCCGAGACCGTGATCGCCGTGGCGAAGCCGGGGGCGTACATCTCCGCGCCGTTGGGGGCGAACATCAGGTCGCAGCCGACCGAGGCCAGCTTCTCGGCGTCCATCGCTTCGCCGCGCGGATAGGCGTCGAAGTCCTCGTGCGGGGCGAACTGCTTGGGATTGACGAAGACGGTGGCGATCACCCGGTCGGCGTTCCGCTGGGCCAGGCGGATCAGGGTCAGGTGGCCCTCGTGCAGGGCGCCCATGGTCGGGACCAGGGCCACGCGCTGGCCAGCGGCCTTCCAGGCGCGGACGTGCTCGCGCATCTGCGCGACGGTGCGGACGATCTGGGTCATGGCGAGGTCTCCACGCGGACAGGCGGCGCTTATGGCCTCGTGGCCTCCGCAGGTCCACCATCCGTTGCGTGAGGCCGCGCCGGGGGTGCGACAATTATGCTTGTGGATTGAACCGGTTGACCCGCTAGGGCGGTGGTAACATCGTGTTAACCTTCAGTCCAAGGTCGCGCGAGTCGCGACGCATCGAGGATCGAGTCATGGCCGAAACGCGCGTCATCGTCGTCGGCAACGAAAAGGGTGGTGCGGGCAAGTCCACCATCGCCGTCCACCTTGTCACCGCGCTGCTGTACGGCGGCGCCAAGGTCGCCGTGCTGGACCTGGACCTTCGCCAACGGACGTCGGGCCGGTTCTTCGAGAACCGCCGGGCCTGGGCCGCCAACAAGAAGCTCGATCTGCCCATGCCTTTGGCGCTGGACCTCAGCGACAACGACATCGCCCTGGCCGAAAAGGGCGACGAGGCGCAGGTCGCCGGCTTCGAGGCCGCCTTCGCCAAGGCCGCCGAGGAATGCGATTTCATCCTGATCGACACCCCCGGCGGCGACAGCGCCATCACGCGCCTGGCCCACGGCCGCGCGGACCTTGTCGTGACGCCGATGAACGACAGCTTTGTCGACTTCGACATGCTGGGCACCGTCGATCCGGTGACCCTGGAGCTGACCAAGCCCAGCCTTTATTCGCTGACCGTCTGGGAAGGCCGCAAGCAGCGCGCCCTGTCGGGCCAGCGCCAGGCCATGGACTGGGTGGTGCTGCGCAACCGCCTGGCCACCACCGAGGCCCGTAACCGCAAGCGCCTGGAGGACCGTCTGACGGCCCTGGCCAAGCGTGTCGGCTTCCGCATCGGCCCCGGCCTGCGCGACCGCGTCATCTATCGCGAGCTGTTCCCGTTCGGCCTGACCATCGCCGACCTGTCGCCGCAAGTGCGTCCGGTGCCGGTGTCGCTGCAGCACCTGGCCGCGCGCCAGGAACTGCGCGCCCTGATGCACAGCCTGGGCCTGTCGGCCTATTCCGGCGAGACGCTTCTGGCGGCGCAGTAGGCGCTCGTCTAAGTTCGGGAAGCGGGCGGCTGGGGCGACCCTGCCGCCCGTTTTTCGTATCTGGAGTTCCGATGCTGTACCTGCTGCTGGGCGCGGCCATCCTCGTCTTCCTGCTGTGGCCGAAAGGACGCGCGTTCCTGAACGGCGACGGCTGGCGGGTCGGCGCGGGCGCGGCCTCGATCGCCGCCTTCGCCGGGGCGGCCTACGCGTCGATCCGTGGCTCCTGGGGCACGGGGATCGTGCTGGGCGTCATCGGCCTGTGGAGCGTCACCGAGGCCCGCCGCCGGCCGGTCATCCGCCGCGAGATCGTCCATCCGCCCAAGGCCGAGCTCAGCCTGTCCGAAGCCCGCGCCATCCTCGGCGTCGGCCCCGAGGCGAGCCTGGACGAGGTCAAGGCGGCCTATATGCGGCTGATCCAGATGGCTCACCCGGACAAGGGCGGCACCGAAGGCCTGGCCGCCCAGCTCAACGCCGCGCGGGATCGTTTGATCAGGCGGCGAAGCTGAGCTACGACTAGCGCCATGATCAATAACGAACGTTTCTGGCGCCGCCGCTCTTCGGGCCAAACCTGCTCGGTATGACGCTCTGACCTTCGTTGAGAGCGAGCCACGGGCCGTGGCTCAAAGGCGTCATTTCAGTTTCGGACCTTGATCCTCCCATGACTATCCAAGCTTCCCCTTCGGCCATTGACTGGGCCGGGCGTTTCAGCGCGCGCATGGACCGCGTCCACGCCAGCGAGATCCGCGAGCTTCTCAAGCTGCTGGACCAGCCCGACATCCTGTCGTTCGCCGGCGGCATTCCCGATCCCAGCCTGTTCCCGGCCGAGCGGATCCAGGCCGAGTACGAGGCCGTGCTGGCCGACCCGGTCCTGTCCAGCCAGGCGCTGCAGTATTCCGTCAGCGAGGGCTATCTGCCGTTGCGTGAATGGATCGCCGAGCGGATGACCCGCGACGGCATGCCCTGCGAACCGCACAACATCATGCTGACCGCCGGCTCGCAGCAGGCGCTGGACCTGATCGGCAAGCTGTTCATCAGCCCGGGCGATACGGTGGTGGTGGCGCGGCCGACCTATCTGGGCGCGCTGCAGGCCTTCAACGGCTACCAGCCGACCTATCGCGACCTGCCGGAAGCGGCGTTGCGGGGCGGGCAGACCGACCTGCCGCACGGCGCGCTTGGCTATTTCGTGCCCGACTTCGCCAACCCGACCGGCGTCAGCCTGATCCTGGAGGAGCGCAAGGCCCTGCTGGATCTGGCCACCGCGCTGGACATGACCCTGGTCGAGGACGCGGCCTATCGCGAGCTGCGCTTCGCCGGCGAGTCGACGCCGACCGTGCTGGCCCTCGACATCGAGCGGGCGGGCGGGATCGACAACGCTCGGACCCTGTTCCTGGGCACGCTGTCCAAGACCCTTTCGCCGGCGCTGCGCATTGGCTGGGTCTGCGGCCCCAAGCCCGTGATCGAGAAGCTGGTCCTGCTCAAGCAGGGCGCGGACCTGCACGTCTCGACGATCAACCAGATGGTCGCCCATCGCGCCGTCTCGGAGGGCTATGACCAGCACCTGCACCGCCTGCGCGGGGCCTATGGCGCCAAGGGGCGGGTGATGCTGGCCGCCCTGGAGCGGACCATGCCCGAGGGGGTGACCTGGTCGCATCCGGAAGGCGGCATGTTCGTCTGGATCAACCTGCCGGAAGGGATCGACGGCGCGGCCCTGCTGGCGCGGGCCATCGCGGAAGAGCGCGTCGCCTTCGTGCCCGGCGCGCCGTTCTTCGCCGAGGTGAAGACCGCCAACGCCATCCGCCTGAGCTACTCGCTGCCGACCGACGCGCAGATCGAGGAAGGCGTGGGCCGGCTGGCGCGGCTGATTTCCAAGGTGATCGCCGAGGCCTAGAAAAGCAAAACCCCGGAGGTCGCCCTCCGGGGTTTCTTGTTTCAGCGGCGGCTAGTCCGCTAGCGCGGCGACAGCACCATGCAGGGCATGCGCTTGGCCTTCAGGGCCGAGCAGACCTCGCGCGCCGCGTCCGAGGTCAGGCCCTGGAACTGGGCGCGGAAGGCGCCGCCGGCCGCGCCTTCGACGGCGCCCTCGGCATCGGCGACCATCTTGGCGAAGCGGCCGCGCACCAGCTTCAGCTGGTCGTTGGCCAGCGACTTGGACTTGAACGCGCCGACCTGCACGCCCCATTCGCCCTTGGGCTTCCTGGCGGCCTTGGCCGGTTTGCTGGCTTCCTGAGCGCCGCGCAGGGTGGGGGAGACCTTCACCGGGCCCGGATTACGCGGGTTCTCGGTCAGGACGATCCGCAGGCCGGCCTGGTCGCCGTCACCCTGTTCGGTCGACGGACGCTCGATCGGACCCGAGGGCTCTTCCTCATAGATGTTGGCGGCGATGCTGGTGCGTTCGCCGCGCGACCGGCGCTTCATCACGTCGAAGCCAGTCAGCAGCAGGTCTTCCATGTTGTTGTCGCGCCAGGCGGTCGAGGGGCCGCCCAGGACCACGGCGATCAGGCGACGGCCGTCGCGCACGGCCGAGCCGGCGAGGTTGAAGCCCGAGGCGTTGGTGTAGCCGGTCTTCAGGCCGTCGAAGCCGTCCATGCTGTCCAGCAGGCGGTTGTGGCCCTTGATGTAGTTGCCCCGGAAGTAGAAGCCCTTCACCGAGAAGTAGCTGTAGTACTGCGGGAAGTCGCGCATCGCGGCGCGCGACAGGATGGCCAGGTCGCGGGCGGTCGAGATCTGACGGCTGTCGGGCAGGCCCGAGGCGTTGACGAAGCGGGTGTTGCGCATGCCCAGTTCCTGACCGCGCAGGGTCATCAGGGCGGCGAATCGCGACTCGCTGCCGGCGAGTCGCTCGGCCATGGCCACGGCGACGTCGTTGGCCGACTTGACGGTCATGGCCTTGATGGCCTCGTCGACCGAGAGACCGTCGCCCGGCGAAATGCCGATTTTGGTCGGAGCCTGGGCGGCCGCGCGGGGCGACATGACGACCCGGTCCGTCAGCTTCAGGCGGCCTTCGCTCAGCGCCTCGAAGGTCAGGTACAGGGTCATCACCTTGGTGACCGAGGCGGGGTAGCGAGGGCTGTCGGCTCTTTTGTCGTAAAGGACTTCGCCCGAATTGGCGTCGATCACGATCGCCGCGTACTTCGGCTCCTGAGCGTTCAGCTGCAGATAGGGTATGGCCGCCGAAGCCGGGGTGGGCGCGACCGCGCCGAACAGGCACGAGAGCGCGAGGCCGGCGACGGCTAGCAGGGATCGGGCGGGGGTAAGCTTGGCGAACATGAAGCGGCGTCCGTCATTTGAACTGGGAGCGGTTTCGCACCGCCACACGCGTGACCACTAGCATGATGGAAGCGGCCTTTCGCTAAAGTAAACAACTGGTGAGCGATCTTGCCGCAGCCGCAAAAATATCAGGCGCGCGGCGCCAATGCTGCAGCTTGAGGTCTCGTGACGTTACGTCATGGTGCGCTGCACAAAATCATTGACTGCTGCACTGCAACATGAGAGAACCGTGGTGTTCCAAGCGCAGATGGGCGAGTTGCAGCTCGTTCGTCCGCCCCGCTCCGATCTTCCCTCCCCAGGAGAATTCCCATGGCCGCCGCCGAAACCGTCAAGAACACCGTCGAACAGTTCAGCACCGCCTCGAACCAAGCGTTCAAGGACGGCGTCGAGAAGTCGCTGGCCGCCCTGGCCGAAGCCAACACCCACTCGAAGAAGAACCTGGAAGCCGTCGTCGCCTCGGTGACCGCGGCCACCAAGGGCGCTGAAGCCCTGGGCGCCCAGACCTTCGCCTATGGCAAGAAGGCCGCCGAGGACCAGGTCGCCGCCGCCAAGTCGCTGGCCGCCGCCAAGAGCGTGCAGGAAGCCGTCGAGCTGCAGACCGCCTGGGCCAAGTCGGCTCTGGAAGCCTACATCGCCCAGGTCAGCAAGGCCTCGGAGATCGTCTCGGCCTCGATCAAGGACTCGGTCAAGCCGCTGAACGAGCGCATGACCGCCGCCGTCGAGAAGTTCCAAGCCGCTCGCTAAGAGCTGGCTCCGAACCGACAAGGCTAAGAGGCCCGGACCCCAAGGTCCGGGCCTTTTCTCTTTTGCGCCCTCGCGCAGCACGGTAAGCATGCCGCACCAGTTCATTGGAGCGCATGCATGTCGAAGGTCGAGGAACGCCTGAAGGCGATTGGGATCGAACTGCCCCAGCCGGTGGCGCCGGTCGCCAACTACGTGACCTTCGTCAAGACGGGCGCCCTCGTACACATCTCCGGCCAGATCTCGCTGGACGCCGACGGCGGCGTCAAGGGCACGGTCGGCGTCGACGTCGACCTGGAGACCGCCCAGAAGGCCGCCCGCATCTGCGGGATCAACCTGCTGGCCCAGATGAAGGCCGCCTGCGATGGCGACCTGGACCGCGTGGTCCGCGTCGTGAAGTTGGGCGGCTTCGTCCAGGCCGGTCCGGACTTCATCGACATCCCCAAGGTCATCAACGGCTGCTCGGACCTGATGGTCGAGGCGCTGGGCGACGCGGGCCGCCACGCCCGCTCGGCGGTGGGCGTCTATCGTCTGCCCCTCGGCTTCGCGGTCGAGGTCGACGCCGTGGTGGAGATCGCCTGATGCGCTCGCGCGAACGTCCCTCGACCGACGTCTTCGGCGAGGCGTGGGAGCGCCTTTTCGACCCGCCGGTGGCCCATCGTGGCCTCTGGACCCCGGACGGCGCGCCGGAGAACTCGCTGGCCGCCTTCCAGGCCGCCTGCGCGGGCGGCTACGGCATCGAGCTGGACGTCCAGCTGACCGCCGACGGCGAGGCCGTGGTCTTCCACGACGAGCGCCTGGAGCGCATGACCGGCCAGGAGGGCCGCCTGCGCGACCACACCGTCGCCGAACTCGGGGCCATGACCCTGAACGGCACGGACGAGACCATCCCGACCCTGGCCGATACGCTGACCATGATCGGCCACCGCGCGATGGTGTTCATCGAGCTGAAGACTCCCTTCGGCGAGGTCGGGCCGCTGGAGAAGCGGGTCACCGACGTCTTGGTCGACCACAATGGCCCGACCGCCGTGATCGGCTTCAACCCCTACTCGCACGCCTGGTTCGCCGACCATCACCCGCAGATCCTGCGGGGCCTGGACAGCTACGGCTGGAACGACGAGGGCGCCCGCAAGCTGGCCCCCGAAATGCGCAAGTCGCTGGCGGCGCTGGAGCAGGTCGAGCTGGCGCGCCCCGATTTCCTGGCCCTGGGCCTGGACATGTTGCCCAGCGCCCGCGCCGACCTATATCGCGCCAAGGGCATGCCAATCGTCGCCTGGACGGTTCGCTCGCCCGACCAGTGGGAAGGCGTGCGCGACCATTGCGACAACCTGATCTTCGAGGGCTTCACGGCGTGAGTTCGGCCCCGGCGGGCGTCCAGTCGGCGGTTCGCGTCCATCGCGAGATCGCCGAGATCGGCAAAGCCGCCTGGGACGCCTGCGCGGACCACACCGGTGATCCGTTCGTCAGCTACGACTTCCTGTCGATTCTCGAAGAGAGCGGTTGCGTGGGTCCGCGCGCCGGCTGGGCGCCGCAGCACCTGTCGGTTCTGGACCAGAACGACGTCGTCGCCGGCGTCATGCCGCTCTATCTGAAGTCCCACAGCCAGGGCGAATACGTCTTCGACCATGCCTGGGCCGACGCCTACGAGCGGGCCGGCGGGCGGTACTATCCCAAGCTCCAGTGCTCCTCGCCGTTCTCGCCGGTGACCGGCTCGCGACTGATCGTGCGGCCCGACGTGGATGTCGACGAGGGGCGCTCGGCCCTGCTGGGCGGCGCCCTGACCCTGTGCGAGCGCATGGGCGCCTCGTCGCTGCACGTGACCTTCCCCGTGGAGGCCGAGTGGGCCTGGATGGGCGAGCGCGGCATGCTGCTGCGTCAGGATCAGCAGTATCATTGGGAGAACCGGGGCTACGCGACCTTCGACGACTTCCTGGCGGCCCTGTCGGCCAACCGCCGCAAGACCATCCGCCGCGAGCGCCGCGACGCCCAGGACGGGCTGGAGATCGTCGCCCTGACCGGCGACGACCTGACCGAAGACCACTGGGACGCCTTCTTCGGCTTCTACATGGATACGGGGTCGAGAAAGTGGGGCCGGCCGTACCTGAACCGCCGCTTCTTCTCGCTGCTGCAGGAGCGGATGGCCGACAAGGTGCTGCTGATCATGGCCCGTCGGCCGGGCGGCCCCTGGATCGCCGGGGCGCTGAACCTGCTGGGCCGCGACTGCCTCTACGGCCGCCACTGGGGCTGCACCGAGGACGTGCCGTTCCTGCATTTCGAGCTCTGCTACTACCAGGCCATCGAGCACGCGATCAGGCTGGGCCTGCCGCGCGTCGAGGCCGGGGCGCAGGGGCAGCACAAGATCGCGCGGGGCTATCTGCCCAGCGCGGTCTACTCTGCCCACTGGATCGCCGACCCGGCGCTTCGCGAGCCGGTGGCGCGCTATCTCGAGCGTGAGCGCGAGGCGGTCGAGAGCGATATCGCCCTGTTGACGGAAGAATATTCGCCGTTCCGGGAAGAGCGGTAGCCGCCCTTACCCGTCTTCCCAGCGAAGGCCGGGGAGACGGATTTGGAGGGTGAACGCCTTCCTAGCTCAGCCGCACTTCCCCGACCTTGTCCTTGTAGTCCGTCTTCGGATCGACCCCGAGCATCATCTTCACGCCCGCGAACAGGCTGTGCTCGTTCAGCCAGATCTGGGCGTCGCCCGGCTCGAAGCGCAGCAGGCGCAGCTTCGGATCGTCCTTGCCCTCGTACCAGGCCGCGACGAAGGGGTTCCACAGGCGCTCGATGGTGGTGCGGTCATTGTCGATCCGCAACGATCCGTCGACCGTGGCGAAGACCTCGTGTCCTTTGGAGGCGAAGTGCAGCAGCGCGTCGCGTGTCTGGCCCTCGACAGCCTGGACGAGGTCGACATCGACCGCGCTGAAGATCCAGATCGGGCCTGAATGGTCACCTTCGATGATCGCGGTCATCGGCTGGGCGCGACCGCCCTCGAGATCGGGCAGGCCCAGCATCACGGTGCGGTCGGACTTCAGCGCCTTCCAGAATTTCTCGGCCAGATCAGCGTCTTTGGACATGATGGTCTCCTTGTTCGCGAAGACCAACGGCGAGGTTGAGACGCCGTTCCCAAGGCGAAGGTTCAGGACCGTTCCCAGGCGGCCTTAAACAGCGCCTTGATCGTGTCATCGACCTCGGCGGGCGAGGCCAGCGGAAGCTTGGCCTTCAGGCGCTCGGACCAGCCTTCGTTCCTGGGCTCGGAGAGGCCAGGGGAGGCGTCGGGCTCGACCGCCAAGCCTAGCATCGCCGCGCCGCCCTTGATGGGCTTCAGGGCCGCGAACTGCGCCTTGCGCGACCAGGCCGTGAAACCCTTGCGCTGGCCCATGACCAGATCCGGGAAGTCGGCGACGGCCGCCTCGACCGCCTTCAGGATCGCCGCCGAGGCCGGGTCGGTCCACAAGGCTTCGCGCAGGCCGTCGGCGTCGTCCCAACCCATCCGCGACGGGAAGGCGACTCCGAAGATGGCGGCGGCGCGATTCTGGCCGATGCCGTAGGTCGCCTTCAGCCAGTCGGCGCGGGCGCGCGGCTTGGTCTCCTGGCACTCGCGACGGACGATCTCGACCCATTCGTCCAGGGTCTTGCCGGTCTCGCGCTCCAGGTTGGCCTTGACCGAGGCGAACCACTTCCGTTGCTGCTCGGTGAGGCCCTGAGGTCTGGTGTCCACGGTTTGCGCGCCTCGTACGGTTTGCTAGGACCATTCCGTCAAAGGGAGACGGTCATGAGCCTCGACGGACGCTACGACGCCGACAACATCTTCGCCAAGATCATCCGTGGCGAGATCCCCAGCGTGAAGCTGTTCGAGGACGACAAGGTCCTGGCCTTCATGGATGTCTTCCCGCAGTCGCGCGGCCACGCCCTGGTGATTTCCAAGGTCAGCCAGGCGCGCAACATCCTGGAGGTCGAGCCCGAGGTGCTGAGCGACCTGGCCGCCGCCACCCAGAAGCTGACCCGCGCCGTGGTCTCGGCCCTGAAGCCCGACGGTGTGGTCGTCACCCAGTTCAACGGCGCCCCGGCCGGCCAGACGATCTTCCACCTGCACTTCCATGTCATCCCGCGCTACGAGGGCGAGGCGCTGGGCCGCCATGGCGAGGGCGGCATGGCCAATATTGAAGAACTCAAGGCCCTGGCGGGGAAGATTTCCGCGGCGCTTTAGGCGGTTCGAAATCCTGGGTCGGGTATCAGGCGAAGGGCGCGCGACGAATTTCGTACGCGCGCCTTGAACTTGGGTATTCGCGGAGCGCGCCATGACCTCGGACGAGATTGATCGCGGCGGCCTGCACCGGTTGATCTACGCCAGCCGGTTCACCGGGGCGACGCAGGACCTCGACGAGGTTCTTCGGGCGATCATCGCCAAGTCGATCCACAACAACCGCCTGGACGACGTCACGGGCTTTCTGGTGGCCGGGGAGGAGCGGTTCCTGCAACTGCTGGAAGGACCCGCGCAAGGCGTGGAGGCGATCTATGGCAGGATCGCCGGGGATCCGCGCCACGCGGATCTGGCTCGGATCTACAGCGGCCCGGCTGACCGCCGTCTGTTTCGCGACTGGAACATGGGTCAGCACCGATTGGGCGCGGCCGACCACGCGTTGTTGGCCGAGGTCGGGCTGGAACACTTCGATCCCGCGGGTTTGAACGTCGAGCTCGCGGAACGTCTGCTGATCCGCGCCGGCGGGCGCCACCTGCGCGGCGGTTAGCGCCCCTCAGCCGATCAGCTTCCCTAGGGCCGTGTAGAAGGCCAGCAATACCGCCATCCCGCCCAGCAACGACCAGCCTTGCATGCGGATCTTCTCGCTGAGGCGAGCTTCCGTCTGGGCGATTTCGCCGCGTAGCGTGAGCTTGGTTTCTTGGATCTCGGCCTTTGTTGAAAGTTCCAGCTGCCGAATGTCCGCTTTCGTGGCGAGTTCCAACTGTTTCAAGTCCGCTTTGTTGGCGAGCTCCAACTGTTTTAGATCGTCCTTGGTCGCGAGATGGCTGATATCGGGCATGTTGGCCGTCTGCTGCACGATTTCGACAATGGCTTCAGCCATGCGCTGCTCCATGCCGGCTTCGCGAAGCCGTTTGGAGGCGCTGAGCGTATCGAAGGCGATCGCGGTCATGGACACACGCTAATCATTTGTTCTCGTTTCGTCCACAATTTTCGCGCGTATTCAAACGAAAAGGGCCCGGATAGCTCCGGGCCCTTCGCTAGGTCCTTGACCGAGCCTATTCGACCAGAACCGGTTCGGCTTCGTCGGTCTTGCTGGCCTTCGGGTCGGGCGTGCCTTCGATTTCGAAGGCGATCTTGCCGTTCTCGAGGACCACCTTGACGTGGCCGCCGCGGACCAGGCGTCCGAACAGGATGTCGTCGGCCAGGGGCTTCTTGATGTGCTCCTGGATGACGCGACCCAGCGGACGGGCGCCGTAGAGCTCGTCGAAGCCGTTCTTGGCCAGCCAGTCGGCCGCGTCGTCGCTCAGCGAGATCGTCACGTTCCGGTCGGCCAGCTGGGCCTCCATCTGCATGACGAACTTCTGCACGACCTGGCGGATGATCTCCGGCGTCAAAGGCTTGAACTGCACCACCGCGTCGAGACGGTTGCGGAATTCCGGCGTGAACAGGCGCTTGAGGGCGGCCTCTTCCTCGCCGACCACCTTGTCGCGACCAAAGCCGATGGACTGGCGTTGGGCGTCCGAGGCGCCCGCATTGGTGGTCATGATCAGAACCACGTTGCGGAAATCGACCTTCTTGCCGTTTGAGTCGGTGAGAACCCCGTGGTCCATGACCTGCAGCAGGATGTTGTAGACGTCCTGGTGAGCCTTCTCGATTTCGTCGAGCAGCACGACCGCGTGCGGGTGCTGGTCGACGGCGTCGGTCAGCTGGCCGCCCTGGTCATAGCCGACATAGCCGGGAGGGGCGCCGATCAGGCGGCTCACGGTATGGCGTTCCATGTACTCGGACATGTCGAAGCGGATCATCTCGATGCCCAGGGTCAGGGCCAGCTGCTTGGCGGCTTCGGTCTTGCCGACGCCGGTGGGGCCGCTGAACAGGAACGAGCCGATCGGCTTGTCCGCGTCGCGAAGACCGGCGCGCGCCAGCTTCATGGCCGAGGACAGTTGCATGATCGCGTCGTCCTGACCGAACACGGCGCGCTTCAGGTCCGTTTCCAGCTCCTTCAGCGCCTCGGTGTCCGACTTGCTCACCGACTTGGGCGGGATGCGGGCGATCTTGGCCACGACGGCTTCGATCTCCTTGACGCCCAGGACCTTCTTGCGGCGGCCTTCCGGCAGCAGCATCTGGCCCGCGCCCGCCTCGTCGATCACGTCGATCGCCTTGTCGGGCAGCTTGCGGTCGGTGATGTACTTGGCCGACAGCTCGACCGCGACCTTGATGGCCTCGGCGGTGTATTTCAGCTTGTGGAAGTCCTCGTAGTAGCTCTTCAGCCCCTTGAGGATCTTGATGGTGTCTTCCACCGTCGGCTCGTTCACGTCGATCTTCTGGAAGCGACGGACCAGGGCCCGATCCTTCTCGAAGTGCTGGCGGAACTCCTTGTAGGTGGTCGAGCCCATGCAGCGCAGCGAGCCCGAGGCCAGCGCGGGCTTCAGGAGATTGCTGGCGTCCATCGCCCCGCCGCTGGTCGCGCCGGCGCCGATCACGGTGTGGATCTCGTCGATGAACAGCACCGCGTTCGGGTGGTTCTCGAGTTCCTTGACCACCTGTTTGACGCGTTCCTCGAAGTCGCCGCGATAGCGGGTGCCAGCCAGCAGCGCGCCCATGTCGAGCGAGTAGATGGTGGCGCCCTCTAGGACCTCAGGGACCTGGTGCGTGACGATCTTGCGGGCCAGGCCCTCGGCGATGGCGGTCTTGCCGACGCCGGGATCACCCACCAGCAGCGGGTTGTTCTTGGTGCGGCGGCACAGGATCTGGATCGCGCGTTCCACTTCGTTCGCGCGGCCGATCAGCGGGTCGACCTTGCCCTGGCGGGCCTTTTCGTTGAGGTCGACGCAATAGGCTTCCAGAGCTTCGCCGCCCGTCTTGGTGTTCGGCTTCTCGCCATCGTCCTCGGCCGCGTTCGAGCCGGCGTTGGCGCCCTTGACGTTCTTGGGCTCCGAGGCGCCGGCCTTCTTGGCGATGCCGTGGGCGATGAAGTTGACCGCGTCGTACCGCGTCATGTCCTGCTCCTGCAGGAAGTAGGCGGCGTGGCTTTCACGTTCGGAGAAGATGGCGACCAGAACATTGGCGCCGGTGACCTCTTCGCGGCCCGACGACTGGACGTGGATCACCGCGCGCTGGATCACGCGCTGGAAGCCGGCGGTCGGCTTGGCGTCCTCGTCGTCGTCGACGACCAGCGAGGCCAGTTCGACGTCGAGATAGTTCGAGAGGCTCTTCTTCAGCGCGGTGAGATCGACGTCGCACGCACGCATGACTCCGGCGGCGTCCTCGTCGTCGGTCAGGGAAAGCAGGAGATGCTCGAGCGTCGCGTACTCGTGCTTACGCTGGTTGGCGTACGCGACGGCGCGATGCAGGGACTCTTCCAGGGGGCGCGAAAAAGAGGGCAATGGGGGGCTCCTCAGTCCTTTTCCATGGTGCACTGCAGGGGGTGCTGATGACGGCGCGCCGAGTCGATGACTTGCGCGACCTTGGTCTCTGCGACTTCGTAAGTGTAGACACCACACACCCCCACGCCGTTCTGATGGACGTGGAGCATGATGCGCGTGGCGTCTTCACGCGACTTGTTAAAGAACCGTTCGAGCACGTAAACGACGAACTCCATGGGAGTGTAGTCGTCGTTGAGAATCAGAACTCGATAGAGCGAAGGCTTCTGCGTCTTCGGCTTCACTTCCGTGACGACCGACGATCCAGCGCCGTTGCTTTGTCCGCCTTGCTTCCGCTCGGCCATCGACTTGTTCTCTCCCGGCGGGCAAATCACCCGCCTGTCTGAATTAGATATGGAAACGCGACGGCTTTGGAAGAGCCCGAGACGCGTCTGCGCCGCTTTAACACAGGGGCGCCTCGGAAAACGGCTTCACGATTGGGAGAGCGAAGACCGCGCGCGAACGGTTCCGTGGGCGAAAGGTCCAAATGGTGCGCGGCGTGATGTCGCGCAAGAGGGGCAATGGGCCGTGCGGCGGCGACTCAGTCAGCGACCTTTCAAGGCTCGCCCACTGAACACAGCCGCGGCGCCGAACTTGCCGCGCAGGGCGTCGATGGCGGTCTCGCTCTTCAAGGTGCGGCGCTCGTCGTCGGCGAACATGTCCGAGCCGGCGGTCTCGGCGTCGACGAACTCGGTCAGGCCCGCGCCGATCAGGCGGTAGGAGAGGCCCCCGGGCTCGGCGGCCAGCAGTTCGCGCGCTACCTGGAACAGGGTGCGGGCCGTCTGGGTCGGAACGGCCAGGGTGCGGCGGCGGGTGTGGATCTTGAAGTCGGGCGTGCGCAGCTTCAGCGTCGCGACCCGGCCGGCCACGCCCTCCTTGCGCGCCTGATTGGCGACCTTCTCGCAGAGCGGCCAGAGTTCGTCCTCCAGCGCATCGCGCTTGTGCAGGTCGTCGTTGAAGGTGGTTTCGGCGCTGATCGTCTTGCGCGACTGGTCGGGATCGACCATCCGGCTGTCCTGGCCATGGGCGAGGCGGTGCAGGCGCAGCCCGCCGGAGCCCAGGCGGTTGGCCAGCAGCTTCAGGTCGGCGGCGGCGATGTCGCCGACGGTCTTCAGGCCGATCTCGGCCAGGCTCGAGACCGTGGCCGGCCCGACGCCCGGCAGGATGCCCACGGGCTTGGAGGCCAGGAACGTCTGGGCCTCGGCCGCGCCGATCGCCGAAAAGCCGCGCGGCTTGTCCAGTTCCGAGGCGATCTTGGCCAGGAACTTGTTGGGGGCCAGCCCGATCGAGACGGTCAGGCCGATGTCGCGCTCGATCTCGGCCTGCAGCCGCGCCAGCATCGCCGCCGGCGTCGCGCCGTGCAGGCGCTCGGTGCCGGTCAGGTCGATCCAGGCCTCGTCCAGGGACAGCGGCTGGATCAGCGGCGTCAGCCTGTCCAGCTTCTCGTGGATGCGCCGGCTGGCCTCCTTGTACTTGGCGAAGTCGGGCTTGATGACCACGGCGTCGGGGCACAGCTTCAGCGCCTTGAACATCGGCATGGCCGAGCGCGCCCCGCTCATGCGGGCGATGTAGCAGGCGGTGGTCACCACCCCGCGCTTGCCGCCGCCGACGATCACCGGCTTGTCGCGCAAGGACGGATCATCGCGCTTTTCCACCGAGGCGTAGAAGGCGTCGCAGTCCAGGTGGGCGATCGAGAGCGTCCCCAGCTCCTCGTGGAAGATCGTCCGCGGCGAGTGGCACGACGGACAACGCGCGGCCTTGGCCTCGCCGGTCCACCCGCAGTCGCGGCACAGGGACTTCATGGGAGCGTCCTTAGGCCTCCAGCGGCCACAGCCAGACCGCGCCGCGCACGCCGGAGCTGTCGCCGTGGGCGGCCTTCTTCACCGGCGTCTCGAAGACGTCAGAAAAGACGTGCGGGGCGATGGCGGCCGGCAGCCGCTCATAAAGCGCGTCTATGTTCGACATGCCGCCGCCCAACACGATGACGTCCGGATCGATGATGTCGCAGATCGCGGCCAGGCCTCGGCCAAGGCGGTCGATATAGCGGTCCAGGGCAGCGGCGGCCGAGGCGTCGCCGGATTCAATGGCGTCCATGCTCTCCTGGCCCGTGGGGAAGCCCGCGTCGCGCGAGAACGCCGGACCCGCGACCCATTTCTCCATGCATCCGTTGCGGCCGCACCAGCACTCGGGACCGGGATATTCCTCCGGCTTGGGCCAGGGCAGGGGCATGTGGCCCCATTCGCCGCCGACGCCGTTGTGGCCCTCGATGATGCGGCCGTCGACGACCACGCCGCCGCCGCAGCCGGTGCCCAGGATCGCCGCGAACACCACGCGCGCGCCGGCCCCCGCGCCGTCGGCGGCCTCGGACAGGGCCAGGCAGTTGGCGTCGTTGGCCAGGCGCACCGGGCGGGCCAGGCGCTGCTCCAGGTCCTCGCCGAACGGGCGACCGTTCATATAGACGCTGTTGGCGTTGCGGATCAGACCGGTGCGCGGCGAGATCGAGCCTGGAATGCCCACGCCCAACCGGGCGCAGGTCGCGCCGGCCATGCACTCGGCGTCGACCAGCAGCCCGGCCACCACATCCAGCGCGGCCTCGTAGTCGCCGGGATTGGGCTTGCGCACCCGCGCGGCGAACTCGCCGGTCTCGCCGAGGGCGGCGACCTCGATCTTGGTGCCGCCGAAATCGACTCCGAACCGGATCATGCGAACAGACGCTCCTCGATGGCGGCCTTCAGGCGGGGCCACTCGTCAATACGGACATGGCGGTCGGGCGCGGACGGGGCGAACGGGCGCAGGCGCTCGTCGCTGACCATCTGGAACCGCCCGATGCCGGGCGCCTTCTCCGCCACCGATTCCAGCTGCGGCAAAAGGTCGTCGATGAAGACGGAGCGACCCGAGGTGCGTCCGGCCAGATCGGCGGCCGCCGGCCCCTTGGGGCCGCTGTTGATGATCAGGGGATAGTCGAAGCCGTGCGTTTTCAGCCACTTGGCCCGTGTCAGCCGGCCGTGTTCGGGCGCGTTGGTCAGGATCACCACCTCGGCGCGGGTCGACAGATCGGCCAGCGCGTCCGCCGCGCCGATCGCCGGGGGCAGGTCGTCGGCCCCGTCGCGGAAGAAATCATCGAACAGGGCCTTGCCGGCGATCAGATCGAGGTGTTCCGTTTCGCCAGGCCGGTAGATATTCTGAAACAAGGCAAAGCGATCAACTCTCAGTTCGAAGCCATGGCGCGCGATGAAATCGCCGAAACCGCGCATGAACTGCGCGAGCACCTCGTCGACATCGACGATGACCAGCGGCGCGGTCGGCGTGACGGCGCAGGCCTGGAGGTCGGAGTAGCGTTGTTCCATGAGCTTATGGGTCTTAACGCGATTAGCGGGGGCTTAAGGATATTCGTGGCAACTGGTTCTGGAAGGTGACGCGAATCCCTAGCCGTCGCCACGTGACCTTTTGGTCGGGGTAAGGATGACGAAGAAGGTCCTCATCGTGGAGGATAACGAGCTGAACATGAAGCTCTTTCATGATCTGCTCGAAGCCCAGGGTTACGAGACCCTGCAGACCCGTGAGGGTCTGTCGGCGCTGTCCATTGCCCGCGACAACAAGCCCGACTTGATTCTGATGGACATCCAGCTGCCGGAGATCTCTGGTCTGGAAGTCACCAAGTGGCTGAAGGAAGACGACGAGCTCGCCCACATCCCGGTCGTGGCCGTCACCGCCTTCGCCATGAAGGGCGACGAAGAGCGCATCCGCGAGGGCGGCTGCGAGGCCTATATCTCCAAGCCGATCTCGGTGGTCCACTTCCTGGACACCATCAAGCGGCTCCTGGACAAGGTTCCCGCCGCATGAGCGCCCGGATCCTCGTCGTCGACGACATCGAAGCCAATGTCCGTCTGCTCGAGGCCAAGCTGACGGCGGAGTACTACCAAGTCTCGACCGCGATGGACGGGCCGACGGCCCTGGCGATGGCCGCCCGCGACCTGCCCGACATCATCCTGCTGGACGTGATGATGCCCGGCATGGACGGCTTCACCGTCTGCCGCAAGCTCAAGGAGGATCTGGCCACCCGCCATATCCCGGTGGTGCTGATCACGGCCCTCGACGGGCGCGCCGATCGCATCCAGGGCCTGGAATCGGGCGCCTCGGACTTTCTGACCAAGCCCATCGACGACGTCATGCTGTTCGCCCGCGTGCGCAGCCTGACCCGTTTCAAGCTCGTGATCGACGAACTGCGCCAGCGCGAGGCCTCGGGCCGCCGCATGGGCGTGATCGCCGGCGCCGCCGCCCGCCTGGACGGCCTGGGCGGCCGGGTGCTGATCGTCGACGACAACGAACGCCAGGCCGCCCGCATCGCGGCCGAGCTGGGCGTCGAGCACCGCCCGGTGATCGAGAGCGATCCCGAAAAGGCCAGGATCAGCGCCAGCGGCCCCGTCGACCTGGTGATCGTCAACGCCGCGGCCAAGACCTTCGACGGCCTGCGCTTCACCGCCGCCTTGCGGTCGGAAGATCGTTCGCGTCAGCTGCCCGTCCTGGCGATGGTCGATCCCGACGACCGTGGTCGCATGGTCAAGGCGCTGGAAATCGGCGTCAACGATATCCTGCTGCGTCCCGTGGACCCGCAGGAGCTGTCGGCGCGCGTCAAGACGCAGATCCAGCGCAAGCGATACACCGACTATCTGCGCAACAACCTCGACCATTCGCTGGAGCTGGCCGTCACCGACCAGCTCACGGGCCTTCACAACCGTCGCTATATGACCGGCCAGCTCGACTCGCTCGTCAAGCGCGCGGCGATGGGCGGCGAGCCGGTCTCGGCCCTGCTGATCGACATCGATTTCTTCAAGAAGATCAACGACACCTTTGGCCACGACATCGGCGACGAGGTGCTGCGCGAGTTCGCCCTGCGCCTGGCCTCGAACGTCCGCGCCATCGACCTGCCGTGTCGCTTCGGCGGCGAGGAGTTCGTGGTCGTCATGCCCGACACCCATCTGGCCGACGCCCTGCGCATCGCCGAACGGATCCGCAACCACGTGGCCGGCTCGCCCTTCAAGGTGGGACCGACCAAGGAACAGCTGACGGTGACCATCTCGATCGGCGTCTCGGCCACGCTCGGCGCCGACGACACCCCCGAAGCGCTGCTGAAGCGCGCCGACCAGGGCGTCTACCAGGCCAAGGCCTCGGGCCGGAACGCGGTGGTCGGCAAGGCCGCGTAAGCGCCTTCCAGGTCTCGACGTCCAGGGATAGGCGGGTGCGGTGCGCCCGGCGCATTTCTCATAGTCGGCAAGCCCCGAACTTGCGCCTCGGCGTGTTGGGCGTCCCAAAACCGTTACATGGCGGCGCTAGACCTGCGCGTTCCGAGGGCGGCGCATGGGCTACGACAGCTTCTATTTCCTGAAGAAGGCGTACGGGATCTATCCCGGCGTCGTGGCGCCGGTGTCGGCGCGCTGCCTGCGGGAACATTATGCCGCGCGCAAGGCCAGACGGGGCCACGCCCGCGCGGCGCTGGACGCTGTGGTCGGCCTGGCCTTTCACGCCTGGATCCCTGGCCGCGCGGCCGAGGTCGCCCGTAAGTTCGGTCTCGACGAAGCCTGGCGCCGCCGGGCCGTCGAGATCGCCCATGAACGCTTCGTCGATCCCAACGATCTGGCCCTGTTCCGCATCGACGACTCCATCCAGCTGGACGGCTATATTCGCCGCTTCGAGGACGCGGCGCTGAACAAGCGGATCAATCCGCTGGGCTGGACCCGCGACTGCGCGCTGGCCGACAAGGTCCGCTTCGAGGCGCGCTGCGCGGCCGCCGGTCTGCCGCATCCGCGCACCGTGGCGGTGGTCACGGGCGGACGCGTCACGATGAGGTCGGAGCCGGGCGGTCGCGACCTGGTGCTCAAGCCGGCGGACGGGGAGGGCGGCGATGGCGTTGTCATCCTGGAGCGCGTGGCCGACGCCGCCGATCTGGCTGGCCGCTTGCCGCGCGGCCGGGGCGCCTGGCTGGTCCAGGACCGGGTGGACACCCATCCGGCCCTCAAGGACCTGGCGTTGGACGCCCTGCCGACCGTACGCATCGTCACCATGGTCGACGAGGTCGGCGCGCCCGAGGTGGTCAGCGCCACCTTCCGCTTCGCCTCGGTGCGCGGCGCCAAGGTCGACAACATGAAGGCCGGCGGGTTGATTTCGGCGGTCGACCTGCCGGTCGGATCGCTGGGCGTGGCCTGCAAGGGATACGGCGGCGGCGACCACGCCGTGCATCCAGTGACCGGCGCGGCGATCGCCGGCCGCATGCTGCCCGACTGGCCCGCCGCCAAGGGCCTGGTGCGTCGGGGCCATGCCGAGACCTTCGCTGACTACGCCCTGATCGGCTGGGACGTGGCCCTGACGCCGCACGGTCCGGTGCTGATCGAGGGCAATGGCAAGCCGGGCGTGCTGATGCCTCAGCGCGCCGCGCGACAGGGCCTGGGCGTCGGCCGCTACGGCGCGTTGCTGGCTTATCATCTTGCCATCAAACCGTAGCGCGCGCGTCACGCGCCGTGCCTAGCCTCAAAGCCTCGACATCGACGTGACGGACCAGCGGAAGGGGGCTTCCGGCGGCCGTCGAGCCTGGAGGCATGCCGATGACCCGCTTCGCCGCACAGCGACGCCTTCCGCTCGAGGCCAAGCGCGCCCTTCGCATCATGCTGATCGCCAAGCACGCCAAGTGGCAGGGCGAACTGCACCCCGAGGACGGCAGCCACGCGGTCTATCACCGCGAGATGCGCCAGACGCTGGAAGAGATCGGCGTCAACCTGGTGGTGGCCGACGAGTATGGCGTGCTGTTCGACCGCCCGGACGTCGACTTCGTCTTCCCGCTGCTGAACCGGGCCGGCTTCCTGAACTCGGAAATGCTGGTCCCGCTGCTCTGCAATCGCCTGGGCTTGCCGTACCTGGGCGCCAGCCCGATCTTGCGCGGCCTGTCGGACGACAAGCACCTGACCAAGCGGGCCGCCGCGGCGCGCGGCGTTCCGACCGCGCCGTGGGCGGTCTATCGTCGCGGCGCGCCGCTAGACGCCGCGCTGCTGCCGCCGGGCGAGCACTTCGTGATCAAGCCGAACGCCTCATCGGCCAGCTGGGGCGTCGGCGACGCCTTCGACTGGGCCGGCGTCCGCGAGGCCGTCGAACGCCTGCACGCGGAAGGTCACGACGTCATCGTCGAGCCGTTCATCCAGGGCCACGATATCGAGGTCTCGGCGATCACGGTCGACGGCGAGCCCTTCATCCTGCCGACCCAGATCGTCGAGCAGATCAATCCGGCCCAGCTGCGCACCTACCAGGAAAAGCGCAACCTGGTCGGCGGTCAGGCCTACGAGATCCGCCCGCTGGAGGACGGCCCGCATCGGCGGATCGCCGAGGCTCGGGCGCGCGAAATGATGCGGGAGTTCATGCCGTTCGACTACGGCCGCTTCGAATTCCGTCTCGACGTCGCCACCGGCGAGGTCCAGTTCCTGGAAGTGAACCTGAACTGCAATCTGTGGTCCAGGAAGACCATCTCGATGGCCGCCCAGCAGATCGGCTGGAGCCATGCGGAGCTGATCGAGACCATCCTGACCGAGAGCCTGGAGCGCCAGGGCCTGATGCGGAGGGCGTTCGATGTCGCCGCCGCCTGAAGCCTTTGTCGGCGTCATCCTGGCCGGCCAACGGCCCGGTCGTGTCGATCCCCTGGCTGAAGAGGCCGGGGTCGTGAACAAGAACCTTGTCCCGATCCGGGGCGCGGCCCTGGTGCGCCATGTGGTCGAGGCCCTGACGGCGACGCCGGGCCTGACGCGGCTGCGCATCGTCGTCGAGCCGGGGACCGCGCCCCTGATCGACGCGATCCTGCCCAGCACCCGGGTGCTGATCGAGTACGTGCCGGCCGCCAACAATCTCGCCGACAGCGTCTATGCGGCGGCCGTGGGCGTGGGCGCCATGCCGCTGCTGGTGACGACGGGTGACAACGTCCTGCTGACGCCCGGCGCGGTGACCGAGGTGCTGGCGGCCCTGAAGGTGGCCGACGTGTCCCTGGCCATGGCGACCCAGCGGTCGGTGATGGAGGCCCATCCGGAAGGCCAGCGCCGGTTCTACAGGTTCCGGGACGACGCCTATTCGAACTGCAATCTCTACGCCTTCTCCGGCCCGGCCGCGACGAGCGTGGCCGAGAGCTTCCGCAGCGGCGGGCAGTTCGCCAAGAAGCCGATGCGGATGATCATGGCGCTGGGGCCGATCAACCTGGCTCTGTTGTTGATGGGCCGTCTGTCGCTGCGCGGAGCGCTCGGTCGCCTGGGACGGCGCTTCAAACTGAAGGTCGAGCCTGTGGTCCTGGCCGACGGCGCCCACGCCATCGACGTCGACAACGCGCGCACCTACGCCGTCGCCGAGGCGCTGCTGAGCAAGCGGGCGCTGGCGAGCGCGGCCTGATCAAGGATGGGGCGGGCCTCGTGGCTAACGGCGGTTAGGGCGCTTTTTTAGGGTTGCGGATACGACTGTCACGCATCCTCATTATACATCCTATGCGGGAGGCGTGGTGATGAAGTCGAGAATCCGTGCGCGCAAGCACCCATTCCCGGGCGCCTGGCTGGTCCTGGGCCTGCTGACCTGCGTGGCCCTGTTCTGGATGGGCGCGCAGGCGAGCGATCATCTGTCCGGCGGACTGTCCACCGCCGCCATGCTGGGCGCGTTCGTCGCCATCTGCGTCGGGCCGGTGCTGCTGGCCGTGACGGTCGTCTGGGGAAGCTTCGCGTTCTTTCGCTGGCTCTGGATCGGGCGCTGAGCCCGCATCCTCCCCACGACGCGGGGGAGGGGATCCAGAATCAAAAACGCCCGGCTATCGCTAGCCAGGCGTCTTGTGTCGTAGCGCGTAAGGCGATCTTACTTGATCTTGCCTTCGCGGAATTCGACGTGCTTGCGGACGACCGGATCGTACTTCTTCAGCACCATCTTCTCGGTCTTGGTGCGGGCGTTCTTCTTGGTGACGTAGAAGAAGCCGGTGTCCGCCGTCGAGTTCAGGCGGATCTTGATTGAAGCCGGTTTGGCCATAGTCGAATCCCTGCGGTGGTCGCGCAGGTTCCCGCGCGTTGGAAATAGGAGGCGCGGAACATACTCATCGGTGACTCAAAGTCAATTGCCGGAAGTCAGTTGGTGCCGGAAGTCAGTTGGTGGGGCAGCGCCTGTACGGAAAGTCCGCCGATCGCGCCTGACCGCCGACGGAACCCTCGATCCGGGCCACCAGGGTGTCCTTATCGACCAGACGATAGAGAATCCGTTGCGGGAAGTCGTGCTCGGGCGCTTCGAAGGTCACGGCGTTCTCGGCGATCTCCTTCATCGGGAAGGCGGCTTCGGCCTGGCCGGAGGGAATCGCCACGAACTGCGGCTTGCCGTCGGCGGCGGGCAGGATGCGCATGAACTCGTACTCGCGCAGCTTGCCGTCCCGGACGCTGCGGCTCATGCCGATCATCGCGCCGCCGGCGGGCGCCAGCCACTGCTCCTCGATCTTCGTGCCGTTGGGCTGGGTCAGGGTCCAGCAGCCGGCGATGAAGCCCAGCCTATCGATATCGCCAGAAGGCGGGACCGGCGGCGTGGCGGCCAGGGCCAGGGCGAACAGTGTGGTGAGCATGTGCTTCCCTCGGGAGCCTGAACTAGAGGTGGGACAGGCGCCGCTTGCCGTTCAGGAAGCGCATGAAGGGGGCCGGCCGTCCAGTGTCGGCGAGTCGCTGGCCGATCTCGTGGACCACGAAGCGGGTGATATTGGGCAGATCCAGCGCCATCGCCTCCTGGAAGTCGACCCAGGCGATCTCGTCCAGCTCGCCGCAGTCGGGACGGCGATCCAGCGACAGCAGCGCCTCGGCCGGGGCCATGAAGAAGCGAGCGTCGAAGCGGCGCGGGCGATAGGGCGGGGTGATGGCGCGGGCGACGAAGCTGAGCGGCGCCAGGTCGGGCAGGGCCCCCTGGGCCAGGAAGGGCCGCCAGGGCCCCGCGCCGGGCCGTACAGGGGCTTGGCGGGCCAGCAGCAGGCCTGTCTCCTCGAACGTCTCCCGGACCGCCGCCAGGGCCAGGGCGCGGGCCAGGCGGGCGGGCCTGGGATGACGAGGCTCCTGCTCCAGCCGCGCGGCGACCTCGGGCGAAAGTTCGGTGGCGCTGGGAGCGTCGTAGTCGGCGCGGTCGACGCGGCCGCCCGGGAACACCCACTTGTCGGGCATGAAGGCGTGACCGCCGTTGCGTCGGCCCATCAGCAGGCGCGGTTGCGGTCCGTCGGTGCGGACGATGATCACGGTGGCCGCGTGCTTGGGCGTCAGCGCCGCGCCGGTCTCGCGCACGGCGCCGTCGTGGATCGTGTCGAATTTCGCGTCGATCGGCGGCAGGCTCATGCGCTCAAGTTAAACCGATCCGCGGGACTGCATAGAGCGACCCGACGTCAAGCCAGCGGGCGCTTGACCCTTCGCCACGACGCGCCCCAAGGTCGCTCCGCTTTTCGTGAGGGGGTTTTGTGATGATCGGACGGGTTTCGGCGCTGGCGATGATGGCCGGCCTTGTTTTTGGCGCGCCGGCGATGGCCGCGCCTTCCACCGCCAAGATCGAGGCGGCGGTCAAGGCTGTGCAGCCCAAGGTCATCGCCTGGCGGCGCGACATCCACGAACATCCGGAACTGGGCAATCAGGAGGTCCGCACCTCGGCCCTGATCGCCAAGGAGCTGAAGGCCCTGGGCTTCGAGGTCCGCGAGAACGTCGGCAAGACCGGCGTGGTCGGCATCCTGAAGGGCGGCAAGCCCGGCAAGGTCGTGGCCCTGCGCGCCGACATGGACGCCCTGCCGGTCGAGGAGAAGACCGGCCTGCCGTTCGCCTCCAAGGTCACCGCGACCTGGGAAGGCCGCACGGTTCCGGTGATGCACGCCTGCGGCCACGACACCCACGTGGCCATGCTGCTGGGGACCGCCACGGTGCTGGCCGGCATGAAGGCCGACATCAAGGGCACGGTGGTCCTGATCTTCCAGCCCGCCGAGGAAGGCCCGCAGGCCGGCGAGGAGGGCGGCGCCAAGCTGATGATCCGCGACGGCGCGCTGGACAAGCCCAAGGTCGACGCGATCTTCGGCGTCCATATCGGCCCGGCCGACGCCCACCTGCTGAACTATCGCCCCGAGGGCTTCTACGCCTCGTCGGACCGACTGACGATCACCGTGAAGGGCAAGCAGACCCACGGCGCGCGGCCCTGGGCGGGCGTCGACATGGCCAGCGTCGCGGCGGACATCATCCAGGCCACGAACCAGATCGCCGCCCGCCAGGTCGATGTCGGCGCCTCGCCCTCGGTGGTGACGATCGCCGTCATCAACATGGGCATGCGCCAGAACATCATCCCCGAGGACCTGAAGATGGAGGGGACCATGCGGACCTTCTCCACCGCCCGCCATGACGACCTGGTCGCCAAGATGCAGAAGGCCGTCGCCGCCATCGGCGACCGCTACGGCGCCAAGGCCGAGGCCGTGTTCAGCCAGCCCTATCCGGTGACCTACAACGACCCGGCGCTGTCGGCCTGGGTCAAGACCAGTCTGGAGAAGGCCTCGCCCGGCAAGGTCGACGACAAGGCCGCCTTGGTGACGGGCGCCGAGGACTTCTCGATGTACGCCGAGAAGGTCCCGGCGGTGTTCGTCCAGCTGGGCGGGCGCAAGGCGAACGTGCCGGCGGCGACCGCGCCGGCCAACCACTCGCCCTATTTCGACGTCGACGAGGCGGTGTTCGAGACCGGCGTGAAGGCCGAGGTCTTCATGGCGCTGGACTATCTGGAGCGGAAGTAGCGGCGGCGCTGGCCCCCTCCACCGCCTTCGGCGGTCCCCCTCCCCCAAGAGGGGGAGGAGAGGTCTCGCCGTGAGGGCGGGGCTTGGCTCTCCGCCCCGCTTGGGGGCGGACAGACCTGCGTCAGCAGGTCAGGCGGGGGCTTGTGCTGAGTCAATCGCCCGCGCCTCGAACCACGGCGTGATCCGCTTCAGCGCCTCCTCGACCTCGGCCGTGGAGACCGCGAAGCTGAAGCGAATGAAGCGATTGCCCTCGACCGGATCGAAGTCGACGCCCGGCGCCGTCGCCACGCCGGTGTCGCGCAGCAACTGTTGGCAGAAGCTCAGCGAGTCGTCGGTCAGGTGGCCGATGTCGGCCCAGATGTAGAAGGCGCCGTCCGGCGGGGCGATCTTGCGCAGGCCAAGGGCAGGCAGGGCGTCCAGCATCAGCTGGCGGTTCCGCCGATAGACGTCGATATGGCCTTCCAGCTCGTCGATGCAGTCCATCGCGGCCAGCCCCGCGTGCTGGCTCAGCGACGGGGCGGTGAGGAACAGGTTGCCGACATAGGCCCGGGCCCGTTCCAGGTCCTCGCCCTTCGGCGTCAGCAGCCAGCCCAGCCGCCAGCCGGCCATGCTGAAGTACTTGCTGAAGCTGTTGACGATCAGGGCGTCGGGCGCGAACTCCAGCATCGAGGGCGTGCGGCCCGCGTAGCTGAGGCCGTGATAGATCTCGTCGCTGATGATGCGGATGCCGCGCTCGCGACAGACCTTGGCGATGGCTTCCAACTCCTCGGGCGCGATGATCGTACCCGTGGGATTGGCGGGGCTGGCGACGATGACGCCGGCCGGGGCGGGGTCCAGTTCGGCGAGATGCTTCGCCGTCAGCTGGAAGCGATCCTCCGGCCCGCAGGCGATCTCGACCGGTTCGAGGTGCAGGGCCTTCAGGCTGTTGCGGTAGGCGACGTAGCCCGGGCGGGCCAGGGCGATCCGGTCGCCGGGCGTGAACACGCTGGACAGCGCCAGGACCAGGGCCGGCGAGGCCCCGCAGGTCAGGACGATCCGCTCGGGCTCGACGTGGACGCCATAGAGGGTCTGGTAGCGCTCGGCGATCCGCTGGCGCAGCAGGGGGCTCTCCCAATAGCCCATGGCCTCGGCGTCGAGGATCTCGCGGGCCTTGACGATCGCCTTGCTCGGCGCGCCCGTCGAAGGCTGGCCGAACTCCATGTGGATGATCGAGGCGCCCTCGGTCTTCAGCTGGTGAGCCAGGCGGCTGATGGCGATGGCGTGGAAAGGTTCGATCTGCGCGCGCATGGCTCTGCTTAGCGGGGTTTGACGTGGCGCGCATCCCGCTTGAGAAGGAAGTCATGCGCTTGCTGACTCTCGCCGCCATCCTGTGTCTCGCCACCCCCGCCTTCGCCCCGAAGGCCTGGGCCCAGACCGCGCTCCCGCTGAATATCGGCGGCCGAGTCGCGCCAGCGCCGGACGGGACTTACGAGTTTGGCTGGCCAGGGGTCTATTTCGAGGGGCGCTTCAACGGTTCGTCCGTCGAGGTGGTGGTCGATACCGGCGCCGAGCATCTGGCCGTCAGCGTGGATGGCGCGCGCAAGGCCGAGCTGACCAAGGCCGGCGAACTCCATCTGCTGCTCGATCGGCTGGGGCCCGGCGAGCACGTCGTGCGCCTCGACAAGCTGACCGAAAGCCAGACGGGTTCGGCGCGGTTCGAGGGCTTCTTCGTCGGGCCGAGGGAGGCGGCCTTGCCGGCGCCCAGCCGTCCGCGCCGGATCGAGTTCATCGGCGATTCCTACACGGTCGGCTACGGCGTGCGCTCGACCAGCGGCACTTGCACCGAAAGCCAGGTCCACGACCTGACCGACACCAGCCTGGCGTTCGGCCCGATCCTGGCCGGGCGGCTGGACGCCGACTACCGGATCGAGGCCTTCTCGGGCCGGGGCGTGGTGCGCAACTACAACGGCCTGGCGCCCGGTGAGCCCTTGCCGGTGCTGCTGCCGCGGATCATCCCCGGCCAGGCCGAGCCGCGCGTGGCGGCGGATGATCCGTGGATGCCGGACATCGTCGTCATCGGCCTGGGGACCAACGACTTCTCGACGCCGCCACATCCGGGCGAGGCCTGGGCCGACGAGGCGGCGTTGCGCGAGGACTACCGCGAGACCTATGTGGCCTTCGTCCAGGGCCTGAAGGCCAACCGGGCCAGCGCGCGCGTGTTCCTGATCGCGGGCGACACCTTCGCCGAGGACGTCGCCGAAGTGGCCGACCGCACCGGCGCCAAGGCGGTGCGGATCACCGGCATGGACCGCGGGGCTTGCCACGGCCACCCGTCGGTCGCGGATCAGAAGATGATGGCGGACAAACTCGAGGCGGCGATCAAATCCTCCCCCTAGCGGGGGAGGTGTCGGCTCGAAGAGGCGACGGAGGGGGAAGAGGCAAGGCTTCAAGCACTTTCCCCCACCGGCGCTTCGCGCCGCCTCCCCCGCTAGGGGGAGGATTTCCGTCTAGCACCGACGCCTAGCGCCGCTTGCCGCGCCGCACGCCTTTCGGCAACCCGCCGCGCGGCTTCACGGCCGCCTGGCGCCTGGCCCCTAATCTGGGCCGCGGCATCTTCGGATCCGCCGGCAGCGGGTCGCTGAGCATCTCGAACAGGAGCCCGCCGGTGACCGGCGTGGCCTCGACCAGCTTGACCTCGACGTTCATGCCCAGCGTCCAGCGCTGGCCGCTGCGGTCGCCAACCAGGGCGTGCAGCTTCTCGTCGTGGACGAAGAACTCCTCTCCCAGGGTCGAGACCGGCACCAGGCCGTCGGCCCCGGTGTCGGCCAGCTTCACGAACAGGCCAAAGCGCGTGACGCCGGTGACCCGGCCGGCGAAGGTGGCGCCCACCCGGTCGGCCAGGAAGGCGGCGATGTAGCGGTCGGTGGCGTCGCGCTCGGCGGCCATGGCCCGGCGCTCGGCGTGGGTGATGACCTCGGCCGTGTCCTTGATCTGGGCGATGTCCTGGTCGGTGAGACCGTCGTCGCCCAGGCCCAGGGCCCGGATCAGGCCCCGGTGGACGATCAGGTCGGCATAGCGGCGGATCGGGCTGGTGAAGTGGGCGTACTTGGCCAGGTTCAGGCCGAAGTGGCCGATATTGTCGGCGCTGTAGTGGGCCTGCATCTGGGTGCGCAGGACCACCTCGTTGATGATCGCCGCGTTAGGGCCCTCGCGCGTCTCGTCCAGCAGCTTGTTGAACCGCGCGGTCTGCGGGGCCTGGCCCTTGTCCCAGCGGATCTCCAGCGTCTGCAGGAAGTCGGCGAGGTTCTGCACCTTCTCCAGGCTGGGTGTGTCGTGCACCCGATAGATCAGCGGCGAGCGCTTGGCTTCCAGGCTCTCGGCGGCGCAGACATTGGCCTGCACCATCATCTCCTCGATCAGCTTATGGGCTTCCAGGCTGGGGCGCTTGGTGATCGAGAGGATCTCGCCCTGGCGGATGATGATCCGGCGCTCGTCGCTCTCGATGGCCAGCGGCGAGCGCGCGTCGCGGCCGATCTTCATCGTCCGATAGGCTTCCCAAAGGGGCTGGAGGATCGGCTCCAGCAGCGGGCCGGTCTTGTCGTCCGTCTGGCCGTCGATGGCCGCCTGGGCCTGCTCGTAGGACAGCTTGGCGGCCGAGCGCATCAGGCCGCGCACGAACTTGTGGCCCTTCTTGCGGCCCGACTTGTCGAACACCATCCGCACGGCCAGGGTCGCGCGGCTCTCGCTCTCGCGCAGCGAGCACAGGCCGTTGGACAGGGTCTCGGGCAGCATCGGCTCGACCCGGTCGGGGAAGTAGACGCTGTTGCCCTTCTCGCGGGCGTCGCGGTCCAGGGCCGAGCCGGGGCGGACGTAAGCCGCGACGTCGGCGATGGCGACCCAGACCACCCAGCCGCCCTTGTTGGTCTCGTCCTCGTCGGGATGGGCGTAGACGGCGTCGTCGTGGTCGCGGGCGTCCACCGGGTCGATGGTCACGAACGGCAGCTTCCGCAGGTCCTCGCGACCCGTCAGCGTCGGCTCGACGGCGGCCTTGGCCTCGCGTTCGGCCTCCTCGGAGAAGCCGGTCGGGATGCCGTGGCTGTGGATGGCGATCAGCGAGGCGGCGCGGGGATCATTCTCGGTCCCGACCACCTCCAGCACCTTGCCGGGCTTGGGGCCGTAGCGGCCGCCGTGCGTGCCGACCTGGGCGATGACGAGGTCGCCGTCCTTCAGGTCGTGGGCGACGCTGGGATCCAGCAGCAGGGTGTCCTTGGACTTGCGGTCGACCGGCTCGACGCGGATTTCCTTGCGGTGCTTGCGGATGACGCCCAGCACCTTGTGGGCGCTCTGGCCCAGCTTCTTGATCAGCTTGGCCTCGAACTCGCCGGTCTCCAGGCGCTCGAAGCGGACCAGCAGACGGTCGCCCAGGCCCGGCGCGCCGGCCGCGGCCTCGCCCTTGGTCGGGGCCAGGCGGACGTTCGGCACGTCGTCGTCGGACTTGGTCAGCTTCACATAGAGCTCGCCATCGACATCGCGCTCGACCACGTCGGCCACGCCGACGGGGGGCAGGGAGCCCGGCTCGGCGAAGCCCTTGCGGCCGCGCTTGGCCAGGGCTCCCTGGGCTTCCAGCTCGCGGATCATCTCGCGCAGGGCCCGGCGGTCGGCGCCCTTCAGGCCGAAGTGGCGGGCGATGTCGGCCTTGCCGCTCTCACCCGCGTCGCGCAGGAACGCCAGCAGCGTCTCGCGGTCCGGCAGACCGGCGGGCGGCTTGGGCTTGAAAGTCTTGGCCTTTGAAGGCTGGGGGGGGCGAAGTTTGGCCATGTCCTGCCTTAACCCGTTCGAGGGGCGGCGGGCGAGATTTTCTTCTCCTCCCCCTCTTGGGGGAGGAGAGGCGAACCCTAGTACAGATCTTCGATCGACTTCGGCGGTGGCGGGTCGGCCGGCTTGGGGGCGGTTTCAGCGGGGGCGGGCGTCGCGACGGCCGGCGGCGCCTCGATGACGGGAGCGGGGGCTTCCTGCTCGACGGTCTGGACCTCGACGGCCTTGGGCTTGGGCTTCTCGACGGGCGGCGGCTCGTAGGCGAGGGCGGGGGCGGCGTCCTTGACCGGCACGCCCGAGACCTCGGCCAGCGGCTGCTTGGAGGTCTCCGGCCCGCTGCGATCGATCTTCATGGCGTTGGTCAGGCCCATGGCGAAACCGCCCACGCAGCACAGGATGAGCGCGGACACCACGACATGCAGCGGCAGGGGACGTTCCAGCGTCGTCATGCTCGAAACCTACTCTCCTCCCGATCCCCTGAACAGACTAGGCATCACAGACTAGGCTTCGTCGTCCCAGGGGGCGGCGCCGTCCTCGCTCGTCGCCGCGACCTTGGCTTTCGGTGCGGCCTTTTTCGCCGCCGGCTTCTTGGCGGCGGGCTTCTTCGCGGCCGTCTTCTTGGCCGGAGCGTCGCCTTCCGCCTTGGTCTTGGCGGCGGCCTTCTTCGGAGCCGCCGCTTTCTTCGCCGGCTTCTTGCCGCCGCCCTTGGCGGCGCGCTCGGCGATCAGGGCCACGGCCTCTTCCATGGTGATGGAGGCCGGGTCCTTGCCCTTGGGTACATTGGCGTTGGTGTCGCCGTGCTTGATGTAGGGGCCGAACCGTCCTGACAGCACGCGCACGGGCTTGCCGTCCTCGGGGTGATTGCCGATCTCGGCCAGGGCGGTGGCGGCGCCGCGCTGCGGACGTCCGCCGCCCGCGCGCTTGTCGGCCAGGATGGCGACGGCGCGGTTCAGGCCGACGTCGAACACCTCGTCGGGGTTCTCCAGATTGGCGTAGGTGCCGTCGTGCAGCACGAACGGCCCGAAGCGGCCCAGGCCCGCCGTGATGACCTTGCCGTCGTCCGGGTGCTTGCCGACTTCGCGCGGCAGCGAGAGCAGGCGCAGGGCCTTTTCCAGGTCCATGGCCGAGGCGATCCAGCCTTTGGGCAGGGACGAGCGCTTGGGCTTGTCGCCGCTGTCGGCGGCCGCCAGTTCCTCGACGTAGGGACCAAAGCGGCCGTTCTTCAGCCACACGGCCAGGCCGGTCGCGGGATTGACGCCTAGTTCCTTGTCGGCGCTCTCGGCCTCGCCGTCGCCTTCCGACACGCCCAGCTGGCGGGTGTAGCGGCACTCCGGATAGTTCGAGCAGCCGATGAAGGCCCCGAACTTGCCGGTCTTCAGGGACAGCTGGCCGACATTGCAGGTCGGGCACAGGCGCGGGTTGGAGCCATCCCCCTTGTCCGGGAAGATGTGCGGACCCAGGGCCTCGTTCAGCGCGTCGAGCACGTTGGTGGTGCGCAGCTCGGCGATCTCGCCGACGGCGGCGTGGAAGTCCTTCCAGAAGTCGCGCAGGAACTGCTTCCAGTCCAGCTTGCCGTCCGACACCAGGTCCAGCTGCTCTTCGAGCGCGGCGGTGAAGTCGTACTCGACGTAGCGCTTGAAGAACTGCTCCAGGAACGCCGTGACCAGGCGGCCCTTGTCCTCCGGGACGAAGCGCTGCTTGTCCATCTTCACGTATTCGCGGTCGCGCAGCACGGTCAGGACCGAGGCGTAGGTCGACGGACGGCCGATGCCCAGCTCTTCCATCTTCTTGACCAGGCTGGCTTCCGAATAGCGCGGCGGCGGTTCGGTGAAGTGCTGGTCGGCGCGGGCCTCGATGACCTTGGCGCTGGCGCCTTCCTCGATCATCGGCAGGCGGGCGCTGTCCTCGTCATCCGCGTCGTCGCGGCCTTCTTCGTACACCGCCAGATAGCCGGGGAAGAGCACGACCTGTCCGGTGGCGCGCAGGCCGGTCTGGCCATCGCTGCTTTCCAGGTCGACCGTGGTGCGCTCGATGCGGGCGCTTTCCATCTGGGAGGCGATCATCCGCTTCCAGATCAGTTCGTAGAGGCGGCCCAGATCCGACTCCAGGCGCAGCGAGCCCGGGTTACGATTCAGGCTGGTCGGGCGGATGGCTTCGTGGGCCTCCTGCGCGTTCTTGGCCTTGGCCTTGTAGTAGCGCGGGGTCTCGGGGACGTACGTCGCGCCATAGACATTGCCGATCACGCTGCGCGCCTCGGCGATGCCTTCCGGCTCGACCGACACGCCGTCGGTCCGCATGTAGGTGATCAGACCGACGGTCTCGCCGCCGATGTCGATGCCTTCATACAGCTTCTGGGCGGCCTGCATGGTGCGCTGGGCGGAAAAGCCCAGCTTGCGGGCGGCTTCCTGTTGGAGCGTCGAGGTGGTGAAGGGCGGGGCGGGCGAGCGCTTGCCGGGCTTCTTCTCGACGGCGGCGACCTTGAACACCGCGGCCTGAACGGCGGCCTTGGCGGCCAGGGCCGAGGTCTCGTTGTTCAGGTCGAACTTGGTGAGCTTCTTGCCTTGGTGCTTGACCAGGCGGGCGGTGAACGGATCGGCGCCGGCCGAGACGTCGGCGTCGACGCTCCAGTATTCCTGGGTCTTGAAGCGCTCGATCTCCATCTCGCGCTCGACGATCAGGCGCAGGCAGACCGACTGCACGCGGCCGGCCGAGCGGCTGCCCGGCAGCTTGCGCCACAGCACGGGCGAGAGGGTGAAGCCGACCAGGTAGTCCAGGGCGCGGCGGGCCAGATAGGCCTCGACCAGCTCCATGTCGACGTCGCGCGGATTGGCCATGGCCTCCAGCACGGACGTCTTGGTGATGGCGTTGAAGGTGACGCGCTGGACCGACTTGTCCTTCAGCGCCTTCTTCTTGTTCAGCACTTCCAGCACGTGCCAGCTGATCGCTTCCCCTTCGCGATCCGGGTCGGTGGCCAGAATCAGGCGGTCGGCCTTCTTCAGGGCGTCGACGATGTCGCTGACCCGCTTGGAGGCCTTGGCGTCGACCTCCCAGCTCATGGCGAAGTCGTTGTCCGGCTCGACCGAGCCGTCCTTCGACGGCAGGTCGCGGATGTGACCGTAGGAAGCGAGAACCGTGTAGTCGGACCCGAGGTACTTGTTGATGGTCTTGGCCTTGGCCGGGCTCTCGACGACGACGACGTTCATTCTGACTCTTGTTCAGGAAAGGGGATCGCCCGGAAGGCGAGCGCCGGGAAAGTGGGGGCTTCACCCCACGTCTGTCAACGTGAGGACCCAGAAACAGTGAGGCTTGGGCGTCTGGTAGGCGCTTGTTAAGGTCATTGCACGACAATGCTATGGCTAGTTTCACGACTGCTGTGACCCCGATGGACATGACCGTCAATCGGATCGCCACCGAGGCCTATGTCTCGCCGATCCAACCGATCAAGCCCGTGACCTCGAACGCCGAACGCGCGGAGATCGCCGATCGGCTGAAACAGGCCGTCCGCGCCGCGCCGGCCGCGGGCACGGGCCTGCTGGTCGACCTGTCGGTCTGAACCCTCCCTCCAAGCTTGACCAATCGCCACGTTCCTGACGCGGGGACGTGATTTTCCAGGACGCCTGGGCCGGCGCTTCGGCCCGTGGCCTGGCGGACTGATGGCGCGGTGGAAACGACGAGGGGGCAAGGGCGTCGCCCTGGTCGTGAGCATCGGCGCGCATGTCGGGGCTCTGATGGTCCTGTTCGCCACGCACATCACACCGCCGCCGCCCGAGCCGCCGTCGGTGATGGTCACGCTGGTCGACCCGCCACCTCCGCCTCCACCGCCGCCACCCCCGCCGCCGCCGCCCGCGCCGCATGACGCGCCCAAGTCGCCGGTGAAGGCCCCGGCCAAGCCGCCGTCGCCCGAGAAACCCAAGGCGGCGCCCAAGGCCGCGCCGCGCTCGCCCTTGCGCGTGTCGAAACTACCGCCGCCCAAGGACGTGACGCCGCTACCCGCCAGCCGTAACCCCGGGCCCAGCCCCGTGCTGGGACTGGGCGAGTCCGAACTGATGGGCGCCGCGACGGCTGGCTCGGGCAGCGGCAGCGGCGGCGGTGGGGGCGGGGCCGGCTGCGACATGGTCCGGCTGCTGCAGGAAGGCCTGCGCAAGAATCCTCGCGCCCGCGCCTCGCTGATGCGGGCTCACGGCGCGACGGTCGGCGCCGGTCGCGCGCCGCTGGTCTGGAGCGGCGACTGGGCTCGGGTCGCTGGCGAGGAGGGCGATGGTCTGGCGGGCCTGCGCGAGATGATCATGATGGAGGTCGCCTTCGCCCCCGCCGCCTGCCGCGCCGAACCGATGCGGGGCCTGGTCCTGATCTCCCTGAACGACGGCCCGGGCGGCGCTCGCTTCGCCCTGGGCGGCGGGCGCTGGCGGTGGTCGGACCTGCTGTTCGCCAAGGGCGCGCGTAGAGGTGGCTAGAGCCGTTCGAGCAGGTAGAGGCAGCCGACCGTGACGGCCGTCGTCTCCCGGCGCAACGGGATCTCCTGGCGCTCGACGATCCGGAAGCCGGGGGCGCTGGTGGTCTCGACATAGTCGTCGCCATGGGCGTAGCGCGCCGTGGGCAGGAGCCGCCAGCCAGTCTCGCCGAGTTCGGTGCTGACGGCCAGCAGGCCGCCGGGGGCGAGGGCCGCGGCGGCGGCGGCGAACAGCGGAACCAGGTCGCCGAAATAGATCAGGACGTCGGCGGCGACGATCAGGTCGAAGGCGCCACGATGGCTCTCCAGATACGCGATGGCCTCGGCATGGACCAGGTGGTCGTAGCCGCCGCGCTCGGCGGCCTTGGCCAGCATGGCGGACGAGAGGTCAACCCCGGTCAGTTCAGCGCCGAATCGTTCCAGGGCCGGCGCGGCCAGGCCCGTGCCGCACCCCAGGTCTAGGATCCGCTCGAACCGCGCCCGCCGGCCCGCCACGAGGTCGGCCAGCAGCGCCGGCGCGCGGTAGTCCAGCATCTCGACCAACTGGCGGTCGAACCGCTCGGCGAAGTCGTCGAACAGGGCCTCGACATAGGCCGGCGGCGCCCGGTCGATGCTGGGATCGACCAGCACGCGCAGCTCGTGCGCTCGGATCTTGTCGTCCGGATGGCGCGCCTCCAGCCAGGCGCCGAGGGCGCGGGCCGCGTCGAGCCGCTGGAAGGCCACCAGGATGCCGAAGCCCTCGCGCGCCACGGTCTCCAGGTCCTCGGCCAGCGGACCGGCGAGCTTGGTGTAGAGCTCCAGCGCGCTGTCGGCCGGGGCGCGACCGAGGGCGTTGTAGGCGGCAGCGCGGGCCCAGGTCACGCGAGCGCCCTCGGGCAGGGGCTCCACTGCATCGGCGGCCGCGAAGGTGTCGGCGGCGCGGGAGAAGTCGCCGGTCAGGAACAGGGCGTGGGCCAGGCATTGTCGACGCACCGGCTCGGCGTTCGGCGCGTGCGCGGCCCAGGTCAGCGGCGCGACGGCCTCCTGGAAGCGCCGCGCGATCAGCAGGTTCAGGCCCAGACCGAACAAGGCTTCGTCGTGGTCGGGCTTCATGACCAGCACGGCGCGGAACGCCGCCTCGGCCTCGTCCAGCCGGCCTTCGGCGCCCGCCGCCACGGCGACGGCGAGCATGTCCTCTATGGCTTGGGTGTCCATCGTCGCTCCCTTCAGTCGACGACTCGCGGGAGACTCGACTATCCGGAGTTAGACTCCAGCGACCAGCCCGCCGTCCAGCAGCTCCGCGCGGCCGGCCAGACTCAATTCCACCAGCGCCGCCATCACCGCCGAGGCGGGCGCGGCGGCGGCGCGGACCAGGTCGTCGCGCGAGACCGGCGTAGGCGAGAGCAGGGCGGCGACGCGCTCGCGCAGGGCGTCGTGGTCGATGTCCAGGTCCGGCTGGGCCTCGTAGCCGCGTTCGCGTTCCCGCAGGTGGATCTGGCCCGACAGCGAGCGCAGCACGTCCTCGGCCCCCTCGCACAGGATCGCGCCCTGGCGGATCAGGTCATTGGTTCCCTTCGAGCGCGGGTCCAGCGGCGAACCCGGCACGGCGAAGACGTCGCGGCCCTGCTCGGCGGCCAGGCGGGCGGTGATCAGCGAGCCGGACTTCAGCTCGGCCTCGACCACGACCACCCCCAGGGACAGGCCCGAGATGATGCGGTTGCGGCGCGGGAAGTCCTTGGCCTGGGCGCGGCGGTCGGGGGCGCTCTCGGAGACGACGCAGCCTTCGGCGGCCAGGCGCGCGTGCAGCTTGTCGTGCTCGGGCGGATAGACGTCGCCGACCCCGCCGCCCAGCACGGCCACGGCGCCGGTGGCCAGCGAGCCCTCATGCGCCGCCCCGTCGATGCCGCGCGCCATACCCGAGACCACGACATAGCCGGCGGTCCCCAGGTCGGTCGCCAGTTGGCGGGCGAAGCGCTGGCCGGCGGCCGAGGCGATGCGGGCCCCGACGATGGCCAGGCTGGGCTCGGAGAGGAGTTCGGCGCGGCCCAAGGTCCAGATCACGGGTGGCGGCGGATCAAGCGCCGCCAAGCGCGGGGGGAAGTCGGGCTCGCAGCCGCAGATCAGCCGCGCGCCCAGCGTCTCGCCCGCAGCGAGTTCCTGCTCGATCGCCTCGCGTGGCGGCAGGGACAACGGCACGGCGCGCCCGCCGCGTCGGGACAGGTCGGGCAGGGCGGACAGCGCCCGCTCGGGCGTGCCGTAGCGGTTGATCAGATGTTCGAAGGCGACGGGGCCGACGGTCTCGGTGCGCGCCAGGCGCAGCCAGGCGAAGCGCTGGATGTCCGAGAGCCGGCCCTGGATCACGGCGCGTCGATGATGGGAGGGGCTTCCTCCGCGCTCTTCTTGTTGCCGATCTTCGGCTCCTGGCCCTTGAGCAGGCGGGCGATGTTTTCGCGGTGGCGGATGAAGATCAGCACGGCCATGAACAGGCACAGGAGCATGATCGGATAGGGCTGGTCGAAGGCCAGGGCGAACGGCGCGGCCAGGACCGCGGCGACCAGGGCGGCCAGCGAGCTGATGCGCAGCAGGAAGGCCACGGCCAGCCAGGTCGCGCCGGCGGCGATGCCCACCGGCCAGGCGGCGCTGAGCAGCACGCCGTAGAAGGTGGCCACGCCCTTGCCGCCCTTGAACTTCAGCCAGACCGGGAACAGGTGGCCCAAGAACGCCGCGCCGCCGGCCAGGGCGATGACCGCCGCGTTGCCGTGGGTCAGGTAGCGGGCCAGCAGCACCGCCACCACGCCCTTGCCGGCGTCGCCCAGCAGGGTGATGGCCGCCAGGTCCTTGCGCCCCGAGCGCAGCACGTTGGTCGCGCCGATATTGCCCGAGCCGATCTGGCGGATGTCGCCGGCCCCGCCCAGGCGCGTGGCGATCAGCCCGAACGGAATGGATCCGAGCAGGTAGCCGCCGACAAGGGTGATGGCGAGCGTCAGATAGGTGGCGGCGGCGAGATCTTGCACGGTTCGACCCTAAGGCGAGTTGCGCGCGAATTCAACCGCTGCGCAAGCGAGAGTTGTGGGTAAAGGTGTAGTGCAGACTCGAGGCCAGAGCAAAAAGCCGTGAGTCCTCCGAGGCGCGCCTGGGGAGCGCGCACCCCGAAGGAGGGCCTCTACCCCTCCGCCCGGTGCACCACGCGGCCGTCGACCACCGTCATCAGCACCTGACCCTGCAGCCTGCGTCCGTCGAACGGCGAGTTCTTGGACTTCGACAGCAGGCGTGCGGCGTCGATGATGATCGGAGCGTCGATGTCGCACAGCGCCAGGTCGGCCGGCGCGCCGGGGGCGATGCGGCCGCCGCGCAGGCCCAGCAGCTCGGCCGGAGCCAGGGTGACGGCGCGGATCAGGTCGACCAGGGCGATGCGCTCGTCATGATACAGCGACAGCAGGGCCGGCAGCAGGGTCTCAAGGCCCACGGCGCCGGGGACGGCCTCGTCGTAGGGCAGGCGCTTGTCCTCGGCCGGGGCCGGGCTATGCGACGAGACGACGATGTCGATCAGGCCGCTGGCCAGGGCCTCGATCAGCGCCTGGCGATCGTCCTCGCCGCGCAGGGGCGGGTTGAGCTTGGCGAAGGTGCGGTAGTCGCCGATGTCCAGCTCGTTGAACGACAGGTGGTTGATCGACACCGAGGCGCTGATCCGCAGGCCCTTCTTCTTGGCGCGGTCCAGCGTCTCCAGCGCCTGGGCCGAGGTGATCTGGTCGACCAGCAGCCTGCCGCCGGTGGCCTCCAGGAGAGCGACATCGCGCTCCAGCATGATCCGCTCGGCCATCGGCGAGATCGAGGGCAGGCCCATGCGGCCGGCGAACTCGCCGCCGATCGCCGCGCCGCCCTTGGCCAGCCACGGGTCCATCGGACGGTGGGCCAGTAGGGTGTCGAAGCCCTTGGCGTAGGTCAGGACGCGCTGCATGACCTTGCTGTCGACGATCGGTTTGCCCGCGTCGGTGATGTAGACGCAGCCGGCCTCGCGCATCAGGCCGATCTCGGCCATCTGCTCGCCGTGCAGGCCCTTGGTCGCCGCGCCGGCCACCAGGATGCGGGCGCTGTCGATGTCGCGGGCCCGGCGCAGGATGAAGTCGACGACGCTGGGGTCGTCGATGGCCGGGGCCGTGTCGGGCTGGACCACCATCGAGGTGACGCCGCCGGCCGCCGCGGCCTTCGCCGCCGAAGCCAGGGTTTCCTTGGTCTCGGCCCCAGGCTCGCCGGTGCGGACGCGCAGATCGATCAGGCCGGGCGCCAGCAGCGCCCCGCCGCAGTCGATGACGCGCACGGCCTTCGACAGCTTGCCGAACTCGCGGCCCTTGGCGACGTCGGCGATGACGCCTTCGGAGACGATGACGCCGCCGGGACCGTCATAGCCGCTTTCCGGATCCACCAGGCGGGCGTTGACGAGAGCGATGGGCTGGGCGGACGTCATTGGGCTGCCTCCAGAGCGTGGCGTTTCGCCACGCTCCTATGTTTGAGGTCGAGGCTGTTTATCGGCTTCTGATCGAACATCAGAAGCCGACAGCCTCGATACGAGCCGCGAGGCTGGTCAGCACCGCCATCCGGGCGGCGACGCCCATCTCGACCTGGTCCTGGATCAGGCTGACGGCCGGATCGTCGGCGACGTCGCTGTCGATCTCGACGCCCCGGTTCATCGGGCCCGGGTGCATGACCTTGGCGCCGGGCGCGGCGCGGGAAAGCTTTTCGCGATCAAGGCCGTAGAAGCGGAAGTATTCACGGGTCGAGGGCACGAATGCGCCCTGCATCCGCTCCAGCTGCAGGCGCAGCATCATGACCACGTCGGCGCCGGCCAGGCCGGACTTCATGTCGTGGTGGACGGTGACGCCCCAGCGCTCGGCCTGGGCCGGCATCAGGGTGGGCGGACCGACCAGGCGCACGCTGGCGCCCAGGGTGTGCAACAGGGAGACGTTCGAGCGCGCCACGCGGCTGTGCAGCACGTCGCCGCAGATCGCCACGGTCAGGCCCGAGACGCGGCCGAAGGCGCGGCGGATCGACAGGGCGTCCAGAAGGGCCTGGGTCGGGTGCTCGTGCTGGCCGTCGCCGGCGTTGACCACGTGGCCGCTGACCTTCTGGCTGAGCAGGGACGCCGCTCCCGACGAGGCGTGGCGTACGACCAGCAGGTCGGGCCGCATGGCGTTCAGCGTCACGGCGGTGTCGATCAGGGTCTCGCCCTTGGCCACCGACGAGGTCTTGGGGTTCATGTTGACGACGTCGGCGCCCAGGCGCTTGCCGGCCAGCTCGAACGAGCTCTGGGTGCGGGTGCTGTTCTCGAAGAACAGGTTCATCAGCGTCCGGCCGCGCAGCAGGTCCAGGCTCTTGGACGTCTGGCGGTTGAAGGCGACGAACGCGTCGGCCAGGTCCAGCAGATCCGTCGCCTGGGGCGCGTTCAGATCCCCGGCGGAGAGGAAATGGCGTTTGGGAAAGGCGAAGACGCGGGCGCGGATCGCATCGATGGCCGCGCGGGCGGGATCATGGGCTGGTGCCGTCATGAGCTCGCCTCATAGGCGGCTTTGGAGGGGAAGGGAAGCGTGGGGGGCGGCGCGCCGGAGACTGTCCTCAGGAATATTCACGAAGTTTGACATGTCGATCGTGCTTCCGGGGTCGCTCGCGCTTGTTGCCGGGGGGCGAAGGTGGGTACTCTAGCTTCATGCGTTTCGCACAGGCTCCGCGGGGGTGGCCATGCTGTTACTCTTGATCGCCTTGCTGCAGACCGCCGAGCCGCCGCCTCAGGAGACGAAGGCGACCCTGCAGTCGTGCGAGACCACCGAAAAGGGCTGGGTCTGCCACTATCAGATTCCGCAGGCCACGATCGTACGGCCGCTGGATCCCGCGCCGCCTGGGATCATGGTCGCGCCGCCGCTGGTTATGCCGAACGATTCCGCGCCGCAATCGCCTCAGCAGCCGCCGCAAGCGCCCGTCGTCGCGCCGATCGACAACCGCGCCGAGGCCGCGCGGCAGACGCGCCTGATCGCTCGCTGCGCCGACGCCAAATGGTACTCGCCGTGCCTGCCCGGCGAGCGCAAGGAAGCCCAGATCCTCCGCGAAGCCGCGCTCAACGCCGCGACGCTGCGGAGCCATGTCACGACCCTGCTCAGCGAGAAGCGTTGCGACGACGCGGTGAAGACCGCGCTGGAAGGCGGCGACCTGGCCCTGGCGCGTGAAGCCCGCGAGTTCTGCGCGGTCCCGCAACACTAAGATCAGTCCAAACGAAAAGAGGCGGGAAGCTTGTGGCCTCCCGCCTCGAATTCTTTCGGCTGGTCCCGAGCCTTAGTGGCGCGGCGGAGCCGGCTCGCAGCGCACGCCGTCGGCGCAGCCCGTGAAGTGGATTTCGGGCGCCTCGACCGTCACGGCCGACGGGCGGACGAAGACTTCCGGACGGTGCAGGTAGATCTGCGGCGCGGCCACGCGAACCGGCGGCGCGTCGACATAGACCGGCGGACCCTGGATATCGATGCGGCCCGACGGCACGACGACCGGCTCGCCGATGACGCGGACGCCCGGCGCGGCGACGGTGATGTCGCCATAGCCCGAGGTCGGACCGTAGAAGACCACGGCGCGGGTGCACAGGCAGTCGATGCCGGCGGGACCCGACGGCGGGGGCGGCGGGGGCGGATAGCCCTGCGGCGGCGGAGCGGGCGCATAGCGCGGAACCGGTCGCGGCGCATAGTTGCGTCCGTCGGCCATCGCCGAGCTGACCGACAAACCGGCGACGGCGAACGCCATCAGCCCCATCAAGACCTTTTTAGTCATCCGAGCCCCTCGTTGCCCTCAACCCAGGTATACGTCGCCACGGAGCGAACCTGGGGTTCGATCCGGGGCGCGACCTTAACCATATTCAAAAGCAGAACAATGTTGTCGCGGTTTTTCCCCAAGGAAGGGAGTTTCCCGTTCCCCGAAACGAGGAAAACTCGCGTCGAGGGATGTTCTGGACCTCGACAGCGCAAGTCACGGCTGAATGCGGTTAGTGATCGCGTCTGGCGGGAAGGTGGTCGTCGCATGGGATTACCTGCCAGACGAAGCTGGCCTCGCGAATCTTCCGCTGCTTGGTGACGACGCGATAGGCCGGTTGGACCGGGCGCTGCGGGTCCGCCTCCTGGTCGACATAGCTCTCGTATTGAGCGGGCCGGTAGATCTTCTCGTAGCACTTGCCGGGCTCGGGATTGGGCGGGCAGTCGTCGCCCGCGCCCGCGAGGCTCCCGCCAGCCGTCAGGGTGACGAGCAGGACAGCGCTCGCCGTGGCGGCTTGTCTCAATCGTCCGAAGCCTTTGGCTCTCATGCCCGTTCCCGCCCGCGAACCAACCAAGCTTATCCATACGGGCCGGAGTCCAAAAAGCCCGGAATTTCTGGCGTCAGGCGAAAAGGGCGGCGCTAGAGGCCGCGCAGACGTTCCAGCGCGCCCTGCAGGATCCAGCCGGCGGCCATCTTGTCGACAACCTCGTCGCGGCGCTTGCGCGAGACGTCGTGTTCGTCGATCAGCACTCGGGTCACGGCCGCCGTCGACAGGCGCTCGTCCCAGAAGGTGATCGGCAGGTCGGGCTTCAAACGCAGCAGGTTGCGGCCCAGGGCGCGGTTGGACTGGCAGCGCACGCCTTCCGTGCCGTCCATGTTCATCGGCAGGCCGATGACGATGCCGACCGCGCCGCGGCTGTCCATCAGCTTGAACAGGTGCTCGGCGTCCTTGCTGAATTTGGTCTTCTCGATCAGCGCCATGGGGCTGGCGACCGTGCGGGTGACGTCCGAGACGGCCACGCCGATGGTCTTCTCGCCGGGGTCCAGGCCGACGATGGCGGCGTACGGAGGCAGGGCGGCGGCGAAGTCTTCGATGTCGAGAACGGGCATGGCGCTTCATAACAGGCGTGGGCGTGCTTGAAACCTCGTCTTGAAACCTGGGGCGGGGACCGCTAACCCACGCGTTCGAATTTCAGGAGATCCCCATGGCCATTGACGCCGCCACCGTGCGGAAGGTCGCCCGGCTCGCCCGCATCGCCGAACCCGCAGAGCGTATCGAGGCCCTGGCCCAGGAGCTCAACGGCATCATGGCCTGGATCGAGCAGCTGGCCGAGGTCGACACCGACGGCTGCGAGCCGCTGACCAGCGTCGTGGCCGCCGGCCTGCCGATGCGCGAGGACGTTGTCACCATGGGCGGCGACCCGGCCCGCGTGACCAGCAACGCGCCCAAGTCCGTGAACAACTTCTTCGTCGTGCCGAAGGTGGTCGAATAATGAGCGCCCTCACCAAGCTGACCCTGGCCAGCGCCCTCGACGGTCTGGCCAAGCGCGAATTCACCTCGGTCGAACTGACCAAGGCCCACATCGAGGCCGTCGAGGCCGCGCGCGGCCTGAACGCCTATATCCTGGAGACCCCGGAAAAGGCGCTGGACATGGCCGCCAAGTCCGACGCGCGCCGCGCGCTGGGCGAAGCCGGCCCGCTGGAAGGCGCGCCGCTGGGGGTCAAGGACCTGTTCTGCACCGAAGGCGTGCGGACCACGGCCTGCTCGAAGATCCTCGAGAACTTCATCCCGACCTACGAGTCGACCGTCACCAGTCAGCTGTGGCGCGACGGCGCGGTGATGCTGGGCAAGCTGAACCTCGACCAGTTCGCCATGGGCTCGTCGAACGAGACCAGCTACTTCGGCCCGGTGACCAACCCCTGGCGAGGCAAGGGCAGCAACAAGGCCCTGACCCCGGGCGGTTCGTCGGGTGGTTCGGCCGCCGCCGTCGCCGCCGACCTGTGCCTGGGCGCCACGGCGACCGACACGGGCGGCTCGATCCGCCAGCCGGCCGCCTTCACCGGCACCGTCGGCATCAAGCCGACCTATGGCCGCTGCTCGCGCTGGGGCGTCGTGGCCTTCGCCAGCTCGCTGGACCAGGCCGGCCCGATCGCCAAGACCGTCGAGGACGCGGCCCTGCTGCTGACCTCGATGGCCGGCCATGATTCCAAGGACTCGACCAGCCTCGACGTGCCGGTTCCGGACTTCACCCAGTTCGTCGGCAAGTCGGTGAAGGGCCTGCGCATCGGCATTCCCAAGGAATACCGTGTCGACAACATGCCGGCCGAGATCGAGAAGCTGTGGGCCGACGGCGTCGCCTGGCTGAAGGACGCGGGCTGCGAGATCGTCGACATCAGCCTGCCGCACACCAAGTACGCCCTGCCGGCCTACTACATCGTGGCCCCGGCCGAGGCGTCCTCGAACCTCGCCCGCTACGACGGCATGCGCTACGGCCTGCGCGAGGACGGCGCGACCCTGACCGAGATCTACGAGAACACCCGGGCCTCGGGCTTTGGCGACGAGGTCAAGCGCCGCATCCTGATCGGAACCTATGTGCTTTCGCACGGCTACTACGACGCCTACTACCTGAAGGCCCTGAAGGTGCGTCGCCGCATCGCCGAGGACTTCGACAAGGCGTGGGAAAAGTGCGACGCGATCCTGACCCCGACCGCGCCCTCGGCGGCGTTCGGCCTGGGCGAGAACAGCAACGACCCAATCGCCATGTACCTGAACGACGTCTTCACGGTGACGACCAACCTGGCGGGTCTGCCGGGTCTGTCCCTGCCGGCCGGCCTCGACGCCAACGGCCTGCCGCTGGGCCTGCAGATCATTGGCAAGCCTCTCGACGAGGCCACGGTGTTCTCGGTCGCCGGGGCGGTTGAAAAAGCCGCCGGGTTCTCGGGGAAAGCCGAGAAGTGGTGGTGATCTAAGGAAAAAGGGCGGCTCCGGTGGAGCCGCCCTTCTTCGTTCAGGGGTGTGGGAACCCGGCTATTGCGGGATGGTCGTCTGGGGCTGCGGCGTCGGAGCCGGAACCGCCGGGGCCGGGATCACCAGAGGAGTCGGCTCAGCGATTGGGGCGCTGACGGTCGGCGGCGCGGCCGGGACCGTGGCGCTGACGTTCGCCGCGGCCGTCGAGGCGTCGGGAGCGCTGCTTTCAACCGGCGCGGCGCGACGGGCGGTCGCGCGGGCCGGAGCGGCGGCGCGCGGCGCCGGCGTCGAGCGGGCCACCGGAGCCGGGGGCGCCGGCTCATTGGCGGCCAGTTCGGTCGGCTGCGGGATCGGCGAGGGCGTGGCCGAGGCGCTGGCGGGAACCGGCGTCGTGCTGACCGGTGCGGGGTTTTCGGCGGCGGCGGTCTTCAGCGACTGCGGATCGGTCGGCGCTTCGCTGCGATTGGCGCTCATGCCCCAGATCAGGGCGCCGGCGGCGACGGCCAGCACGGGAACGCCGATCAGAAGCGGCAGATTGCCGGACGCCTTCTTCTTCGGCGTGCGAGCATAGACCGGTTGGCTCGGAAACAACGCCGAAGCATTGGGATCGGCCGCGACGACCGGCTCCGGCGCATCGAAGTTGAGAGTGGGGCGGGTAGTGTAAGCGGTGGGCATTTCTACCTCCGTGAATGAGCTGTTCGACAAGTGAACGGCGCGATAACTCGACGGTTCCCTTGCCCCGCAATGGCGCCGGTGCTGACAAGAAATAGCCATTTTATAGCTCGCCTCTAAGCGAAGCTTCACTGATACTTTCCCTCCCCTTTATGGGGAGGGTGGCCGCGAAGCGGTCGGGTGGGGCTTCACCATGAGCGTGGTTCGCGCAAGGACCTTCCGCAAAGCCATGACCTCAGTGGAGGTCAGGCTGTGGGTGCGCCTTCGAAAGTTGAGGGCCGCCGGCTTCCATATCCGTCGGCAGGCACCATTTCGGGGCTATATCCTCGACTTCGTCTGCTTCGATCGACGGCTGGTCATCGAACTGGATGGTGATCAGCATGCAGAGTACGAACAGGCCGAACACGACGCCATTCGTGATCAAGTTCTGCGCCGAGAAGGCTTCCAAACCTTGCGTTTCTGGAACCGGGCGGTGCATGAGGATATCGACGCGGTGATGGACGTGATTTGCCATGCCCTTGCCGCAGCGAGCCCCACCCGGCCGCTCCGCGGCCACCCTCCCCACGAGGGGGAGGGAGGAAGCTAAGAGATGACTGAAGCAACTTCTTCCAAAACGATCCAAGGCCGCACCGGCCCCTGGGAAATCGTCCTCGGCCTCGAGGTCCACGCCCAGGTGGCCAGCAAGTCGAAGCTGTTCTCCGGCGCCGCCGTCGGTTTCGGGGCGGGGCCCAACGAGCAGGTCAGCCTTGTCGACGCGGCCATGCCGGGCATGCTGCCGGTCCTGAACAAGTTCTGCGTCGAGCAGGCCGTGAAGACGGGCCTGGGCCTGAAGGCCCAGATCAACCTGAAGAGCCGCTTCGACCGGAAGAACTACTTCTATCCGGATCTGCCGCAGGGCTATCAGATCAGCCAGTTCGACCAACCGATCGTCGGCGAGGGCGTGGTGACGGTCGAGCGCGACGACGGCACGACCTTCGACGTCCGCATCGAGCGCCTGCACCTGGAACAGGACGCGGGTAAGTCGCTGCACGACCAGGATCCGAACGCGACCTATGTCGACCTGAACCGCGCGGGTACGGCGCTGATGGAGATCGTCTCCAAGCCCGACATGCGCACCTCGGAAGAGGCCGCCGCCTACGTCAAGAAGCTGCGGACGATCCTGGTCTATCTCGGCACCTGCGACGGCGACATGGAGAAGGGCAACCTGCGCGCCGACGTCAACGTCTCGGTCTGCCGTCCCGGCGACTACGAGAAGTTCCGCGAGACCGGCAGCTTCAGCCACCTGGGCACGCGCTGCGAGATCAAGAACGTCAACTCGTATCGCTACATCCAGCAGGCCATCGAGTACGAGGCCCGTCGCCAGATCGAGATCCTGGAGGATGGCGGCAAGATCGACCAGGAGACCCGCCTGTTCGATCCGACCAAGCTCGAGACCCGCTCGATGCGGTCGAAGGAAGAAGCGCACGACTATCGCTACTTCCCGGATCCGGACCTGCTGCCGCTGGTTCTGGACGCGGCCTGGGTGAAGCAGATCGAGGAAACCCTGCCGGAACTGCCGGACGCCAAGAAGGCGCGCCTGCAGAGCCAGTACGGCCTGTCGGCCTATGATGCGGGCGTGCTGATCATCGAAAGCGACCGCGCCGACTACTTCGAGGCCGCCGCGAAAGGCCGCGACGCCAAGCTGGTGTCGAACTGGGTGACCAACGAACTGCTGTCGAAGCTGTCGGCGGGGGGCCACGAGATCGTCAACTCGCCGCTGCCGTCGTCCGATATCGCCCAGCTGGTCGAGCTGATCGAGAACGGCACCATCTCGTCGAAGATCGCCAAGGAGGTCTTCGAGCACATGTGGGCCGGCGAAGGCCGTCCCGCCGAGATCGTCGAGAAGCGCGGCCTGGTGCAGATCAACGACACCGGAGCCATCGAAAAGGCCATCGACGACCTGATCGCCAGCAATCCGGACAAGGCCGAGGCCGTGAAGGACAAGCCGCAGGCCCTGGGCTGGTTCGTCGGCCAGGTCATGAAGGCCACGGGCGGCAAGGCCAATCCGGGCACGGTCAACGAACTGCTTCGCAAGAAGCTCGGCGTCGCCGAATAGGCGTTTCCGCCGTCCGGATACGACGAGGGCCCACGGTGGAAACCGCGGGCCCTTCTTCGTTGATGCGAACTTTAAATTATCGCGGCTGGGCCGCCGTCGGCTCTTCGGCCGTCTTCTTGTGCTTCTTGGCCTTCTTGGCGGCCTTCTCGTCGGCGGCCGGCGCGGTCGTTTCGTCGGTCATGGCCGGCGCCGTGGCGGAGGTTGGCGCGCCGGCGGAGTCGGCCGGGATGGCGGTCTCGGAGGCCGGGGGCGCCGATTGCTCGGGCGCGGGGGCGGCCGTCAACGGGTCGTTGGTCGGCGCCGGGGTGGTGATGCTGGGCTGCGGATTGGCCGGCGAGGTCTGGGGCAGGGTCGATTGGGCCAGGGCCGAGCCGGCATAGGCGGCGGCCGCCAGGGTGAGGGCGGCGGTGGTGATGCGCAGGGTCTTCATGGGTTGGGACCGTGTTGCTGCAGCGTCGTTGTGTGACGCGAAGCCTACGCTGGCGGGGCAATGTGGTCGAAATGACTTCGCAATCGGGCGGTTGGGCCGCATGCGCGGCGGGGTTGAGGCGCGTGTGACCGCAAAACGGCGCCCCAGGCAAAGCCCAGGACGCCGCTTCGACACTTCGGATGCAGTTCAGGTCTAGTGGTTGGCGATGACGTCGAAGATCAGGCCGGTCGCGATGGCGGCCAGCACGTAGTCATTGCCCGTGCGATACCAATAGTAGCCCCGGGGCGGCGGGCGCAGGCTATAGCGATAGTAATCGTTCACGACATACCCGCGGCCACGATAGTAGCTCGGGAGGTAGGCGCCGCGACGCCAGGACGTATAGCCGGGGCGGAAGCCCGGACGACCGTAATAGGCGGGCGGGGGCGGGCCGTAGGACCAGCGGTTGTTGTAATAGTAGCCGTTGTGGCGACCGCCATCCCAGCGGTCATGACGGCCATAGTCGCCGCGACCGTAGTCACCACGGCCATAGTCGCGTCGATAGTCGCGACGGTCATGGTCCCGGCCGCGATCCCAGTCCCGACCGCGGTCGTTGTGTTCCCAGCGTCCGCGATCCTGAGCGGCGGCGTCGGTGGCGCTCAGGGCCAGCGGGCCCGCCACGGAGGCCACGGCGGCGATGGTGAGCAGCAGACGTTTCATCTCGTCTTCTCCTGGTGGTCGGGCGGCGTCTCCGAGACGTCGCCTAGAAACTTCCCTCGACCTTGAAACGCAGAATGACGCCGTTCGGCTGAACCCAGCCTGAACGGCGAGGTCAGGCTTTTCGACGGGTAAGTCTTGGCGGGAAGGGCTTAGGCGACCATCTTCGGTGGCGGCAACGAATACGGGAGGGAAGGCCAATGAGTCGTCCGATCGAACTGCACTATTGGCCCACGCCCAACGGCTGGAAGGTCTCCATCGCCCTGGAGGAGATGGGTCTGCCCTACGAGATGATCCCGGTGAACATCGGGACCGGCGAGCAGTTCAAGCCGGACTTCCTGGCCATCAGCCCCAACAACCGCATGCCGGCCATCGTCGATCCCGACGGTCCCGACGGCCAGCCGATCTCGATCTTCGAGTCCGGCGCCATCCTGCAGTACCTGGCCCGCAAGACCGGCCGGTTCTATGGCGAGACCGAACGCGACCGCGTCGACATCGACCAGTGGGTGATGTGGCAGATGGGGGGCCTCGGTCCCATGGCCGGCCAGACCCACCATTTCCGCCAGTACGCGCCGGCGATCATCGCCGACCAGCGCCAGATCGCCTATGGCGTCATCCGTTACACCAACGAGACTCACCGCCTGTACGGCGTGCTCAACAAGCGGCTGGAAGGACGCGATTTCATCTGCGGCCAATTGTCCATTGCTGACTTCATGAGCTGGCCGTGGGTTGTTCCGTGGAAAAATCAGGGCATCATTCTGGACGAGTTCCCCAATTTGAGGAGCTGGTTCGAGCGCGTCGGCGCGCGCGAAGCGGTCCAGAAGGGGTTCAAGCTGGGCGCGGAATTGCGGTCCGGAGGCCTGCAGGCGTCCGGAAAAGCGGCTGAAGAGGCCCGAAAAGTGCTTTTCGGCCAACGCGGGCGTTAACGCTCTGTAGACTCGTGTTTACGGTCAGTAATCACTTTAAATAACTAGTATACTTGGCGCATCATTCATGATGTCCGCGCGCTTAACTATATGTTCAGTGGCGCTGGACTTTTCTTCTCTCAGGCTCTGATCCGTCAGAACGGCGGGGCGAGCTTGAGAGAGGAGACCAGCCATGATGATGATGATGCAAGAACCGCCAGCCGCCGTGGCCATGCTGCCGCTGCCGACCGCCGAATCCACCGGCGATGAACTGTTCCGCATGGGCCTGCTGTACTCGACCGGTCAGGGCGGCGCGCCGCTGGACTACGTGTCGGCGCACATGCTGTTCAACCTCGCCGCCATGCGCGGCTCGGTCGAAGCCAAGGTCTACCGCAAGGAACTGTCGCAAGAGATGGCCAGCGACGAAGTCGCCGAAGCCCAGCGTCAGGCCCGCGAATGGCTCGCCCACGGCTGAACCCGGTCTCCGGGTTCGGGACTGCCCGCCGGTCCTATGGGGGACCGGCTCAGTTGCCGTTGACGTTGCCGTTGATCGCGTAACTGAAGCTGATGGGCAGCAGGTCTCGGAAGTACTGCTGCATGAACAGACCCGCTTCCGACACGCCGCTGCGCGGCACGTAGACGACGTCGAAACGCCGCAGGGGCACAAGATCCGCGCCGCTTCCGCGCGTCAGGCCCGCCAGCAGGTCCGCCGTCCGCATCATCGCCCGCCCGTCGGGGCCGCGACGAATGATCACCACCTGATTGCGCTTGGCGCCATTGGTGAAGCCGCCGGCCTGGATGATGGCCCGCAGGGCGTCGCTGTCGCCCGCCATGTCGAGCACGCCGGCGTTCTTGACCTCGCCGCCGACGAACACCTTGAGCGGCGTCGCCGTCTTTACCGAAACCTGGACCCGCGGCCGCAACAGCGTGCTGGCATAGGCCTGGCTGATCGAGCCCTCCAGCTCGTCGATCGTGCGGTCGGCGGCCATCACTGGCGCGACCAGCGGCAAGGTGATGCGGCCGTCCGGCTGCACGATCACCGACTTGTTGAGTTCGGGGGCCGACGGCACGGCCACCTCGACCTCGTCGCCCGGATAGAACCGGTACGACGGCTCGCTCTCGCTCCAATCGGCGTAACCGATATTAGAGAAGTTGGCGCTAGGTCTGGGGCCCGGCGTGATCGGCTCGGCGTCGATGTGCCCGCAGGCGGAAATCCCGCCGGCCATCAGGACCACGGCCCAGATCGCCTTCAGTGGGACCGTCTTGAGATGCGTGCGGCTCTGCATGCGACAAGTCTTAACAGGAATGGGTAACGAACCCTTAAGGCTGGCCGTCCCAGGGTGCGAGACAGATTGAACCGCCCGGATTCGGATGTCGACCAGCCCTTGGATCAGCGTACCGCACGACCAGCCGCCCCGCATGGCGGCGGGGGCTGTCGGCGCGCGTCCCAAGTACGCCCCGGCCGACTTCGTCACCCTGCTGTGGCGCGAGCGTTTTCTGATGCTGGTGGTCTTCGTGGTGATCGCGGCGCTGGGCCTCGGCTTCGCCCTCACGCTGAAGAAGAGCTACACGGCCCAATCCAGCCTGTTCGTGCGCCTGGGCCAGGAATATGTCTACGAACCCCGGGCCGGCGACGCCGGCCGCGGCGCGGTGCCCAACACCGACGAGGTCATCCAGTCCGAAGCCGAGATCCTGGGCAGCGGTGAGCTGCGCGAGCGAGTGATCCGCAAGATCGGCTTCACCAGGATCTTTCCGAAGCACGCGGCCAAGTACGCCGCGGCGACGCCCGAGGGTAAGCGCAAGCTGATCGCCGAAGGACGTGACTCGATCGGCAAGAGCCTGAAGATCGAGACCGCGCCGGACAATTCGATCATCCGCCTGGCCTATCAGAACAATGATCCGGAAATGGCCGAGAAGGTGCTCAACACCTTACTCGAGGAATATCTGATCTATCGCCGCAGCCTGCTGATCGGCGGCGACAACAACGTGCTGCAGCGCCAGCGCGACATCTTCGCGCAGAAGCTGTCGGACGCCGACACGGCCTATCAGTCGTTCCTGACCACCAACGACATCGGCGACTTCACCGCCCAGAAGACCACGCTGACCCAGCTGCAGGCCCAGGTCGAGCAGCAGAAGTATTCGGTCGACGCCCAGCTGCAGGATCGCATCGGCCGCCTGGCCGCCGTCGAGGCCGAACTGGCGCGCACCTCGCCCGAGACGGTGCTGTATCGCGACACCGACATGTCGGCCGCGATCAAGCTGGCCCAGATGAAGCTGGACCGCGAGGGCCTGCTGGCCCGCTACACGGCCGGCGCCCAACCGGTGCAGGACATCAACGCCCAGATCGCTCAGCTGGAGGCCGGCCTCGCCGCCGGCCGCACCAATGGCGAGGGCGCGCGGCGCAGCGGTCCCAACCCGATCTGGCAGACCCTGACCACCACCCGCAACGACCTGCGGGCCGAGGTCGCGGCTCTGCAGCAGTCGCAGGCCGCCTACGCCCAGCAGGTGACCGATGTGAATTCACGCCTGCTGCGTCTGGCTCAACTGGAACCGCAGTTCAACGAGCTGTCGCGCGATCGCGACGTCCTGTCCTCGAACGTCCGCGACTTCACGGTCAAGGAACAACAGGACGAGGCCCAGCGGCAGATGTCGTCCGAGAGCAGCGACAACATCCGCATCGTCCAGCGCGCCGTCGCCCCGTCGACCGGCAAGAGCCTGAAGAAGCCGGTTCTGGTGCTGGCCATCCTGTTCGCGGGCTTCACGGCCCTGTGCGTGGGCCTGGTCCGCATGTTCCTGCGCCCCGGGCTGCAGACGCCGGCCTCGGCCTCGCGCACCCTTGGCATGCCGGTCCTGGCCACCGCCGGGGTCAAGCGGTGAGCGCTTTCGTCGCCTTTCGCCGACAGGGTTAATGTCGCACCTTGCGATCTTCTGAGTGCGCGGCGATTCGGCAGATGGTGGATTTGAACGTCGAGATGACGGAGCTTTGGGGGGCGCTTGGCGCGCCGCCTGTCGGCCGTCCGTACGTCATCCAGTTCATCGCCGCGCGACGGGGAGAGGGGACCTCGACGGTCGCCCGTGAATTCGCCCGTTTCGCCTCGCGTCGCGCCGGCCGCAAGACCTGGCTGATCGACCTCGACCTCAACAGCCCCAGCCAGTTCCGCGAGATCGCCGCCGACCCGAACCGCTTCGGCCCGCTGGGCCCGCCGGTGGCGGCCTCGCCGGACGGCTCGACCTTCTTCACCGTCCAGCCCCCCGCGCCGCGCGCCGAGGGCGGGGTCTGGCCGGACTCCAAGTTCCTGACCGGCCACAGCGTCGGCGGTTCGCGCCTGTGGATCACCCGCTTCAACCGCGAAGCCCTGCGCGGCCGCCAGCAGGCCCATGTCATTCCGTCGGCGGATTACTGGCGGGCGCTGCGCAAGCACGCCGAGATCATCGTCGTCGACAGCCCGTCCCTGGACCGCTCGCAGTCCGGCCCGACCATCGCCCAGCACATGGATCAGACGGTGATGGTGGTTTCGGCCGACCAGCCGGACGTGCGCCAGCCGGCCATGCTGCGCGACGCCCTGACCGCCGCAGGCGGCCGATGCGCGGGCATGTTCTTCAACAAGGTCTCGGTCGAACCGCCCGCCTTCCTGAAGGCGATCCTGCCGTGACCAGCCTTGCTCCGGACGCGGCGTGGGGCCGGCCGGACACCCGGGCGCTGGCGCCGTCGCTCCTGACTATCGCCGTCGCCGTGGTCATGCTGCTGATCTACACCGGCGGCTGGCAGTTGCCGCTGTTCGGCGAGAAGACCGACGAGTCCAGCTCGGGCCTGCTGCGCGTGGCCTTCCTGCCCGCCTACGGCCTGGCGTTCCTGCTGGTCCTGGCCCGGCCCTGGAACATGGTGCGGGTCACGATCCGCCAGCCATTCCTGATCATCCTGATGGGCGTGGTGGCGGCCTCGATCTTCTGGTCGATCCAGCCCGATGTCTCGATCCGCCGCGGCTTCGCCGTGGGCTGCACGACGATCTCGGGCCTGGCCCTGGCCGCCCGCTTCCGGTGGGCCGAGCTGGCCCGGGTGTTCGCCACGACCTTCTGCGTGCTGATCGTCGCCTCCTACATCGCCTGTATCGCCTTCCCGTCGATCGGGATCATGACCGAGCTTTTCCCCGGCGCCTGGCGCGGCCTGTGGCTGGAGAAGAACTCGCTGGGCGGCATGATGGCCCTAGGCTGCTGCATCCTCTGCGGCGCGGCCCTGCTGGACCCCCAGCGCAAGGGCGTCTGGCTGACCTTCGCGGCCCTGTCGGTGGGGCTGGTGATCATGTCGCAGTCCAAGACCTCGCTGGCCTCGCTGATGCTGGGCCTGATGGCGCTGGCCTTCGTCTGGATCTGCCAGCGCGGTCCGGCCTTCGCCGCCGCCGCGACCTGGGCCGGGGTGACGGGCTTCCTGCTGCTGGCGGCGTTCATCGTGTTCGCCTCGGATGTGTTCTTCGGCATCCTGGGCAAGGACGCCACCCTGACCGGCCGGACCCAGATCTGGACCGCCGCCTTCCGCCAGATCGAGCAGAGGCCGTGGCTGGGCTACGGCTACGCGGCGGTCTGGAGCGACAAGTCCGGCTGGGGGCCGCTGGCCTGGATCGTCCACGACGCCAAGTTCACGCCCCAGCACGCCCACAATTCGTGGATCGAGCAACTGATCGGCATGGGCGTGGTCGGTCTCGGCGCCTGGGGTTTCTTCTATCTGCAGACCATGACGCTGGCGATCATCGCCGTGTTCCGTAGCCGCGGGGCGATACTGGCCTTCCCGTTCCTGGTCGTCTTCACCCTGGTCAGCCTGACCGAGAGCATCGCGGTCGTTTACAACGACTTCCGCTGGGCGGTGTTCGTGGCCCTGGCCGCCAAGCTGGCCTTTTCCGACCGGGCGCAGGACGAGGCGTAGAGCCTTCCCGACAAGTGCGAAGCGGTTATCGGATGAGAAGGCTCTTCAAGGTCAGAGCCCGATCCGCTTGGCGCCCTCGGCCACGGTCACCACGTCGAAGCCGTCCGCCACCGCCCGATCAATCAGCCGCTCGAGCGCGTCGATCGTACAGCCCCATTGCGAGGGTTCGGCGGCCACGTCGTGCGTGTAGAGGATCAGCCAGGCCTTGCGAGCCTTCGCCTTGTCCAGCCAGGCGTTGGCGATGCTCTCGCCATCCTCGCCCTCGATACCGACGGCCGGGGCCTGGTTGAGGTCCGCGCCGTCGGCGATCAGGCCGTGGTGCAGGGCGCGCAGGGTCTTGAAGCGACCGGCCAGGGCCGTCTTGGCGGGCGCGCCGACATCGCCGTAGGGGTAGGCGAAGCTGACCGGATCGCCCGCGCCCCAGGCCGCCAGGCTCCGGGCGTTCTGGTCGACATCGGCGATCGTGACGGCCTTCGATGACTGACCGCAGTCCAGGTGCGAGAAGGTGTGGCAGGCGATCTCGTGCCCGGCGTCGTGCAGCCGGCGCGCATCGGCCCCAGTGGCGAAGCGACCCATCGGGCCATCGCGCCCGGCCAGGCCGGCGGCGAAATAGTAGGTGCCGCGCAGGCCGCGCGTCTCCAGCGCCTTGGCCCCGGCCTCGCAGGCCGTGGCGGGCGCGTCGTCGAAGCTGAACGACACCATCGGCCGCTCCAGCGCCACCTTGGCCGGCCGACGGTAGGCCAGGCGGATCAGCCGGCGACGCAGTTTGCCCTTCAGCGTCCGGTCTGGCTCGTAGGCGTCGACCTTCTTGAATTCGACCCGCATCAGACGGCCTCGATATAGAGGGACGCGCGATAGAGCCGCATGGCGAACGCACGAAGGGGGACGGGGACGGCCTCGGCCAGGGCGATCGACTTCAGCATCGGCCGCCAGACGCCGCGCAGCGGGAAGGGTTTCAGCGCCCTGGCGACCTTGTAGCTGGGATAGGCGCTGACGATGTCGCGGTGGCTGGCGACCACGCGGGCGAAGTTGGCCGCCGACTGCTCGTACTTGGCGGCCATGGTCGGCGCGGCGTCCAGGCCCAGGTGCGTGGCGCTGTTGTCGATGTGCAGGATCGGATGCTGGCGCACCACCCGCATCGCCCACTCGACATCCTCCCAGCCCCAGCCGGCGAAGCCCTCGTCGAAGCCTATGGTCTCGAACACGTCGCGGCGGACCAGCAGGTTGGAGGTGAAGACGTGCTTCTCGGGTTCCTTGGCGCGCTCCGGGGCGGGCGTGCAGTCGCTCTTCAGCGCCATGGCCCGGTGCAGGGCGGTCTCGGGGCGTTGCGGCGTCTGGTCCAGGGTGAAGCCGCCGAACGCCACGGGGGCGTTGGTCTCGGCCACGGCCGCCCAGCGGCTGAGGAAGTCCGGGGTGTCGGGCAGCATGTCGCTGTCCAGGAACAGGAAGTGGCCGCCGCGGGCATGGCTGGCCAGCCGGTTGCGGCCCTTGGCGCGGCCTTCGTTGCTAGACAGGCGCACGAAGCGGGCCGGGACGCGCAGCCTCTCGATCCGGCGGGCGATGCGTTCGGCGAGAGCATCGTCGCCGCCACCGTCGTCCAGGACCACGATCTCGGCCTGGACGCCGGGATCGTCCAGGGCCTTGAGCAGGGCGGACGGGTCGTCGCGAAAGGTCGGGATCAGCACCGACAGGCGCGGCTGGGCGCTAGGCCAGGCGGCGTTCTCGATGCGGATTTCGGTGATGGGGGCGGTCATAGGGCGGGGGCCCTCCGACGGATAAGACCAGAAAGCTTGCCGCGCAGGCCGCCGACATCGAGGCTCAGCACGATCACGCCATAGACGGCCGCGCCGACGCCGGCCTTCAGGGCCAGTTCCAGCAAGCCGCCCGGCGAGGGCAGCAGGCGCACGACCAGGGCCATGGCGACGCACGCGGCCGCGGCCTTGGCCAGGACCTCCCACGGGATCGGCAATGGGCACGCGCGGCGACCCAGGGCCCAGGCGGCGACGGCGCCGACGCCGTAGCTGAGCGTCGTGGCCCATAGCGCGCCGTCCAGGCCCAGGCGCGGGATCAGGACGAGGTTGAGAATGACGTTGACGATGGCCGGCGCGCTCATGCTGACGATCAGCAGCGGCGTGCGCCGGGCCAGGGTGAAGGCCTGCAGCAGATAGTAGGTCGTCACGCCCGACAGCCAGCCGCTGGCGGCGATCCAGGGCGTCACGTGGCCGGCGCCGGCCCGCAGATCCTCGCCGATCATCAGCTCGGCCAGGGGGCGGGCGACCAGAGCCAGGCCGACGGCGGCGGGCAGGGTCAGCAGGGTCATGAAGCTGGCCTGCTCGTGGGCGGCCTCGGTCAGGGCCGCCTGGCCGCCGCGTTCGAGCGCCGAGATCAGGGCGGGCGCTCCGGCCATGCCCAGCCAGATGAAGACCACGTCCAGGGTGCGGCTGCCCAGGGAATAGCCGGCATGATAGACGCCGACCGTGGCCTCGTCGAGGAACGCGCCCAGCAGCAGGCGATCGGTGCTGGCCAGCACCAGGGCCAGGATCAGCGACAACGAGACCGGCAGGCCATAGGCGGCGTAAGCCTTGGCCAGGGCGCGATCGAACTTGCCGCCGGACAGACGCTTCAGTTCCCCCGGCAGCACCAGGACCACACACAGGGCCGAGATCATACCGACGCCCAGGATCGGCGCCGCGCCGCCCAGGCCGGCGAAGGCCAGGGCGAGGCCGAGGACGAAACCGCCCGCGGTCTGGATGATGGTCAGGAGAGCCGCGCCCGAGACCTCGCCGGCCGCGCGACGGCGCTCCAGGGCCAGCTTCGTCAGGCTGTTGACCAGGGTGCTGGCGAGGGCGGCGATCACCGCGACCTTCAGCGGTCCATCGAGCGGCGACACCGCCACCCCCGCGCAGGCCAGCGGCACGACGACCGCCGCGCCGATCCACAGGCGATAGAGGGTGGCGAAGTGGTCGGCCGTTCGCCCGTCCTCGCCGCGCGCCGCCAGGAAGCGGGCCATGGCGGCCTCGGTCCAGGTCAGCAGGATGGTCTGGGTCAGGCTGCCGACCGAGAAGGCCAGGGCGTAGACGCCGTACTGGGACGGATCCAGGACGCGCGTGAAGAGGACGATGGTGAGCAGCCCCACCACGCCCTGCACCACATTGACCGGCAGGTAGCCGAGGACCCCGCGCCAGAACATCGCCGGCCGCCTAGCGCACCGTCGACCGGTCCCCCAGCAGGCAGGGGATGGTCATGACGATGACGTAGAGGTCCAGCCACAACGACTGGCGCTCGATATATTCGACGTCCAGGGCCACCCGGAGGCGGACGCTCTCGGGCGTATCGACCGGGCCGCGCGAGCCCTTGATCGCCGCCCAGCCGGTCAGGCCGGGTTTCATGCGGTGGCGGTGGGCGTATTCGGCGACCAGCTTGGCCGACTCGACGCCGCCGGTCTTCATACCGATGGCGTGGGGGCGGGGGCCGACGATCGACATCTCGCCGGTCAGTACGTTGAACAGCTGCGGCAGCTCGTCGAGGCTGGTCTTGCGGATGAACTTGCCGACCCTGGTGACGCGGTCGTCATTGGCGCTGATCTGCCGCGCGGCCTGGGCGTCGGCCATCTCGTGGCGCATCGAGCGGAACTTCCAGACCAGGATCGCCTCGTTGTTGAAGCCGTGGCGTCGCTGGCGGAAGAAGATCGGGCCGGGGCTGTCCAGCTTCACGGCCAGGGCGACGATCAGCATGACCGGACCGGCGACCAGCAGGCCGACGCTCGCCACGACCAGGTCCTGGGCTCGCTTGACCCACGCCCGGCGCGCGCCGGGCGCGGCGCCCGACAGTTCGTTCTCGCCGCCCGCGACGATGCGGGCCAGGGCGGCGTCGTCCTCGGCGGGACCGCCGACGTCGAAGAAGAGGTTCACCGGATTGGGCAGCACGCCCAGCTTCTCGACCAGTTGGCGCACGCGGCCCTGAGCCGTCGACTGCACGGCGATCACCACGCGGTCGACATAGGGCATGATGCGGTGGTCGAGCAGGGTGCCCGTATCGCCGAGGACCGGTACGCCCATGATGTTCTCGGGCGCGCGGTCCAGGCGGTCGTCGAACACGCCCAGGACGTTGGCCTCCCCCGTGCGCAGGGCCGCCTCGATCAGGCGCTGGGCGTTGGCCGTGGCGCCGACCACGATGATGTTGGGCGTCAGGCGGCCCAGCTGGCGGCCGCGGGCGATGATTGTCCACCACACGACATGCAGGGCGGCGACGGCGGCGGTGGCGGTCAGCAGCGTCCAGACGGCCGGCGCCTCGGCGCGGCCCGTCGGCAGCAGCGCCACGGCGGCGGCCAGCAGGCCCGCGCCCAGCGCCAGGCCGACTTGGACCATGTGCCGCCCCAGATCCTGCTTGCGCGGGAAGGCGTAGGCCCCGAGCATTCGCAGCGCGACCAGCCCGGTCACGGCCCACAGGCCGGCGGCCAGCGGATGACCCTCGATGGTCACCCCCAGCGCGACACAGGCGGCGACCAGAACGTCGATGACGCGGAAGGCGCGCGCCAGCGGCCGCGCCTCCAGCCGCGCCCTCGAGGGGATCAGCTGACCAGGCCGGAACGGCCCCCGCCGCCCCCGCCGTGGATCGCCGCCCGCGCCGCTCGAAACACGCGGCCCGATCTCCGCCCCGCCCACGAAGGCGACAGCGGATTCGACGTTCGAGGCAGGGGAGGGGATCGGACGCATGACGCTCGTCGCTGGAAAAACTATGTTCACCCTAACGGGGCCGTCTGAGCGCCGCGTTAACAGGCGAATTTTCCGCATAAGCGCCGTTGTCATCCTGAAGCGAACAGGCTATCGAACCGCTCCCTCTCAGGAGGAGACGTGGCCGAGAGGCTGAAGGCACCGCTTTGCTAAAGCGGCATACCTCAAAAGGGTATCGAGGGTTCGAATCCCTCCGTCTCCGCCATTTTCCCCTTTCTGAAATTCCGACCTCGTCCAAGCGCGTCCATAAATGTGTGTTTTTTCAGTCGTTTACAGGCTTTTTAGGCACTTTCCGCCAATTTTTCGTCTAGACATGTCCACCCTGAACCGCCCTTATCTGGATCAGAACCGTGGGTAGGAACTGGGGTAGACCGTGCCTCGCGTCGTTCATCGATTGCACGCAGCGACTCTCAAGGGCCTCGTTGCGCCGGGCCTCCATGCGGATGGTGGGGGGCTTTACCTGCAAGTGACCGGCGATGGCGGTCGCTCGTGGATCTATCGCTTTTGGGTTTCAGGTCGCGAACGTCAGATGGGCCTGGGTTCGCTCCATACCGTGTCGCTCCACGGCTCGGCCTGTTGCTACAACCGCGCCATCGAGCGTAACCAACGTCGTGTGTGTGGACGCCCCAGCGGATGCAAGAAGATTCTGAGAGCAGTTGCGCGCGTCGTCGAGGTGCTAACGTGTGTCCGGCC
>NZ_JBXAKU010000022.1:0-66470 GCF_058798735.1 Caulobacter sp. GW822-FHT07D08
GGCGTCATCAGAGTAGGCTCGATCCCAGCCGCCTGGTGTTCATCGACGAGACCTGGGCCAAGACCAACATGACCCGCCGCTACCTCGGCCCACATATCTTCGACCGCGTTTGCATCCAGCACGGGATCGAGCACCGCCTCACCAAGCCCTACCACCCTTGGACCAATGGCCAGGCCGAGCGGATGAACCGCACCATCAAGGACGCCACGGTCAAGGTCTTCCACTACGACGACCTGGAAAGCCTCAAGGCCCATGTCCAGGCCTTCGTCACCGCCTACAACTTCGCAAAGCATCTCAAGGCTCTGCGATGGCGCACGCCCTACCAAGCCATCTGCGACGCCTGGACGAAAGACCCGTCAATCTTCAAGATCAACCCGCACCACCTCATTCCGGGACTACACATCTAGCCACGGGCCACGGCCATGTCCGGCCTAGGAGTGGAGTCCTCCGCGCGACGCGGGCTCGTGTTGCATAGTAAGCGATCGATATGGATTGACGTGTTCGGCACGAATACTTGTCCTGGTACGGCATACGGCCGCGGGGGAGAGCCGAGCGGGAAAAACGTCGTGCCGCTGGAAGCAAGTGCAGTAGGGTCGTCTCGCCTAACCCTTCCGTCAGATAAACATAAAAGGAGGGGACGTTGGTGAAGATCGCTAGTTTTGTCTCGACGTCGTTGATCGCGCTTGCGGCGGCGACGACAGCCTCGGCTCAGGCCGCGCCCGCCGCGTCAGCGGCTTCAGAGCAAGCCGAATCCGTCGCGGTTCAAGAGGTTATCGTCACCGGCTCCCGGGTGCGCACGACCTATAATTCGCCCACGCCGGTCAATGTCGTCGGCGCCGAACGCATGCAGCAGTTGGCCATTCCCGATGTGGCCACCGCGCTCAACCAGATCCCGTCGTTCCGCGCCACCACCTCGGCCTCGACGATCCTCTTTCGGGTCAACGGCGCGATCGGCGGCAATACGCCGGACTTGCGGGGTCTTGGCACCAGCCGCACCCTGGTGCTGGTCGATGGCCGGCGCTTCGTCCCCAGCGTCGACTCCGGCGGCGTCGACCTCAACGGCGTGCCCAACGCCCTGGTCAAGCGCAGCGAGGTCGTCACCGGCGGCGCCTCGGCCGCCTATGGCGCGGACGCGGTGGCCGGGGTGGTCAACCTGATCCTCGACACCAAGTTCAACGGCCTGAAGATCGACGCCAGCGCCGGCGTCAGCGATCGCGGCGACGGCAAGAACTACTTCCTGTCGGTGGCGGGCGGACGCGGCTTCGCCGGTGATCGTGGCCATGTCATCGCCGGGTTCGAGTACCGGGACGACAAGGGTGTCGGCAACTGCTTCCAGCGCGAGTGGTGCGCCAAGCTGACCAACTTCGTCCCCAACCCGGGCTATATCGGCGGGGTCAGCACCAATGGCCTGCCGGCCACACTGGTGCTCGACAATGTCAACTTCGTCTACACCGCGAGCGGCGTCCTGCTCAGCGCCGTCCAGACGGTGGGCGGGGTCAAGACGACCCTGGGCCAGCAGGTCAATAACACCGGCGCGACGGCTCTGCCCGCCGCCTTGCGCGGCCTGCAGTTCAATGCCGCCGGCAACGCCCTCGTGCCCTTCCAGTTCGGCAACTATCTGAGCGGCACGTTCATGCAAGGCGGCGACGCGGCCGCCAGCAACAACTGGGGCTGGGGCAATCCGCCGCTGGTCACGCCGACCTCGCACGGTTCGGGAATCATCCATGTCGACTATGACCTGACGCCCAGGACCCAGGCCTTCGGCGAGTTCATCTACAGCCGCACGCAGGGCGGACCGGTGCGCACCTCGGTGCTGCTGCAGGCCCCGGCCGGCGGTTCGGCCGGCATCGACATCAACAATCCCTTCATCACCCCGGCGGTGAGGGCGCAGATCCTGGCGGCCAATCCGAACATCACGGCCATCAACGTCAATGTGGCCGTGGCCCAGGGCGGCGACACCGTGGTGGCCTCCAGCACCAACAATATCTACCGTTTCGTCACCGGTCTGAAGGGCGACCTGTTCAAGGACTGGCGCTGGGACGCCTCATACGAATACGGCCAGACCGACAGCCGCACGGACGTGAAGAACACCCGCCTGGCGTCGTTCGACACTCAGGCGACCAACGCGATCACCCCGCCGGCGGGCTATGCGGGCACGATCTACACCACGCCCGCCGGCGCCCCGGTGATCTGCGCCTCGTCCGTGGCCAATCCCAGCGACGGCTGCTTGCCGGTCGATCTGTTTGGCCAGAACATCACTCCGGCGGTGCTGAACAAGTACTTCAAGGACGAGTTCCAGACCCGCACCATCAAGCAGCACGACCTGATGGTGAATTTCCGGGGCACGCTGTTCGAACTGCCCGCCGGGGCGGTCCAGGCCGCGTTCGGGGGCGAGTATCGCCACGACAGCGTCTCGGGGGACGTAGACGCCCTGACCAAGGCGGGGCTGTTCGCCGCGCCGCAGGTGACGGCCTTGCCGCAGGTCACGCAGAAGGTGACGGAAGGCTATGCGGAGGCGAACATCCCATTGCTGGCCGATCTGCCGCTGGCCAAGTCGTTGTCGGTCGATCTGACCGGCCGCTACACCCACTACAGCGGCTTCGGCAACGCCAAGCCCTGGAAGGTCGGCGTCGAGTATCAGCCCAACGACCAGATCCTGGTCCGCGTCACCCGCTCGTCCGACATCCGCGCGCCGACGGCGGCGGAGTCGAACCCCAACACGGTCCAGACCTTCTTGCCCCTGAACGATCCCTTCAGCGGCTCCAACCATCTGGTCGGCGCCCTGGCCGGCGGCAATCCGAACCTGGAGTTGGAGTCGGCCAAGACCAACACCGCCGGGATCGTGCTGAAGCCCAACTTCCTTCCCGGCTTCCACGCCTCGGTCGACTGGTATGACATCACCGTCAAGAACGCGATCGACTCGGTGTCGGCGCCGAACATCCTGTCAGCCTGCGCCACCAAGAATCTGCTGTGCAACCTGATCACCTTCAGCGGCGCGGCCAAGGCCAGCGCGGTCACGACGGTGCTGTCCAACTTCCAGAACGTCGCTCAGGTCCACGCCGAGGGCTACGAGTTCCAGTCCGACTACACCATCCCCGACGTCTGGGACGGCGCCGTCAGCCTTCAGCTCAACGCCAACTACGTGAAGGACCTCAAGTCGATCGGGGGCACCGGTCTGATCACCCGCATGAACGGGGTGACCGGCAACGCCGGTTCGCTGGCTGGCATCGCGGGCGTGCCGAAGTACAAGATCGACGGCTTGGTGGCCTACACCCGACCGGCCTGGATGGTCGCGGCGCACCTGCGCTACATCCCCAAGAGCATCCTGGACCCGACCAAGATCGGTCCCGACCAGGCTGGCTACAACATCAACCTGCCGACCAGCGTCAGCATCAACACGGTCAGCGCCCGGTTCTACATGGACCTGTCCGCGTCGGCCCAACTGCCGTCGCTGTTTGGCTCAAGCAAGACCGAGCTCTACGGCGGGATCACCAACGTGTTCGACAAGGACCAACCGCCGGAGCTGCGCCTGTTCGGCAATCCGCTGCAGTACGACACGGTCGGCCGCGCCTTCCGGCTGGGCGTCCGGGCCGCCTGGTAGCGCTCGTCCGTACAGAAGACGGCGTCGTTCGTTTCCTCCCCGGACGGCGCCGAGCTTCTCTTTCATCCCGATGCGTGGTCCGGCCTGGCCGGGGCCCCACGCGTCGGGATTTTTTTATGCGCGCCGCCACGTCGCCGGCGTTGGGCCGGCTCTTCAGCCAGCCTCGCCGCTCGCAAGATCTCTCATGCCCGGCATGAAGGGGCGCCGAGGTCTTTCGTTGAGGCCGTCATCGCGGCTCGGATTTTCCATGGCTTGACGAGCATGCGGCGTGGCCTGCCTCCGCATCGATCACTGAACGAAAACATGGCGATGGTCAGCGACCACGCCATGTGCTTCGTGCTCGCGGCTTTTCGGGGGCTCGGCCTACCAGGCCGCCTCGTAGATCGCGCGCGCGTCGGCTTCGGTCAGCGTCCGCGGATTGCGATCCAGCAGGCGCGTGACCTTCATCGCCGCCGTCGCCATGCGCGGGATCGCGTCCTGGGCGATGCCGAAGTCCGACAGGCGGCGCTTGATTCCGCAGGCCTTGGCCAGGGCTATGACCCGCTCCACGCCGGCCAGGGCGTCGGCGGCATGGTCGCCGGTGCAGTCCGCGCCCAGCGCCCGCGCGATCGCGGCGTAGCGCTCCGGCTTCGTCTCGATGTTGAAGCGCAGCACGTGGGGCAGCAGCAGGGCGTTGGCCACGCCGTGGGCGATGTGGAATTCGCCGCCCAGCGGATAGGCCAGGGCGTGCACGGCCGCGGTGTTGACTGGACCCAGGCATAGCCCGCCGTAGTAGCTGGCGATCATCATCGCCAGACGGGCGTCCAGGTCGTCGCCATGCGCGCAAGCGCGTTCGATGTTCTCGGCGATCAGCCGGATGCCGCCCAGAGCATAGACGTCGATCAGCGGATGGGCGAAGCGGTTGGCATAGGCCTCGATGCAGTGTGTCAGCGCGTCCAGGCCGGTCGCGGCCGTCACCGAAGGCGGCATGGTCGCGGTCAGGGCTGGATCCAGATAGGCCGCATCGGGCACCAGGTAGGGGCTGACGACGCCTTTCTTCAGGTCTTCGTCCTCGTCGCCGAGAATGGCGATCGGCGTCACCTCGCTGCCGGTGCCGGCCGTGGTCGGGACGCAGGCCAGCCACAGGGAGCGGCGAGCGACGAGATCCGTCCCAAGGACGTCCATGACGCCTTGGCGGCCGTCGAACAACGCCGCGACCAGCTTGGCGACGTCCATGGCGCTGCCGCCGCCCAGGCCCACGACCGCATCGGCCTGGCAGGCGCGCGCGACCGACAAGGCGGTCTCGAATTCCTTCAGGGTCGGCTCGCCGAGCAGGTCATGCCACAGGGTCGCCTGGACGCCGGCGGCCTCGAGCGCCTCGACCAGCGGCCGGCACAGGAACAGCGTCGGCTGCGTCGTGACGATGAACACCGATCGCGACCGTCGGACGATGAGGTCGTCGGCGCAGCGCGCCAAGGCGCCCGGCCCGAACGTGAGCGCGCCCACGTTCACCATGCTGATCAGCCTTTGTCCGCCCGCGTCCATTCCGCTCGCTTTCCTTGAGTCGTCTGTGGCCATGACTAGGACCGGGGAGGGGGAGGGACTTGCTCAGGGAGGCAGGGCGACTTGCACCATGCTCGGCGGGTCGGAACCAAGCGCCGGGAAAGTAATCGCGCCGCTGGAGGCAAGGCCCTCGCGCGTCGGTCGGTTAGGCTGGACGCCTGTTCTCTCGCGAGGACGTTGCAGGCATGATACTGCGAGCAAGAGGCTGATCGTCGCCATCGGAGCGCGGCGATCCAACGAGGAGGCCCGTGTGGCTCGCCGATCCACCGTCCCGCAAGGTCACGGCAGCGAAGCGCCCGAGGGCGATCTCTCCGATCCCGTCGGCGCGGATCGCCGCATCAAGCGCTCGCAGGGCTTCGTCGAAGAGGTCTTCGAGGTGATCCGGGCCGACATCATGTCGCTGGCCATCCCGCCCGACACGCGGATCTCGATCGACCACCTGGCGCGGAAGCTAGGGGTGTCGCAGACGCCGATCCGCGAAGCGCTGAGCATGCTCGAAGCGATCGGCTTGGTGACCAAACGCCACTTCGTCGGCTATTGCAGCGCGCCGCAGCTCAATCGCCGGCAGCTCGACCAGCTCTACGAGGCCCGCCTGCTGATCGAGCCCTTCGCCGCGCGCCATGCAGCCGAGCGGATGGACGACGTGGCCATGGCCGAGCTGGTGGCCCTGGCCCAGGCCATGACACCGGGCGAGTCGCGTCATTCCTACGACAAGTTCGCCGACCAGGATTCGGACCTGCACGACCTGATCGCCGCGGGCAGCGGCAATCCGATCATTCGCGAGACGCTGGCGCGCCTGCACTCGCACCTGCACATCTTCCGCCTACGCTTCCACAGCGAGGTGGCGACCGAGGCGGTCAACGAGCACGCGGCGCTGATCGAGGCCCTGACCTCGCGTAACGCCGATGCGGCCGAGGCCGCCATGCGCGAGCATATCCAGCGCTCCTACGCGCGCGTGGTCCCCTTCGCCGACGCGTAGGTTCGACCAAGCCTGAGCACCGTCTTCCGGAGAAACGCGCGGCGCGGCCATCCCGCCCGGCGAGAGGCGCTGAGTGTCTTGCTGTCCCCCGATTGCGCTTTGCCGCTCGGGCGCGACAAGCCCTGAGCCACAGGATCGCCATTCAAACAAAATCGAACAGCGAGATCCGAAACCGAGATTTTTCGCTTTTCATATTTCCTATATGATATAGGAAATGACTCAAGGAGGGCACACTCCTGGTCTTGGGGAGGCGCGCATGAACGTCTTCAGCACGAATGATCTGACAGGCCGATCCGGCTGGACGGGGCTATTCGCCAGCCACATCGAAGCCATGGATTTCAAACTGCCGAAGCCTGAAGCCTTCGTGGCCGAGCTTGCGGGCGCGGATCTGGGGCCGCTGTACATCGCGCGTCTGGCCTGCGGAAAAGCTACGGTCGAGCGCGGCGACGCCCAGCTCGCCCACAAGGGCGCGCCCAGCTACCTCCTGATGCTGCAGGTCCGGGGCGAGGCCGAGGTCAGCCACTATGGCAACACGGTCAACCTGACCGAAGGTGATTTCGTGCTGTGCGACAGCGGTGCGCCACTGAAGATCCGCATGTCCGACGAGATCGAGATCCTGTTCCTCAAGGTCGGCGCCGCGACGCTGAGGGAGCACCTGCCGTCGCCGGAGGGCTTCTGCGGCCGGGCGCTGCGGGCCGACGAGGGTTTGACGGCCGCCGCCGCCGCCATGGCGCTGAACCTGTTCGGCCGACTCGAGGCGGACCTGTCGCCGCACTACCAGGACCGTGTCGCCCGGCACCTGCTGGACATCGTCGCCACCGCTTATGCCCTGGCCCTCGACACCTCCAGCGCCCGGTCGTCGATCGTCACCGGCCGTTGCGCCAGCGTGAAGCTGTTCATCGAGCAGCACCTGCGCGACCCGGAGCTGACGCCCTGCTCGATCGCCACCCGGATGAAGCTGTCGTCGCGCTATCTGCGGATGATCTTCGCCAGCGAGAACGAGACGGTGTCGGCCTACATTCTGCGCCGTCGCCTGGAGCAGTGCGCGCGGCAGATCGCCGATCCGGCCTGGCGCGGCCACTCGATGACCGAGATCGCGTTCGGTTGGGGCTTCAACAGCGCTCCACATTTTACCCGCACCTTCCGGGACCGTTTCGGCCTGCCGCCGCGCGAATACCGGCGGCTCAAGCTGGGCGAAGGCGCCAGCGCCTTCCGGCCCGGCCTGCCCGCCGCGGCCTGAGCACGAACACATCGCCGGAGTTCGGCGCACCAACCCATGGGGATAGCCTTGACGATCACGGACGCCCGACGGGCGACTCTCGCCCGCCCGGACCTGCTGCGCGCGCAGGCTCACTATGCTGGCAAATGGGCCGATGCAGCATCCGGCGAGACCATCGCCGTGGTCGATCCGTTCTCCGGCGAGACCCTGGCCGACGTCGCCTCGATCGGCGAAGACGAGATCCATGTCGCCATCGCGGCGGCGGAGTCGGCCTTTCCGAAGTGGTCGCGCACGCTGTCGCGCGAGCGCGGCGCGTTGCTGCGCCGCTGGCTGGCGCTGATCGAACGCGACAAGGAAGACCTGGCCCGGCTGATCACGCTGGAGAACGGCAAGACGCTGAAGGAAGCGCGCGGCGAGGTCGCTTATGGAGCAGCCTTCGTTGAGGTCTACGCCGAGGCAGCGGGGAGCATCCTGGGCGAGATCCTTCCGCCCAACATGCCGGGCCGCAGCCTGATGGTCGAGCGCGAGCCGATCGGGGTCTGCGCGGCGATCACGCCGTGGAACTTCCCGATGGCCATGCTGACGCGCAAAATCGCGCCGGCTCTCGCGGTGGGCTGCACGATCGTCTGCAAGCCGGCCAGCGAAACGCCGCTGACAGCCCTGGCCCTGGCGGCCCTGGCGGAGGAAGCCGGCATCCCGCCGGGCGTGCTCAGCGTCGTGGTCAGCGCCCCAGCCTTGTTCGGCGACATCGTCACCGCCTCCAGCACCGTGCGCAAGATCACCTTCACCGGCTCGACCGCTGTCGGGGCGCGCCTGATGGCGGCCTCGGCTCCGACAATCAAGCGTCTGTCGCTGGAGTTGGGCGGCAATGCGCCGCTGCTCGTATTCGACGACGCCGACCTGGACGTCGCGGTCGAGACGGCGATGGTCGCCAAGTTCCGCAATGGCGGTCAAAGCTGCATCGCCGCCAATCGGATCTACGTCCAGCGCGGGATCTACGAAGCGTTCCTGTCGGCCTTCCAGGTGCGGATCGCCGCGCTCAAGGTGGGCGACGGCCTGGATGCGGAGACCGACATCGGACCGTTGATCAGCGCCCGCGCCGTCGAGAAGGTCGAACGCCATCTCGACGAGGCCCTGGCCGGCGGCGCGCGCCTGCTGACCGGCGGCAAGAGCGACGGCGGCCTGCTGTCGCCCGCGACCCTGCTGGGCGACGTGGCCCCCGACGCCTTGCTGACGCGCGAGGAGACCTTTGGCCCCTTGGCCGGGGTGATCCCGTTCGAGACCTACGAGCAGGGCGTCGCGCTCGCCAACGACACGCCGTTCGGCCTGGCCGCCTATGTCTGTTCGACCAACCGCCAGACGATCGCACGAGCCGGCCGGGACCTGGAGACGGGGATGGTCGGGGTCAATACCGGCTTGATCTCGACGGCCGCCGCGCCGTTCGGCGGCGTCAAGCAGTCGGGCATCGGCCGCGAAGGCTCCCACCACGGCCTGGCCGAATATCTGAACTACAAATACCTGTGTCACGCCGGCCTGTAGGGATCGTCAGATGCGTCATTCCAAGAAGATCATCATCACCTGCGCGCCGACCGGCTCGATCCATACGCCGTCGATGTCGCCGCATTTGCCGATCACGCCCGACCAGATCGCCGAGGCCGCGATCGAGGCCGCCGCGGCCGGCGCCTCGATCCTGCATCTGCACGCGCGCGATCCGATCGACGGGCGGCCCAGCCCCTCGGCCGAACACTTCGGCGCCTTCCTGCCGCGCATCAAGCAGGCCACCGACGCGGTGATCAACATCTCGACCGGCGGCAGCTCGACCATGTCGCTGGACGCCCGACTAGAGGCGGCCTTCGCCTTCAAGCCGGAGGTCTGCTCGCTGAACATGGGTCCGCTGATCTTCGACTTCAGCGGCGCGGGGGCGCGGGTCGAAACTTGGCAGCATGAGTGGGAGCGCGAGTACGTCGAAACCTCGCGCGGCCGGATCATGTACAACGACAACGTCTATATCGAGCGCATCATGCGCGAGATCGGTCAGGGTCTCGGCACGCGCTTCGAGTTCGAGTGCTACGACATCGGCCACCTCTACACCCTGGCCCATTTCGCCGAGCGCGGGCTGATCAAGCCGCCGTTCCTGATCCAAGGGGTGTTCGGGATCCTGGGCGGCATCGGCGCGGATCCGCGCAACCTGGCCCACATGGTGACGATCGCTGACAGTCTGTTCGGCGACGATTACGTCTTCTCGGCCTTCGCGGCGGGACGACACCAGCTGCCGTTCTGCACTCAGAGCGCGCTGCTCGGCGGCAATGTCCGGGTCGGGCTGGAAGACAGCCTCTATATCGGGCGCGGCGAACTGGCCAAGTCCAACGCCGACCAGGTGACCAAGATCCGGGGGATCATCGAGGCCCTGGGCCTGGATATCGCCACGCCCGACGAAGCCCGGCAGATGCTCGATCTGAAGGGCGCCGACGCGGTCGGCTTCTGAGCCCATCCAAGCTGACAACGATAAAAGCGACAAAGGGAAGAAAAGATCATGAGCGACAAGGGAGTCTTCCTGGTCACGGGCGGCAGCCGAGGGATCGGCGAGGCGATCGCCCGCTCGGCGGCGGCGCAAGGCTATCGCGTGCTGCTGACCTATGCCGGCCGGGCCGATCGCGCCCAGGCCGTGGTCGACGCCATCCGCGCGGCAGGCGGCGAGGCCGAGGCGGTCCAGGCCGACACGGGCGTCCCGGCGGATGTCGCGCGCATGTTCGCGGCCGCCGACAAGCTCGGCCGGCTCTCGGCCCTGGTCTATAATGGCGGCATCACCGGCGGCGTGGGCCGGCTGGCCGACCAGTCGGACGCGACCCTGGCCGAGGTCATCGCCGTCAACCTGACCGGCGCGCTGATCGCCAGCCGCGAAGCGGTCAAGCGTATGTCGACGCGGCTGGGCGGGCAGGGCGGCTCGATCGTGCTGTTGTCCTCGAGGGCCGCGAGCCTGGGCTCGCCGAACCAGCACCTATGGTACGCGGCCTCGAAGGGTGGGGTCGACAGCCTGAACATCGGCCTCTCCAAGGAGGTCGCGGCCGAGGGAATCCGGGTCAACTGCGTCTCGCCCGGCCCGATCGCCACCGAGATCCACGCCCCGGGCCGACTGGAGGCGATCCGTGACTCCCTACCGATGAAGCGCGAAGGTACGGCCGAGGAAGTCGCCGCGACCGTGATGTTCCTGGTGTCCGACGCGGCCTCCTACGTCGCCGGCGCCAATATCGAGGTCGCCGGGGCAAGGTGACAGGCGGGGGCTCGGACATCCAAGGCAAGGCCAACGCGCCCATCGTCGACTGCCACGCGCATGTCTTCACGCAAGACCTGCCGCTGGTTGGCGACGCCTGGACCGCGCCGGCCTACGACTACACGCCCCAGGACTATCTGGCCGACCTGGACCGCCACGGCATCCATTTCGGCGTGCTGTCTGGCCTTAGCATTTCCGGGACCTACAACGAATACACCATCGCGGCGGCGCGGCTGAGCCCGCGCCTGCGCGCGACGGCCATCGTCGCGCCGGACACTGATCCCCACACGCTGCGCAGGATGCGCGACGATGGGGTGGTCGGCATCCGCTTCCAGCTGGTGCGCCGCGCGGTCCTGCCCGACTTCGCCGACGAGGCGCATCGGCTGCTGCTGCGGCGCGTGCGCGATCTGGACTGGCACGTCCACGTGGCGCTGGAGGGCGAGCGGCTGCAGGCCGTCCTTCCGGCGCTGGAGGCCTCGGGCGTCAAGCTGGTGCTCGACCATTTCGCCCATCCCGATCCGGCCAGGGGCCCGGCCTGCGAAGGCTTCCAGGCGGCGCTGGCCGCGGTGCAGCGGGGTCGGACCTGGATCAAGCTGGCGGCCGGTTTCCGGTTGGCCGGACCGGAGACCTGGCGCGAGCCGGACATCACCCGCTCCGAAGCGATCGCCGAGACGGTCGCCGCCCAGTTGCTGGCCAAGGCCGGGCCAGAGCGCCTGCTCTGGGGCAGCGATGCGCCGTTCGTCGGCTACGAGGGCCGAATGACCTACGAGCGGGCCTTGGCCCACCTGGATCGCTGGGCGCCGCAACCTGGCGTTCGCCGGGCGCTCTCGGACACGGCGCTGCGGTTCTACTTCGCCTGAGCCGGCGGTCGATCTCGCGGGCAACTTTCGGCGCCCGCCGGGACAAGTCGTCGGGCAGGCGCGGGCTAGGCTGAACAATCAAGAGACGCGGGTCCGCCCGCGCGAGAACAGAGGATGGAACGTCAATGATGGGTTGGTACCGCGAGGCGGACGCCAAGACCCGCCGGGTCTTCTGGACGTGCGGCGCCGGCTGGGCGATGGACAGCGCCGACGGGCTGGTCTTCCAGTACTTGATCCCCGTCCTGATCGCCGCGTTCGGCATGACGCTGACGCAAGCGAGTTACATCGCCAGCGCCAACTACATCGCCGCGGCGATCGGCGGTTGGCTGGGCGGCTGGCTCAGTGACCGGTTCGGGCGCGCGCGGATCCTGCAGCTGACCATCCTGTGGTTCTCGGTCTTCTCGTTCGTGTCGGGTTTCGCCCAGAACTACGAGCAGCTGTTCGCCGCGCGGGTGTTGCAGGGCATCGGCTTCGGCGCCGAATGGGCGGTCGGCGCGGTCCTGCTGGGCGAGATGATCGCGCCCAAGCATCGCGGCAAGGCGCTGGGCGTCGTGCACAGCGGCGCGGCGATCGGCTCCGGGATCGCGGCTCTGCTGGCCGGTCCGGTCGCGGCCCTGTTCCCGGCCGACATCGGCTGGCGCGTGGTGTTCTTCATCGGCCTGCTGCCGGCGGTGCTGGTGTTCTTCGTGCGCCGGGGTTCGGACGATCCCGAGATCTACAAGGCCGCCGTCCAGCGCGCGGCCGAGACCGGCGAACGACCCAGGATCGCCGACATCTTCGGCAGGCGCATGCTGCGCATCACCATGCTGGCCTCGCTGCTCTCGCTCGGCGCCCAGGGCGCGGCGTTCGCGATCAGCAACTACCTGACCACATTCCTGCATGTGGAGCGCGGCATGTCCGTCTCCATGGCCGGCAGTAGCGTGATGCTCAACAGCCTGGGTGGCTTTTTCGGTTTCCTGGTCAACGCCTACATCTCCGACACGGTCGGGCGGCGCGGCGCGTTCCGACTGTTCGGTGCGGGCTTCATCCTCAGCGCGGCGATCTATCTGTTCGCGCCGCTGGGCGACAACGCCGCGTTCCTGATCCCGGCGGGCATCGTTTACGGCTTCTTCCAGTTCGGCATCTACGCCTCGTTCGGCCCCTATTTCACCGAGCTGTTTCCGACCGAACTGCGAGCGACTGGCCAGGCCTTCGCCTACAATCTGGGGCGCGGCGGGGCGGCGCTGTTCATCACCGGCGTGGCCCTGGTGGCCAAGACCTTGCCGCTGAGCGTGGCGATGGCGACCCTGGCGATTATCGCCATGGGCTGCTCGATCATCGCCACCCTGCTGCTGCCCGAGACGGCCGGTCGCGAACTGCACAGTCTGAGCGACCTTGACGCGGAGGAGGCGACGAACTCGCCCGCCGGCCAGGAAGGCAAGCTTCGGCGCCAGATCGAGCAAGACGCCGCCAGCGCGGCCAATACGGTGGGCTGAGCCCTTTTCGAGGACCTTCTAGATGTACGATCCCAAGCTTGCCGAATTGACCTTCGAACTGCAGCAGCAGCTCGCTGACTACTGGCACGAAATCGACACCAATGGCGGCCGTGAGGCCCACAGCTACTATACTGACGACGCCGTCTTCCACGGCCAGAAGGCCTCGTACGAGGGCAAGGACAAGATCCAGGCGTTCTACGACTGGCGCATCGCCCAAGGGCCGCGCCTTGCCGTGCACAGTTTCACCAACTTCCGCGCCTGGTTCACCGGCGAGGATACGGCCGAGAGCAGCTGCTACCTGTTCCTCTACGCCGCCAACGGCGAGAAGATCCTGCCCAGCGCGCCGCCGATCTCGATCTCGATGGCCACCGACAAGTACAAGCGGGTCGGCGATCGCTGGCTCTGCACCTATCGCCGGTTCGAGCACTGGTTCGAGGGCGACACCCCGATCACCAATCCCAAGCTCTAGACCGCGCCTGACGACCGACTGACGAGAGGCAGACCCATGTCCACCATGTACGCAGACGCCGATCCCCGCTCACGGCTGTCGACCGCCAAGGCCGGCGGCGGCTCGGCCGCCGCTGGCGGCTTCGGCGCGTCCTCGTATGCGCTGTTTGGCCAAACCCCGCCGCAGATCGACGACGAGACCGGCCGGACCTGGCTGGTGCGCGGCGCCAATTTCGTCGTCGCCTACACCCTGGCCAAGCCCGGCGCGGCGCTGGAGCGCAAGGGTCAGGTCGACGAGTACGTCCTGCTGATCGAGGCCCCCGAGCCTCGGGCGCGGGTCACCGCCGGCGGCGAGACCGTCGAGGTCGGCGGCGAGCACATCGCCTTCGTCCCGCCAGGCGACAGCCGCATCGAGCTGCCCGATGGCGGCGAGGTCGTGCGGCTGTTCACCACCGGCGCCGCCGACCTGGCGGCGCTGTGCTCGAACGCCGAGACCTACGCTCACGGCGCGCCGAACATCCCGCCGCTGGTGCGCTGGCCCGACCCGCCGGGCGGCTTCAAGATCCGGAAATACGCGCTGAACGTCCCGGCGCAGGAAGGCCGGTTCGGGCGGATCTGGCGCTGCACGACCTTCATGGTCAACGTGTTCGAACCCGCCGCGCCGCGCGATCCCAACAAGCTGTCGCCGCACCATCACGATGACTTCGAGCAATGCTCGCTGGCCATGGGCGGATCCTACGTCCACCATCTGCGCTGGCCGTGGACCGCCAAGCTGGCGGAATGGCGCGACGACGAGCACGTGACCTGTCCCGCGCCGTCGGTGGCGGTGATCCCGGCCAAGGCGATCCACACCTCGGCCTCGATCGCGCCGGGCGACGGCAATCTGCTGGTCGACATCTTCTCGCCGCCGCGCCGGGATTTCTCGGACATGGCCGGCTGGGTGTTGAACGCCGAGGACTATCCCGCGCCGGCGCAGGAGGCCTGATGCATCCGCACAGTGAGATCCAACGTCGATTCCGCGCTCGCCTGACCGCCAAGGAGCGGCTCCTGGGCACGTTCCTGAAGACCGCCACCGGCCACGCCACCGAGATTCTCGGCGGGGCAGGCTTCGACTTCGTGGTGGTGGACGCTGAACACGCGCCGTTTTCGGCCGGCGACATCGACCTGCTGATGCTGGCGGCCCGCGCCGCCGGGATCCCCAGCGTCGTGCGGGTGGCGTCCAGCGACGAGTCGCATCTGTTGCAGGCGCTGGACTGTGGCGCGGCCGGCGTGCTGGCGCCGCACGTGACCAGCGCCGCCAAGCTGCGCGAGATCATCTCGGCCTGCCGCTATCGCGGCGGCGCGCGGGGCTTTTCCAACTCGCCGCGCGCTGGCGAGTTCGGGGCGCGCGGCTTCGCCGATCACATGGCCAACGCCGACGCCTCGACCTCGATCATCGCCATGATCGAGGACCCCGAAGCCGTCGACCGGTTGGACGAGATCTTCGCGGTGGAAGGTCTGACGGCGGCGTTCATCGGCCGCGGCGATCTCTCGGCGCGGCTGGGCGCGCCCCATGTCAGTGATCCGGTGATCACCGCCGTTGTCGATCGCATCACCGAGGCCGCTCGGCGGCGCGGGATTCCGCTGATCGCCCACGTCGGCTCCGGCGCCGACCCCGACATCGCTCGCCTGAGCCAGGCCGGCGTCAGCGGCTTCCTGGTCGCCTCCGACCAGGGCTTCCTGCGCCAGGGGGCGCTGGCGGCGCGTAAAGCTTTCGACGAACAGGCCTAGCGTCCGAGCCCATGACCGATCTTCTTTTCGACACCCACGCCCACCTGATCGGCGACGACTGGGAACGTTACAAGGCCCGGCCCTTCACGCCGGATCTGCCGATGCCGGATCGGCCGCCTTTCACGGTCACCGGCGAGGCCCTGATCGATCTGATGGACGCCCACAAGGTCGAGCGCGCCTGCCTGGTCCAGCGCGGCCATGTCTACGGCTACGACAACAGCTACATCCTCGACTGCGCGGAGCAGAACCCCGGTCGCTTGCATCCGGTGGTCATCCTCGACACCCAGGACCCGCGGACCCCGGCGGTCTATCGCGACATGGTCCGCAACCGCCATACGCGCGGCTTCCGGATGGCCAATGCCCGACCCTGGTTGCTCGACACCGCCTGGATGAGTTCGCCGGCGGCCATGGAGGTCTGGAAGGTCTGCGCCGATCTGGGCACGCCGATGACCATGATCATGTTCATGAACCAGTTGCCGTACCTGCTGCCGCTGGTGAAGATCATCGCCAAGCAGTTCCCAAGCCTGCCGATCCTGCTGGACCACGGCGCCATGCCGTTCGGCATGACGCAATATGAGGTCAAGCTGGCCCAGGAGGCGGGGGAGGCGGTCGTCATGCCGCCGGCCCCGGACTTTGGCATCGACCATACGATCAGGATTTTCGAGGACACGCCCAACGTCTATTTCAAGATCACCGAGATCAATTTCGAACGCTGTGTCGCCGCCAAGGTCCGCGCGGCGCGCATCGTTCGGCGGCTGGCCGACAGCTTCGGTCCGGATCGCCTGATCTGGGGCTCGGACATGGGTCAGAGCATGTTGTGGACCTATCCCGAGAAGACACAGATGGCCCGCGAGGCCGCCGACTTCCTTGATGACGACGAGCGCCGCGCCTTCCTGCACCACAACGCGGCGAGGGTGTATGGCCTTTGAACCCTTTTTGACCGCCAGCTGGGCTGCCCAGTTCTCGCGCTGCGGGCGCTCTCGGCGCGCCTGGCTCATGAACGTCATGGTCCTGGAGGCGGTCCAAGCTCCGTTCTTGGCGCGCCTCTTCTTACACGCTGCTGAGCAACAGGCTGGTCTCGCTGTTCTGGACACCGGGGGTTTCGCGCACGTGACGCAGGACGCGGTCGAAATCCTGCAGGCTGGCCGCCCGGATCTCGGCCACCAGGTCCCAAGAGCCGTTGGTCGAGTGCAGCGAGTGCAGTTCGGGCATGCCGCGCAGGCTGCGAATGACCGCGGTCGTCGACTTGCCCACGACCTCGATCATCATGATCGCCCGAACCGCGCCGTCTTCGGCGTCCTGGCGCACCCGAATGGTGAAGCCTAGCACGGCGCCGCTGTCGAGGAGGCGCGTCAGGCGGTTTTCGATGGTCTGGCGGGAGACGCCCAAGACGACGGCCAGCTTCGAGACCGGAGCGCGGCCGTCCTCGCGCAGCGCGCTGATCAGGCGACGGTCCAGATCGTCAAAGAGGTGCATTTGGCAAAACTCATGATCGCAATGTCAAAAGTGCCAAAATATCAGTCGAAATGATAGGCTCTTTGATCATCCCGTCCGGCGCCGGCGCGCAACTAGACTGCTTGCGACGCTCAAACCGGAGGACTGCCTGTGCTTTTCATGGATGTCGACGCCGTCGTGAACCTGGTCGATCGGATCGGCCTGGAGATCGTCCTGACCGAGATGGCGGGGTATATCGAGGAGGACTATCGGCGCTGGGGCGCGTTCGAGAAGTCGCCGCGACTGGCCAGCCACTCCCCGGACGGCGTGATCGAGCTGATGCCCACCAGCGACGGCGAGGCCTTCGCGTTCAAATACGTCAACGGGCACCCGACCAATGTCGCCCGGGGGCTGCAGACGGTGGTGGGGTTCGGGGTGCTGGCTTCGGTGCGCACCGGCTATCCTGAGCTGATCGCCGAGATGACCATCACGACGGCGCTGCGCACGGCGGCGACCTCGGCCATGGCCGCGCGGCACCTGGCGCGGGACGACGCCAGCACGATGGCGATCGTCGGTCTGGGCGCGCAGTCGGAGTTCCAGGCCCATGCCTTCCGTGCGGTGCTGGGCGTGCGCCGCCTCCGGGTCTACGACGTGGACCCGGCCGCGACGCGCAAGTTCATCGCCAACATGAGCGACCGGGGCTTCGACATCACGGTGGCGAAATCCGCCGCCGAGGCGGTGCTAGGCGCGGATATCATCACCACGGTCACCGCTGACAAGGCTCGCAACCACATTCTGTCCGACAACATGGTCGGGGCCGGCGTGCACCTGAACGCCGTGGGCGGCGACTGTCCGGGCAAGACCGAGCTGCAGGCCGACATCCTGCGCCGGGGCGAGGTGTTCGTGGAGTTCGCGCCTCAGACGCGTATCGAGGGCGAGATCCAGCAGTTGGAGCCGGACTTCCCGGTCACCGAGCTATGGCAGGTGGTGTCCGGTCAGGCGCCCGGGCGTCGCGGCGCGGACCAGATCACGATCTTCGACTCGGTCGGCTTCGCGATCGAGGACTTCTCGGCTCTGCGCTACCTGCGCGACCGCATGGTCGAGGCGGGAAACGGGACGCGGCTCAACCTGCTGGCCGCGCCGACGGACCCGCGTGATCTCTTCGGCCTGTTGACCGCGCGGGAACGCCCCGCGATGCCTGTCGCGGTGTAGACGCGAGCGACCCAACCTACGGGCGAAGGCGGCCGGCGAGGCTGCGTAGACGACGGGCAGAAGGCGCCTGAGAATTCGGAAACTTTGGTTGCCAGACGGATGAGCTTGCCCGAGGACTGGACGTAACGATCAGAATAAAGGGGATCGGCCGGGCGGGGAGGGACTTGCGTCGGAAACGACGAGGCCCGACCGCCGCGACGCACGCGGGGGCGTTGCGTCCGGTTAGGCCCTTGTCGGGGATGGCGCGGCGCCGATGAAGACGGACATCAGGGCAGGAGAGGCCAGGGCAGGGGAGGAGCGTCGGGCGCGCTTGTCGGACCTGGTCACGCGCCACCGTGACACGGTCGTCCGCTATTTCCGGCGCAAGGGCCTCGACCCCGCCGCCGCCGAGGACGGCGCCCAGGACACCTTCATCCGCATGAGCCGGGTCGATCCTGGTGACCTTGTGAGCCCCGAGGCCTATCTCTTCACCGTCGCCTCGAACGTCTTCCTCGAGCGCGGCCGCCGGGCCAGGACGCGGCGGGAGGACCGGCACGTGCACATCGACACCGTCGAGCTGATCGACAGTGAGCAGTCGCCCGCCCGCATCTTCGAGGGGCGGGAGGCCCTGGTCCGGCTGGCCATGATCCTCGAGGAGCTGCCGGCGAGGACGAAGGAAGTTTTTCTGCTCAACCGAATGGACGGTCTGACCTACACTCAACTCGCGACGCGGTTCGAGGTCTCTGTGGGCACGATCGAAAAGCAGGTGAGCAGAGCGCTCGGTCACATTCGGGCGCGGATGGATCAGGATGCGTAAGCGTAGTTGGATTTTCGCCGGCGAGCCCAAGTCGCCCGGGCCGGCCGTCCCTGACGGGGCGGCCGACTGGGTCGCGCGCCTGGCCTCCGACCAGTGCACCCGCGAGGATGACCAGCAGTTGCAGCGCTGGCTGATGGCGGACACGGCCAACGGCTCGGCGTTCGATGAGCACGCGAAGATCTTCAATGGGGTCGGGGCCTTGACCGACGACCCCGAGGCGCGCGCCATCCTGATGGGCGGCAAGACCGCGCGGGCGTCGCGCCTCGATCGCCGGGCGCTGCTTGGCGGCGGTGTCGCCGCGGCGGCGGCCCTGGTCGCGGCGGCTGTGGTCGGACCGGACCTGGTGCTGGGGAAGACCTATCGCACCGAGCCGGGCGAACAGCGACGCCTGAGGCTGGCCGACGGCTCGACAGTCATGCTCAACACCCAGTCCAAGCTGCGGGTGCGCTTTGACGGCGCGGAGCGGCGTCTGTTCCTGGACTATGGCCAGGCCTGGTTCCAGGTGGCCAAGGACGCCCAGCGGCCCTTTCGGGTGTTCGTCGGCAAGGACGAGGTTCGGGCGCTGGGCACGGCCTTCGACGTCCGCCGCGACGGCGAGCGCGCGACGGTGACGCTAGAGGAGGGGAAGGTCGCGATCTTCCGCGACGCGTCCAGCCAGCCGCTGCCGGCTTCGTCGGTCGCTGGCGGTGCGTCGTCCAAGCTGGTGGCCGGCCCCTTGGCCCCGGCCGTCATTCTGTCGCCCGGCGACGAGGCGCGCCTGGTCCCAGCCGCCGCGCCGACCGTCGCCGTCGTCGACCTGGCGCATGTTCAGGCCTGGCGGACCGAACGGATCATTCTGGAGTCGACTCCGCTGGGCGAGGCCGTGGAGGAGTTCAACCGCTATGGCGGGCCGCGTCTGGTGTTGGCCGACCCCGACCTGACGGCCCTGCCCATCAGCGGGGTGTTCCATACCGACCGGCCGAAGGCCTTCGCCGAGGCTGTCTCGACCGCGTTTCCGGTGAAGGCGTCGACCGGCGGCGACGGCCAGATCGTGCTTTCGCGCCGCTAGCTGTCGCGGCGCCTGAATTTATCTGTCACAAAAGTTCGAGGCGCGATGGGGGGGAATTCCCTCGGCTGCATCCCTGTCACTGAACGCTTGAGTTCGAGGGGGCAAGGATGAAGACCATCGATCTACGCGGCTTGTTGCTGGCCGGTTGCGCGGCGCTGGCGGTGGCGGGCCCCGCGACGGCGGCCCAGGCCCAGCACGTGCGGGACTACGCCATTCAGCGCCAGGACCTTACTTCGGCCCTGCGCACCTATTCGCTGAAGAGCGGGCAGGACGTGATCTACGACCCGAGCCTGGTGCGCGGCCGGACCTCGCCAGGCGTCAGCGGGCGGCTGACCGATGAAGCCGCGCTGGAGGCGCTGCTGGGCGAGACCGGTCTTGGCGTTCGCCGAACGCCTTCCGGCGGCCTCAGCATCGTGGCCGGAGGCGGGGCCGATCGCCCCCAGACCGGAACCGCCGGGGACCTCACGAGCCCGGCGGCCATCGTCGATGAGATCATCGTCACCGCCGGTAAGCGCGCTGAACGCCTGCGGGACCTGGCGGGCGGCGCCTCGGCGGTCACCGGTCAGCAGCTGAAGGCGGCCGGCGCCCAGAGCAACGCCGACTATCTGGGCCGGATCCCCGGCGTGGTGTTCAACGAAGGCACCTCGGGCCAGTCGGCCGTGACCATTCGCGGCGTCGGGGCGACGGCGGGCATCGACCAGGGGCAGGGGCCGACCGGCTACTTCCTTAACGAGATCCCGCTGACCGAGCCCAGCTACGCCTCGGGCATTCCCGATGTCGACACCTTCGACCTGAACCGTGTCGAGGTGCTGCGCGGTCCGCAGGGGTCGCTGTTTGGCTCGGCCTCGCTGGGCGGCGCGATCAACTACATCGTCAACACCGCCGACGCCTCGGGCTATGGCGCCGCGACCGAGACCACGGTTCGCAAGATCTCGCACTCGGGCAAGGCGGGCTACGCGGTGAAGGGCATGATCAATCTGCCCATCATCGCGGACAAGCTGGCGGTGCGCGTGGCGGGCTTCTCGCGCGAGGACGCCGGCTACATCGATAACCTGGGCGCCGGCACGACCAACAATCTGCGGGTCAACGGCGTGCGCGGCTCGGTCGTGTTCACCCCGACCGACCGCACGACCCTTTCGCTGCTCAGCCTCTACCAGCAGAACAAGTCGGACGAGATCGCCACGGTGCAGACCGCGTTCGGTCCGTACGCGCGGTCGACCATTCTGCCGGGGCCGACCGACTACGACTTCGAGATCCATTCGCTGCGCCTGGATCACAAGTTCGACTTCGCCAACCTGACCATCCTGGCCTCGACCAACACCAAGGACCACGTGCTGGACAGCGACGTGACGCGATCGAGCGCCCTGCGCACCTTCGCCCCGCACGGTGTGTTGTCCCAGGAATTCATGCACACCAACATGAAGACCCTGGAAGCGCGGCTGGCCTCGGACGGCGACGGTCCGTTCAAGTGGCTGATCGGCGGCATGTACTCGGAGACCAAGACCGACGTCGCTACGCTCAGCAGCCTGCCGCAGGGCGAGGCCGTCCTGGCCGCGCGCTACAACGCCGCCCAGCTGCAGGGCGAGCTCTTCAATCGCACCTACAGCCACCGCGAGGGCGCGGAGAAGGCGCTGTTCGGCGAGGTCAGCTACGAGTTCCTGCCCAAGGTGACCGCCACGGTCGGCGGCCGTCTGTTCGACACCAAGTATTGGGTCGAGATCCAGCGGTATGGCATCAGCTACGGCTTGACCGGCCAGACGGTGCCACGCCGCAACGCCGGCGATGACGGCTTCGTGCCGAAGGTCTCGCTGGCCTGGCGCCCCAACCGCGACCTGACGGTCTACGCCCTGGCCAGCAAGGGATTCCGGTTCGGCAACCCCAACACCGTCGTCGACCTAGCCGGCTTCAACACGCCCGCGGCCTGGGCGTCTGACTCGCTGTGGAACTACGAACTGGGCGCGCACAGCGCCTGGCTGGACGGCAAGCTGCAGGTCGACGCCTCGGTCTACGATATCGAGTGGAGCGACATCCAGGTCCGCCTGGTCCGCCCGGGGGACAACCTCACTTACGGAACCAACGCCGGCTCGGCCCGGATCCGCGGCGTGGAGCTGGCGGTGGTTGCCAGGCCGACCAACAGCCTGATGCTGTCCTCCAACATCACCTATCTCGACGCCAAGCTGACCGAGACGGTGACGACGGCCTCGCCGCCGCTGCTCGATGGCACCCGCCTGCCGGGCGCTTCGCCCTGGCAGATCTCGAACACGGCGACCTACCGCTTCGACGCGCCGCTGACTCCGACGCTGACGGTGTCCCACCGCTATCTGGCCAAGGCGCCCGAGACACTGCAGGGACCCAACGTCAAGGTCGCCGGCTACAACCAGTTCGACGCGCGCCTGAACGTCAGCCTCGACAATGTCGACGTGGCGTTGTTCGCGACCAACCTCACGGACAAGCGGGCGGTGGCGTTCGGTTACGGCCTGTCCAGCACCGGCACCGGCCTCAGCGAGTTCATCATCCGCCCCCGCACCGTGGGCGTGACGGTGAACTGGAAGCTGCGCTAGCCGACCCGCCTCGGCGCGCCGTCCTTTCGGGCGGCGCGCCGAGTTCCTTTCCCAGCAAGACCTGAGGCGGGCGCATGGCCGGCGGACTTCGATTTGCACTGATGCTGACCGCGGTGGCGCTGCTGGGCGGCTGGCCCGTTGCCGCCGCACCGGCCCAGCCGATCCGTCCGCAGGACATCATGGGGCTGACCGACGCATCGGACCCACAACTGTCGCCGGACGGCAAGCGCGTGGCCTATGTCGTCACGCCCACGCTTTCGACCCAGCGTCCGTCGCGGTCGGCGATCTGGATCGCGCCCGTCGACCGCCGCGCGCCGCCGCGCCGCCTGACCGCCGGGACCCAGATCGAGAACACGCCGCGCTGGTCGGAGGACGGGCGAGATATCACTTTCCTGTCCAACCAGGCGGATCCGTCGGTGACCGGCATCGCATCCAGGCAGGTGTGGACGGCGTCCTTGGACGGAGGTCCGGCCCGGCGGCTGACGGCTTCGGTGACCGAGGTGCGTAACTTCTCGCGATCGTCCGACGGCAAGGTCCTGGCCTATGTCGCCGGCGATCCCAAGACCGAGCAGCAGAAGGCCGACGCCGCGGCCAAGCGCGACCAGATGACGATCGACGACCCCGGTGATCTGGGCCGCCTCTGGCTGCTGGAGGCCGCCGGCGGCCAGCCTCGTCGCATCGCGATCGAAGGCCGCAACATCGCCGAGGCGCGCTGGTCGCCGGATGGCAAGCGGCTGTCGGCGCGGGTGGCCGACAGCACCGGGCTGAACGACCACTTCTATCATTCCGATGTGGTGATCATCGACGCCGCCACCGGTGCGGCTCGAACCCTGCTGCGCGAGGCCTCTGGGCCGGGTGAGTGGTCGCCCGACGGCAAGCGCCTGGCCTTCGCGCAGCTACGCGAACAGTATATCGGCCTGCGAGCCTGGATCGTCGACGTCGACGGCGACCGCCGGCTGAAGATCGGTGAGGACCATCCTGGTCACCTCACGCGCCTGGAGTGGGCCGCCGACGGCCGGTCGCTTCTGGCGCAGTCGTTCGAGACTACGCGCTCCAAGCTGGTGCGCATCGACGCCAGGGACGGGCGGATCAAGACCTTGCTGGCCTTCGACGGCCGGCTGAGCGGCTTCAGCTCCGAGGGAGGACGCGTGGCCCTGGCCGGCGACACGCCGACCCGTCCCGACGACGTCTGGCTGTGGACGCCGGGCCGGACCGCCGCCGAACCCCTGACCGACCTCAATCCTCAGGTGCGCCAATGGACCCTGGGCCAGGTGCGCGAGGTGAGCTGGACCAGCAGCAAGGACGGCCACAAGGTCTACGGAACCTTGGTGACGCCGCCGGGCTATGTCGCTGGCGCGCCGATCAAGACAGTGATCCAGGGGCATGGTGGTCCCGAGGGCTTCTGGTGGTCGGGCTGGCTGGGCAGCTGGCACGAGTGGGCCCAGATGCTGGCCACCCATGGCTATGCGGTGCTGCTGCCCAATCCGCGCGGCTCGGATGGCCAGGATATCGGCTTCACACGGGGCCCGATCAACGACTGGGGCGGCGGCGACTTCCAGGACGTGCTGGACGGCCTGGACATGCTGGTGGCCCAGAAGATCACCGACCCCGCTCGCGTCGGCATCGGCGGCTGGAGCTACGGCGGCTTCCTGTCGGCCTGGGCGGTGACCCACAGCGACCGCTTCAAGACCGCTATCGTCGGCGCCGCGCCGGTCGATATCGCGCCCATGCTGCTGACCACTGACACGCCGGACTTCGTCGCCGGCTATTTCGGGCGCACGCTCGGCAATCTCGCGCGAATGGAGGCCTCGTCGCCCGTGCGGTTCATCGACCGCGTGAAGGTCCCGGTGCTGGTGCTGCACGGCGAGCAGGATCGCCGAGTTCCCGTCACCCTGGGCCTGTCCTTCTATCGGGGCCTGCGCCTGCTGGGGAAGGACGCGACCATGGTCAGCTATCCGCGCGAGCCGCACTGGACCTACGAGCCCGCCCACCAGACCGACATCCAGGAACGGGTGCTGGCCTGGTTCGACGCGCATCTGTGATCCCGAAGAGGAACGACACAATGTCCGGTACGCCCCTGGAAATGAGCCGCCGCACGCTGCTGGCCGCCGCGACCGCCGCCGTGGCCACACCGACCTTCGCCCAGGCTACGAGCGGGGCAGGGCAGGGGATCGTGGCCATGGGCGCGCGCGAAATGGTCGCCGCGATCCGGCGCCGGGATCTTTCCAGCCGCGAGATCATGGCCGCCCACCTGACCCAGATCGACCGCCTGAACCCGCGCTTCAACGCCATCGTCTCGCGTGTCGACAGCGAGGTGCTGCTGAAGCAGGCGGCGGCGCTGGACGACGACGCGGCCGCAGGCCGGTTCCACGGCCCGCTGCATGGCCTGCCGCACGCGGTCAAGGACACCGCCCCGGTCAAGGGCATCCGCAGCACCCAGGGCTCGCCGATCCTGCGCGACAACCTTCCCGCCGCCGACAGCCTCGTCGTGGAGCGTATGCGCAAGGCCGGCATGATCTTCATCGGCAAGACCAACGTGCCGGAATTCGCGCTGGGCTCCCACAGCTTCAACCCCCTGTTCGGCGTCACCGGCAACGCCTACGCGCCCGACCGCTCGGCCGGCGGCAGCACCGGCGGCGGTGCGGTCGCGCTGGCGCTGCGAATGGTCCCCCTGGCCGACGGCAGCGACTTCGGCGGATCGCTGCGCAACCCGGCCGGCTGGAACAACGTCTTCGGCTTCCGCCCCTCGTTTGGCCGCGTGCCGTCGGTCCCCAATAGCGACGTGTTCTGGCAGAATTTCGCCACGTCCGGCCCCATGGCGCGACACGTCGAGGACCTAGCCCTGCTTCTCTCGGTCCAGGCGGGCTCGGACCCGCGCTCGCCATTCTCGCTGGCCGACGACCCATCGATCTTCGCCGGGGCGCTGGATCAGGACTGGAAGGGCAAGCGGATCGGCTGGCTGGGCGACCTGGGCGGCGCCTTGCCGATGGAGGCCGGCGTCCTAGACACCTGCGTCAAGGCGCTGGAGGCCTTCAGGACGATCGGCATGCAGGTCGAGGCCGCCAGCCTCTCCGAGCCGGCGGCCGACATGTGGCGCACGGCGGTGACGCTGCGCCACTGGTCCGTCGGCGCGGATCTGCAGGGCTTCTACGACGACCCGGCCAAGCGCGCGCTGATGAAGCCCGAAGCGATCTGGGAAGTGGAGGGCGGCATGAAGCTGACCGCCCCGCAACTGGCCGTGGCCTCGGCGGGGCGGGCGCGCATCTACCAGGCGTTCCGCGCGGCGTTCGAGCGCTTCGACTTCCTGGTGCTGCCGACGGCCCAGGTCTTCCCGTTCGAGAACGCCACGCGCTGGCCCAAGGAAATCGCCGGCGTCCAGATGGATAGCTATCACCGCTGGATGGAGGTGACCCTGCCGGCGACCATGGCCGGACTGCCGGTGCTGGCGGTCCCCGCCGGCTTTGGGGGAGCTCGACACCTGCCCATCGGCCTGCAGATCATCGGGCCCAACCACGCCGACCTCGCGGTGCTCAAGCTCGGTCACGCCTACGAGCAGGCGTCGTCCTGGATCGCCGCAACGCCGCCGGCCGCGCTAAACGACGTCGCGCGCGGGTGACGACCAGTGCTTCCGCCTGAAACCCTCCGATCGATGATCCATCCCTTTTCGACGTGGACGAACCAAGACGTCGCGGACCTGATCGCCGCCTATCCCCTGGCTTGGATCGTCAGTAGTGGCCCTACTGGCTTCCACGCCACGCCCTTGCCGTTGCTGGCCGATCTTGATGGGGAAGGGCGCCTGGTCTCGCTGACCGGACATATGGCGCGCTCGAACCCTCAGGTCGAGGCGCTGGAGCGGGATGCGAAAGCGCTGGCGCTGTTCATGGGGCCCCATGGCTACATCTCGCCATCCTGGATGTCTGACCGAACCCAGGCTCCGACTTGGAACTACGCTGTACTGCGCATCGAAGTTCGGGTGCGGTTAAGCGCCGTCACCGTCGATGAGGCCCTTGATCGGCTTTCCAGCGCCATGGAGGTCGATCGACCAAAGGCGTGGTCGCCAGACGAGATGGGGGAGCGCTTGCACCGTCTCGGCCGTGGGGTGATGGCGTTTCGCGCCGATGTCGAACGTTTGGACGGCCGCTTCAAGCTTGGCCAGGATGAGCGCGATGACGGCTACGCCGATATCATGGCGGGTCTCGGTCCCGGAGACCTGGCGGACTGGATGGAGCGATTCAATCCTGACCGCTGACAGTGGCGAGCATCGCCTTCTCGGAAGGGGCCAACGTCCGGAAATGGCGCGGCCTTGACTGCCGGCGGGATGACTTGGTCTCTGCGTCGTTAAGGCCTCACCGCGTGCCAGCCTCGGATCATGAAGGCCTGAAAGAACGGGATCGGCATGGCGAAGCCCGCAGCGCGAACCAAGGTCCGCGTCTCGTCGGGGCTCAGGACGCCCAAGGCATCGCGCATCATGTCGCCCAGCTTCTCTAGTGATTGCGGCGTCGCGCCCATGAGCGTCTGAACCTGCTTCCAGTCCTCAAGCATCGCGGGAAACTCCGGCGCGTCGAGGTCGCCGCTGATCTCGGCGCTTGCGAAACGGCCGCCCGATTTGAGGCGATCATGGATGGCCCCGTAGAATGCTGGCCGACCTTCGCCTTTAATGAAGTGTGCGACCAGCAGACTTACAACGGCGTCGAACGCCTCGCGAGGAGCGTCTTCGACATAGCCCTGAACAAGTTCACAACGGTGCAGGATACCCGCCTGTTCGAGGCGTCGTCGCCCCACCGCCAACATTTCCGCGGACGGATCGACGCCGACGAAGAACCAGCCCGGAAAGGCCGCGGCCAGCGACAGGATTTCCGCTCCGGTGCCCACACCCACGCAAAGCACTCGCGCGTCGACGGGAAGGTCGGCCAGGACTAGCCGGAGCAGAAAGTGGAGATTGGTCGAGATCGGTGCGAGCGCATCGTTTCGACGGTCATAGGCGTCTGCCATGTCCTGATCGAAGAAACGGTGAGCGGAGGGGAGAGTGGAGGGGTGCATTGTTACTTTGTAACATCTTTGAGGCGGCGCGCTAGGTCCCTCAGATATCGAGCGACGCTCGCCACCATGCCAACGTCAGCAAACGGCGACACGGATTTTGATCCCCGCCGTTCGCGAGGCTCCAATGATCCCTGACGAATTTTCAGCGCTGGCGATGGGCTTTGGCCCGAGCGTCCAGTCCAAGCCCGCCCAAGCATCTTTCGACGCGAGTAAGTTCATTGATCTACTCAGCGGTCGGGAAGAGGGCGGCGTGGCGGTTCCTTCGTCCTTTCTGGATTGCGGTCTTCTGCGCGACCAGATTGAGACCTTCTTCGGTTGGCTCGAGGAGCAGGCAAAGACACAGATCCGACCCGGCCATCCACGCCGACGATCTCGAGAGCGCGCGCCGCGCTTGATGTCGCGCGCGCCCTTCCTTGCTCCCGTCCTGGAAGCGAGTTGTGGCTTGCGATCGCCGCAAATAGAATAGTAAAAACTACTCCATGGTCCGGCGCTGAACGGGCCGCGACAAACCAGTAGGCCAGAGGCGCCCCGTGATCCGCGCGGCTTGGCCGGAGTCTGAAGGGGGAACCGAATGCTCGCTTGCTATACCGACCGCCTGAGCGTGCGCCCTGGCGAGCGCTTCGCCCTCCATGCCAGCGCCGAAAACGGTCCGTGCCGCCTGTCGATCACCCGGATCGGCGCCGAGCGCCTGACGGTTCTGGAGCGCGACGACGTGAGCGTCGACCACCATCCGGTTCCGGCCAACGCCGACCGCGACGGCTGCGGCTGGCCCGTCGCCCTTGAGGTCGAGGTCGGCGAGGCATGGGCCTCGGGCTACTACGATATCGTCCTGACCGACGCGAGCGGCGGGCAGGCCCATCACTTCGTGGTCGTCAAGTCGCCGGTCGGCGTGCGTCGTTCGAGCGCCCTGATGGTGCTGTCGACCAACACCTACCAAGCCTACAATTACTGGGGCGGCGCCAACGCCTATTCGAACGTCACCGGCCTGATGAGCGGGCAGGTTCCGTTCGCCCAGGCCATGGACGAGGCGATCGGCGTCCTGTCGACCCAGCGTCCGTTTCCGCCGCTGATTGTCGCGCCGCCGCCCAACCCGCCTCGGCTGATCAACCTGCGCAAGCGTGGATTCGAGGAGACCCCCTGGGCCTCGGACATGGCCTGGATGGTCGAGCATCGGGCCTCGCCCTACGACGGCTCGGCCGGCTTCCTGCACAAGTGGGAGCACGCCTTCGTGGCCTGGGCGGAATCGAACGGCTACGCGCTGGACTTCGCCACCGACTACGACCTGGACGCCGAACAGGATCTCCTCGAAGGCTACGCGGCTGCGCTGTTCGTGGGCCACAGCGAATACTGGTCGGGAGGCCAGCGCGACCAGGTCGAGCGCTTCGTCGACGCGGGCGGCAACGCCGCGATCCTGTCGGGCAACAGCTGCTTCTGGAAGGTGCGCTGGGAGAACGACGGCAAGACCTATGTCTGCCACAAATGGAAGGGTTTCGAGGCCGAGGACGTTCCGCCCGAGAAGGCCACGCACCTGTGGTCGCACCCGGCCTTCCAACGGCCCGAGGCCGCGCTGACGGGACTGAGCTTCGTCTTCGCCGGCTACCATCGTCTGGGCATGTGCGTGTCGCGCGGCCAGGCCGGTTTCACGGTCTATGACGACCGCCACTGGGCCTTGGAGGGCTCGGATCTGTTCTACGGCGACGTGATCGGCGGTGATCTGCCGCTGATCGGCTACGAGAGCGACGGCTGCCGCTTCCAGTTCGGCGACGACGGCCTGCCCAAGGCCGTGCCGATGCTGGGCGTACCCGAGACTCTGGAGATCATCGGCGTCGCGCCCTGCGCCTTCGGCGAGGAAGCCAGCCGGGGTTACTTCCCGATCATCCCGCCCGAGAAACTGGACGTGGTCGCCGAGGTGATGTTCGGAGACTCCGGTCCCGAGGCTCAGGCCAAGGTCCTGCGCGGTCATGCCGTCGTCGCCAGCTTCAAGCGCGGGAAGGGCGAGGTGTTCAACAGCGGCACCACCGAATGGGCTCATGGCCTGGCCGCGCGCGACCCGTTCATCGAGGTTATCACCCACAACGTCCTGCGGCGCTTTGGCGTCACCCGCGCCACCCCGGCCTGAACCGCGCCGTCGACACATTCCATCTAAAAAGAAGGGCCCCTCGGCAAGAGGGGCCCTTTGTCATGGCTGATGTGCGAACCGCGCCTGAATGGGTTGCGGGAAGCGCCGCCAGGGCAAGTCTGGCGGCGCCGCATCCAGGCGGTGCGAGGTCCGTCAGTCGACCATGGAATGCAGGAAGGCCAGCTTCTCGACCGGCGGCAGGGGACCGGCGGCCTTCAGCAGCTTGAAGGCCTCGTCGCCCGCCTCGATCGTATGGTCGATATCGGCGTCGGTCATGGCCGTGGTCATGAACATGTTGTGCCAGGGATGGAAATAGACGCCGCGCTTGAGCAGGGCGTTGTTCCAGAAGTAGGCCTTGGCGCCGGTCGGATCCTCGTCGAACATGATCAGCGGCAGCTGGGCAGGGCCGGTCTGGCGCAGAGAGAAGCCGTGGCGGTCCGCCGCCTCGTCCAGGCCCGCGCGCAGACGCTCGCCCAAGGCGATGGTGCGCTCGAGGTAGTCGGTCTCGCGGATCAGCTTCAGCGTCGCCAGCGAGGCGGCCATCGGCGCGGCCGAGAACCAGAACGAGCCGGTCGCATAGATGGTGGCGGCCGCGAAGCGGGCCTTGTCGGCGCCCAGCAGGGCGGAGATCGGATGACCGTTGGCGATGGCCTTGCCCCAGGCCGACAGGTCCGGCTTGACCCCGACCAGCGACCAACTGCAATCGCGGGCCAGGCGGAAGCCGGCGCGCACGTCGTCGACGATCAGCAGCGCTTCGTGCTCGTCGCACAGCGCCCGGGCCCGGCGGGCGTATTCGGGATCAGGCAGCTCCTGATCGACGAAGGTGTCGTGCTTGATGGGAGAGGCGAAAATCGCCGCCAGGTCCGAGCCGGCCGCCTTGACCGCCGCCTCCAGGCTCTCGACGTTGTTGTATTCGTAGAACACCTGATTGGCGCGGTCGGCCTCGGTGACGCCGTTCTTCAGCGGCGTGCACCAGGGCGCGGCGCCGTGATAGGCGCCTTTGGCCAGGACGATGGTGTTCTTCCGGGTGAAGTTGCGGGCGATCATCATCGCCATGGTCGTGGCGTCGGTGCCGTTCTTGCAGAACATCGCCCAGTCGGCATGGCTGACCTGGGCGGTCATGGCCTCGGCCAGCTCGACCATGGCCTGGCCGGGGCCGGTCATGGTGTCGCCCCGCTTCATGCGCTCGACATAGGCCTGGTCGATGGCGGCGTGGCCGTAGCCGAACAGGTTCGGGCCGTAGCCGCACATGAAGTCGATATAGCGGTTGCCGTCGACATCCCAGAGATAGGCGCCTTCGGCGCGGTCGAAGAACTGCGGGTAGTCGTCGGGCAGCAGCATGACCGACTGGTGGCCGTACATCCCATTGGGGATCACCGCCATGGCGCGTTCCCGCAGCGCCGCATCCTTGCTGTTCGTCCAGGTCAAGTTCAGCCCCTTATAAGATAGTTTTGACTATTATAATGACTGAGGCATAGTGACTGTCAATGCGTAGGGAGGACGTCGGATGAAGAATGGATTGGCGTGTATTGGGCTGACGACCCTGGACGTGGTGGCGCGCGCCATCGACGTGCTGCCGAAGGAAGAGGGAACGGGGCTGATCGAGGGGATCGCCTGCGCTCCGGCTGGCACGGCGGCCGCTCCGGCCCTGCTGGCGGCTCGCCTCGGCGTGCCGAGCCGGCTGATCTCGGCGGTGGGCGACGACCTGATCGGTCGCTTCATCCTCACGGCCCTGGCTGACGCCGGGGTCGACGTCACCGACTTGGAGGTTCTGCCGGGCCTGCCCAGTTCCACGACCCTGCTGGCGGTCTCCTCCAGCGGCGTTCGCCCGGGCTTCCACGCGCTGGGCGCGGGGATGCTGGCCCGCGTCACCCCGCGCGCGCTGGAGACGGCCGCCGGGGTGGGCTTTCTGCACTATGGCGGCGTCGGCGGTCCCAAGCTCGACGGCGGCGAGGGGGAGGCGATCGTCCGAGCCGCCTCGCGGGCCGGGGCGATCGTGACCTGCGACCTGATCGCGCCCCAGCCTTCGGCGGTCGACGAGGTCAAGCGCCTGCTGCCGCATGTCGACTACTTCCTGCCCAGCGCCGCCGAGGCGGTGTTCCTGACAGGCCAGGAGGACCTCTTCGCCGCCGCCGGGACCTTCCGGTCGTGGGGCGCCAAGGGCTGCGTCATCAAGAATGGCGCTCGAGGCTCGGTGGTGGTCCTTGACGGCGTCAGCACGACCCTGCCGGCCCACGCGATCACGCCGGTCGACACCACCAGCTGCGGCGATTCCTATTGCGCGGGATTCATCGCCGCCCTCTCGCGCGGCTGGGCGCCGCTGGACGCCGCGCGTTTCGGCACGGCCACCGCCGCGCTGGTCGCCCAGGGTCTGGCCACGCTGGGCAAGGTCGAGAGCTTCGAGGCCACCGAGGCCGCGATGCGTCAGATGACGCTGAGCGAGGCGGCGTGATGGGCATGACGAATCAGGAGGCGGCTCTGCGCGAGCGCATGGCGCAGGTGATGCAGGCGATGGATGCGCGCGGCCTCAATAGGGGCACCTCGGGCAATGTTTCGGCCCGGTGCGGAGAAGACATGCTGGTCACGCCCACCGGCGTGCCGCCCGCGCGGCTGACCGCCGAGCATATGGTGCTCGTCCGTCCCGACGGCTCGTCGCCCGAAGGCGCGCTCAAGCCATCCAGTGAATGGCGCATGCACAAGGGGATTCTCGATCGGCGCCCCGACGTGGGGGCGGTGGTGCATTGCCATTCGCGCCACGCCACCATCCTCGCCTGCGCCGGCCTCCAAATCCCGCCCATGCACTACATGGTCGCCGTTAGCGGCGGCAGCAGCGTGCCGGTCGCGCCCTACGCCACCTTTGGTTCGGAGGAACTGGCCGCGACCGTGGTCGAGGCGCTGGACGGCCGCTACGCCGCCCTGATGGCCAATCATGGCCAGATCGTCGCCGCGCCCAATCTCGACTTCGCCCTGGCCATCACCGAGGAGGTCGAGGAGCAGGCGGCGGTCTATTGGGGAACCCTGGCGATCGGCGGCCCCAATCTGCTGGCCGAGGACGAGATGAGCCGCATCCTGCAGCGGTTCAGGTCCTACGGACAACGCTGAGCGCCGTCCGCGCCAAAGCAGCCCAGCCGCCGAAAGGGGCTGGGCCGCCAATGGAACGTCCCCGCTAGTAGTGGTAGCGCAGGAAGACGCCGAAGCTCCGCGGCCGGTTGTAGCTGAGGAGATCCACGCCGAGGCTGTCGATATTGGAGATCGACACGGCGTAGGTCTTGTCGAACAGGTTGCGGGCGAAGGCGCCGGCCTCGATCTTCTGGTCGGGCGAGCGCCAGCTGGCCTGAGCGCCGGCCACCCATACCGCGTCCTGCGACAGGCGCGCGGCGTTGGAGTTGTCGAAATAGACCCTCGACGAATAGTTGGCGTCGACATTGGCCACGATCGACGCGCCGTTCGCCAGCGGCGCGACCCAGTTGGCCGCGGCGTTGAACGTCACCTTCGGCGACTGCGGCAGCCAGTTGCCGGTGAAGTCCTTGCCCTCGGTGAAATAGTCCCCGTACTTGGCGTGCAGCAGCGACACGCCCGCGCTCAGGGTCAGGGGCTGGATCGGCCGGGCGGTGACCTCGGCCTCGCCGCCGTAGACCTTGGAGTTGGCGGCGTTGTCGAGCACCAGCACGGTCAGGCCGTTGCGCGTGGTCTGGGCGAACACCTGCTGGTTCTTGTAATCGTAGTAGAAGCCCGACACGTTCAGGCGCACCCGACGGTCGAAGAACTCCGACTTCAAGCCCAGTTCGTAGGCGTCGAGGGTCTCGTTGTCGTAGGGCTCCATCTCCTGGGCCGTCGTGGCCATGCCGCCGAAGAAGCCGCCGCTCTTATAGCCGCGATTGTAGGTGGCGTAGATGTTGGCGTCGTCGCTCAGCGCATAGCGCAGGCCTAGCCGGCCCGAGACCGCCGAGAAGGTCTTGCTCTGCTTGGAGGTCAGGATGACGATCAGGCCGTCTTCGGCCTGGCTTTGGTAGTCCATGGACTTGTCGTCGGCCGACCAGCGCAGGCCCACCGTACCCGTCAGCCTGTCGGTCAGCTTGTAGTCCGCTTGGCCGAAGACGGCGTAGCCCTTGGTGGTCTGGGTGTAGGGATAGCCGAAGGTCGCGACGCTGTTTTCGAGGCTGAGGCCCGTGGGATTGCTGGGTGTGGTGAACAGCGGTCGCAGGTCGCGCAGCACGTCCTGGCGCGTGTTGTCCTGTACTTGCTCGTCCATGTAGTAGACGCCCAGGACCCAGTTGAGGCGCGCCGAAGGATCGTTCGACTGCAGGCGCAGTTCCTGGGTGAACTGGTGTTGGCGGGAACGATAGTTGATCTCGATCATCCGCAGGGGGCTGGCGTCGGTGTTTTCCAGGTCGTTGCGGTGGGCCCACTGCCAAGCCGTCACCGAGATCAGGGACATGCCGCCCAGTTTCCAGGTCGCCTGGCTGGAGGCGCCGAACAGGTCGACCTTGTCCTTGCCCTCCAGGTTGGCGTCCACGGCGCGGGGATTGTTGTCGGTATCGGCATAGCCCAGCAGGTCGGCGCACTGGCCGCTGGCGTAGGCGCTGGCCGCGCAGAAGCCGTCCGAACCGGCGGCCGCCGGCGTCGCGGGGAACAGAGCGCGATGTCCGGGCGCGGTGGCGTCGCCGCGATTGACGTAGCGATTAACCTGGGTCAGCAGCTCGAAATCTTCGCTCGGCGTGTAGAGCAGCGACAGCCGTCCCGCCCAATGTTTGGCCGCGTTGAGATCGTTGCCGGTGACCCGGTTGTGGGTATAGCCGTCGTCCTCGACGTATTGGGCGGCTGCCCGGAAGGCCAGCTTGTCGGCCACGATCGGCCCGCCCACGCCCAGATCGGCGGTCACGGCGTTGAAGCTGCCGTATTCCAGCGAGGCGTCGGCCCCGAACGTCTGGCTAGGGCGCTTGGTGGTGATGTTGATCGCGCCGCCGTTGGTGTTGCGGCCATAGAGGGTGCCTTGTGGCCCGCGCAGCACCTCGACCTGGGCCAGGTCGAAGAACCCCGCCATCTGGGCCAGGGGCGAGCCGACATAGACGCCGTCGACATAGACTCCGACGCCGCTGGAGGCGTTGGGGTTGAAGTCGCTGAGGCCCACGCCGCGAATGTAGATCTTGGGATTGGCGGCAGCGTCGCCGGCGCTGATGCGCATGCCCGGGGCCAGGTTGTTCAGCGCCAAGACGTTGTTGACGCCGCGCGCGGCCAGGGCGTCGCTGGTCAGGGCGGTGACCGATACGGGTACGTCCTGAAGGTTTTCCGACCGCTTCTGGGCGGTGACCACGATCTCCTCGATCGCCGTGCTGTCGTGCGTTTGGGCCGCCGCGACGCCAGCCGACAAAGCCAGCACGGCGCAGCTCAGAAACATACCCGCTTTCATATTCTACTCCCCGTTTATCCAGTACTCCGACCGGTCCAGGCCATTACGATAATAAAAACTATCTCGACGCAAGGGGGCGTAGCGCAAGCGATCGGACGGCTTGGCGTGGCGCGGCGGTCCAGGCGCCCGGTTTGCGGGCGAAACCGCGCCAAACCGCTCGAAGGACGACCGAGAACCAGGGAAGGGGGAGACGGGCCGTGGGCCTGTCGTGACCTTCGGTCACGGCGCCGGCCCGGGCGGGCGCACCGGGACTCGTGGCTCTGGGCCACGGCCTTTAGGCTGGGGGCGGGGCCCGATCGTTCGGGACCCGGGAAGGCGATCAAGCTTCGCTCGAGGCCTAAGCCCGATCTGCCTGGGCGGTCAGTCCTTGGATAGCTGTGACCGGCGGGGGAGGTCGAAATGGTAGCGGCCGATCATCCAGGCGACTTCCTCGATGACCATGTCCTCGTCGAGCTCGGGATCCTCCACCAGCATCTCCATCGCCGCGTAGCTCATCAGTTCGGAGACGCGCATGGACAGCTTCAGGCGCTCTTCGTCGACCGGGGGGCCGTCCTTGACGCGAAACGCGAAGATCCGGTCCAGCACCGCCGTCCGAGACTGGACGCGCACGTCCTGCAGCGGCGGCATGGCGCGGATGGCCCGCAGGATCCAGAGCCCGCCCGGAAAGGCGCGGGTGACGGTGATGATCTCCTTTTGCAGCCGGATATGACTTTCGACGGCCGCGGCGAGGGTGGTCCAGTGGGCGCCGCCCGACTCCACCCAGGCGAAGACGACCTGATCCTGGGCGTCCATCAGCCGCCGGGTCAGCTCGGTCAGCAGGGCGTACTTGTTCGGAAAGTAGCGATAGAGCGCCGGCGGCGTCAGTCCCGCCCTTTCGCAGACGAGATTGGTCGTCAGGCGCTCGAAACCCACCTCGGCCAACAGCTCCCCGGTCGTCGTCAGAATCGCTTCGAAGGTGTTGATGCCGTTGCGCCGGGACGGCCGTGACTTGGCTTCGAGTTCTGGAGTGCTCACCACGGGTCCTTGAAGAGAGCCGCGGATCGGCGGCGTGCTGTCGAATAGCAACTGGGTTGCGTCAAGAGAACCTGTCGCCGCCGCGGGGTGCGTCGCGTGCGCGGCGTCCATAGCCCGCGTGGGTTTAGTGTAGCTCAAACTATCCTATTAGCGAGGGTGTTCGCGTCGAACCCGGTGTGGTGGCGGCGCGCGCAAGCTCGGCCGGCCGGCGCCCAGCAAAGCGGCATCGCGGTCGAACCCATCAAGCGGGAGACCGGTTGACGATACTCTTGAGATAGCAAAAACTACCCTAGGGCTGTCGGGCGAAGACCCGTCGAAGAATTGATCCAAAGCCCGTTGGAGGAAATGCATGTCGCTCGAGGACACCCAGGCGCGCGCCCCGCGAGCCGACGACGGCTGGATCGGTCGCCGCCCGACGGCCGGGCAGATCGCGGCTTTCCTGACGGTCGGATCGGTCGCCTTGATCATGGCCGGCGTTCAGCCGGTCGTGCTGGGGGGGCTGGTCAATGCGGGCCGGCTCGACGTCAACCAGCTGGGCTGGAGCGTGACGATCGAGTTTCTCGCCATCGGACTGGGCGTCGGGCTGGCCGACGCCTTCCTGCCGCCGCGCCGGCTCAAGCTGGTCGGGTTCGTGGCCGCGCTCGTCCTGGCCGGCGTCAATCTCGCGGGGCTGGAGGTCTCGGGGCTCGGGGTCCTGGTGATCCGGGCGCTGGCGGGCCTGGCCGAAGGCGGCCTCGTCTGGCTGACCACGCTGATGATCGTGCGCTCGCCGACGCCCGGCCGCTGGAGCGGGATATTCCTGGTCAGCCAGGCGGTGCTGCAGGTGGCGTGCGCGGCCGGCATACCGCTTCTGGTCTCGCCCTCGCTCGGCGCCAACGCGGGCTTCGCGACCCTGGGCGCCAGCGCCGTCCTGGCGGCGGTGGTCGCGTTCGTCCTGCCGGCCAGTCTCGCGCCGCTGGCGGGAAACACGAGCGATGAGCCGGTGCTGGCCGAGCCGATCCCGAAGGCGGCCTATGTCAGTCTGGCCGCCGTCTTCCTCCTGTTTTCGTTCTTCATCGGGTTCCTGGCCTATGTCGAGCAGTTGGCCGGCCAGGCGGGTCTGACGCCGGTCCAGGGCGGGCTCGCCGTCGCCCTGGCCCTGGGCAGTTCCATCGTCGGTTCGGGCCTCGCGGCCGTGGTGGCCGAACGGATACCCTATCACCGCGCGTTCCTGGTCTGTCTGCCGGTGTTCCTGTCGGTGCTAGCCGGCCTGTGGGGCCTGCCGGGGCCCGGCGTGTTCATCGCCTTCGCCGGCCTGCACGGCCTGGCGTGGGGTTTCCTGCAGACCCTGCAGGCGCCGTTCGTCATCGAATCGGATCCTTCGCGGCGGGCGGTTCTGCTGGCGCCCAGCGTCCAGGCCGTCGGCGCGGCCGCCGGGCCGATGCTGTGCTCGTTCTTCGTCGGCGCCCACGAGGTCCGCGGCGCCCTGGTCGCCGCGGGCGCCTGCCTGGTGGTCTCGTTCGTCCTGGCGATGATGCTGTGGCTTTCGCGTGTCCGGCGCCAGGCCAAGTCCGCGCTCGCCGCCTCCCTAGAGCCGACGCGCCGCGCGGCTTGACCAACCCACGCCCCCGCGCGTCGCGAAGGAGAAGATCATGTCTGGTGACATCGTAGCCGATCATCCGCACGTTTTGGACATCGGTGCGCTGCCGACGCTCGAGGACCATGGCTATGACGGCGGCCGCATGGCGTTCCGGCGGTTCTGCGCCAGGGCGTTCCAGCCCGGCGGCCCCCGTTTCCTGCGGGGCGACGGCGGCGCGCTCGTGGTCTTCCGTCATACCGATCTTCGCGCGCTGGCGGCCCGGCCCGAGCTTTCGGCCCTGGCGCCCAACCAGCTCTTTCCGGGCTTGCTCGGCGTCGAACCGCTCGAGGAAAAGCCGGTCGGCTTCGCCATCGCCGACCTGATCAAGAACCAGCTCTTCGGCGCCAACGGCGTTCTGAACGCCACCCTGCGCAAGGTGCTTCTCAACCAGATCGGACCCAAGCCGACCGCCGCGCGGGGCGACGCCGCCCGCCAGATCGCCGGGCGGATCCTAGAAGATCTACCGCTGGGCGAGACCGTCGATCTCGTCGAGCGGATCGCCGAGCCGCTGATCGGCCTCTACTGGGGCGGGTTGATCGGGATGACCGATGAGGAGGCTCTGAGCGCGGCCGTGCAGGCGCGCAAGATGACTCCCATGCTGTTTCTGCGACCGGACGGGGATGGCATAGTCGAGGCCGACGCCGCCGCGACGGCCTATCGCGGCCTGGTCGAGGGCGCGAGCCAGCGCGCCTTGGGCGCGGGCGGTTGTCCGTTCGTCTCGGACATGGCCCGAGACCTCGCCATGGTCGATATCGCCGACGATCTCGACCATGGCGGCTATGTTCCCAAGACGGTGGGGGCCTTCCTCGCGGGAAACCTGTTCGATGGATTCCATACGGCCGCTCTGGCCATCACCAACACAATCCGTACACTGATCGACAATGCCGAGGTGGTGAACCGGTTGCGCGCGGAGCCGGAGAAGGCCGCCGCGGCGGTATCCGAGTGCCTGCGCTTGGAGCCGCCCGTTATTCATCTAAACCGCATTGTCAGCGCCGACCTCGAATATGATGAATGGACCATCCCCGCGGGGACCCGGGTGATGATGATGTGGGGCGCGGCCAATCGCGATCCCGAGGCTTTCCCAGACCCGGAATGCTTCGACCTGGACCGCCCTCAGCAGGGCTCGACCACGTTCGGCGGCGGCGCTCACATCTGTCCTGGGCGTTTCGTGGCCGGCCTGGTCGCCAGGAGCCTGGTGGAGGCCCTGATCGAACGCCGGATCGAGGTCCGTGCGGCCGGCGACGCCGACGACTGGATCGGCAACCACGCCATGTGTCAGCTCAGGCATCTGCCGGTGATCCTGGAGCGCCGGCCTTGAGGGTGGCGACCGATCGCGTTACCGCGGCTTGCGCTCCAGGACGTCCATGGCGCGTCGCAGTCGCCCGTCGGTGACGCGCAGCTTGATCTCGTCCGACACCAGGGACGCCAGGTTGGTGAGGATCGCCTGCTGGGTGTCGTCCAGGGTGCGCGGCCGGGTGTCGATCACGCAGAGCGAACCGAGCGTGAAGCCGTCGGGGTCGACGATCGGGCAGCCGGCGTAGAACCGAAAGTGCGGCGCGTCGGCGACGGCCGGATTGTCCGCGAAGCGCGGATCGGTGGCCAGGTCCTCCGACACCATGCAGCGCTGCTGCAGGATGGTGTGGTTGCAGAAGGCCCAGCTGCGGGGCGTGTCGGCCATGTCCAGGCCATGGCGCGACTTGAACCACTGGCGGGTCGGGGTCAGCAGGGTGATCAGCGAGATCGGCATGCCGAGCGTCTGGGCGGCCAGCCAGGTCAGCCTGTCGAAGGCGTCTTCCGGCGGGGTGTCGACCAGGCCCGAGCGCTCGAGCGCCAGCAGGCGCTGGGCTTCGTTGCCGGGCAACGGAACCAGCGCCCCGGCCTCAGGCGCGGCGGGAACGGGCGCCGGTCCTCGCACCGCCGTCTCGGCGGCTTGCGCCAAGGCGTCCAGATCCTCGACGAAACCAACCCTGCCGCTGGCGGGCCCGGCGAAGGCCGCGGTCTGAGCCTTGGGGCCGACGAGCAGGATCGCCGTCTGCGACAGAGCCGGATCTGACGCCAGCGCCCGCAGCAGGTCGGCGGCCATGGGCAATGATGCCGCGTCGATGATCACGGCCGCCGGCGTGCGTCCGCCGATGTTCAGCAGAGCGGAAAAGGGCTCCGGATAGGCGTCCACGAAGCAGGAAGGGGCCTGCGCCAGGCGCGCCGTCAGCGCCGGCAGGGCGTCGGCTCCGGCGATGACGATCACCCGCGCCGACACCGGCAGGGCGCTGACGGTCTCGCCCGGCATCAGCGCCAGGACGTCGGAGCGATAGACGCGGCGATGACCGCCCGGCGTCTTCCATGACGGGATCGATCCGCCCTCGATCAGCAGCTGCGCGGTGCGCACCGACACGCCCAGGATCTTCGCCACGTCCGTGGTGGTCAGGATGTCCCTGTCGGCCGTGTCCATTGTCTCTCCAAGCCGTCAGGCCGCGTCGCACAGATGCCCACAGGCCCTCGCCTTGACAAGCTCCAAATTCGATGCATTTGATGAAATTGATAGATTTGATACCTCATTTCGAGTTTGGAGCGTGAGCATGAACGACAATCTTCCCAGCGATCATCCCGATTTCGCCGCCCGTGTGGCGGCCAACCAGGCCGAGCGCGCTGGCGATCTCAAGGCGACCTACGACTTCATCGTCTGTGGCGCGGGAAGCGCTGGCTCGGTGCTGGCCCGGCGGTTGGCCGAGAACCCCGACGTGCAGGTGCTGCTGATCGAAGCGGGCGGCAGCGACGAGCGCGCCAGCGTGATGGAGCCGGCCGCCTGGCCCACCAACCTGGGCGGCGACACCGATTGGGGCTTCGTGGCCGAGCCCAATCCGGCGCTGAACGGACGGTCCATGCCGATGTCGATGGGCAAGGTCTGCGGCGGCGGCTCCAGCATCAACGTCATGGTCTGGTCGCGCGGCCACCGCAGCGACTGGGACCACTTCGCCGCGGAAAGCGGCGACGCCTCCTGGGGCTATGACGCCGTCCTGGGGCTCTATCGGAAGATCGAGAACTGGCAGGGTCCGGCCGATCCTCTGCGGCGCGGGACGGGCGGCCCTGTCTATGTGCAATCGGCGCCGGATCCCGGTCCGGCCGCCTACGCCATGGTCGACGCGGCCCATGAGCTCGGCATTCCGACCTACGGCTCGCCGAACGGCGAAATGATGGAGGGCGCGGGCGGCTGCGCCATCAGCGACGTGCTGATCCGCGACGGCAAGCGCCACTCCATCTTCCGCGCCTTCACCTATCCGTATCTTGACCGGCCGAACCTGACGCTGCTGACGCACACCCACGTCAACCGGGTGCTGATCGAGAACGGACGCGCGGTCGGCGTCGAGGTGGTCCGCAACGGCGCGATGCATTGGTTCGGCGTCGCCCACGAGGTGATCCTCAGCCTGGGCGCGATCCAGACGCCGACCGTCCTGATGCGATCGGGCATCGGCGACGAGGACGAGCTGCGCGCCCACGACATCAAGGTGCTGAGCAAGCTTCCGGGCGTCGGCGCGAACCTGCAGGACCACGTCTCGTTCGGCTGCATCTGGGAGTACCGCGAGCCGATCGCGCCGCGAAACAGTGGCAGCGAAGCCACGCTCTACTGGAAGTCCGACGCGGCGCTCACCGAGCCGGACCTGTTGTTCTGCCAGGTCGAGTTCCCGGTCCCCAGCCCCGAGACCGCCGTTCGCGGTGTTCCCGAGCACGGCTGGACCATGTTCGCGGGCCTGGCCCATCCTAAAAGCCGGGGCAGGGTGCGCCTGGCGTCGGCCGATCCGACGATCGCCCCACGAATCGAGCTGAACACCTTCGGCCACCCGGATGATCTGAAGGCGGCGATCGCCTGCGTGGAGCTTTGCCGGGATCTGGGCAACACCCAGGCCTTCGCCCCCCTGGTCACCCGCGAAGCCATGCCGGGCCCGCTGAACAAGACGGACATGGAGCAGTATGTGCGCGACGCGGCGGTGACCTACTGGCACCAGACCTGCTCGGCCAAGATGGGGCGTGACGCCATGTCGGTGGTCGACTCCAGCCTGCGCGTCTACGGCGTTGAGGGGCTGCGCGTCGCCGATGGTTCGATCATGCCCAAGGTCGCGACGGGCAACACCATGGCCCCCTGCGTGATCATCGGGGAAAAGGCCTCCCGGTACATCCGCGCAACCCACGGCCTCTAAAGGTCCGAGAAGACGACGCGGTCGCGCCCCTTGAGGCGGCGGCCGCGTCCGTCGCGTGAATCCAAATTTCCAGGAGGGCCGGATGTATCCGCACGCCCAAAGGCACGTCCTCGTGGTGGACGACGACCCCCGGACCCGGGATGAATTTCAAGGCTATCTGAGCGCCTACGCCTTTCAGGTCAGCACGGCCCCGGACGGGGCGGCCATGAAGCGGATCATGGCTGCCCGGCCGGTCGATCTTGTGGTTCTGAATCTCGAACTGGGCGCCGAGAACGGGCTGGACCTGATGCGCGGCGTCATCGACCGCGACGAGGCGCCCGTCATCAGCCTGACCAGCGCGCCCGGCGAAGGCCCGGACAAGGTGGTGGCGCTGGAACTGGGCGCCGATGACTGCATGAGCAAGCCGGTCAGCCCGCGTGAGCTGCTGGCCAGGATCCGCAGCGTGTTGCGGCGCGCGGGGCCGGCGCGTTCGACGCGCTTGCGACAACACACCCGCTGGCGGTTCGTCGGCTGGGAAGCCGACCTGCGGCGGCGAAGTCTGACCGCGCCAGGCGGCGTCGCCGTCAAGCTGACGGCCGCCGAGTTCAACCTGCTGGCGGCCCTGCTCAAGGCGCCGAGCCAGGTGCTCAGCCGTCAGCAGTTGGTGGCCGCCTGTCGCGTGCATCCCGACGAGGTCACCGACCGCAGCATCGACGTGATGATCCTGCGGTTGCGCCGCAAGCTGGCGGCCTGGCCTGGCGGTCAGCGCATCATCCGCACCGAGCGGGGGGCGGGATACGCTCTTGCCGTTCCGGTCGAAATCGTCTGACACAAGTCCGTCTAGACAAACCTGTTCCTTGCCTGACCCGATGATCGAAAAGGAAGACAGCGCGTGCCAGAAGTCCCGTCGCATCCCGGACCCAAGTTTGGCGCGCTGCTGGCCATGGGCTTGCTCTTGCTGGCCTGGCCCGGGGGCGGGCTTGCCAAGGCCGCTGCGCTGTCGACGGCGGCCATTGGCGATCAAACCGCCTCGACCCTCCGCGCGCGGATCGGCCCGCCTCACGACGAGACCATCAAGGCCTATGTCGAGGCGGGCGCCAAGGAGACCAAGGCCCATGTCCTTACTGACCGGGAATGGGCGTTGATCGAAAGCGCCATCGCCGATCTTCCGGCGCTGTACCGACAGGTCCTGGAGCGACGTCTCGCGCGGCTCAGTTTCATCGACGCGCCGTCCAGCGCGGGCACGGCTTTGACGCGGTCCTCGGAGGGCCCCAACGGCGAGCGGCTGTTCGACATCACCTTACGCGCCGATGTGCTCGAGACATCGCTTTCGGACTTCCTCACCCAGAAGGAGGCGATGCTCTTTTCCCCGGACGGATCGGGCTACAGCGTGAAGGTTGAAGCCGGTAGGGCCTCCGCCCTGACCTACATTCTGCTGCATGAGACCACGCACGTGATCGACCGCACGTTGGACGTCACCACGGCCGGCGGTCCGTTCAAGACGGTCTGGGTCGACTACCGGAGCCTGGCGCAGCCCTATGCGACCGGCGTGATCGCCCATTCGGTCTATCGGCGCGGACCTAAGCTGCCCCTGTCGCGAAGTCCGACGCTGTACCGGGCGCTGGCGCAGGCGCCGTTCGTGTCGCTCTATTCCACCGCATCGGCCGGCGAGGACTTCGCCGAACTCATGGCTTGGCGTGAGCTCTCGAGCCGGTTCGAGACGCCGCTGAAGATCCAGGTGCTGGACGCGCGGGGTGTCGTGATCGTTTCGGTCGAGCCGCTCAAATCCCCCGCCGTCCGATCGCGTCTCGAAGCGGCCGAAGCGGCTCTTACCCGCGCGCATGCGGAGAGCCCGGAAAAGATCTGAAAGGCCGGCGGCGGGTTTGCAGACCCGCCGCCGTTCGGCTGGCTGACGCCGGAAACCAAGGCGCGCGCCTTTGGGGGACGTGATCGCGCCGGTTGGGCCGGAAGGACGCGCGTTGGGGGGAGTACGCCACGTCGAAGGTATGTCCCTTAAGGTCGGGGGGATGGGACGAAAGGCGAGCGCCTTGCGCGCCTTGGCCCCGATGCTCGGCGGGGCGAAAGAGCGGCGCTTTCTTGAGGCCGAGTGTCGTCGTTGCGGGGCGGCGCCGCAATCAAAGGGCGGTTTCAGCGGTAATAGTCGCTGCGATTTGAGCGCCGCGGTGATCGCATCGTCGGCGTCGGAACCATCCCAGGCGTGTTGGACAAAATCGATGCGACCGCCGACGCGCATGGCGTGTCGGCGGCCGGCCCATCTGGCGTCTGTCGTGGTCTTACTTCGCCTTACGCGGGGCGGTCTTGGCGGCCTGGTCGATCACGTCGGCCACCGCTCCAGGTTGGCTGAGGAAGACGACGTGGCTGCCCTTCACCTCCACCGTCTCGGCGCCGATGCGCGCGGCGGTCTTGCGCAGCAGCTTCGGATCGATGGCGCCGTCCTCGGTCGCCACGACGAACCAACTGGGCTTGGCGCGCCAGGCGGCGCGGGTGACCTTTTCGCCAAAGGCCGACATGGCGATCGGCACCTGCGAGTCGCGCATGAAGGCGGCGTCGGCGTCGTTGATGTCGCCAGCGAAGCCGGCCTTGAACTTGGCGAGATTGACGAAGCCGAAGCCGTCGGACTGCGGCTCGATCACGAAGCCGGGAGGGGCGGGGATCTCGGCGAACTGGTCGCCGGTGGACTCACCGGTGTCGGGCGCCAGGGCGGCGACATAGACCAGGCCCGCGACCTTCGGATCATTGCCGGCCTCGGTGATCACCGTGCCGCCGTACGAGTGGCCGACCAGGATCGCGGGGCCGTCCTGGCGGGCTAGCACACGACGGGTGGCGGCGACGTCGTCGGCCAGCGAGGTCAGCGGGTTCTGAACGATGCTGACCTTGTAACCCTTGGCGGTCAGTCGGTCATAGACACCCCGCCAGCCCGAGCCGTCGGCGAAGGCGCCGTGGACCAGGACAACGTTGCGGACCGCTGGAGCGCTCGCGGCCGGCGAAGCGTCGGGCTGGGCATGGGCGGCGCCGGCCAGGCCGGTCAGGGCGGCGGCGATGAGAATGTTGCGAGCTTGGCGGATCATAGGGTTCTCCCAAAGGCTGTTTAGTGATTTCTGCGATAAAGATTATTGCGATAATCATTTTGTAGTCGCGAGCCGATCGTGTGTCCAGGGAAAAATTATCGCGATATGTATTTTCTCCTGGTCGGCGCTACGCGGGGAGTAGGAGACCGTCGCCAGGTTAGACGGTGGGTATCGTGCCGCCGTCGATGACGTATTCGGCGCCGTGGATGGCCGAGGCGCGGTCCGAGACCAGGAAGGCGATCAATTCGGCCACCTCTTCGGGCCTCGCCGGCCGGCCGAGCGGAATGCCGCCGAGCGCGTCCAGGATGCTTTGTCTCGCTTCTTCGAGCGTTCCGCCCGTGTTGTCGGCGATCCGGCGCATCAGATCGTCGGCCGCCTCGGTATGAATCCATCCCGGCGACACGACGTTTACGCGCACGCCCTTGGGGCCGATCTCTTTGGACAGGGACTTGCTGTAGGTGGTGAGGGCGGCCTTGGCCGCGGCGTAGGCCGTCGTGGACTCCGGCAGCGGCAGCGTCCGCTGGATGGACGAGACGTGGACGACCGCGCCGCGTCCGCGTTCCAGCATCTGCGGCAGCAGCGCCCGGTCTAGACGCACCGCCGTCATCAGGTTGAGATCCAACTCCGCGGCCCAGTGCGTGTCGGTGAGCGCGGCGAAGCCGCCGCCGGGCGATGACGAGCCGCCCAGGACGTGGACCAGGACATCGACGCCGCCGAGGTGTTCGATCGCGGCCCGCGCCAGCTGTTCGGCGCCTTCCGGCTTGGTCAGGTCGACTTCCACGACATGGGCGCCGACAGGGGCGTTGGCGGCGCTCCGGGCCGCGGTGACGACGCTGGCGCCGCCGCGCAGCAGGCGTTCGACCGTCGCGCGGCCGGCGCCCTTGGTGCCGGCGGTGACCACGGCGCGGACGCCTTCGAATTCACGTTGCTCGCCGGACATCAGACGATCTCCAGGGCCGAAATGGCCCCGCCGTTCAGCCTGAAGCGGAAGGCGAACGGAAGCGGGCTTCCCGGGAAGTCGCCAACGGTGATCCCGTCGACGATGACGGCGCCGTCGTCCTCGCGCCAGGCGTTCGGCGTGAAGATCGCGCGAGCGGCTATGGTCGCTGACTCAATCCAGGGCTTAATCTCGGCATGGCCGCGATGCTCGCGCGCTTCGTCCTTCACGACGGCGTCGGCGGCGAAGGCGGCAAGCATGTCGTCCACGTCAAGGCGGGCATTGGCCTCGACATAGTCGGCGATAGGGCGGGGGAGGTTGGTGGACACCGATGGTCTCCGGCATAAGGTTGCTGTCCGCCACAACCTGTGAACACCCTCCCGAAATGACAAGAACGGACGAAAAAGTAAGGCACGCACCCGAAAGTAAGCGTGTGGCCTATACGGCGGACTCGGCGTCTCTGAGCATCCAGAATGTCATCCGGGTTCTGGAGGGGCGGTGGAAGCTGGTAATCCTGTTTCAGCTATTCGGGGGCCGAGTGCAGCGGTTCTCTGACCTGGAGCGCGCTATCCCTGGCGTGTCTCAGAAGATGCTGATCCAGCAGCTGCGACAACTCGAGGCTGATGGTGTCGTGACCCGGATCGTTCACCCGCAAGCGCCGCCGAAGGTCGAGTATCATCTCACCGATTGGGGGCAGTCCCTATGTCCGGCGTTGGACGCGCTCTTGCTCTGGGCCGAAAACGCGCCCGCGGAACAGCGCTCGAGGCTGATCCCTGAACCTCTGTAGGCGGCGGCCCGTTCATGGGTCTGTGGCCTGGAGGCCCGGGGCCAGGACGATCGCATCGGGGGCTTCGCGGAGAGCTAGGCCGTGCGTCGCCGCCACGAGCTCCGCCGTCTCGCGCGGCGCCGTCGCGCGGAAGCGTCCGGTCAAGCGAAGGTCGGCCAGGGCGGTCCCGCCAAGCTTCAACGGCCGCGTGGCGTTGGCGCGGTTCAGTTCGGTCACCAGGTCGCCCAGCCGGCCGTTGTTCAGCTCGATCCAGCCGCTGCGCCAGTCATCGGCGGCGGCGGGGTTGAAGCGGATGCGTCCCTCGATCCCCCGTGCGGAAACCCGGACGCTCTCGCCGGCGACGACGACGACTGGCCGGTCGGGGGCCATGGCGGCGACGACCCTGACCTTGCCCTCGCGCACGGTGACCTCGGTTGCGTCGGCCAGGCGATTGACGTTGAAGGCGGTGCCCAGAGCGGTGACCGAGGCGTCGCGCGCATGGACGGTGAAGGGGCGGGACGGATCGTGGGCGACCTTGAAGAAGGCCTCGCCGCGGTCCAGGCGTACGTCCCGCTTCCGTCGCGCCAAGGCCACGCGGGCCTGGGAGTCGCCGTTCAAGGTCAGCCTGGAGCCGTCGGCCAGCACCTGGACCTGCTGCCGGCCCTGGGGGGTCTTCAGTTCCAGCGCGGGGCGGGGCCAGGCCAAGACCGTGGCGGCGACGGCCGCGGCGGCCAGCGCCCACGACGGCATTCCCAGCCCGCGCGACTTGGCCCCAGGACGAGCCGCCGCGCGAGCGCCGATCAAGGCCCGGCGCAGGGACGCCGAGGCGATCAGATCGCGGTGCGCGGCCAACAAGGCTTCGCGGCGCGGATCCGCCGCCAGCCATTCCTCGAGCTCCCGCGCGTCGTGGCGAGGCAGCGGGACGGTCGCAAGGCGGTCGGCCCAAAGCGCCGCCAGATGATCGTCGGTCCTGTCGAGATGCGTATCGCGCATGCGGCCTATCCTTCGCCCAACGCGGAAAATCCATCCTGATGGACCTTGCGCAGGGCCGCCGACGCGCGGCTGTAATGCTTCTGGACGGCCTCGGGCGTCAGGCGGAGGTCAAGAGCGATGCGGTCGTAGTTCTGGCCGTCCAGGCGGCGTCGCAGATAAACCTCCCGACGAAGCCTGGGCATGGCGGCAATCGCGCGAGAGAACGCCTCGGCCAGCTCGCGTCCCTCAAGAAGGGCGCTCGGACCCGGCTGCTCGCACGGTTCGCTTTCGTCCAGCGCCTCGAAGCTTGGCTCCTGGCGGTGATCGCGCATCAGGTTGTCGAGCACGCGGAACGCATAGGCTAGCGGATTGAGCAAGGGCGCTCGGCGCGCTCGCTGCAGTAGTCGGAGCACGGTTTCCTGGAACAGGTCTTCGGCTTCGTGGCCGTCCGCGCCGCGTCGCCGCGCATAGGCCTTCAACCGGGTCTCGTGCGCGCGCACGGTCTCGAAGACCGGCACGGGTTCGTTCTGCGCCATTCCCGGATTCCAGGCCTCGCCGCGCCCCGAAGGCGGCTCGATGAGCGGCGGCGTTAGCCGAACTGTACGGCAGTTTTGTGAAGGACTGCGCGGCGGTCAGAAATCATCTGATCTCCATACGAGGATCGGATTGGAAGTATATCATCAGTATAGAGAGATATATTTCCGATGCGTGGAGCGATGGCTTGAAGGACTAGAAAAATAAAAGTTTTGCGACGCCTGTCTGATATTGCCGATGGCTCCGTCTACCCCGTTCGAGGCCCGGAAAAAGGGCTCAAGGTTCTGGGGGCGTTTGATGCGTTACAAATCTCGACTTCTCGCCGCGGTGGCGGCGTTTTCGGTGGCGGCGGGGGCCGGCGCGGCCCTGGCCGAACCCGGTTCTTCCGCGCCGCTGGCCGTGGAAGCCCGCTTCGACATACCCGCGCAGGATCTTGGCGCGGCGCTGATGGTGTTCTCGCGGATTTCCGGCGTCGCCATTTCGGTCGATCCGGCGCTGACGCGAGGCCGCCAGTCGGTGGCGGTCGACGGGCGCTTGCGGGCCGAGGCGGCGCTGAAGCAAATGCTGTCGGCCGCGCCGCTTACCGTCGAGGTCATCAACGGGGCCGTCGTGCTGCGTGAACGCCCTTTGGTCGTCGCCGATGAGGTCGACGAGTTGATCGTCGTCGGCTACGCCGCCGGCCTGCGCAAGTCGCTCGACGCCAAGCGCGACGCCGACATGATCACCGACGTGGTCAGCGCCAACGACATGGGCAAGCTGCCCTCGTCCAACCTGACCGAGGCGGTTTCGCGCCTGCCCGGCGTGTCGGCCGTGCGAAACCACACGACCGGCGAGGGCGATCGGATTTCGATCCGGGGCCTGGCCACGGAGTACAACACCTATTCGGTCAACGGCGTGCGTCTGGGCGGCATGGGCTCGCCCGGCGACAACTTCTATCGCGGCGTGCGGCTGAGCTTCCTGCCCGCCGCCGGCGTCGACTCGATCACCGTGTTCAAGTCGATCCTGCCCAACATGGACGGCGACGCCCTGGGCGGCTCGGTCGAGATCCGCACGCCGACCGCGTTCGACTTCGATCCCACGCACCTGGCGGTGTCGCTCGAAGGCACGATGCTGGACAAGCGCGACCGGAAAAAGTCGGGCGAGGCGCAGCTGTCGTTCGGCCGCCAGTTCAACGAGCACCTTGGCCTGTTCGTCACCGCCAGCTTTTCACGCCGCAATTCACAGTTCGAGCAAGTCGGCGGGTCGGGCGACGACATGCCCCAGCGCTGGTTCGTCACCAACAAGTCGCGCGACTTCGACACCTCGACCTTCCAGACCCTTGGGGTCGAGCTCTCGGCGGGCGAGACCAAGGTCGAGCGCAAGGGCGTCAACGCATCGCTGGATTGGCGAAGCGCCGACCACGAGGTCCACCTGCGTGGACAGTACAACGTCTATGACGAGACGGAATTCCGCAATCGGCTCAACTTTCGCAACTACGCCGACCGCATTTCCGAGCGCCTGGTCCAGAAGGACAAGTCCCGCACAGACCTGATGACGCCCGACAAGGCGGTCATCGGCGTCGAGAACGGCGCGCGCGTCTACGGCTATTCGGTCAACGACATCGTCGATCAGAACAAGGACGGGCGGATCACCGACGCCGACCGCAAGACCAAGAGCTTCTACAGTCTGGACGGGGCTTCGGGCCTGTGGGACCCGCAAGGCTTTCGGCTGCGCCGCTATTGGGAAGGGGGCTCGACCGAAGGCGTGCTGGGCTCGGCGACTCTGGGCGGCAAGAGCCGGTTCGGCGACCTGACCGTCGACTACGATTTCTCGTACTCCAACTCGCGCGACAACATCAAAGACGAGTTCGAGCTGCAGTTCCGCACCGACGCCTATGACTGGCTGGGCAACAAGGGCGTGTTCGTCTCGACCGCTGGCGACCCGCGCTTTCCGAAGTGGGTGCTGAACGCCGCCGGCATGGCCGCCGTCCAGGACCCGGCCGCTTTCAAGTATTCGGGCATGACGGCCGGCTTCGGCGACAACGAGGAGACGCTCAAGCAGGCCCAGTTCAACCTCGCCTACGCGCCGTCCAGCGACTGGCTGCGCGAGCTAAAGACGGGCCTGAAGATGTCCGTCTCGGAGCGCCGCAAGACGGGCGGCAGCTTCATCGACCTGACCCGCAGCGGCACGATGGCCGACTTCTCCCCGTACTTTGGCAAGTCCGTCGACAGCCTGTTCGGCGTCTATTCGGGTCAGTATCGGCTGGGCGTCACGATCGACACCGACAACATGATGGCCGAGCTGCGCAAGGCCCAGGACGGAAAGTCCACCTTCTTCAGCGGCCTGGCGACGTCGCCGGACGCGGCGGAGGTCTCCAACGAAGACACCTGGAACTACAAGGAGACCGTCCTCGCCGGCTACGCGATGGGCAAGGCCCAGTTCGGTAAGGCCGAGGTCATCACCGGGGTTCGCGTCGAGCGCACCCAGAACGACATCCAGGCTTGGCTGGAAGACCCGCTCAAGGGCGACACCTTCACGCGCGACAAGTCCAACTTCGTCAACGTGCTGCCGTCGATCCACACGAACTACAAGTTCAGGGACGACCTGGTCCTGCGTGGCGCGGTCTGGACCAGCTTCTCGCGTCCGGACATCAACCGCATGAGTTCGGCCAAGTCCTACGGCTACAACACCGATCCGAACGGCGACGGCAAGACCGATCCCAAGGACAAGTGGATCCTCGAGAGCGTCACCACGGGCAATCCCGACCTGAAACCGATGAAGGCGGTGAACTACGACGCCTCGCTGGAATGGTACAATGGCAAGACCGGCGCCTATTCGATCGGTCTGTTCCACAAGGACATCCGCAACTTCCTGTTCCGCTCCTCGTCCAGCGTCATCCAGGACGGCACGACGGAAAACTACACGGACGGGACGGGCGTCGACATCTCGACGCCGATGAACGGCAAGTCCGCCAAGGTGACCGGCGTGGAAGTCAACGCCCGCCAGATCCTGCACTGGCTGCCAGCCCCGTTCGACGGCCTCGGCGTCGCGGCCAACATGACCTTCCAGCGCGCCCGCGCCGTCACCGGCATCAGCTGGCACCCGGCGGGCCTGGAACTGCCGCTGATGGAGACGCCCGCTCGACTGGCCAATCTGGAAGTCTTCTGGGAGCGCAACGGCTGGGAGGCCTATGTCTCGTACAGCTACCAGTCGGAATCGCTCGAAGACATCGAGGACTACGGCAACGATCCCTACGAGCAGGACTACAGGTTCGTCGACCTGATGGTCCGCCGCCATTTCAACGACCGGATGGCCGCGACCTTCAAGGTGCAGAACGCCTTGGACAGCCACACCTACTGGTACACGTTCGGCAAGGCCAAGGGCGGCATTCGCGACTACATCGAGAACGGCCGCTACATCAGCCTCAGCTTCGACTGGAAGCTCTGACCGCTACGCCGGCGGATCGCCTCCGTGCGGTCTTTCGGCGCCGGCGCGCCTGGTCCGCCCCAGGCGCGCCACGTCGGCGCGGCTCCCCTTGGCCGCGCCGACCCCAATTTCCCTGAACGCTTGATGCGAGGTCGACCGTGACCCAGAGTTTCAATCCGCCCCGCGCCCCTGGCGCGTCGTTCCAGCGGGCGGCGGCCCTCGTTTGCGGCGTCGCCCTGGCGGCTCTGTCGCTCGCCGCGCCGGCGACCGCCCAGGCGCCGGCCAAGGCGAGACCCGCGGCCGAGCCGGTGATCGCCGGCGGCAAGCCGCAGCGGTTGATCGTCAATCCGACCGAGGATCCGTCGCGCGGCTTCGCGCTGACCTGGCGCATGGAGGCCTGGGCCGGCAAGGGTCTGGTCGAATACGCCGAGGCGACGCCCGGACCCGCCTTCGAGGACGCCGTTCAGACCGTCATGGCCGACAGCGAGGTGATGCAGTACGTCCCTCGCAACGGCGGGCCGGTCTCGGCGACCGCCCACAGCGCCGTCGTCCAGGGCCTGAAGCCGGAAACGCTTTACGTCTATCGCGTGGGCGATGGACGGACCTTCAGCGCCTGGCGGCAGATCCGCACGGCGGCGGCGACCGCCAAGCCGTTCAGCTTCCTCTATTTCGGCGACGTGCAGAACGAGGTCGAGAGCCACGGATCGCGGGTCATGCGCATGGCGCGCCGTCTGGCGCCGGACGCGGCCTTGGCGCTTTACGCCGGCGACCTGATCAACCGCTCGGACGCCGATCGAGAATGGGGCGAGTGGTTCGACATGGCGCCGGACCTGCACGCTGAGCTTCTGACCCTGCCCAGCCCGGGCAATCATGAATATGGCCCGCAGATCGAAGGCCGTCCGAGTCTGGCCCCGCAGTGGAGACAGCAGTTCACCCTGCCGCGCAACGGTCCGCCGGGCGTCGCGGCGCTGTCGGAAACCGTCTACCAGGTCGATTACCAGGGCGTGCGGTTCCTGTCGCTCGACGCCGACGCCATCTCCGATTTTCCTGACCTCGCCGACGCGACTCTGAAGTGGCTGGAGGCGCGATTGACCGACAATCCGAACCTCTGGACGGTCGTCTTCCTGCACTATCCGATCTATTCGACCGCCAAGGGGCGCGACAACGCCGAGCTGCGTTCGGCGCTCGAGCCCGTGCTCCAGAAGTACGGCGTCGATCTGGTGCTCCAGGGCCACGACCACACCTATGCCCGGGGGCGCAAGGGCGCGCCGGTCTATGTGGTGTCGGTGGCTGGCCCCAAGCAGTATGTCGGCGGCGAACGCGACTGGGCTTCGCGCAAGGCGACCGGCGTGCAGCTGCTCCAGGCGATTGGTGTCGACGGCGCCGAGCTGACCTACAGGGCCTACACCGCCACAGGCGTGCTCTACGACGCCTTCCGCCTGAGCAAGTCGGCGCCAGGCAAGCCCGCTCGACTGATCGATCTGGCGCCGAAGAGCGCCGAACTCGACCTGAAGCGCGCGCCATGATCCGTGGCCTCGCACTTCTAGGCATGCTCGCCCTTGGCATGGCCAGCGCCGCGCGAGCGGCCGAGCCGACGGCCCCGGAGCGTTGCGCGCAGACGCCGGCCATGGCGATGGCGCTCTCGCGTCTCGCCAGGCCGGACGCTGGACTGATGATCGCCGCGCACCGCGGCGCGCACAGCCGCGCGCCCGAGAACAGCTTGGCGGCGATCGAGGACGCCATCGCGGCGGGGGTCGAGATCGTCGAGATCGATGTCGCCGTGACCAAGGACGGGACACCCGTGCTGATGCACGACCGGAAGGTCGACCGGACCACGACCGGCGAGGGCGTGGTCGAGGACAAGACCGCGTCGGAGGTCGCCGCGCTCCGGCTGAAACAGCGCGATGGCCGCGCCGCCGACGCGGCGCCGCCGACCTTGGCGCAAGCGCTCGCGGTGGCCTGCGGGCGTATCCTGGTCGATCTCGATCTGAAGAGCGATCGTCTGAGGCCGATCGTTGAGACGGTCAATGCCTCCGGTATGCGCGCCACCAGCCTCTACTTCGACAGCGATCCCGCCATTCTCGCCAGCGTGCGGGCCCTGGACCCCGCGGCGCGCCTGATGGTTCGGTTCTCCACGGATCTGCCTTTGGCCGACCTGCTGCGGATCACTGGACCGGCGCAAGTGGTTCACGCTGATCCCGAAAGCCTGACGCCTGAAGCCCGCGACGCTATCGCGCGACTCGGTCCGCGCGTCTGGCTGAACAGCCTGGGCGACGCCGACCAGCGTCTGGTCTTGGGCGACGACGTTGGCGTCAGGGCCTTACTGTCGATGGGGGCGAGCATTCTTCAAACCGACGCGGTTTTCGCGCTGGTCGCTCTGCGTGGCGCGGATCTTTCCAAGCAGAGCTCAAAGCGTTGACCCCGTGAGCGACGCGTTTCCGCGCATGCGCCAGGGGCGGCGATCGGCGCGGATTGACCCGCCAGCGCCCCGATCCGATCAGACCGGAGACATAGCCATCGGTCTCCAGCCGACTACCGCGTCGACCCGTCCCTCCGGCGCGCCCTGAAGGCCGCCACGGGACTGGACAGCTAGGGGGGTATCAGGGCCTTCAACGCGTTGAGGCCGACTTCAGGCGGGCCGCCGTAGCCTATGGGCGAGACGAAGCGGCCCTTGGCGTCGAACAGATAGATCGCCGAGCTATGGTCCATGGTGTAACCGCCGCCCTCGATCGGCACCTTCTCGTAGTAGACGCGGTAGGCCTTGGCGGCCTGGGCGACCTGCTGGGGCGTGCCCGAAAACCCGCGGATGTGCGGATCGAAGTTGGACAGATATTCCTTCATCACCGCCGGGGTGTCTCGACCGGGATCGACCGAGACGAAGACCACGTTGAGCTTGTCGGCCTTGGGACCCAGGGCCTGCAGCCACTGGGTCATCTGGGCCAGGGTGGTGGGGCAGACCTCGGGGCAATAGGTGAAGCCGAAGAAGATCGCCGTCGGCTTGCCCAGCAGATCCTTGTCGGTGACGGCGCGTCCGTCCTGATCGACCAGGCTGAAGGCGCCGCCGATCGACGACGGCGCCAAACCCTGTGGCCGCATTGTCCAGAAGATCAGCAAGGCGACGACCAGCACGCCGATCGCCGTCAGCCCCAGGGTGACTTTTGTGGTCCGGTTCACATCTTCATCCCGGGCATGTCGTGATGGGAAGGCGCGGCCGGCGCGGCGCCGGTCGCCTGCACGTCCAGGGCGGTCTTGACCGGGCCCGCGCGTTCGAAGGTCAGGGTGACCGGCACCTGCTCACCGGCCTTGAGAGGGCGTTTGAGACCGATCAGCATCAGGTGATAGCCGCCGGGCTTCAGGGTCACGGTCTGACCCGCGCCGATCACAAGGCCCCCGGCCACGGGACGCATGCGCATGACGCCCCCGGTCATCGACATTTCGTGGATTTCCAGCTTGGCGGCGACGGGCGTCGAACCGCCGACCAGACGGTCGGGCGTCTTGCCGGGGTTGGTGATGGCCAGATAGCCCGCCCCCGTCGTCGCGCCGGGCGGGGTCGCCCGGCTCCAGGGGTGAGAGATCTCGAGGGGCGATGCCGTCTTTTGCGCGGCGAAGGCGGGAGCGATGACCATCGCTCCGGCGACGGCGATGCAGAAAACAGAGGTGATCTTCATTGGTAGGGTCCTTTGAGGTGTGAAGCAGGAGATCGGCGTTAGGCGCGGTGGTTCAGGAACGCGGTGACGGAGGCGCTCGAAGCGCGACCCGCGCCGGGACAAACGCAGGCCTTGGTCGCGATTGGGGCCGCCGCCGCCGCCGTGGCCTGGCTCCGAGGCAGGGGCAGGGCCAGCGCGATGATCGTTCCAAGGAGGACCGCGAAGGCGGCGGCGAGGAGACGGACGCGGATCATGGGATCCTCCTGAAAGGCGTGTGTGACGGGAAGGGAGACAGGGCGGCGGGGACGAGAACGGGCTGGCGGGCGGCCAGGCCGCCACGGTGTGCCCGCGCCAGGGCTTCGGCGAGCAGGGCCGCTACGTTGTCGCGTTCGGCCGGGGAGAGCATGTCGGCGATGGTGGCCGAGCGCCGCCGATGGCGTAGGCGCAAGGCCTGGCAGCCGAAGTCTGGATCATCATCGCGCTCCAGTCGGGTCCAGGCGGTGGGAATGCGATCCTCGACGATCTGCGAGATGCCGTCGGCGCGCAGGATCCGGATGGTGTCGGGTTCGACGACGACCTCCTCATAGGCTCGGCCGCGGCGGGCGATGACGAAGAAGGCGAAGGCGAGAAGACCCGCATCGAGCGCCAGGAATGGGGCGATCGGCCAGTAACCCTGACTGATGAACAGCAGCGAGACGGCGAGCGAGGCCGCGCCGAACACGCCGATGGCGACGGCTTGGCCTTGACGTGTCAGCGAGCGGCTGGGGGACAGGTGGACGTGAAGCAGGGGAGGGGGTGCTGGGGTCGTGGATGGCGATGACATGGAAAACGTCCGCATGAAGTCTGACGACAGGCGCGAGCGCGCGAAAATGCGACGCCGGCGCGGCGAAGGCGATCAGAGCGTCAGAGGCGGACCGGTGGCGGGCGGTGGTGGCGCGCAGAGCCCAAGGCCCGGCCTCAAGCCTGTTGGTGGCGGCGTCTTGTCGGTCGCGCCGATTACGACGCACCGCGCCACGCCAAGCGCGCTTGGCGGCAGCGGCCCCGTCGCGGTCGCGGAGAAGCCGCAGTGCGCGCCATGGCGCGTCTCGCCATCGTCCTTGGGATTGTGAGCAGGCCCATCCACCAGTCGACCGTCGGCGGCGATGAACCTGGTGACCGGTCCTTGGCCAGAGCACAGCACGATCGGCGACATGGCGCCGGTCTGGGCCGTCGGCGCGATCATGAACCCCGGCGGCGCCAGGATCCGCACGGCCAGCGCCAGGCACGTCAGAACGAAAGCCGTTCGCGCCAGGAGTCGAGCAAGCATGGGGATCAAGGCGGTCATTTCGCCAATGGAACTCCCGAGGCCGCGCGGGCGATGGGTTGGCCGAGAACCCTTGCGAAAACGCAACTCACGACCGCACCAACAGGCTTGCGCCCACCTGGCGGAGATGTGGGATCAACGTGGTCATGTGTTCGAGACGCCATGAGGCAAGAGGAACCTTCAGCTTCGCGCTTGCGAGACGCGCGCCAAGGCCTCGGCCTTGTTTTTGAACTCGACCATCATCTTGAGCATGGGCGCCTTCACCTCCGGCGGCGCCGTCTGCATCGATCCGGCGTTGAACGGCGGGTGGGGTTCACGGTTGAAAAGGCGCCGCCCCGCAGCGACATAGCCGCCGAATTCACCCGAGGCGGCGACCGGCGCGCCGTAACCCTGCCGCTGGCCAGTGATGAGGACCTCGCTGACCCAGCTTTGGCCGCCGGCGGTCTCTCTGTAAGGCGTCGGAGCCTTGGCCTTGTCGCTGGACGTCGTGGCGTCTTGTGAATGGGCGGCGCTTGCGGCGGTGATCAGGCAGAACGATGTCGCGGCCAGGAGCGCGGCGCGACGGTTGATGAAGACGGGCATGGGAGCTCTTCCGAGAAAAGGTTGAAGGGCGAGACGTCAGGCTGGTCGGCGCTTGGCGGCGCGGCGCCTTCGCCAGCGAAGAAAGCCGGTGATGAACAGAGCAGGGGGCGCGAGGCCGACGGCGATGGCCAGGACACGCGTCGAAAGACCCGCGACCGAACCGTCGTGCAGCGGCCTGATCCAGTTGCTGACCGTGGTCGAGGTCGTGCCCTCGCGAGCGTCGAGAACGGCCAGGACCGCGCCCGAATATTGGTCGACGAAGACGAAGCTGTAGGGAAAGCGGTGGGTCGGATCGCCGGGGACCTGGGCTCGGAACCGGAACACGCCATCGCCCGGCCCCGGAACATCGATCCAGGCGATGCGGCCGTCAGGCAGCGCCCGATGGGCCGCCGCCAGGGCCTGCCCGATCGAGACCTGGCGCCCGGCGATGACTTTCGAGACAGGCGCGGGGACCGCGACCACGGGGGCGACGAGCTTGGACAGCAGCCAGGTCTTCTCGGCCGGCAACGCCAGAAGCGCCCCGGTGGCCGAGAGGATCAGCAGCAGCGCCAGACTGGCCAGGCCGACCAGCTTGTGAAGATCGTAGAGCCTGCGCGTCGGCGAGGTCGCGCGCTTATAGGCCAGGGCCTTTCGCCAACTGCCCCGCGGCCACCATGTCAAAAGGCCCGTGGCCAGCAGGAACAGGGTCGCCACGCCGGTCCAGCCGACGACGACGTTGCCAAGGTCGCCGGCCAGGAAGTTGCGGTGAACGTCGTAGAAGAAGGTCATCAGGTAGTCGCCCCAGCGCGCCTGGCGCAGGACCTGGCGACCATCGGGCGTGAACCACACCATCAACGGATCGGCGTGACTGTGACCGGCCGCGTGTCCCTCGGTCGGCGCGTAGTAGCGGGCCGGAATAGCGCCGGGCTTGCCGGTGACCTCGAACGACCACTTGCCCGTCGCGTCCGGCCACTGTGTCCGGGCGGTGGCGAGCGCCTGGTCCCATACGGGCGAGGTCCAGTCGGGCGCGTGGGCGCTGGTCGCCACGCGGATGCCCGGATGCAGCCAGGCGTCGAGCTCAATGTAGAACACGAGCGCCGAACCGGTCACGGCCAGCACCGCGAAGGGCAGGCCCAGAACAAGGCCCAGCCAAAGATGGATCCGTCGAAGCAAGGATCGGGCGTGAACGGTCACGGTGTTGCGGGTCCTGAGGCTGACGGCCTGGGAAGACCCGCCGGCCCCTTGAAGGGCCGGCGGGTGGTTCGGCTTAGAACTTGCGCAGGAGCGAGAGCTCGACGCTGCGCGGCTCGCCCAGGAAGACGAGGTAGGACGCGTACCCCGACCAGTCGGCGTAGAGCTTGTTGGTCAGGTTGCGGCCGCGAAGGCTGAGCGTGCCGAACGGCGCGGCCCAACTGACCGAAGCGTCCAGCAGCGTGTGGGCCTCGACCTTCACCGTATTGGCGTTGGCGGTGAAGAAGTCGCCGCTGTAGCGCACCGCGCCGGTGAAGGTCAGCGGCAGGGCGCGCGGCGCGTAGGTCACGAGGAGGTCGGCGAGCTTTTCGGGAACGTTGGCCGGCCGGTTGCCCGCGCGGTCGGCGCCGCCGGCCTCGATCAGGGTGTCGAACTTGGCGTCCAGGACCGTCGCGGAGAGCTTGGCCTTCAGCGCTTCACTCACCGCCCACTCGGCCGACACCTCAACGCCGCGCGAGGTCTGGCTGCCGCCCTGCACCGTCACCGCCGGGTTGGTGGGGCTGCGGGTCAGGATGTCGTCCTGGCGGATGTGGTAGGCCGAGGCGGTGAGCTGCAGGCGGTCGTCGAAGGTCAGACCCTTGATCCCGACCTCGTAGGAGTCGCCCATGCTGACCTTGAAAGTCGCGTTGGTCGCGCTGAGGAACAGGACGCCGCTGACCGGCGTCGCCGCGCGCGTGTACTGACCGTAGACCTGGGTCTTGGGCAGGAGGTTGTAGACCGCTCCCAGGCGCCAGGAGACGGGGCTGTAGTCCTGGCCATAGCGCGTGACCGCGCCGGTGGTGGCGTTGAGCACGCGGCGGTCCAGCGAGAACCTGTCCAGGCGCGCGCCGCCGACCAGCAGCAGGTCGGGCGTCAGGTTGTAGGCGTCCTCGACGAACAGCGCCTTGGAGTCGACGTCGGCCCAGACGTTCTGGCGGGTCGAGAAGTTGGCGGTCGTGTCGGCGGGAAACAGGCCCCGGACCGTCGCGTAAGGGTCGACCGAGGTCGTCGTTCCAAACCGGCGCACCGTGAAGAAGTCGGTGCCGCCCAGCTCCGCGCCCACGGTGAAGCGGTTGCGGCGGTCGGCCAACTGGCCGTCATAGGCCGCGTGCAGGCGCAGGCTCCAGAACTGGTGATCGTGGCTGATCTTTGTGGTGGCGCGGTCGAAACGGCCGCTCGCGCTGTTGAAGCTGTAGTCGTCGCTGTCGCGCCATAGCCGGTCGGCGTCGTACCAGCTGCTGTCGCTGACCAGCGTCCATGCATCGCTGAGCTTGTACGCGGCGCGGACCCGCAGCCACACCGACTGGGAGTCCATCAGGCCATCGGTCGTGTCATAGTTCTTGCGACGCAGCGCCTTGTCGAGGACCAGACCAGCCGAGCCCGAGACGAGGTCGGAGGGATCCCGGGCCGCGGCGGCCGGCACGAGCGGCGTGCCATAGTAGGCGGTCGAGAAGCGGTCCTCGTAGTAGTCGGCCGACAGCGTCACCGAGAAGCGATCGGTGGGCGCCAGCAGAACGGCCAGATTGGCGGCGAAGGTGCGGGAGTCGGTGTCGTCGATCCAGCCGCCCGAGCGCGACCAGGCGACATCGCCGCGCACGGCGGCCTTGTCGCCGACCGGGGCGTTGAGGTCGGCGGCCAGGCGGTAGCTGTCGCGGCTGCCGGCGCTGGCGAAGGCCTCGCCAGAGCGCCGGCCAAGCACCGGCCGGCGCGGCACGAAGTTGATGGCGCCGGCCAGGGCGCCTTCACCGGAGGTGACGGAAGCCGGGCCCTTGATCACCTCGATCCTTTCGAAGGCCCAGGCGTCCCAATTGCGAACGCCCGCATCCGAATTGGGCATGCGCACGCCGTCGTAGAGATAGTTCACCGCGCGCTGGAAGCCGCGCATCGACACCGAGCCGACCGAGCCCGGCAGATTGCCCGAGACGACGCCGGGCGCGGCGTTTAGGGCCTCGATCGCGGTCCTCAGGCCCTGGGCCTGAATGTCCTCCTGGGTCAGCACCTCGATGGCGGCGGGAGTTTCGCGCTCGGTGAGGCCAAGGCGGCCGGCGATCTGGGTCTGGAGATTGAACGAGCGGCCGGTGACGACGACGCCTTCGACCTTGTTCTGGTCCACGTCGAGGACGGCGTCGGCGCGCGCCATGACCGGGAGCGCGGCGCCGACGAGGGCGCTCGTGGCGAGCAGGAGAGACTTCATGTGAGATCCTTCGGCGCGCATCGGCGCCGTGAGCTGAACTGATCGGCAGGACGGGCCCGGCGCCAAGGCGCCAGGGCGTCAGATCAGCAGGCTGGGAGGACCTCGGGCGGGAAGCGGCGGCGCGGCCAGACCGCGCCCCGGCGCCAAGCCCTTCACGGGGCGCGCCGCCGGTTCGACATAGACGGCGAAAGTGACCGCCTGGACGGTGATCGCGCTGGGCGCGACCGTGGCCGCGCCATGACCCGCGAACGGGCAGGGCTGGTCGTGCGACGGCTTTTCGGACGGGGCCCTTTTGTCGTGGCTCATCGGGTCGCCGGGTTCGACGACCATCGCGCCCTGCCCAGTGCAGATGACCACGGAGAACGGCAGGCCGTTCGTCGGCCCCGGCGCTGTCATGAAGCCCGCCGGCACCAGCACCTTCAGCGCAACCGCTATCAACGCCAACGCAAGGAACGCAGCGCGCATCAAGGGCCAGCGGTGGGACGCCGATCGAGTCACGCGATGCGCTTTAGCCGAAGACCGGGTGGCTGTCGCCTACGCTTGATCCCGTACGTCCTCGGCGTCCGTCTGTCGCCTGCGCTGCCCTGCACGTCGCGGCTCGCGCGGGTGGACAGGGTGCGCTCGCCTTGGTGATCGGCGCGAAGCCGCCACTGACGCGCCGCCGTGTCAGTCGCGATCCCGGACCGACAGGGCCATGCGCACCAGTTCCGAAAGGCTGCGCGCCTGCATCTTGCCCATGAGATTGGCCCGATGGATTTCCACCGTTCGCGGGCTGATCCCCAGGTCGAAGGCGATGACCTTGTTGGCCTTGCCTTCGACGAGGCCGTCGAGGACCTCTCGCTCGCGGGGCGACAGCGCCGCCAGACGCTTCCGCGTCTCGATCAGAGTGGTGTCCTGGTCGCGCTGGGCCTTGCCTTGCGCCAGGGCGGCGTTGATCGCCGCGAGCAACTGGCCTTCCTCGAACGGCTTTTCGATGAAATCGACGACCCCGGCCTTCATCGCTTCGATCGCCAGCGGAACGTCCGCGTGGCCGGTCATCACAATGACCGGCGCGCGATCGCCGCGCGCCTTCAGGCGACGAACCATCTCGACGCCATTCATTTCGGGCATGCGTACATCGGTCAGGATGCAGCCCCCCTCGGGCGGCGAGGCCTCCAGGAATTCTACTGGCGAGCTGAAGACGCGGAACGGGATGCGATTGACCCGCAGCAGAAAGCCGAGGGAGTCGCGGATGGCTTCATCGTCATCGATGATGTGCACGACGCCGTTACTCAAGACTCTGGTCTCCTTCCACGATCTTCAGGGTGAACCTGAACGTCGCTCCGCCGCCGGGCGTCTCCTCGGCCCACAGCCGACCGCCGTGCGATTCGATGATGGTTCGTGAGATCGAAAGTCCCACGCCCATGCCGTCGCGCTTGGTCGTGACAAACGCGGCGAACAGATTGTCGATGATTTCCGGCGCGACGCCAGGTCCAGTATCGCTCACGGAGACGACAGCGTCTTGGTCGGCGCGTGATACGCTGATCTTCAGGTCTCGGCGAGGGCCGTCCGACATGGCTTCGATGGCGTTGCGGATCAGATTGACGATGACCTGCTGGATCTGGACGCGGTCGGCCAGAACGCGGTCGGTCTTGATGTCGTAGTCGAAGCGCACCCCGACCCCGAGCTCCCGCGCGCCGATGAACGCCAGGGCCGCAGCTTCCTCGACCATACGATTGAGGCTCTCTACCTGTCGCTCCGTTTCGCCGCGCGCCACGAAGTCTCGCAGACGGCGGATGATCGCGCCGGCGCGAAGCGCCTGCTCCCCGGCCTTGTCGAGCGCGCCATCGAGGGTGTCGCGGTCAATGTCGGTCTCTTCGAGAAGGCGGCGCGCGCCCTTCAGATAGTTGGCGATGGCCGACAGCGGCTGATTGATCTCATGCGCCAGCGCCGAGGCCATCTCGCCCATTGAGGTCAGCCGGGCGATATGGACGAGCTCGCCCTGAAGCTCCTGCAATCGGGCCTGGGTGCGCTGGGTCTCGGTGAGGTCGCGTACGAAGCCGGTGAAGAACCGTTCCCGGCCTGTCCGGATTTCACCCACCGACAACTCCATCGGAAAGGTCGAACCGTCCTTGCGCTCGCCGATGACCACGCGACCCAGGCCGATGATCCGGCGCTCGCCGGTGCCGTAGTAGCGCTGCAGATAGCCGTCGTGCGCCGACCGGTAGGGCTCGGGCATGAGTCGATTGACGTTCTGGCCGAAGATTTCCTCCGGGGTCCAGCCGAACAGACGGACGGCCGTCGAGCTGAACGAGCGCACGCGCCCCGCTTCATCGATCAGCACCATGGCGTCGGGCACGGTGTCGAGGATGGAGGCCAGATGGGCTTCGCGCAGCAGCAGATCGGCCGTCACGGCGTCGGCCCGTTTGCGGGCCGTGCGAAAGCGCTCGCCGCCAAAACAGATCCCCGCGCTGACCGCCACGAACAGCAGCGTCCCGACCGCGTCGCCGAAGTCAAAGCCGTTGTGGCGCAGGTTCACGAGGAGAAGGCAGACAAGACTCAGAGCGCAGGCCAAAAGGCCCCCGGCCGCGCCGCGATAGGCGGAGGCGGCGACCACGGCCGGAAAGAAGAAGAGATAGAGGCCGCGATCGCCCAGGATCGGTTCGAACAAGACGCGCGCGATGATCCCGGCGACGACCAGCGCGGACGCGATGCTCGCGGCCATCGCCCATTCCCGAGCGGCGTTAGTCCGAGTGGAGTTGGGACGCGGCGGCGTGAATTCGTCGATGGTCGTCACTCCGCGCGTGGCCGGTCGGGCAGCCGTGGCTAGTCCGGGATTCCCCTTAGGGGCAGTCCAGATGTTTCCGACAGTCGGGCCGGCGTATCAAGCTCAGGCGCACCCGGCCCGCCGCCGGGTCACCCCCGTCAGGCGGAACAAGATCCGTGTCCTTGCCCTTGAGTTTAGCCCAGTCGCCTCGCGTTCTCGTGATCGACGAGGATGCCGCGCTTCGTCAAGCCTTGAGCTTTTCCCTGGGTCTCGAGGGCTACCGGGTGGAGACCTTCGCCGCCACGCCGACCTTTTTCGCCCGCCTGCGCGCAGGCGCGGCCGAGGCGGTGATCATGGGGCACGCCGCGCCAGCGATAGACGCGCTGGCCCTCATCGAACTGGTGCGAGGGCTCTTTCCCGACATCGTCATGGTGGTGACCGCCACGCATCCCTCCGCGGACCTGCGGCGCAAGGCGGAACAGTCGGGGGCCTTGCTGATTGAGAAGCCACTGCTGGACGATGACCTGGTCGATACCCTGCGCGCGGCGCTGACGCGCTGAGTGCGCCGAGCTTGTCGGGCCGCCCGCGGCGGCGCTGTCAGGCTTGAGCGCCTTGCGACGATGCGACGCGCGCCATTCGGCGCTCGATCTCCGCGGGCAGTTCGAACGGGTCGAAGGGTTTGCCGAGGATGGCGACGGGGCCCAGGGCCTCCAGCGCGGCGGTGCGAGGGTCGAAGCCCGAGGTCAGGAAGACGACAGGCGCGCCGGACAAGGCCTCGTCGCGCACGGCGCCGACAAATTGCGCGCCGTTCATGCCGGGCATCGTCACGTCGGAGATGATCAGGTCGACAGGATGGGTGCGCAGATGGTCCAGGGCGGCCGGACCGTCCTGAAAGGACAGGACGTCGTGACCGAGGCGTCCCATGCTGATTTTGATCAGTTCGCGAACCAGTTGGTCGTCATCGACGTGAAGAATGCGCATTGTAGACCTTCCGGCGCTCGACGAACGATGCTCGCGATGCCTAGCGTCACCATGCCTGGGGTTTGTCCACACTCGGTAAGATTACCTAAGTGGACAATCCGTCGCACCTGAATGGGACTCCAACAACGACAGGTCGAATCCGAGGAGGCGCGGCATTGCGCCGAAAGATTGGGCGTCTTTGATCTTGGGGGCTCGTTCCGGCTTTTCCGATTGTGTTCGCCATCTTTGAGCGTGTGCGAATTGGTCGCGGGTCAAGGCGTCGAAATGAGTTCGACTAGGTAGGTTTCCTAATAGTGGGCGTGACCCTCTCGTCCCTAATCTTCTGAAGAGTTTTGGGGGAAGTCATGCCGTTTCAGGTCTTGATCAGTTCGGCTGCGGGTACGTCCGCCGACCTCGCCGCGCAGGCCGCCTTCGATCGCCTGGCGCGCACGACGCGCTTCGGGGCGGGGGACGAGATCTTCGCCCAGGAGGGCCGGGCCACCGACTACTATCGCGTGACCAAGGGCGTGGTGCGCAGCACGCGGCTGCTCGCCGACGGTCGTCGTCAGGTCAGCGAGTTTTATTTTCCGGGCGACATGTTCGGACTGGCGCTGGGCGCGACTCACAGCCACGCGGCCGAGGCCCTCACCGACTGCGAAATCGCCCATGTACGGCGCCAGGCCCTCGCCGTCGCCGAGGATGGGGCGCTTATCGAGCGGCTGATCTGGACGGTCACTAGCCTGCAACTGGAACAGGCCCAGGCGCGCATGGTGATCTTGGCGCGGCGCAACGCCTACGAGAAGGTCGTCTTCTTCCTGAGCCAGATCGCCCGGCGCAGCGAAGGGGCGTGGGCCAACCTGCCGATGTGCCGCCAGGATATCGCCGACTATCTGGGACTCACGATCGAAACGGTGTCGCGCATGCTTACCCAGTTGCAGCATGACGGCCGCGTGGCGCTGGACGGTTCACGACGCTTCACGATCACCCGCCCACGCTTCTCGGCGACAGATTTGGCCGCCTGACGGCCTCCCATCGATTCCGGGTTAGCCGACCGGGTCCGGGACCGACGTCGGATCCTCGACCAGATCGCACCGAGCGATGCACTCATGGACCGCCAACAGGCTTCCGGTGCCTAGGTTGAGGCAAAGACGAACGTTCGCGGGCGATGCCGATGATCGCAAGGCGGGAAATCTCCCTTTTGAGCCATCCTGAGCCGTCCAGCGACCAGCGCGTTGACGATCATCAAGTCCCGCGCGGTGTCCGCCCCCAAGCGGGGCGGACACGGGACGGGCGGCTGGCTTGAGGCGGAAGGGGAGGCGCCTTCCCGCCGAACGGTCGCTCGGCGGGAAGGTCTTGCGCGAACGGGCAATCATGCAACCCGCTCGCTCAAGGTCAAAGTTGTCGCGACTGGCCCGACGAGGCGACCGACGGGTCAGGGTCGACCTCGGCCTTCGGCGCCCCGCCATTGATCTTGGCGTCCTTGACGGGCGCGGCCCGCGCGCCAGCGCCGATGACGATGGGGGCGTGTTCGGATCGGTCGACGCCGTTCGCGCCGGTGGCGGCGGGATCGTTTCCGGGCAGGGCGAAGAGGCCGCCGCCGATATCGTGATAGCCGGCGCGTTCGAGATAGGCGCGAACCTCGCGCGCCGACCGGGCCGCGCCGGGAACCTCGCCCGTCTCCGCGCAAGCCGACAGCCGCAAGACGTCAGGCGCCGAGCGAACGATCTGGCGAACGTCCGCCAGCGCGCTTCCCGTCAGATCGAAGGCGACCCCCAAGTCGACTTCCAGCACGGGGACGTGGGCGTCCCGCAAGGCCGCTATCGCCTGGGCCAGGGTCGCGAGCTCGGGCCGGTCGCCGCCGGCGTCGCCTCCCGCGGGTGGCGAAATGCTGAACCGCGCGCGGCCGACGCCGTGGAACGCCGCGGCGCTCGCCCAGGCGCTGGACCAGGCCGAAAGATCGATCTCGGCGACGCTGATCGCGCCCGGCGCGAACCGAAAGACATGTCGCAAGGCTTCGAAGAGCCGGACCATGCCGTCGCGGGTCAGGCGATTGGCCGCGCCGCTCAGGAGGACGCCGCGCGTGCGCCGCGGCGAAGGAAGAGCCGCTTCCAGCTGGATCAGTTCCTCGATCAAGGCGTCGACGCGCAGGTCGGCCGCCCCTGGCGTGAGCATGGCCTCGACCGGCAGGCGAACCACAAGGTCGGCGGTCAGGCCGGAGTCGCGCGCGGTAAGGACGTCGAGCATGGGGATACTCCCTGTGGCCGGCCAGGCGGTCAGAGCGGATCGGCGGGCGGCTTGTCGTCGAGATGGTCGTAGAGGATACGGGCGGCGTCGCCCTTGGGGTCGTCGTACTGGCCCGAGCGCATGGTCCAGAAGAAGGCCAGCAGGCCGATGGCGCCGAGCCCGATCGACGCGGGGGCCAGGAAGAGGATGATGTTCATCGACGACACCCTTTCAGGCCGGCCCGGGCGGCGGCTGAGACCGCCGTCCGGTTTTCGGTTTTGGGTTTGGTGTTGTCGATGAGGGTTGGCATGGCCG